>JAOARW010000053.1 GCA_025210475.1 Carboxylicivirga sp. | reverse complement strand
TTTATTTCCTTCTCAATGTGAGGCCAGTCGATGATCTGGTTAATTTGGCGTAAAAATGTATTTTTTCGCGTTCTACGTTCGACATGATGCGATACAAAACTCATATGTAACTCCTTTTTAATCACATCTTTAAGTTAATGGAAATCCAAAACAAAACCAACTTAAATAACTATTAATCTGAGACTTAATGGTATTATTGCCTTGCAAAGGTTTCGGTTTATAATTTTAAAAAAGATAAAGTGAATTTTTGACCATTTCAACTAATTAGTCTAATTAATTTTACATCCTGAATCTAAATAGACCTTACAAGTTTAATTATTCGATAAATTTCTACAACATCTCCTTCGTGCTTGGCAAACGGTTGTTATACGGATCTTTACGAATAGCTGCTTTAATGGCTTTGGCAAGTGCTTTAAAGATGCCTTCAATTTTGTGGTGTTCGTTCCTGCCTTCGGCCTTGATGTTTAGGTTACAAGCCGCCGCATCGGAAAAGCTCTTGAAGAAGTGGTAGAACATCTCGGTGGGCATATCGCCAATCATTTCGCGCTTAAAATCAGCCTCCCAAACCAACCATGATCGTCCACCAAAGTCAAGTGCTACCTGCGCCAGACAATCGTCCATAGGCAGATAAAAACCATAGCGCTCAATACCACGCTTATCACCCAATGCTTTTTTAATGGCTTCACCCAGCACAATGGCCGTATCTTCGATGGTATGATGCTCATCAACCTGCAGATCACCATCTACCTGAATGCTTAAATCGCAACCCGAGTGACGACCAATCTGTTCCAACATATGATCAAAGAAGTTGAGCCCCGTTTTAATGTTACAAAGACCCTTGCCATCGAGGTTAATGTCGACTTTAATCTTTGTTTCGGCTGTATTACGCTCCACAGTGGCTGAGCGTTCAGTTTGAAACAAAAAACTGGCGATCTCACTCCAGCTGGTTGAAGTCAAGGTGCAAACATTGGATAGTTGTGAGTTATTGAGTTGGGTATTGGCTGCCTCTTCATCCTTTAAAAAAATAGCCTTACAGCCCAGGTTTTTCGCCAATTCAACATCGGTAATACGATCGCCCAAAACAAAAGAATTAGCCAGGTCGTAATCGCCTTCCAGATATTTGGTAAGTAAGCCGGTGCGTGGCTTACGCGTTGGGGCATTATCCTCCGGAAACGAACGATCGATTAAAATATCTGAAAAGTTGATACCTTCGTTTTCCAGTGCCTTCAACACTTTATTCTGAGCCGGCCAAAAAGTATCTTCAGGAAAAGATTCGGTTCCCAAGCCATCCTGGTTGGTGACCATCACCAATTCGTAATCGAGTAAATCAACCACCTTTGACAGGTTTTGAAATACACCCGGATAAAACTCCAGCTTCTCCAAACTATCCACCTGATAATCCACTGGTGGTTCGAGTATTAATGTTCCGTCACGATCTATAAATAGTAGTTTTTTCATTTTTTTTAGCTTCTAGCTGCCGGCTGATGGCTATAGCAGCTTTGTTAAAAACAGTATCAAACACTGCCGCACGAATTTCTTCGTGTGGACTATCAACTTAGTTATTTACAACACGAGAAGACTCGTGCGGCAGCATCTGAGCCTTATGTCTCTTTTCTAATACTTCCTTAGTTCATCCAACAGCAACTTATTTTCCGATGGCTGGCCAATGGTAATGCGTAAACATCCATCACACAAAGAAACCGATGAACGGTCGCGGATAATAATTTTCTTTTCCACAAGGTACTTATAAATCGCCTTGGCCTCATCAACCTTCACCAGCAAATAATTGGCATCGGATGGATATACTTTTTGCACAAAAGACAGATCAGCAAGAGCTTGTTGCATCATCGCCCGTTCCTTCAGTAACAGCTCCACCCAGCTTTGTTTATCATCTGCCTTTTCGAGTAATTCCAATGCCTTTTCCTGTGTTAGTATGTTTACATTGTATGGATATTTAATATTACTCAACACCTTTACAATCGCCTCCGAAGCAAATGCCATTCCCAAACGGATGCCAGCCATACCCCATGCCTTCGAGAAGGTTTGTAATACAACAAGATTCGGAAACTCATTAAGTTTCGAAAGCAAACTCTTTTCGGGTGCAAAATCAATGTAGGCTTCATCCAACACCACTATGCCTTGGAAGGATTTTAGAACAGACTCAATATCTTCCAGCCTAAAACAGTTACCCGTAGGATTGTTAGGCGAGCAGATAAACAGGAGCTTCGTTTGCGCATCACAAGCAGCCAGCAGGCCATCCACATCCAGCTCAAAATCATCGGTTAAGAGTACCTTACGAACTTCAATGTTATTTATATCGGCTGCCACCTGGTACATACCATAAGTTGGGTCGATGGATACCACATTATCGATACCAGGCTCGCAAAAGGCTCGAAACAACAAATCGATGGGTTCATCGCTCCCATTGCCCAAAAAGATATTGGATGTATCTATGGTTTTCAGAGCCGAAATTTTCTCTTTTACCTTTCGTTGATAAGGATCGGGATATCGATTATAAGGCTGATTAAACGGATTTTCGTTGGCATCGAGAAAAACTGCCGCCTCACCGGTATACTCATCACGTGCCGACGAATAAGGCTTGAGATCTTTAATATTAGGTCGTATAAGTTGATTTAATGGTTTCATGTATATAAGCTTATAGCTGCCAGCTGATAGCTATTAGCTACTTGCAGCTTGTTTCATGTTTATATAGTATCAAGATAGTCTTATGTCTTGATACTAATGTCTTGTGTCTAATTATTCATCTTCTTTAAGCGCACCGTCACCGCATTTTTGTGAGCCATCAGTTGCTCGGCTTCAGCCATTACTTCGATGGATGGCCCAAGCTTTGCCAGACCAGCTGCACTAATTTTCTGATAAGTTATCTTTTTCATATAACTATCCAGATTAACACCGCTAAAGGCATTGGCATAACCGTGCGTTGGCAAGGTGTGGTTGGTTCCCGAGGCGTAGTCGCCGGCACTCTCGGGCGAATAATTTCCCAGAAATACTGATCCGGCATTAATCACCCGACCAGCAATGTACTCATCATCACGCATCGAAATTATCAAGTGTTCGGGTGCATAGGCATTACTTATTTCCAGCATTTCATCGGCATTCTTTAGCACAATCAGTCGACTATTGGCCAAGGCCTTTCGAGCAATTTCCTGACGTGGCAATTCGCTTAGCTGTTGCTCCACTTCCTGCTCTACCTGTACCAGTAAATTTTCACTATCGGTAACAAATATCACCTGGCTGTCGGCACCATGTTCGGCCTGCGACAAGAGATCTGCAGCGATAAAAGACGGTTCGGCACTTTCATCCGCCAATACCATTACCTCCGAAGGCCCTGCCGGCATATCAATGGCCACATCTTTAAGGCTAACCAACTGCTTTGCCGCCGTCACAAAACGGTTACCCGGTCCGAAAATCTTTGATACCTTCGGCACCAATTTCGTTCCATAAGCCATGCCACCTACAGCCTGTATACCGCCCAGCTTAAAAACACGATTAATCCCAATTAATGAAGCTGCATACAAGATGGCCGGATTCACCTTACCTTCCTTATCTGCCGGTGTGCACAGCACAATTTCTTTACAACCTGCAATCTTAGCCGGAATGCCCAACATCAGAACCGTTGAAAACAAAGGTGCAGTTCCGCCTGGTACATATAAACCAACACGTTCGATGGGCACACTCTTTTGCCAACACTGCACCCCCGGCATGGTTTCAATCATTTGAGGCGACAACTTTTGAGCCAGGTGAAACTTCTCTATGTTTTGCCGAGCTACCAAAATCGCGTTCTTCAAATCACAACTCACTTGCAGGCAGGCATCATCAATCTCAGCCTGACTTACTTCAAGCTCCTGCAAGTCAACGCCATCAAACATGCGGGTATATTTAATGAGAGCTGAATCGCCATTTCGTTGAATATCATCCAATATTCCACGAGCCGTGTCGTACACATCTTCCAAACCATTATCGGGTCGTGCCAATAATTGATTCCATCTATTCTTAGGGGGATAAAGAACTTTTTGCATCGTTTTTTTATTAAGCTGATAGCTAATAGCTGCTGGCTAATGGCTACTCCCTTCATGGGGATTATTAATTACTTTTTTTTATCCGTATCACAAATTTCTCCGGGCTTCGTACTATCTAAAGAATCATTTTCTCAATTGGAATAACCAATAATCCTTCGGCACCATTTTCTTTTAGTTGCCCAATGATTTCCCAAAATTTCTTTTCTTCGATAACCGAGTGAACCGAGCTCCAGCCACTTTCGGCTAAAGGCAATACTGTTGGACTTTTCATTCCCGGTAGTATTTTAACAATGTCAGCTACCTTATCGTTTGGCACATTCATCAAAATATACTTGTTCGAATTGGCGGCCATCACCGAATTAATGCGGAAAATCATTTCATCAAGCAAGGCCTGTTTTTCGGGCGACAGGTTTTCGGCTGCCACTAAAAGTGCCTCTGACTTCATCACCACTTCAACCTCTTTCAGACGATTAGCTACCAGTGTACTCCCAGAACTTACAATGTCAAAGATGCCATCGGCCAAACCAATACCAGGCGCAATTTCTACCGATCCGGCAATCTCGTGAATTTCGGCATCGATACGCTCTTCTTTAAAAAACTTCTCTAATATTACCGGATACGATGTGGCCACCTTTTTACCCTGGAAGTATTGTAAACCTGTGTAATCTTCAGCCTTAGGAATGGCAAGGGAAATACGACATTTACTAAATCCCAGTCGCTTGGCAATGTTTAACGAAAAACCTTTCTCGGCCATCTCGTTTTCACCAACAATACCAATGTCAGCCACATTATCGGCCACTGTTTGAGGGATATCATCATCGCGCAAAAACAAAACCTCTATGGGGAAATTAGGTGATGAAGCCACCAGTTTACCACTACCTACGTTAAATTTAATACCTGCCTCTTTAAGCAGTTTCATTGAGTCCTCGTTTAAACGACCTTTCTTCTGTAATGCAATTCTTAATTTAGTTTCCATGTTATGTTATTTTCAGTTTTTGACAATCTGAATTCTGAAATTTTAATCAAACTCAGGTTAATAATAAAAAAGGCTTACCCGTTTGGATAAGCCTTATATATTTTCAGTTATAAATATACACAATCAGCTCATCCGAATGGAAAAGTAATGATGATGATGGTGAATATGATTTTGTCTAGTTTTCATTTAGTATATCTTATAAAAAAAGGCTTACCGTTTCCGATAAGCCTTCGATCAATATTTTTTTTTACACATCAATCACCGCCTACCGATTCTGCAGGTAAAAATGATGGTGATGATGAATAAAATTTTGCATGTCCTATTGTTTAATCTGCTACAAATGTAATGTCATTATTTACAATTACAAATAATTCATTACTTTTTTTGCATTAATTATAAGTTAGTTGACCTATGTCAGGTTTAGCGATTCTCATCAAAAGCAGCGTACTGTTGGTCTGAGCCTTTGATATGATTGACCAACCAATCTTTTAAAAAGTTAGTCACTTCAATTGATAAAATTAGCTTACCACTGATTAATCGCTCGTGGTAGTTTTTTACTTTTTCGATAAAATGCTGATGTAGTTTTCGATGAGCTTCCAAGTCCGGATAATTCATCAACAACATGTGTTTTTCTTCGTTTTCAAAATGTGTGCTTGTATAATCAACCAATCCTATAATCAACTCTTCCAATCTTTCTCTTGGGGAATTATCCATAATTCCAATATAAAAATTATCTATTAGTTGAAACAGCTGTTGGTGTTCCTTGTCAATTTGCTGATTCTTTACACTTAAGTCGTCTGTCCACATAATCATAAGTCTATTTTGCACACAAAAATAGAATTCTTATCCTAAGTTAAAAGTAAATAGGTATTACTTAACCTAAAATTTATACAAGGCCATATTTCAAATAGGGTGCTTTCAAATTTTGAATCTCATCGGGTTTGCTTTACTTTCGGGCATAAATAATAAATTATCTATAATGAATATTAAACAACATATCCCTAATTTTCTTACATGCCTGAATGTTCTGTGTGGCGCTTTAGCTATATTTTTTGCCATTCAAGCAAGGATTGACATCGCAATCTGGCTGATATTTGCCGCCTCTGTTTTAGATTTTGGCGATGGATTTGCAGCCCGGGCCTTGAAAGCCTACAGCGAAATTGGTAAGGAAATGGATTCATTGGCTGACTTGATCAGCTTTGGAGTAGCTCCTGCTGCTATTTGGTCGTCGATAGCAAAATTTCAATTCACCGGTGATTTTACAACCGACTTTAACACCTTGCCGCTTGTTCAACAAATCTTGATTTTGGCTCCTTTTGTAATGGTAGCCTTTGCGGCCTTGCGGTTAGCCAAATTTAATGTAGACACGCGCCAAACAGAGAATTTCTTAGGCCTCACAACAACGGCTACAGGGATTTTTACAGCTTCGCTGGCCTATAAATTTCTGCAAACTCCTGAATGGTTCAACTGGTTATCTCCAGCAGTAATTCTGATCTTCGTTGCATTTTTCTGCATTATGCTGGTAAGTGAAGTGCCAATGTTCTCGCTTAAAGTTAAAAATATGAAGTGGGCAGATAACAAAGAGCGCTTTATTTTATTAGCCATTGCTATAGCTGCTGTTTCATTATTCGGATTTGGCGGTATTGCAGTTGTTATTCTTTATTACATTGTTGTTTCCATCGCCAAATGGCTTTTGGGTATTAAATCATAGACTAATCATATTTGGTCATAAACAAAAAACCCAGTGCCATGGCACCGGGTTTTTTGTTTTATTCTGTCGCGTCCTTTTGTTCTCCATCCGCTTCAATCAGCTTATTGAACTTCTTCAGACCAAACAATACACTGTAATAACTAATTACGATTGTGAGTGGCAAAGTCAAATACCACAATATTTCGTGTAAATAATTCATAATCTTCTAATTAATAAACGTGAACATCATCCGATTTCATTTCCTCCTCATCAATTGGCTTGTTATTCATAGCCTTCCATACATACCAGATGTATGCAAAAACAAAAGGCACTAACAAGGATACATAGCTCATGGCTGTCAAAGTAAAGTGACTCGACGAAGAGTTTTGTATAGTTAATGAACTTTGTAAATCGAAAGTTGAAGGATAAAAAGCAGTATTGTTAAATCCTGCCACCAATAATAAACTGAAAACCGTTAATACCGTTCCGATACCCGCTGTCCAGATTCCCTTGGTGCAGTCTTTACGGAAAATACCGGCTCCTAAACCAAACAACACACCTACAACACCAATCAAAAATAATATCAGAACCAATGGCATCGCCAGCAAGTTTTTAAAGTACTTAAACTCCTCCATAAAAACTTCGGATGTCTCCGGATTAACAGCGAAACCATCCCTTAGCAACAACCAAATAACAAAGGTTAAAAAGAAAACAAGAAACGGAATACCATTAAACAGCAATTGCTTCTTAGCCCGATTAAAAACATCCTCATTCTTTACACTGTTCATAAAATATAGAAGGCCCAAAACACGCGCCAGGAAAAATACCGCTAAACCCAGTGAAAGATTGTGTAGGTTTAAAGCAGCCTCTAAACCATGTGATTTTAACTCCCATTGCGATTGATTCATTTCATTTACCGAAAAAGCTGAGCCGGTAAAGAATGTGGCAACGGCGGTCCCAATTAAAACGGTTCCTAGCAAACCATTAATAAACAGGAATATTTCGTAGGTACGTGCACCAAATACATTGTTTGGCCTAGAACGAAACTCATAGGCTATGGCCTGCAATACAAAAGCAAACAATATGGCCATCCAAACCCAATAGGCACCGCCAAAACTGGTACTGTAAAACAATGGAAACGATGCAAAAAAAGCTCCTCCGAATGTTACCAGAGTGGTAAAGGTAAATTCCCATTTACGTCCTAAGGTATTCACCAGCATGGTACGTTCCATTCCCGTTTTCCCAATCGTATAAATCAAGGTTTGCCCACCTTGTACAAACATCAGAAACACCAATAAGGCCCCCAGAAGCGAAACAATTACCCACCAATATTGCTGTAATGCTAAATGTGATAAATCTCCAAACATTAGTTATGTCCTCCTTCTTTAGGTCCGTTTTTAATTTGTTTTACCATAATCTTCACTTCGGCAATGGCCAATGCAACAAAGGTGATGGTGAATAGCCAGAAAGTAATCATTACCGAACTGGTATCAATTTTTGAAACTGCTGTCATGGTTGGCATTAAATCCTGAATGACCCATGGCTGGCGTCCCACCTCGGCTACTATCCACCCTGCCTGACTGGCAATGTAGGCCAATGGTATTGTCCATAAGGCCGTATACAGAACCACTTTATTAGTTTCCAGCTTCTTGCGATAAATCAACCACAGCACCACCACAAAGAGCAGCATAAAATGGCCACCTAATATCACCATAATGTGAAACGCATAAAACGATAAAGAAATAGGAGGAACAATTTTAAAGGCGTTTAACTCCAACTGCTCCGGATTGGGATCGTAATAATTTCCATATCCGAAATAGCGGAAATAATTATCTATCCATTCCTTATCATCGAACTTGGCTTTTAAACGGTTGTATTCTGCCTGATCCACATCTTTGGCTTCTTTGAAGGCTTTTAATGTTTGCTGTGCCTCATAGCCCCGTCGTATTTTCTCCTTATACGACATGATATTGTATTGTTCATTACCCAACACAATATCCTTAATCCCCGGAACAAAAGCATCCACTTTTAAGAAGGCCAGATAAGAAAGCATATTGGGAATCTCAATCTTTACTAAAAATTCCTGATCAGATTCACGGTTCATCGGATCATCATGCTCCTTTCCAAACAAACCAATGGCAATCAGCGGTGCCTGCGTTTGCCCTTCGTACAAAGATTCCATTGCCGCAAATTTCATGGGTTGGGTTTTGGCCACATCACGAGCCGACCCATCACCTGAAGCCACAAGCATAATCGAAGAGACTAATCCAAAGATGGCTGCCACCACAATGCTTCGTTTAGCAAATAAAATGTGTCGTTTCTTAATTAAAAACCAGCTACTGATTCCCACTACAAACAAAGCTGCTAAAACATAGCCCGATGTAGTTGTATGCAAAAATTTGGTAACCGCTGTTGGTGATAAGAAAACGTCCCAAAAATTCTGCATTTCATTACGTGCCGTTTCAGGATTAAATTTCATGCCCACCGGATTCTGCATCCAGGCATTGGCCACCAAAATCCATAAAGCAGAAAGGTTGGCTCCTGCTGCAGTGAGCCAGGTAGCCGTCAGGTGAAAACGCTTGCTTACTTTGTTCCAGCCAAAAAACATCACGGCTATAAAAGTACTTTCCATAAAGAAAGCCATAATGCCTTCGATGGCCAATGGAGCCCCAAAGATATCGCCCACAAACCACGAATAGTTGGACCAGTTGGTTCCGAACTCAAACTCAAGAATAATACCAGTGGCCACGCCAATGGCAAAATTAATTCCAAAAAGCTTCATCCAGAATTTAGTAATCCGCTTCCATTCCGGATTACCTGTTTTCACATAAATTGTTTCCATAAAAGCTATGATAAAACTGAGTCCCAGGGTTAGAGGAACAAATAACCAGTGAAACATAGCTGTAAGTGCAAATTGTGCCCTCGACCAATTGACGAGTGACAAATCAATGTTCTCTAGCATTTCTGTATAATATATTATTAATGACTAATTAGTTCTTCAATTACATGATTCGCTCTTTCTTCATCAGTGGTGTATCGGTTTTTTAAAGTATCACGAAAGAAAAACAAACGCAAAACAGCGAACATTACAAATAACTTTACCAGTATAATAATCCATAAATTTCTGGCCCACGGCGAAAGGTTTTTAAATCCATCCAAATAGAAATGGTATACTTTTTTTATCACTTTCATAAGATTATAGATATCAACCCCACTGAAAACACTAAAGGTAAACAGATAGTCTTAAACAAAACACGATTAATGTCTTCTTTTTCTTAAAATATATACAACCATTAAGTCCTATTAATTCTTTTCAAGAATTGTGAAAAAATATTAAAATCCGCTTTGCAGATCACATACAAACTGATTGATAAGCCCTTACCTCCTTAAGTAATTCGTCTGTTTTTATTAAAATTTGATTAATTGAGTACGAAATATATTAAACAAATTTGGAAGTTAAATCCATTTTGTTCATCTTTACTTCGTATTTGAGTAATTAATTACTTTTATGCGTTTTTAGTTTGTATTTAAGGCAAACAGTTGTTTTAAAGAATAATAATTAGTAATTTATAAATGAATTTGAAAACAGCAGAGGTTAAACACCCAACCAATTCTGTTGAATAATTCAAGAGTGTTAAACAAAATACCCAGAAAGATGACCGCAGAACAATTCAACCATCGATTATTGGGGCTTCAACAAAAGATGTTTAGCTATGCCCTTACATTGACAGCGAACGAGGAAGATGCACATGACCTTGTTCAGGAAACAAACTTTAGAGCTCTCTCATCACGCGAAAAATTTGTGATGAACACTAATTTCTCAGCATGGATGCACACCATCATGCGCAATTCGTTTATCAACAATTACCGACGTAAGTACAAAATGCGTCAGGCGCCAATGTTGGTTGATGAAGTAAATTACCTTTCAAACAAGTATTACACCGATGACACACCCGATGTGATTCATTACACTGGTGAGATACAGACTCAAATGGGTAAGTTGGAAGGTGAATTTAAGCAACCTTTAACCATGCACATGGAGGGCTATAAATACAAAGAGATAGCCGAACAACTGGATATGCCAATCGGTACGGTCAAGAGCCGCATCTTCTTTGGACGAAAGAAATTACAGAAAATGATTGAATTAGCCATTGATTAATTCTCTGATAATTATAAACGCAATAAAAAAGGTAAGCTAAACGGCTTACCTTTTTTATTTGTTATCGACACAGATTTTAGTTGCCTGCAATACTTTTTGCAGCCTTACCTGCCTCTTCAATCATTGATGTAATTGAAATATCTTCCTGCAATCCGGCCTGCATCCATGCATTTGGTGTAATCGATCCGATTTTAAACAAACGTTCTACCTCCGGAGCAAAATCAGATGTCTTTAAATATTGTTCTACCTGGAATTGGATTAAATGACCAAAGGCATAATTGGACAAATAAATCGGACTATTAATCATATGCGAATAAATGGCCAGGATAGGCTGATCCTTCACACCAAAAACAGGTGCATAAAATTCATTCCAGATATCTATCGCAATGGTTTCTACAGCAAGCTTCAGTTGTTCAGCTGTTGCATCCGGATGATCATACAACCATAACCACATGCGCTGATCCAATAAAGAAACACCCATGATCTCATAAGTCGACCAGAAATTATCCAGTACTTGTAAAGCTTCTTTCTCTGGATTTTCGTTCTTCATTCCCAAAAGCTCCAGATCTCTTTTTTGAAAAATAAAGGCTAAAGCTTCAGTAAAGGCCGTATTGGGTACGCCATTGAGCATGTAATAATCTACATCGTATAATGAAATGGTTTGCTCCACATTGTGTCCGAATTCATGAATGGCAATATTGTAGCCTTTATAATCCATCCCCGTTTCAGGAATGCGGGTACGCAAGTGTGCGTTTTCACCTTTCATCGATGCGCCCCAGGCATGTCCCGATCCGCGAGCCGCATCCACATCAATTCTCTCTGCCAAAAATTCTGCCTTTTCATTGGTAAAACCCAGTTTTAAAAGCAGGTTAGCCAAATCATCATCCAATGCTTTTGCATTAGGGTAGCGTGAACGTGTGATTTTGTTTAACGCATCTTCGTCGATGGAACTGCGCGCTTTAAATCCATCGTACCAAATATCCCATGGCTTCAGCTCACGCCCCAATCGTTTTTTTATAAGTTCACCAACCTGTTTAAGTTCATCAGCCGCCATAAACTCGACAAACAACTTTTCGGCATCGGCCTGTGTGATTTCCATACTTCCTGCAAAAGCCCGCTTAACAGCAGTGTTTAATGGCGAGTAGGCATCCATCTGTTGCATGGCCTTAAAATTATTTATGATCTGCTGATATCGTTCATTGGGCTCCGCTGCCAATACAACTTTATCACCGTCTTTATAAACCTCGTTAGTTGCCGGATTCCATTGGTAATCGCCATTATTAATCACATCCTGAGGAATTGTTTGGTTAATAATTCGCTTCATCACTGCGTAAACCATTCCCTGAAGCTGAACACCATCCGCTCCTTTGCTGTAATGCGATTTTATTTCGTCACGCAAATTCCAGTGCGATAACAAAACCATATCTTCCGGAAAATAGCTTTGCATTTCTTCATCCACCAAACGCCCCATATAGATGTTGTAGTTGGCAATATACATTTCGGATGCCGACCCAACCTCTGAAACATTTTGCAAAATTTCGGCCGGAATACGTGCTGTAAAAACATCGCCCATTCGAGCATACGCCCACTCTTTGCGGGTCCAGCTACCTGCATTCTCTTCTTTTTCGGTTAGTGTATAATACGGGAAGTTGAGAGCAATATTAAAAGCTAACTTATTTCGATACAGATCTTCGATAAGGTGCGAACCGGCACTAAAACCTCCAAATACTTTATCAATGTCGATGATGTCACCCATTGGTTCATGCAACGGACGTTGCAAATCGAGGCTGATCTTATTAAAATGACCGTATAAAACTTCCAGATTTCGGCTTACCTTTTCAAACATCAACTCCTTCTGCTTCACATCAGCAACAAATGATTTCTCACAGAATACCTGAAAATCTTCCGGCGTACCATCAACATTGCGCCATAAAGAGGCTGCATGTTTTACGCCACGTTTAATTAAGCCGGCATCTGCAGAAGGATGCATTTTAGTCAAACCCGATACTGTAGCATCAATGGTAACTGCCGTAATGTTGGCAATTTCTTTTTCTTGAGCGGTGTTGTTACCTTCAAAACAGGATGTCATAATCAATGGAATTAACAACAAAAAAAGATATTTCTTCATGATTCTGGAATTATATTATCAGTGTAATTTGGTCAAAGCTATAAATATCAAGTGGATAATAACAGGACATTTAGCATATAAATCTAAATTTGTCTATAATAAAACGCCAATAACTGCGTCATGCTTGTCCTTGACGTTTTTTATACATCACCATCCAAAATTGACAGTTTTCTTAAGAATACTAAATACCCTGTCACAAAGTCCTAAACTGCCTCTTTCTTCCAACGTCCCTTTTTAAACAGGTAGGCCGCCAATAATGTCATACTCGCCTCAGCAATGATGATGGCATAAAAAGCCCCTTGCTCTTTTAAACCAATGTGCATGGCCAATAAATAAGCTAATGGAATTTCGATCATCCAAAAGGCTACAATATTAATTCGGGTTGGAGTGCGGGTGTCGCCAGCCCCGTTAAAAGCCTGAGTCATTACCATACCAATACCATAAAATCCAAAGCCATAGGCAACAATTCGTAGACAGCTTACACCTACTTCTACAACGGCCAGATCATTGGTAAACAGCCTTACAAACCATTCGGGATAAAAGATAAACAGAAGGCTTAAACTACCAAGAAAAACCAGATTGATTCGGGCCACTCCCCAAACTGCTTTTTCGGCACGCTGTGGTTCTCGTGCCCCAAGGTTTTGTCCAACCAGAGTTGCCGCAGCATTACTCAAGCCCCACGAAGGCAATAAAGAAAAAAGTATAATTCGAATACCGATGGTATATCCTGCCAGGGCCTCACTGCCGAAATTGGAGATAATACGTACTAAAAATATCCAGCTCGATGTGGCAATGAGGGATTGCGCTATACCTCCCATCGATATTTTCAACAGATGCCTGATGCGTTCCCATTCAGCCATTATTTTCAAACCAGCCATTTTTATACGACTATTGCCCCTCCACAAAACGTATAATTGGTAGATTACCGCAACACCCCTTCCAATATTGGTGGCAATGGCTGCTCCAGCTATTCCTAACTCGGGGAATGGACCAATACCAAAAATCAGGAGTGGATCGAGCAGCATATTTAATCCATTTGCTATCCACAATACCCGCATCGCAATGGCTGCATCGCCGGCTCCGCGAAAAATAGCATTGTTAATAAACAGCAACATGATCACAATATTGCCTCCAAACATGATCGAAGTATAAGCCGATAATTCATCAACAATAACAGCGGAGGCACCCATTAAACTCAATAGATCTTTGGCGAAAATAACTCCGGGAATTGCAATCAGCACCGAAATTACCACACCCGCAATGATTGCCTGAAGTCCTTCCCTGGCGGCTTCTTTCTCATTCTTTTCACCAATACGCCTCGATACCAAGGCAGTAGTCGCCATGCTCAAACCAAAAGCAATGGCATAAATAATGGTTAAAACGCTTTCTGTAATGCCAACAGTCGCTACAGCGTCGGCACCTAATTTATTTACAAAGTAAATATCTACAACGGCAAAAATGGATTCCATCACCATTTCAAGTACCATGGGTATGGCCAGAAGAAACACAGCCCGGCTCAATCGTATTTTAGTGTAATCGTGAGAGCTGCCTCCAAGGGAATCTTTTATGTCGTTCCAGATATTACTCAAGTTAATTTGATTAATCTTTCGCAATAATATAGTGATATTTTGTCTAGTCATCGTGTTTTAATTTTTGTCGAAACCTGAATTTTGAATTGATAATTGATTGGTAAAATGTATTTGACGAATTAGTCAATGTTGTGCATACACGCACAGATTCCGGATAAACAGCAAGTGTCATCATGGTAAAATCCTCCTTAATTAAATTGATTATTATAAAAATGAAATGAATAATTACAATGAGTCGACCTTCTTAGAAGATATAGCAGACGCTATTGGTCGGATAATTCGATATATTGCTCATTGTCATCATAGTGCAACAAAGGTGAAGTAAATTATTAACTATCGCAAATCAAATGCAAAAAATACTGCAACTTTTATGTACCTTGGGTCCACGAACTTAAATATTTAGTAATGAATGATCAAAGCCGACTAATCGCTACCATTAGCTATATAACACTTATTGGATGGGTTGTTGCGTTAATATTGCGCCAAAATGAAAACCCGAAAAGTGAATTAGGTCTATTTCATTTACGCCAGTCATTTGGTGTAATGATATTGTCTTTTTTAGCCTCTGCTTCCAATGTTATTCTATCAGTTATTTCACTGGGATTTCTTGGCAACGTACTGTGGTTATGCATTCTTATAATATGGTTGATTGGCCTTCTGGGTGCCATTCAGGGACGGTTCACAAAGATCCCATTTATTGGCGATAGGATGCAAGAGAATTTGCGGTTTATTTCTTAATTTAAAGAAACATCTCGCACCACTCTTCGAAACGTTTTACCTGATGTTCACCATGTTTGCGCATTGATTTTATAACTTTGTCAATGCTTTTGGGTGTTGTTAATGAACGACTCTTACTATAGAATTTATCAGCAAAACAGATAATTTGTTCTTCTATGGTAACAGGCAGCATATCGCGTTGTGGAACGGGTAGTTTTTGCTGTTGAATATCAATGAGTGATAAACCTGTACCCGTGTGGCGCTCACTAACAAGAGCATGAGCCGGATATCCTTCTTTCTCCAATAGTTCTCTTCCTAAATAACCATGGCAAATGTAGGGCAAAGCACCATGACAATGCAGATCTGGTGCGTTTGTCAGGTAAATCCCTATATCATGTAACAAAGCCGCCTCAGAAACAAATTGCGCATCAGCCTCCAATTCGGGATGATTGCTCACAATATCCAAAGCTTTATCACGAACTGCTTTGCTATGTTCTGTTAAGGTATACCAAAGAGGACTTTGGGTGCAATAGTATTTAGCAATGATAAATTCAGGATTCATATGGCTTTGGAAACATTTTTTAACGCCGAAAGCTTGCAATAAATGATAATTACAATCTTTGACGAAATGGTTACAATACTTAATTTTTGGTGTAAAATTAGAACTAATTTAAACATTCAGAGATATTTTTATTTACATTTGCCGCAATCTACCTCTCATAACAATCTGAATCGTTGGCTAAAATTGATCAAAAAATAAAGCAGGCTTTCGCGTGGAATGCTAACAAGGCATTCAAGCTTCTGTATGATCATTTTTACAATGAACTGGCCGTTAAAGGCGTTTCCATAATTGGGGACTACGCCGCTGTTGAAGACATTATTCAGAATCTTTTCCTTAAGATTTATAACGAGAAACGCTATGTATACATCAGTGATTTTCAAGGCTATTTAAAACTCGCAGTGCGTAACGAATGCTTTAATTACCTGAAGCAAAAAAGAACCGTTGAGCTTAGTGAAGCTTATGCGCTTAGCGAAGAAAATGTATCAGACCCACGCATTGAAGAAATAAAAGATAACCTTTATCTGTTACCTCCCAAATGCAGAGAAATTTTCGAAAAAATTGTTTTTGAGGAGTACACTTACGAAAGTGTTGCTAACAACAACAATATCAGCCTCAACACGGTCAAAACACAAATGAAACGTGCCTATAAAATCCTGCGTCAAAGCATCGGATCGATATATTTTTCACTTTTTTTTTAGGGCTTGTCACCCTACATGGGTTTTTATTTTGTCCTAGGTGAAAATCAATATCAATGAACCGTTCCAGATTAATAGATCTGTACATCAAAAAAATCAAAAATAGCTTATCCGATAAAGAAAAGGATGAGTTGGATATTCTTCGTTTTCAGGACCCTGCCTATTACGAGTGGCTGCAATCCATTGCTGACAACGGATCATTATTGGAAGAGTTAAAGAAAATAAATAAAACGGATGCCTACCAAAAGGCAATCAAATCAATACACAATCCCACTCGACGAATTGCTCTTAACTTCATGAAAGTGGCAAGTATTGTGATTGTCTTACTCGGAAGTTGGTTTATATTCAAACTAAGTGAAAGCCCGCAGCAAGAACAAATCACGGTTCAAAACGAAACTTCCATAATCAAAAACAGCGCTCAATTAATAACAAACGAGCAAACCTATGAACTGGACAAACTGGCTGACAACGAAATAAAAGGAAAGAATTTTAAGCTTGTTAAAGACAAAAACAACCAGTTAAAATACGAACAACAAAATGGCACCAGTGAATACCACACTGTAAAAACGGCAACCAGTAATCAATACAACATCACGCTTTCTGATGGCTCACAGATATACATCAACAGCAATAGTCAGGTAAAATATCCGGTGCGCTTTTCACCCCATAAACGTGAGATTTTCATCGAAGGTGAAGTCTATTGCGAAATTGCCAAAAGCAAAGTCCCTTTTGTGATTCACACATCGAATCGGGAGAATATACGTGTATTGGGGACTAAGTTTAATGTGAGAAACTATACTCTCGAAGGTTATACTGAAGTAACGCTGGCCGAAGGAAAAGTAAAGGTTAGTGACGACCAGAATGAATGTATTCTAAAGCCGGATCAACAGGTTATTATTAACGATGGTTTTAAGCTTCAATCGGTTGAAAGTTCTTACTATACCTCATGGACAAAGCCAGTTATCCGTTTCCATAACATGCGTTTGGAAAGGGTTATCAACAGCTTTGAGCAATTATATGGTGTTGATTTCGAAATTGAATCTGAAGAGTTAAAAGATAGATTAATCGCCGGGGGTATTATCAAGAATAAGTCACTGAAACAGAACCTTCGGATTTTAAAAGAAAGCTGTAACCTAATTATAAATCAAAACAACAACAAATATTTAATAAAAGAATCACTGAGCAATTGAGACCTGACTCAGTGATTCTGACTCTAATTTTAAATAAAAATTTATGTTCAAATTTAAGAAAAAAATTCGAACCGGTAAGTGGTTCGTTTACTTGCTTCTTATGCTCTTTTCAACAGGTCATGTGTGGGCTGACACGAAGGGTGAAAAGATCAATATAAATGCCAAAAACATAAGTCTTTATAAGGCATTTAAGCAACTTGAAAACAAGTATTCTTACATTATTGCTTACGACCAAAGCAAAGTAGATGATGCACTGATTGTTGATGTTGAATTAAGCAACGCCGACATTGAAAAGGTGATGGACGAATTGCTGAAGTCAACTAACTTTTCTTATAAAATTTATGACAAACACATTGTTATAAAAAGCAAACCAGTGAGTGCAAGCTCACAACCTGAGGAAGAAAAAATTACCATCAAAGGTAAAATTACCGATGAAAATGGTGAACCACTTCCTTTTTGTAACGTGTACGTTGAAAACACCACCATTGGCGCAGTGAGTGACATGGATGGTAACTACACTTTAACACACAACAAAGCTCCTTTCAACCTGGTTTTCAGTAGCATTGGCTACAAAAAAAGAACGGAAGTTATTAACCAATCGTCTACTCTGAATGTGCAGTTATCTGTTGAAGGAGTTGACATGGACGAAGTGGTAGTCACAGGATATCAGAAAATTGATCGTAAACTTTTTACCGGATCGGCAGCCAAACTAACAGCCGAAGATGCTAAAGTATCTGGTGTTGCTGATGTAGGGCGTATGTTAGAAGGAAAAGCAGCAGGTGTGACGGTTCAGAATGTATCGGGGACATTTGGTGCGGCTCCAAAAATCCGTGTACGTGGTGCGTCATCAATCCACGGTGATACCAAGCCACTTTGGGTGGTTGATGGTGTTGTTTTGGAAGATGTCATTGATGTTTCGCCCGATCAGTTATCTTCTGGTGATGTTTCAACACTTATCAGTAGTTCTGTTGCCGGTATTAATGCCGAGGACATCGAGTCCTTTCAAATTTTGAAAGATGCCTCAGCAACTGCTCTCTATGGTGCACGTGCCATGAATGGTGTCGTAGTAATCACTACAAAAAGTGGTAATAAATCGGGCAAAGTGAATGTGAATGTTAGCTCTGAGTTTACGGTTAAAATGAAGCCCCGCTACAGCGATTACGACATTCTTAATTCACAGGATCAGATGTCTGTTTTTCGTGAGATGGAACGCAAAGGATGGTTAAACCATGCAGAAATGATGCGCTCTAAAGATGCTGGTGTATACTGGCAGATGTACGATGCCATAAACACTTACAACCCGCGAACAGATTCTTACGCATTAGAAAATACACCTGCGGCAAGGGCTGATTATCTTCGTCGGTATGAATATGCCAATACCGATTGGTTTGACTTGCTTTTCAGAAACAGCCTGATGCAAAACCATTCATTGAGTTTAAGCGGTGGCAATGACAATGCACAATTCTATGCTTCAACCTCTTTTTTGACGGATGAAGGTTGGACTATTGCCGATAATGTGGATCGTGTTACTTACAACCTAAGAGGAAATTTTAAGTTAAACGAAAAGCTGAAGGTGGGCATTATGAGTAAAGGTAGTATTCGCGATCAGCGTGCTCCCGGAACCTTCTCCAGGCAACGCAACGATGTAAGTGGTGATTACAGTCGTGAGTTTGATATTAATCCATTTTCATATGCTTTAAATACCTCGCGAACAGTTGTTCCGTTTGAAGCAGACGGTAGTTATCGATACAACCGCATGAACCACAATCCTTTTAACATTTTCAAAGAATTCGACAACAACTGGATTGACCTTAATGTGTTGGACCTATCTATTCAGGCAGACTTAGAGTACAAATTCAATAAACACATCGATTACAAATTCATTGGAAGTATCCGTCGCGTTAAATCAACCACAGAGCACAAAATAACCGGTGATAGTAATGTATCAGGTGCCTATCGGGCAGCTGAAGATGCCACCATTATGGCCGATAACAAATATCTTTGGCACAACCCGGAAACACCAAACGATCCGCCTTTAGTGGTACTGCCTTACGGAGGATTTTACAGTCGGGCCGATAATAAACTGGTAAACTACTACTTTCGAAATGTGATTAACATGAATTACATGTTTGGTGAAAATCACTCAACAGCAATCATGTTAGGGCAAGAAACCAAAAGTGCCGATCGTTCAGCATCAGCCTTTGACGGATACGGTATTCAATACGATCGTGGTAATACGGTTTTTACCGATCCTAATATTATCAGCAGAAGCGTGCAGGCTGGCTTCCCCTATTTTGCCTTGCACAATTACTGGGATCGTTATGTTGCTTTTTTCGGTAATGGGGCTTATACCTATAAAGGGAAATACATTCTTAACGGAACTTATCGTCTGGATGGAAGTAACCAACTGGGAAGCAGCAAGCAAGCCCGTTGGTTAAGTACCTGGAACATCAGTGGAAAATGGAACATCAAGGAAGAGGACTTTATGTTGGATAACAAAGTCATTTCTACGCTTCAGCTACGTGCTACCTATGGACTGACCGCCTCGATGGGACCAGCTACCAACTCAAAGGCTGTATACTCTTCGGGCATAACTGTCGTTCCCTTTCCCAGTGAAATCCAAAACGGTATCTCCGTGCGAAGTCTGGAGAACTCTGATCTGACCTGGGAAAAGCAATACGAATTAAATATTGGAGTAGACTTAGGCTTGTTTAACAATCGCATTAGCCTTACAACCGATGCCTACCAGCGAAAAGGATTTGATTTGATAGCAGCTATTCGTACCTCCGGCATTGGCGGTGAAATGTATAAATTGGCCAACTATGCCGATATGGATTCCTATGGTATTGAATTTAGTTTAAATACCAGAAACACCAATAAAAGCGAGTTTCAATGGACAACCAATGCCACATTTGCTTACAACAAAAATGAAATTACCAGACTGGCATCCAATCCCTATATTCTGACACTGACCAGTACCCAGGGAGCAGCCATAGAAGGTGGTCCTGTTAGAGGCTTGTACTCCATTCCTTTTGCCGGTTTAAATGATGAAGGTGTACCAACATTCTACGATCATGAAGGGAATCGCACAACTCAGGTTAATTTTCAAAGCGATATCGTTGATCACTTAATCTACGAAGGTCCTGTTGATCCAAAAATATCGGGAGGTTTGGGAAACCGCTTTACATGGAAAAACCTATCGATGAACATCTTTATGAGTTATCAGTTCGGTAATGTTATTCGTTTGTATCCGTCTTTTAATGCCCGCTATTCTGATTTGGATGCGATGCCGAAGGATATGCTTAATCGCTGGTTATCGTCGGGTGACGAAAACTATACAGATATTCCGCGCATTGCTTCAAAGCGTGAATTCGACGATCAGGGTACTAGCTTGCAAGCAACTTACAATGCTTATAATTATAGCGATAGGCGTGTGGCAAAAGGTGATTTTGTTCGCTTAAAAGAAGTAAGCTTATCGTACAATTTGCCAAATAAATGGGCCGAAAAGCTTAAAGCAACTGGTATTAGCCTAAAACTACAGGCCACCAATTTATGCCTCTTGTATGCGGATAAGAAACTTAACGGACAAGATCCTGAATTCTTCGGTACGGGTGGAGTTGCCTTACCTGTGCCCAAACAATATACCCTTAACCTAAGATTGAATTTCTAAACAAATGATTATGCAATATAGAGTAATAGCTTTATTGACAAGCCTGATCTTATTAGTTGGGTGTAACGATTTTTTAGAAAAAATACCGGATGACAGAGCCGTCATTGACTCGCCCGAGAAAGTTGGGGCCTTACTGGTTAATGCTTATCCGAGTGCCAACCACCAGGCTTTCTGCTATGCTATGTCGGACAATGCAACGCTCAAATCAAAGAGCGAAAGAAAGCACGAAACAAATAAAAACGCCTATCACTGGGAGGATTTCATCCGTGTAGATCAGGATAGCCCTGAATATTACTGGAACCGATGCTACCGTGCCATCATGCAGGCCAATCATGCTTTGGCCATGATTGAACCATTAATTGTTGATGGTAAAGTACCGGAAGACTATGCAGCCTATTACGGCGAAGCACTACTTTGTCGTGCCTATACACACTTTATGTTAGTTAACCTTTGGAGTCCTCAGTATAACCCTGAAACTGCCAAAAGTGATCTGGGAATCCCCTATGTGAAAGAACCAGAAACGGTGGTTATGAAACACTACGAACGTGGCACCGTTGAAAGTGTTTATGCAGACATTGAAGCCGATTTAACAACTGGCTTGCAATACCTTAATGACTATGCCTACGAGGGTGATCATCGCCGCTTGCACTGGAACACACAGTCGGCTAACACCTTTGCATCACGCTTTTATTCCATAAAAGGTGATTTCCAGAAAGTACTGGATCACACCGAGAAAGTTTTTACCCGTCACCCGGATGAGCTGTTGCGTGAGATCAATACAATTTATTCCCGCATGGACATCAACGAACGAATTCCGTTATGGGGTAAAACAACCGAAAAATGTAATTTTCTGGTAACTCCTCAGTATTCCAATTGGTTTCTGTATTTCTACGGATCATACGAATATGGTCTGGATAACGAGATGTACCGTACGCTTTTCAAAGGCGATTATGGGGTACAGCTAATACCCGAACCTTTTGTGGCCACCCAAAGAGCTCAAGGCGGTTATTCAGATGGATGGGCTTTTGATATCTATGGTAACGATCAAAACTATTTTATGGCCAAATGGGGCTTTCACACCGAGAAAGACGGACTAAATAGCGAAACCGGTTACTACATGATTATGAATGTATTGTTTGATGCCGAAGAAGCTCTGTTTTTAAGAATGGAAGCTCAGGCAATGCTGGGCAATTACGAGTTGGTGCGAAACGGATTAGACATTTACTTCTCTAAGCGGGTAGATGGTTATTCAGTCAACAATTTAGTAACCGAGACAAAACTTTTACAACGTTATAATGAAACATCAGCCAAATTTAAGCTGAATCCTTTCTATAGCATTCCGGATGCTGCCCGCCCCTACCTGAATTGCTTGTACGATTTACGTCGCAAAGAATTTTATTACACAGGCATGCGTTGGTTCGATATTCGTCGCTTCCGTACACCAGTGGTTCACAAAACCGGTAAGGACAGTGAAATTGTATTAAAGGCAGATGACCTGAGGCGCCAGATTCAAATTCCTATCGGAGCCATTGCTGCAGGTGTCGAAAAAAATCCAAGATAATTAGAACAATGAAGCATATTTTAAAATATACCATACTACTGGCCACCATCTTTATCTGCGTCTCGTGCGAAGAGGAGGATGAGCTAAGAAAAGAATCGGTTATTACACTTCAGGAAATGCATAACAGTGAGTTGGATAAATGGATCTACGATACATTTACCAAACCATACAACATTGAAGTGAAATATAAATGGGAAGACCGTGAGATGGATAATAACTTCCATGTAACACCACCTCAAACCGAAAAAGCTGAAGCATTTCTAAAAGCCTTATTAGAATTGTGGATTAAACCATATGAAGCTGAAGCTGGCACCGAATTTATTAAGACCTACTCGCCTAAGCTAATTTACCTGGTGGGTACCCCACAGTACAATGCAGATGGAACCATGACTGTTGGTTTGGCTGAAGGTGGCAGAAAGGTTACTGTGTTTAATGTGAACGATTTTACATTAACTGACATGGAACGAATGTCGAAAGCCTTTCATACCATGCATCATGAATTTGCCCACATTTTGCATCAAAAAGTATTAATTCCAACAGAATTTAAAGCTTTAAGCAAAGGCGATTATACAGGTGCTTGGTACAATGTTGATGAAGTAAATGCCGGAGCTGCCGGTTTTATTACGCCATATAGCATGTCTAAGTTTGAAGAAGACTGGGTAGAGATTGTGGCCACCATCTTAACCAACATCAAAAATTCGAATGAAAAAGGGCCATACATGGTTCCTGATTATGATGATAATGGTGAAGCCAAGCGTGATGAAGACAACAAAATGATTTGGGTAGAAGAGCAAATGTCGCAATGGACGCACAAACTGATGTTAATTGGTATTGGTGCTGTTCGCGATAACAGAAATCAAATTGTTTATCTGCAGCATCCCAATGCCAACGATGGTCGCAACAAATTACTTAGCAAAATCACCATGGTTAACGATTATTATCAAACCGTGTGGAACATGAACCTCTTTAGCCTGCAGCGCCGCATTGAATTGGCAGCTATCAAGCTTATCGAGGAAAACACTAAAAAAGAAGAAGATGATGATGAAGAATAGACTACATATATTACTTGCAGGCTTATTCTTGTTAATAATAGCCAGCGCCTGCGATAATTCAGACTTTGAAGATAAATTTGATTTATCACCTGACGAACGTTTACAAAAGCGAATTGCAAGCTTTAAAGATTCTCTGACTGCACCGGAGCATGGTTGGGTGTTTCATTTAAACATGGGCAATGGGGTTGACAATACGGTGTATGGAATTGTTAAATTCAACAAGGACTATACCCTCAAAATGGAGAATGAGATTATTCCGGAGGCCGAAAGTGAATATACCATTTTTGCCGAAGCCGACATCGAACTGGTTTTTAACACCTACAATAACATCATTACCTTTTTTGCCGAACCCAATGCCAGATTGCCAGAGGGTTATGGTACTGATCTGGAATATAACCTCAAATCAATAGAAGGTGATGAGATAATGCTCGAAGGAAAAGTACTGGGCACAAAGCTTAAACTGGTAAAAGCCTCAGAGGAAGAAACTTCGTTAGAGCCTCTGAAGCAAAATGTGAGCTATCTCAACAAACAGCGCACCGCCCGTTACATGTCATTAAAAATCACCAAAGGGTTTGGAGCAAGCGAAGATGATCCAAAATTAATTGGCATGGATTGTTCTACCTATCTGCGCATGGCCGAGATCGATTACAACCATAATGGTGAATACATTGATGAGAATAAGAATATCTTTTTCACACATACAGGTTTTGGACTTAGTTCTGCCATTAAAATTGATGATGAAGAAATTCAGTATTTCAAATACAACGTTGAAAAAGAACGCTACGAGATAGATCATCCAAGCATCGAAGGATTCATTTTCTGCGATGTTCTACCATATTATTTCAAAAAGGGCTTATACGATGATTTTATGGATCGCTTTAGTATGAAAATGACACGTTTTTTTGGGAAAGTATGGGATACCTACATTCCTATGAAACGAGCAAATACAAATATCAAAGCTGTTGTGATAGCAACAGATTATGATCGTCGAATTCCAAAACTTGATGAAAACGGTAATTATATCATCAGTCCAGATACAAGACTTCCAGATTATTCATACGGAGAACACTTAGGAGAAGGTTTGCTTTTCAGTTTAAAAGATGATCAACAATTTTATTTCTATTGGATACCTATGGAAGTTCAAAAAATCGAAGAAGATCGTATTCGTTTCGTTCGCAAGGACGGTGAGTTCTGTACAGAAGATGCGAAAGATCCATCCATTGGTCAAGGTATTAAAGACAATGCTGAATTCCAGAAATTTGTGAATTTCATCTGCAACGAGAAAGGTTGGATGATTAGAAAAACTGAGGAAAACAATATTATCGACTTTGATTTCTATTCTTTAGAAGATCCAAATAACTATTTCTACTCTCGATTATATTAACCATTTGGGCCGGAACGAGACCTTCCGGCCTAACTATTATTAACTATAAATAAAAATTTATGAAAACGATTTCTACATTAGTACTATTACTATGTGCATTATTTGTTAATGCGCAAACTTACAGTTTTGAGAAAATATCATCGTTAGAAAATGATGGATTGAGTAATCCCTCCAACCTAACAATGTTTGATGGTCATATCTACTTTACAGCTTCCGGGATGGAAGAAGGTTCTTCAGACGCTGCTATTATTCTCTGCGAGCTAAATGAAGATCGCAGTCATACCAGAATTACAACAATTAACAAATCCAATGTTGAGAATTTCGAATGGTCTAAAATAATTATTGACAATACTCTTTACTTCTCGAAAGAGGGTTCAAATGGTCAGGAATTATTTAAAATGGATCATGCAAATACGGTTTCAATGGTCAAAGATATAAATACGGGTGACGAAAGTTCATCTCCAAATAGCTTAGTTGTTTACGAAGGTAAACTATACTTCAATGCAAGTTCTGCAACAGAAGATAATGCATTATTTTGTTATGATATTGCATCCAAATCACTATCAACAGTAAATATCGGTTGTTCTAATCCAACAAACCTTTGCGTATTTAATAACAAGATTTACTTTGCCGGAACCACAGCAGCTGAGGGTACAGAACTATGGGTATATGATACAACAAATGGTGCAAACATTGTTACAAATTTTATCGCAGGAGTAGGGGATTTTAACCCTAGAGAGTTTGTAGAATATAATAATGTGCTATACTTTACAGCTTCTACTGATAATTGGACTCATGAACTTTATAAACTGAATGGTTCTAATGTTGAGCTTGCAACCGTAATAAATGAATCGAAATCGGGTTCAATAATTAAGGATAAAGTTGTTATTGATGGAAAAATGTATTTTAGTGCCTTAGAAGGATTCTATGAATACCTTTTTGAATTCGACGGTACTACTGCAACAAAACTAAAGGTAGGTTCTGGACCTGGTAACAAAGAACCATATGGCTATGTTGGTTTTGATGGTGCTATTTTTGGAGGTGCAAAAAAAGGATTTGAAGTTGAGTTATTCTACTATAAGGATGGTTCATCTAAGTATATTGATGTTGATCCAACCTTTCAAGGCTTCTTTCCTAATAGTTCTAATCCTAAAAATTTTACTCTTCATAATAGTAAAGTCTACTTCACCGCCGAAGTGGAAGAAGATAAAAACATATTCATGTTAACAAAAGATAGCGCCACCCCTGTTGAGAAAATACAAACTAAATCAAGCTTCACCATCTCACCTAACCCAGCCACTAACTATTTTACAATTACATCTTCTGACAATCAAATTGAAGGTGAGGTACAAATCTTTGACTTAAGTGGTAAGCTTGTATTAAAACAACATGTTAACGCCGGAAATGAAACGATTAATATCGACAAATTACAAAGCGGATTATACATTGTTTCATACAGAGACGGTTCACAAAATTTCACTCAAAAAATAAGAGTTAAATAAATATTTCTGACCCGAATTCAACCGAAAAGGAGTGATTGCATCAGGCGATCACTCCTTTTCATTTTTAGTTCAAAATCTTAGGCTTATTTATGACGGCTTTTCAACTCTCTGGCCAAGTCTTCGATACGATAGCCCTTGTGTGTTAAAAGAACGATTAAATGATACAACAGATCAGCTCCTTCGTACAGGAAGTTCTCGTCATCATTAGCCATCGCACCAATGACGGTTTCAATCGCCTCTTCGCCTACTTTCTGCGTAATCTTGCGCACACCTTTGGTAAATAAGTGAGTGGTGTATGATCCTTCCGGCATTTCTTCTTTCCGCTTATCAATAAAGTCCTGCAATGTTTTTAAGAACAATACTTCATCGGATGTATTTTCTTCGCCCCAGCAGGTATCAGTGCCTTTGTGACATACAGGCCCAACCGGATTCACCTTAATCAGCAATGTATCATCATCGCAATCTACAGCCATTGAAACCACATTCAGAAAATTACCCGATTCTTCTCCTTTGGTCCATAAGCGCTCTTTAGTGCGAGAGTAGAATGTTACTTTTCTTTCCTGCTTTGTTTTTTCGTAGGCTTCCTCATTCATAAAACCCAACATCAGTACTTTGTTGGTTGTTGCATCCTGAATAATGGCGGGGATTAGGTTGTTGTTTAGTTTTTGAAAATTCATGTTATTAGTTATTAGAAACTAGAGGCTAGAAACTAGCTTCCAGCAATCAATTTATATTTTAATTATTCTCTGATACCTTATTAATAAAACCTTGAATCATTCGGCATTCTTCATCGATTTGATTTTGCAATTCGCCAAGTTCATTGTCGAAACCATCATAAATCTCTTTAACAACCTCGCATTGCGTATCCAATTCAAAGCTACTTCCTAAAGCTATTTGCAAAAAACGATTGAAATCTTTGTCGCTTTTCCGACTGCTTCCTTCAGCAATATTCGAAGGAATTGAAACAGAATCTCTGTTCATTTGTGAAATCAAATTGTATTTTTCACTTTCGGGCAACTTCTTTGTCAACTCATATGTATTCTTCACAATTTGAATTCCTTGTTGCCAAATCTTCAGTTTTTTATAGTTCTTCATTGGTATGGTTATTTAAAAAGCTAATTTCTAGCCTCTAAACTCTAGAATCTTATATGCGTATCTCAATCCCCTCTCCATCCAAATATTTCTTCAAATCCGGTATTGGAATTTCTTTAAAATGAAAGATACTGGCGGCAAGGCCGGCATCGGCTTTTCCTTTGGTGAAAACATCTTTGAAATGTTCCATGGCACCTGCACCACCAGATGCAATGATGGGAATACTCAGTGTATCGCTCAATTTGGCCAAGGCCTCATTGGCAAATCCTTGCTTCACCCCATCATGGTCCATACTGGTGAAAAGAATTTCACCGGCACCACGATCTTCGCACTCTTTGGCCCAGGAGAAAAGCTTTTTATCGGTTGGTATGCGCCCACCATTGACCGTCACCACCCAATCATCACCTTGCTGGTGCTTGGCATCAATAGCCGCCACCACAAACTGACTGCCGAAATTAGAAGCCAGATCATTAATTAATTGTGGATTGCGAACAGCCGAAGAATTAACCGATATCTTATCCGCTCCGGCATTCAGCAAAGCATCGGCATCGCTGAGCTCACTAATGCCACCACCTACAGTAAAGGGGATATTGATGTTACGGGCAATGCGTTTCACCAAATCCACAAAAGTCTTCCTCCCTTCGTGACTGGCGGTAATATCCAGAAACACCAATTCATCGGCCCCTTGTTCGGCATATAGGGCTCCCAGCTCCACCGGGTCGCCCACTTCCTTAATCTCAACAAATTTAACCCCTTTTACTGTTTGGCCGTTTTTGATATCGAGACAAGGTATTATTCGTTTTGCTAACATGGTTTTTAAGTTTCTTAGTTTGGAGGCAGAAGGCAGACGTAATTTTCAAACCTGCATTCTTAATATTCCAAAGCTATTATCTGAGTTGATTATTAATTTTCCAGAAGGCAGCAATTACTTACAAGACTGCTTTAGTTTATTTATAAGACTGGCAAGCATTTTTTCAACTTCAATTGACAGATTATTAACCGGAGTATATAATAGTTCTGAAATATAATGAAGTCGAAGAGCTATCTCCAATTGCGTTTGCAGCTCATATAAAGAACCGGAAGCTATCTGCAGAAAACGGATATAATCTTTTGTGTGATTACGACCATAACCTTCTGCAATATTCGAGGGGACAGAAATAACACATCGCCTAATCTGTTGAGTTAAACAATACAACTCCTCTGCTGGAAAATGTTTTGATACTTCATACACCTGCTCTACCAAGTCCATTCCTTTTTGCCACACAATCAAATCTCTATAAGTTTTCATATTTAGAATTTTAGGATTACTTATTTTTTCTGCCTTCTGCCTTAACACTTCAGCCTACCTAAAAAAACCTCTCCAATTCCTTCAAGTTAATCTTCCCTTCATAAATGGCTTTACCGAAGATCATGGCCGGAATATTCGCTTCTGCTAAGGCATCAATATCGCCAATGTTACTAACACCGCCGCTGGCCACCAGGTATAGTTCCGGTAACTCGTTCATGATATCTTTATACAGATCGATGGCAGGTCCTTGTAGCATACCATCCTTGCTAATGTCCGTGCAGATCACCTTTGTAATGCCTTTTGAGCAATAGTCTTTGATGAATGGAATCAGTTCCTGATCAGTTTCTTCGAGCCAACCGGTAACCGCTATCTTGTTGTCCTTGGCATCTGCTCCGAGAATGATCTTTTCGGATCCATATTCGCTGATCCAACTCTCGAACTCATCTGGATTTTTAACGGCAATAGAACCACCTGTAACCATTTGAGCACCCGACTCAAAGGCAATGTGTAGATCTTCCGATTTCTTGAGACCTCCACCAAAATCAATCACCAGGCTGGTCTTGGAGGCAATACGCTCCAACACCTTGTAGTTAATAATTTGTCCGGCCTTAGCTCCATCCAGATCAACGAGATGAAGACGTGAGATACCATGATCTTCAAATTCCTTAGCAACCTCCAATGGGTCTTCGTTATATACTTTCTTGCTATCGTAATCACCCTGACTCAGGCGCACACATTTGCCATCAATAATGTCAATGGCAGGTATGATATCTATTTTATTCATCGTTTTAAAAGCTGTTAACTGCCTATCCTGCACACAGGATTGTTAATGGTTTTATAGTTTTAAAAAGTTTGCTAAAATACGTTCACCTATCGATCCACTTTTCTCGGGGTGAAACTGTGTGGCATAAAAGTTATTCTTTTGCAAGGCCGAACTATAGGGTTGGATATACTTGGTGGTAGCGGCTGTATCATCGCCCATGGCCACATAGAAGCTATGTACAAAGTAAACGTACTCACCTTCCAACGACGCATCGAACAAAGGCGATTGCACTTGAGTTATCTTGTTCCAACCCATGTGGGGAATCTTGATATTAGCATCGTTGTTCTTCGGTAATTGAAACTTACGCACCTTCTCATCAAAGATATTAAGGCATTGCACATCGCCCTCCTCCGAGTAGCTGCACATTAGCTGCATGCCCAGACAAATACCCAGCACGGGTTGCTTTAATCCGATGATTACCTCATCTAAACCTGTTTCTCGCAGGTAAGCCATGGTGGTACTGGCCTCTCCCACTCCCGGGAAAATCACCTTATCGGCCGCTTTAATCTTTTCTGGATCCGCTGTTATCTCCGCTTCATAACCGAGGCGCAACAAGGCATTGTTAACCGAGCGGATATTGCCGGCGTTGTATTTTATTATTACGATGTTTTGGCAGTCCGAAGACCGAAGTCCGGAGTCCGAAGAATCGTTTATCTTTTCAAGCATATCTATTTTAATTTGGACTTTAAACCTTTTAGCATTTTATCTATTTCTTCTAACTTCTCAATTAGAATTTTAAGCTGGCCTGTTTCCATAAAGCCTACATTTCTTGCAATTTCTAATTGTGTTTGGACTTCATAATTCGAACCCATTGCAATAGAGACAAACCTGGCAAAATCGCCATCTGACTTTCTGCCAAAGCCTTCGGCAATATTGGAAGGAATGGATACAGAAGCACGCCTTATTTGATTCGTAAGACCATATTTTTCCTCATCAGGAAAATTCCGGGTTTTCTCATAAATTTCTGTGACTAAATCCATCGACTTTTGCCAAACAACTAATTCTCTGAATGTTTTCATATCTGGTTTGGTTTAAATAAAAATCATCTTATTTGGTAATCACTGCTACGGACTTCGGACTAACATCTTCGGACTTATTTCACTTCCTCACCTATCCTTTTCACCAAAGCATTAAATTCATCCTGATTGAAAAGACGAGTTAAGAAAATAATTTTACCATGCTTATCGATTAACACATTGCGCGTAACACCCGATTTTTTATCGGCATACAAACCAAATATATCAGCATTATCATCCAAACCCATTGGGTATGTAATTCCGGTAGCTTTTACCATCTCAAGCGCTTTCTTTTTGGGCTCATCACGATCTACGCCAAACACCTTCAGACCTTTGTCCTTATAGGCTTGCCAGATCTCTTTTTCGATGTGTGGCATCTCTTTACGACACACCCCACACCAGCTGGCCGTGAATTGAAGCATCACAACACTTCCTCTTAAATCAGACAGTTTAACACTCGAACCATCGGTAAGTGTCATTTCAAAATCGGGCGCCATATCACCTACTTTCACAATGTAACCGCGCTCATCGGGCGTTTGTGCGAATGTTGATTCTGCAATTAATGCTATTGTCAATAATGTTACGAACTGTTTCATGGGATTTTTTTTTAATCGTTTCTTATGACTTGATTTATCTATCTTTAATATTATTGTTTTAAGTAAGCTAATCAAAAAGCTAATAGCTATCGGCTGTCAGTTATCAGCCAATGATTCATAGAAGACCTCATAATAAATAAAAGAAGCTCGTCATTTCATTAAATTCATTACTTACCTAAGCGAATATGATCGTTTTATTCTTATATACCAATGTTTTTCGGTCGATATGTGCCTGAACAGCGCGCGATAAAACCATCTTTTCCACATCTTTACCTTTTTGCACCAGGCTCTGAACCGTATCGTGGTGCGATATTTTAATCACGTCCTGCTCTATGATGGGACCTGCATCCAAATCGGATGTTACATAATGGCCGGTGGCTCCAATCAGTTTTACCCCTCGCGAATGAGCCGCATGGTATGGTTTAGCTCCTGCAAAAGCCGGTAAAAAAGAGTGGTGAATATTAATAATTCGATCGGGATACTGAGCATTAAACTCTGACGATAAGATTTGCATGTATCGGGCCAATACAATAAAATCAACCTGATGCTCTTCACACAAACGAATCTGCTCGGCTTCGGCCTCAGGCTTGTTTTCCCTGGTGAGTGGCAAATGGTAATAAGGAATCTCAAATTGCTTAGCCACCTTTTCCAAATCCTTGTGGTTACTTATGATCAGAGGTATCTGTACATTTAGCTCCCCGGCACTGTATCGCGCCAGTAAGTCATACAAACAATGGGATGCACGCGACACGAAAATGGCCATGCGTGGCGTTTGTGAAGAAAAATTCAGGGTCCAAACCATCTGCATTGGCTCTGCTATGGCACGGGCAAAAACTTCTTCGATAGAATCAGCGTCAATGGCAAAGCCTTCTAAATCCCATTCCACCCGCATAAAAAACCGTTTCTCTGCTTTGTCGGTGTGCTGATCGAGATACAGGATATTTCCATTGTGTGTACTGATAAAATTGGTTACTCTGGATACAATGCCCTGCTGATCGGGACAATGGATACGAATTATAGCTGTGTTTTGCATATTTAGTGCTTAGTGCGCAGTGCTATGTGCGCAGTTGGTTGATATTCTATTTTAATTTGTTTATTAAGTCCGTAGATCGAAGTCCGATTTATTAACATTTTACTCCACGCTCATCTCTCATCGCTCGCCTCTCATCGCTCACCTCTCACTACTGACTACTGTCTACTATCTACTTTCTATTTTTCATTACAAGGTGCACGTAAAACACCTTCGGAATGGAGACTTTACCCTTCGAGCTTAATCGCTTTTACAAACTCCCCTATTTTCACCTCATCAACGCCACTCTCGCCTAAGAGCTTTACAAAAGCACTTCCGATGATTGCACCTGAAGCATTCTCGCATGCGGTAACAAAGGTTGAACGGTTACTGATTCCAAACCCAATCAAACGTGGTGTTTGCAATCCGAGGCTATTCACCCGGTTAAAATAATCGATTTGTTGTTGTTCCACTTCTTTTTTAGCACCCGTTACCGAGGCCGACGATACCACATAGATAAAACCTTTGCTCTGGGCATCGATTAATTTGATTCGCTCGTTGGAAGTTTGTGGTGTAATCAAGAAAATATTGGCAATGCCAGCTTCTTCAAATAATTTCTGATACTTCTCCTGGTATTCGTCAAAAGGCAAGTCCGGTATAATAAGGCCATCGACACCTACTTCCTGGCATTTAGCAATAAAATCCTCCACTCCATATTTAAACACCGGATTGAAATAGCCCATCAATATTACCGGTATGGAGATGCTTTGGCGCATATTCTTAATCTGCTCAAACAAGTATTTGATGCTCATGCCATTTTCGAGCGCCTGCTCACTACTGGCCTGAATGGTGGGACCATCAGCTAATGGATCGGAGAAAGGCATGCCCAGCTCAACCAGGTCGGCGCCTCCTGCTTCCAAAGCCTGAAGAATTGGCATGGTATCATCCAAATTGGGATAGCCGGCTGTGTAATAAACCGAGCAGATATCCTTTTTATTTTTAAAGAGTTGCTGTAATCTGTTCATCTTTTTAAAGCTCTTAGCTTAATGTTATCAATGTTTAGGTGCTTTGCTGTAAGCAAATCCTTGAAATATGTCGATAAGATTTCTCACATGCCTACTTGAAACCAAAGCGATCCATATAAGTGGCCATGTCTTTATCACCACGCCCCGAAAGCGTAATCACCACGGCTTCGTTTTTCTTAAATTTCAGCTTATCGAGCGCAGCCAAAGCATGAGACGACTCCAATGCCGGAATGATTCCTTCGAGCTGTGTTAGTTGCAGTGCCGCATCCAATGATTCCTGATCGGTAGCCGATAAAAACTGTGCGCGTTTGGTATCAAACAAATGGGCATGTTGCGGCCCGATGCCGGGATAATCCAAACCGGCCGATATGGAGTAAGGCTCCGTAATTTGTCCGTCATCACTTTGCATTAAGAAAGTTTTGCTACCATGGATGATGCCCATATCGCCCAAAGCAATGGTAGCCGCTGTTTCACCGGATTCAACGCCCCTGCCCGATGCTTCCACAGCCACCAACTTCACTCTATCATCATCAAGGAAATGATAAAACGAACCCGCCGCATTACTACCGCCACCAACGCAGGCAATCACATAATCGGGATAGTCCTTATCTGTTTTTTCACGAATCTGCTGTTTTATTTCTTCGCTGATTACTGCTTGTAATCGAGCCACCATGTCGGGATAAGGGTGAGGCCCAACCACCGAACCAATCAAGTAGAAAGTATCTTCGGGATTACAAATCCAATCGCGCAAAGCTTCGTTGGTGGCATCTTTTAAGGTACGACTTCCTGATGTAGCCGCCTTTACCTCTGCCCCAAGCATTTTCATGCGGGCCACATTGGGTGCCTGGCGCTGTATATCCACTTCGCCCATGTACACCACACACTTAAGCCCCATGAGTGCACAGGCCGTGGCGGTGGCAACGCCATGCTGACCGGCTCCGGTTTCTGCAATAATGCGCTCTTTCCCCATGTGCCTTGCAATTAATATCTGCCCCACGGTGTTATTGATTTTGTGAGCCCCGGTATGATTTAAATCTTCACGTTTGAGGTAAACGTTAGTCTGATATTTGTCCGATAGTCGCTTGGCATAATACAAAGGCGAGGGTCGTCCCACATAATCTTTCAATAATGATTTATACTCCTTTTGAAAAGACGGTGAATCAATAATGTCTTTATAAACAGCTTTCAGGTTTTCAATGTTTGGGTAAAGCATCTCTGGAATATAAGCACCTCCAAAACGGCCGTACATTCCTTTTTCGTTCACCTGGTATTTTTTCTTATTGCTCATTATTTGCTATTTTCAATTTCACTAACTGTTTATTTGCCTTATTTCCTCTATAAACCTTGAGAGCTTTTTAATATTCTTAATGCCAGGTTTTGTCTCAAATTTGCTATTTACATCAATGGCTTTAAGGTTGAGGCCTTCTATTTTCCTGATTTCGTCAACATCGTCGGGGCCGATGCCGCCACTTAAAAAAATGGGACGGGCATTGTTATATTTCTTTAATAAACGCCAATCGAATTTCTTACCACTTCCGCCGAAGGCCTTCGTTTGTGTATCAAATAAAAAGTAATCACAATAATCCTGGTAACAACGTGTTTGTTGGAAGTCAAAATCCTCATCCACCCGAAACACCTTTATAACCTGAGCTCCCGACTGCTTTAATAAATAACACAATTCGGGTGATTCATCGCCATGCAACTGAATTAGATCCAAACCAAAATGAATGCGTTTTTCGTCAATCGTTCGTTCACTGGCATTAACAAACACGCCAACCTTTCGAATTGAGGCATCCATCTCAACAACTGGTTTTTGCTCAATAAAACGTGGTGATTTATCGTAAAAGATAAAACCCATGTAATCGGGCTTGAGGCGCATCAGCTCTTCGATATTGGAAGCGTCGCGCATGCCACATACTTTTATTTTAATGGTGCCTGGTACACTGTACTCTGTGCGCGATATGCCGCCTGTATGTTGGGTTTGCTGTCTCATTTTTGTTTATCTACTGCCATTTGAACAATTTTTATAGTCCGAAGCTCGAAGTCCTATTTATTTATGGTCCGTAGCCCGAAGTCCGATATATTTGACTCACCGCTCTTCTCTCACCGCTCTTCTCTCACCGCTCTTCTCTCACCTCTCACCTCTCTTTTCTCACCTCTGATCTCCATTTTCTGCCTTCTGCCTCAAGCACTGCTGCCTTATCACCTCTCATCTAGTTAATTAATTTCACAAAAGCCTCAAACGCATTGGCCGGATTATCGGTCTTCATAAAATTCTCACCAATCAGAAATCCGTCGAATCCATTCTTTCGCAGATAAAATACATCCTCTGGCGAATGAATACCACTCTCTGATATCTTCAGTTTATTAGCAGGTAAAGATGCCGCCAGTTTGATGGATTGATCCAGATCAACCTCGAAGGTTTTCAGGTTACGATTATTAATGCCCACCACATCCACAAAAGGATTCAGCACTTCAGCTTCCTCCGGGCTGTGAAGCTCCATCAGCACCTCCATACCCAAATAATTAGCCAGGGCACCTAATTCCTTTGCCTGCCGTTGATCGAGAATAGCTGCAATCAATAAAATGGCACTGGCTCCTATGGCTTTTGCTTCATACACCTGGTAAGGATCAATGATAAAATCCTTGCGCAAAATCGGTATCTGCGTTACCTGACGCGCGTTTATTAAATCCTCCTTACAACCTCCAAAAAAATGCTCATCGGTTAAAACGGATAAGGCCGATGAACCTGCTTGCTCATAGCCCATCACCACCTCTTCTACCTTTGCTGTTCCGTTAATAATTCCTTTGGATGGCGACTGACGTTTAAACTCAGTGATCACGCCACTCCTCTCAGGATTGGCAATGGAATTCTTTAATGATGGTACGGCCTCGTTAAATAAAGGCTGATCCATCAACTGCTCCACCGATATTTCCTGAATGGCAGCAGCTACATCCAACTTTTTTTGAGCAACTATTTTATCGAGAATATTCATTTTTTACACTTAAGACATTATACTTTAAGAAAGGCTTAACAAGGTTGACAGCACCTTAGCCGCTTTACCACCCAATAAAGATTGTTGCGCTGCTTCGATGCATTGCTCCAGGTTCTTTTCAGGGTAATAGCATTGTAAAGCCAAAGCTGCATTGGCCATCACCACATTATTCTGTGCCTCTGTGCCTGCTCCTTCTATCACTGTTTTGAAAATCTGAGCAGCTTCAGGTATCGTTTCACCTCCGAAAATCTCGTTGGGCTGAATCTGATTCATATTAAAATCAGCAGGTGCATAAACCTGTTCGCCATTGTTGGTTATGGCTTTAAAATCACCCGTAAGCGAAACTTCATCGTAGCCATCCAAAGAATGAACAATGCTGTATTGCTTATCCGTTTGTTGATAGATATACTGATAAACGCGTGCCAGTTCGAGGCTAAACACCCCCACCAGCTGGTATTTGGGAAACGACGGGTTCACCATTGGTCCCAACATATTAAAGAAGGTTTTTAAGCCCAACTCCTTACGAATAGGGCCTACCGCTTTCATGGCTGGATGAAACAACGGAGCATGCAGAAAACAAATATTGGCTTCTTCCAGTTGCTTTTTTAGCGCATCGGCATTGTTGGTAAACTGATACCCCAGGTACTCCATCACATTGGACGATCCACAGGACGATGACACACCATAATTACCGTGTTTGGAAACCTTGGCTCCCGTACCGGCCACCACCAGCGAAGCCAAAGTGGAAATATTAAAAGTATTTTGTCCATCGCCTCCCGTTCCACACATATCAATGGTTCGATAATCATCCAGATCAATGCGCAGACATAATTCCAATAGTGCATCCCGAAAACCTGAAAGTTCCTCGACAGTAACAGGTCGCATCATAAAAACGGTTAGAAAAGCAACCACCTCCGATTGATTGTATCGCTCCCTGGCAATGTTAACCAATACTTCCTTCGCCTCTTCGCGGGTAAGTGTTTTGTGGTTGATGAGTTGTTTTATGGTTGTTTTGATGTTCATGTTTTAAGTAGCTTATTGCTGATGGCTCATAGCTGTTAGCTAATTCCAGCTTGGTTAATTATTTAGTCCGAAGCTTTAAGTCCGATGTCCGAAGAAAGGGGGTATTCACCCTTATTGAATCGTTAGTCATCTCTTCTACCTTTTCCCTTCTCATCTCTCTTCTCTCACTTCTGTCTTCCGTCTTCTGTCTATTTCTCAATCCAATTTCTTATCATCTCCTTACCATGCTCTGTTAGCACTGATTCAGGATGAAACTGCACGCCATGCAAATCGTAGTCTTTATGCATCAGTCCCATAATCTGTCCATCAGCCTCTTTTGAAGTAATGAGTAATTCTTTGGGCAAGTCCTCTTCATTCACCACCCAGGAATGATATCGCCCTGCTTTGAAATTATCAGGTAATCCCTTAAAGATGTATTCATCTTTGTTGATGATGCTAACCGGCGTTGCAATCCCATGGTACACTTTGTTCAGGTTACGGATGCTCCCGCCAAACACTTCGGCAATGGCTTGACAGCCAAGGCAGACACCCAGGATGCTCTTACTCGATGCATAAGTTTTGATTACCTCCTTTAGTATACCCGCTTCATCCGGTATCCCTGGTCCTGGCGACAAAAGAATCTTGTCGTATTGCCCCACCGCTTCGATGCTGATTTCATCATTGCGAAACACATCCACCTTGTCATCTACAATCTCCTCGACGTAATGCACCAGGTTATAGGTAAATGAATCGTAATTATCTAAGACTAATATTTTCATTTTTTTAGCTATTAGCTGCTAGAAACCAGAGTCTAGCTTTTGTTAATTATAATTATTGGCTAATCTCTAGCCTCTAGAATCTATCTTCTTAATTTAAAATTCTTCCGCCAGTTGAATCGCTTTCTTTAAAGCCCCCAGCTTATTATTTACTTCCTGCAGTTCGTTCTCTTCTTTTGATTCGCTGACCACTCCGGCACCTGCCTGATAAAATAAGGTATTATTCTTACTAAGGAAAGAGCGAATCATAATGGCCTGGTTAAAAGTTCCATCCAAACCAATATTACCAAGACAACCACCGTAATAACCACGATTCTGATTCTCGATTGAATCGATCAACTGCATCGCTTTGTATTTTGGTGCTCCGGATAAAGTTCCGGCAGGAAAAGTATCGGCCATTACACGCGAAGCAATGGAGCCTTTCTGCAACTCACCACTCACATCCGATACCAGGTGAATAACATGCGAATAAAACTGAACTTCTTTGTAGGTATTAACAGTCACATTCTCACAATTACGGCTTAAATCGTTACGCGCCAGATCAACCAACATCACATGTTCGGCATTTTCCTTTTCATCCTGGCTTAACTGAATGGCCAGTTCCTGATCCTTGGCATCGTCGCCCGTGCGTTTAAAGGTTCCGGCAATGGGGTTAATGGTAGCCGTATTGTTTTCAATTACGAGCTGTGCTTCTGGTGAAGAACCAAATATCTTGTAACTACCATAATCGAAATAAAACAAGTAAGGTGATGGGTTGATATTTCGCAAAGCCCGATACACATTAAACTCATCGCCGGCAAACTGTTGCTGAAACTGACGTGATAAAACAATTTGAAACACATCGCCCCTAAAGCAGTGTTCTTTACCTTTGGTGACCATGTTCATAAACTCATCGTCGCTCAGGTTTGATATTTCTTTGTTGGACGGTTTAAACTGAAAACTCGGAATTGTTCGGTTGTAAAATTGCTCAACCAGCTTCTGACTTTGAGATTCCTCACCTTCCTTCAGGTTTTCAATCAGGTAAAGTTGATTGGTAAAGTGGTTGAACGCTACAATGTATTTGTAAAAAGTATAGCGCAGTTCCGGAATGGAGTGTTGCTCTTTCTTCTCGGCCTCAAATTTCAGTGTATCAAAGTACTGAACCGCATCAAAAGTTGAGTAACCAAATAAGCCATTCACCTTTATGGGACATTTTGCCTCTTCCACCTGAAAGCAATTGATAAATGCATCCAGCAGTTCCGGCACATTATTCTCCTTGGTGATTTTTATGGGTTTTAGTTCCTTATGAGCTTCCCCTTGCATAACCTGCCCTTTATCAGCAATAAACTCGTACATGGGATTGAAACAAATAAAAGACAAGGAATTAGAGTTACCATGATAATCACTACTCTCCAACAATATTGTATTCGGATAAGCATCACGAAGTTTTAAATACAAACTCACTGGTGTTGTTACATCCGCTACATTGGCCGGAATTGGAGTTGCTATACTTTTGATATTTATTGTATCCATGGTTCAGAGTTTATTGAATTAAAAAAGGCTTACCGAGAGTTTCGGTAAGCCTTTTGTTCATATCTTTTACATATACGACGGTTGCCCTTAACTCTCGGTTGAAAGATAAGTATGATGCCACCAGCCTTTATGTGTTAAAATCAAATTCATTTCTTGCTTTTGCAATTGTTCGTTACAAAGATTGAAAATAAAATTTAGAATATCCAAACCTAAATACAGAAATTTGTTTTAAACGATAAAATTTGATAGACATCCCCTAATTATAAAAACAATTTGTTAGCATTCCTTTCACCAAAGTATCATTTCTTCACAAAAAATTAATGGTGATCTAAATCTCTCAAAGATCCAAACCACCATTATCACAGGTAAAATTAAAGAGCTGAGCACTTATTAACTCAGGAAATAATTACTCAACCCGGGAACATAACTAACAAAAGGTTACTTTTCCTGTCTGTACATCATACATAGCACCAGCAATAACTATTTCATTATTATCCAGCATTTCTTTGAGCACAGAGCTTTTCTCTTTGATATTTTCAATTGTCAACTCAACGTTTTTATCGGCTACTTTATTAACAAATTCGTCATTACGCGAATTACGCGCCTCACCTTCGGCCGTTTTGGTCTGCTCAACGGCAGGCTTTATTTTATCAAGCATTTGTGTAAGGTTACCCAGTTTGGCATCATCGCAAGCTCCTTTTACAGCGCCACAAGCCGTGTGCCCCATCACAAGGATTGCCTTCGCACCAGCCAACTTACAGGCAAATTCAAGACTTCCCAATATATCTTCATTAACAATATTACCCGCCACACGTGCATTGAATATATCTCCAATCCCCTGATCAAAAACAACCTCGGTTGGAATGCGGGAATCAATACAACTTACCACAGCAGCAAAAGGATATTGACCGGCTGAAGTTTCTTCAATTTGTTGATGAAGATCTCGATTTAATTCCTTCTTCTCGAGAAAACGGGCATTTCCTTCTTTTAACAATTCTATGGCTTTAACCGGCAAAATATCAGCCTGCGATTGAGCATTTTGTGTGATTGTATTCATATGTTTAATTTTTTTTCAATAATCATGATGTAACTCTACACCTTTAATTGTTAACATTAAGCTTCACTTAAAGCAAATTCAACTGCTTTTCGTTGATTTTGAATACCTTTCTTCTCTCTTTCTCTGACTTCAACCTCAATATTTCGATATTCGGCACTGGTTTTAAATTCGTCAATAATTTCAATAACATCGTGACAGATATTAATGGACTTTGTTGCATCAATAATGACTCTCGAATCATTAGGTACCTGCCCCAAAGTATTTAATATACTGGCTTTATTAATAAAAGTCACATCTTCAGCTAACTCCAGATGTAATTCTTTATGTTTTAAATGTTTATCCGTTTCGAATAAGAAGGGCTTTTTATAGTTGTTGTAAAGGATATACATCACGGCAACAACTAATCCCATAACAATACCCACCAATAAATCGGTGAAAACAATACCGATAATGGTTACCATAAATGGTGCGAAATGCTCCTTACCCAAGGCATACATTTGCTTGAATAAAACAGGCTTAGCTAATTTGTATCCAACCACAAAAAGTATGGCTGCCAAACTGGCCAAAGGAATCAGGTTAAGAACCCGGGGAATTGCCAGGGCGCATAACAACATGATAACGCCATGCAGGATGGCCGACATTTTTGTTTTACCACCCGATTGAATATTCGTGGAGCTTCGCACGATCACCTGTGTAATGGGCAATCCGCCGATAAGCCCTGAAATAACATTACCAATACCTTGAGCTTTTAATTCTCGATTGGTAGGCGTTACCCGCTTTTGTGGATCAAGTTTGTCGGTTGCTTCCAGACAAAGCAGTGTTTCGAGGCTGGCCACAATGGCAATGGTTGCCCCAACAACCCATACGGCAGGATTAAGCATCTGTGCAAAATCAGGTGTTGTAAACTGGCCAAAGAAGCCCGAAATACTCTCCGGTACAGGTACCGCCACCACCATATCCGACTTTAATGCAAAACCAGACATCGATTGAAACACCAGGTTTAAAACAATACCCATTGCCACAACTACCAAGGGGCCTTGCACGATGTTAAAAAGCTTTATCTTTTTCATAAATGGCCGTTCCCATAGAATTAAAACTGCCATGGAAAGAAGCGTAATGATAGCTGCTCCTGGACTGATGGCTTCAAACATGTGAAATAGCTCCGAAAGCGTATTATGACCATCGGGTTGAGCAAAAGCCATGCTCCCGTGGTAATCCTTATCGTAACCTAAACTGTGCGGGATTTGCTTTAGAATAATGATTATTCCAATACCACTTAGCATACCCTTGATAACCGAAGATGGAAAATAATAGCCGATAATACCGGCCTTGGCGTATCCAAGAATAAGCTGTATAACACCACTGATTACTACTGCTGATAAAAATATTTCGAATGATCCTAATTCAGAAATGGCGGATAGTACTATAACTGCTAATCCTGCGGCCGGACCGCTTACACCCAGTTGAGAACCACTAAATGCACCAACGACAATACCTCCTACAATTCCGGCAATTATACCCGAAAAAAGAGGTGCTCCAGATGCCAATGCAATACCCAAACACAAAGGTACAGCCACCAAAAAAACGATTACTGAAGCCGGAATATCATCCTTTAAATAACTAAAAATTCCTTTCTTATTCACGCTACTCATTGTTAATCAGATTAAAATTTAATACTAATCATCGGATAGCAATGTTTTGTGCATTTTGAACGCTTAACTTACACCGATGCAAATCTATTACTTTTTCTATTAATAGCAATACTATCTTTTGTTTTGCCATTACCCTAACGCTAAATCATTAAACTTGTTCAAAAAAAATTTTACTTTTGTTGTAAATAAGATCTCCCGCTATGTCTATAGGAATCAAAATCAGTTTAAACGACAAACTATACCTGCGTGATCCTCAAGAAACAACGCTAGGTAAGAACATTATCAAGCACAGTATTCTTCTGATTGACGAAATAGGATTTGAAGCATTTACCTTTAAAAAGTTAGCTGCCAAAATGAATTCAACAGAAGCATCTGTTTACCGATATTTCGAAAATAAGCATCTGATGTTGTTGTATTTGGTTTCATGGTACTGGGAATGGGTAAGTTACCTGATCGATATCAACACGATGAACATCAAATCGCCAGAGGATCGTTTGAAAATAATAATCAATACACTGGTTTATGCTTATAAAGAAAATCCGGCTATCGACTATGTGAACGAAAGTGTTTTGCATCGCCTGATTATTGCAGAAGGAACCAAAGCATACTATACAAAACAGGTAGATAAAGAAAACACTGAAGGTTTCTTTTCAAACTATAAAATGTTGTGCGAAAAGGTTGCCAATGTTATCTCTGAAGTAAATCCTGAATTTCCTTATCCGAGGGCATTAGCCAGCAACCTATTCGAGATGGCAAACAGTCACAGCTATTTTGCGATTCATTTGCCACGATTAACTGATGTAAAAGTAAAAGAAGAAAACTACGAAGAGGTAAAAGACATGCTTGAGCATTTTACCTACTCGCTTTTATTAAAGAAATAGAATAAGATTAAACTTTTAGAAAAGTAAAAAGCCGTTCTGGAAACTCCATGAACGGCTTTTTTGCTAACTCAATAAAAATAATTATTCAACGTCCCAAACATCACCTGAATGAATCAGGTCATTAAATGTTTTGATGCTTGATTTTTCTTGTACAGCTTTTAATTGCTCTTCAACACACTGATCGTAAACCGGTGCCTTAACCGAGCGAATAACACCAAGTGCAACAGGATATTCAGGATACTCCATGTCAGCCAGCTTAAGGTGAAGTGTAATGTCGTCGCAATGGGCATCATGAACCAGAATATCATCCTCAGTAATACCATTTTCACCAATTGTTACCACCTTTAAATTTAGGCCTTCAAGCACCAAGCCTTTGTCGCGCTCTTTACCAAAAATCATTGGTTTACCATGCTCCAGCTTGATGGTACGATCGGCAGAATGTGCCTTATCGGTTATTGCATTGTGTGTTTTATCATTATAGATTACACAATTCTGTAATACCTCCACAATAGAAGTACCTTCATGCCTGGCAGCTTCTTCCATCATTACAACCGAGTGTTTCAGGTCTTTATCGATGCATCGGGCAAAAAACTGCCCACGTGCGCCAATGCAAAGTTCACCCGGACGGAATGGTGCTTCAACCGTTCCAAAAGGGGAGGTTTTAGAAATAAAGCCCCGCTTCGATGTTGGTGAATACTGTCCCTTAGTTAAACCGTAAATCTGGTTGTTGAAAAGAATCACATTAATATCCAGGTTACGACGAATTGTATGAATAAAGTGGTTACCACCAATCGCAAGGGCATCACCATCACCAGTAATTTGCCAAACCTTTAACTCGGGATTGGCCACTTTTACACCCGATGCGATGGCTGATCCACGTCCGTGAATAGTATGAAAACCATAGGTTTCCATGTAATATGGGAACCGCGATGAACAACCAATACCTGATATAACAGCTACTTCTTCTTTTTTATATCCCAAAGAAGCCATTGCTTTTTGCACTGAATTAAGAATGGCATGGTCGCCACAGCCCGGGCACCATTTTACACTTTGGTCGCTTTTAAATTCTGTAAATTTTACTTGACAATTTTCAGCCATCATTTATTCCTCCAGCAATGTTTTAAAGTGTTCTTTTAATTCTACTACCGTAAATGGTTGTCCCTGCACCTTATTAAAGCGGCGTGTTTGAATATCAGGGAAATTCATTGTCAGGTAGTCGGCAAATTGCCCAAGGTTTAACTCACAAACAACAATCTTCTTGTATCGTTTTAAAACCTCATACGTGTTACGAGGCAGTGGTTTTATATAATTAAAGTGCGCCAGCGCCAGATTAATACCTTCGTTAGCCAATTCATCTACAGCCGTAAATAAATGACCGAATGTACCACCCCAACCAACTATTAAGGTATCTGAATCAACATCACCGAGCAATTCCAGTTCAGGAACATCATTAGCAATGCGCTGCACTTTTTCTTCACGAATTTCGACCATTCGCTGGTGGTTTAAAGCATCGTGCGATACGGCACCTGTATGCTCATCCTTTTCAAGACCACCAATGCGGTGCTCCAAACCGGCAACACCAGGCGATGCCCAATAGCGCGACAGCTTTTCAATGTCACGTTTATACGGATGCCAGTCTTTATCATTAGGATCAGCCAATGGCACCTTAATGGATGGCCACTCTTCCATATTTGGTAAACGCCAAGGCTGCGTTCCATTAGCAAGGAATCCGTCAGTCAATAAAATTACCGGCGTCATATGCTCAACTGCAATCTTCGCTGCATAAAAGGCATAATCGAAGCAGTTGGTTGGTGAGCTAGCTGCAATAATAACAGCCGGACTTTCACCATTACGTCCGTATAAGGCCTGCATCAAATCTGATTGCTCAGTTTTGGTTGGTAAACCCGTTGATGGACCACCACGCTGTACGTTAACTACAACCAATGGCAACTCAGCAATAATGGCTAAACCGATGGCTTCTCCTTTTAATGCCAAACCAGGTCCTGAGGTAGTGGTCACCGCCAGATTACCGGCAAAACTCGCACCGATCGATGTACAGATACCTGCAATTTCATCTTCGGCCTGGAATACTTTAACTCCTAAATCTTTACGGGCACTTAATTCCTGAAGAATTTCGGTTGCCGGTGTAATTGGATAAGAACCTAAGAATAGCTCCAAACCACTCTTTTCGGCAGCTGCCAAAAATCCCCAGGCAACAGCTACGTTACCGCTTAAGTTACGGTATTTACCCTTCTTTATATCAGCCGGGTTAATGTGATACGAAGGTGTTAAAGCCTGAATAATGTTACCATAGTTGTAACCATCTTCGAGCACTTTAATGTTGGCATCAACAACCAATTGATTCTTGGCAAACTTCTTCTTAATATAATCTTTGGTGTGGTCAAGAGGTCTGTCGAATAACCAATAAACCAAACCAAGCGCGTACATATTTTTACTACGAAGAATACTTTTGTTATCCAGCCCCATATCTTTCAAACTCTCTTTTGTGAGCGTTGTAATTGGCGCCTTTACAATATTGTAATCTCCAAGCTTACTTTCTGTAATCGGATCATTGGTTTCGTAACCTGCCTTACGCAGATTTTTTTCATCACAACTATCCACATCTAAAATAACAGTACCACCTGGTTTCATCCATTTGGCATTTGCTTTTAATGCAGCAGGATTCATCGCCACCAATACATCGCAGTAATCACCCGGGGTATAAACCTCGGTATGTCCGAAATGTACCTGGAAACCAGAAACACCACTGATCGTGCCTTGTGGAGCCCGAATTTCTGAAGGATAATCGGGAAACGTTGAGATATCGTTTCCAAAAATAGCGGATGTGTAAGAGAATAAGGTTCCTGTCAACTGCATTCCGTCACCGGAATCGCCGGAAAACCTAACTACGACTTCTTCTCTTTCAATAACTTTTGACCTTTTACCCATGATTGATAAGGTTCTTATTTGTATCTATATTAAAACAAAGTTAAGCAATCAATAAAAAGGAAATCAATGTAATAAAGCTTGTTAGCCACGACATTAATTTCCTCTGAAATACGGAGTAAAGGTAGAGATATGACCAAATCGACTTGTTGACATTTGTCATGTTCAACCCATATACACCTTGTGTTATACAACACATTTTATCAGTTCTTTTTTAATGCATTAATTTTATCAGATACATTAACAAAGTTGATTGATCAACTTTCCAACGATGATTGTACATTTGCAACATTATTAAAAGAGGTGATGCTTAAACATTCTTTTGCTTTCTCTCTTGTATAAATATCGACACAATTAAATAACAAATCAATACATGGCACTAATTAAAACAGTTAGGGGATTTACTCCAAAAATTGGTACGAATGCATATTTAGCAGAGAATGCAACCATCATTGGTGATGTTGAAATTGGAAATGACTGCAGTATTTGGTTTAATGCCGTTTTAAGGGGCGACGTTAATTCCATTCGCATTGGCAACAAGGTAAACATTCAGGATGGTTCGGTACTGCACACTTTATATCAGAAATCGGTGGTTGAAATTGGCGACAATGTTTCCATTGGTCATAATGTAACCATTCATGGGGCAAAAATTGAAGATAATGTTCTGATTGGTATAGGCGCTACTGTGCTGGATCATGCCGTAATCGGGAGTAACTCAATTATCGCTGCCAATTCACTTGTTCTGACGGGAACCATTGTAGAACCCAATAGTATCTATGCGGGTGTTCCTGCTAAAAAAGTGAAAGACATAGAACCGGAACAATCACGAGAAATGGTGCAAAAAATTGCCAACAATTACCTGATGTATGCCGGCTGGTTTAAAGAAGATGGTGAAGAAAAATAATTATAAGGCTATCAGCTGTTAATCAATGGCTGATAGCTTTACAATACGATGTGTTCGAGATTAAGCTCGCCTTTAAAGAATATACCGGCTGTTTGTTTAAACTTTGCTACCTGTTCGGTTGTATAGAATTTGACACTTCCATTTTTAGAGCATTTCTCATTCATCTCCGGATGTCGTCTCAGGTAATCCTTTAAACTCTCACCTACAATATCGCCCTGCTCAACAATTGCGATACCTTCAGGTAAATACGCCTTTATCTTATCGATTAATAAAGGATAGTGCGTGCATCCCAAAACAATCGTGTCAATTTCGGGATCACGATTCAGCAGATCATCAATGTGCTGTTTCACAAAATAGTCGGCCCCACCTTTTAAAAATTCGTTATTTTCAACCAATGGCACCCACATTGGGCATGCCTCCTGGGTCACCTTAATGGTTGGATATAACTTATTAATTTCGATTGGATAAGATTCGGATTGCACTGTACCAATTGTGCCCAATATACCAACATGCTTGGTGTTACTGATAGCTTCCACGGCTTCCACACTTGGTCGAATTACACCTAAAACACGCCTGTTAGGATCAATCCCGGCCAAATCCTTCTGTTGAATATTTCGCAGCGCTTTCGCCGAAGCCGTATTACAGGCCAAAATTACCATATGGGCGCCCATTTGGAACAATTTCCTTACCGCTTCGAGTGTGTACTCATAAACTACCTCAAACGACCTCGTGCCATATGGTGTTCGCGCATTATCACCAAGATAAATGTAATCGTACTGGGGTAAGTGTTGAATAATTTTGTTTAACACCGTTAATCCACCATATCCAGAGTCAAAAACAGCTATTGGTCCGGCTTTCTTCATTATAATTTAGTTCTTATATCGACATCCACACTTACTTTGCATAGCAGGTAAAGTCAATCAAAAAAAGTTTATTAAACACTAAATATACAAAAGCGGGTGACTAAAATTAGTCACCCGCTTAAGAAAAATATTTTTCGTGTTTTATTGTGCGCCCAATTTAGCTTTTACTAATGGTGCACAATCTACGCTCTTGTCTGAGTGATAAACAACAACCTGTGTGCTGATATCGAAGATGTAAATCAGCCCTTGCTCTTGTCCAACTTCATCAATAGCCTTTTGAACTTTAGTGATGATTGGTTGTAATAATTGCTGTTCTTTTTGACCTAATGACTGTTGAGCCATTTGGCTATACTGCTGCATACGCTGCTGATAATCCTGAATTTCTTTTTCTTTTGTGGCACGAATTAAGTCAGGTAAAGTATCACGCTGTGCCATGTACTCTTCATACTTTTTAGCCAAATCCTGCTCCATTACCTGAAGTTGCTCCTGTAATTTAGTAGCTTCTGCCTGAAGTTCTTTATCGGCGTTAATTTTATCTGGTAACTGACTAACCAATTCGGTAATATTAACATGACCGAACTTTAAATCCTGTGCTTCAACTTTTCCAATAAAAGCGAAGGCTGTTAATACAACTAATATTTTTAAAAACTTCATATCTAATTGCTTTATATTCGTTTATTACTGAATTCCTAATTTAGCTTTAACAAGTGGACCTACATCGATGCTCTTATCCGATGCAAAAACAGGCACACGGCTTGTCATTTCAAAGATATATAAAAAACCTTCCTCATCACCAACTTCCTGAATTGCTGCCTTTAATTTCTGCACGATCGGTGCTTGCAATTCATTTTGTTTGGCCTGGATTTGTTGTTGCGAAAGCATGTAATAGTTCTGAACCTTCTGATTCAATTCCATTAGTTCAGTTTCCTTTGCAGTTCTTTCTTCAGCACTAAGCGTTTGTGCTTCGGCTTGGTATGCTTGTTGTTTATTCTTCAACTCTTCCTGCATGGCTAGGAGTTGCGCCTCTTTTTTATCAAACTCAGCCTCCAATTCCGTCTCAACAGCCTTTAATTCAGGCATGGCCTGTAAAATTTCTGCACTGTTGATATGACCAAATTTCATTGGTTGCTGAGCGCTTACTGACCCTATTGCCAATAATATAAATGCTAACAGCGTGTAGTAAATTTTCATACGATTAAATTTATTTTCAAAGGTCATATGTAACTCTCAAATAAATTTTACCATCCTTTTTAAAATTGGATAATAAAATTTACCTGATCGTTTCATATATGAGTTATTAGTTATTCACTTTTATATCCTAATTCCACCAAAACATCATCACTTATATCATATTTTGTGTCAACAAACATGATACCCATACCGGATGCTTTATCAAAGACAGCGGCTATATTATTTTCAGCTGCTATATCTGCAATGGCATTGTATATTTCGTCTTGAATGGGTTTTACCAAGGCTTCGCGTCGTTTAAACAATTCGCCATTTTGCCCAAAGTAGTTCTGCTGTAATTGCTTGGCTTGCTTTTCCTTCTCAACAATTTCATTCTCACGCTTTACTTTCATCTCGTTTGATAAAAATACATTCTCAGCTTGGTAATTTTTATACAACTGAGATATTTCTTCAAAGCGTTGTTCAACTTCTGTTTGCCATTTTGTAGATAATTGCGACAATTGCTCATTGGCTGCTTCGTATGCAGGTACATTGCGCAATATATATTCTGAATCAACAAAGGCATACTTCTGAGCAAAAGCCAGTTGCCCAATAAATAACAATGATAATAATACGATATTTCTCATAGCTTAAATTTTTAAGTACACCTTATCTTAACAAAAATCAAACCAAACAATTAACTCATTGTCTATTAGAAGCTTTGACCTATTACAAAGTGGAATTGACTGCCACCGGCATTGCTTCGGTATAAACTTTCATCGAATCCATATCCCCAATCGATACCCATCAATCCGAAGATTGGCAAGAAGATACGCAGACCAACTCCAGCAGATCGTTTCAACTCGAATGGATTATAGTTTTCATATTGGCTCCAGGCATTACCCGCTTCCAGGAAGGCCAGGGCGAATACTGTTGCCGAGGGCTGTAATGCCAACGGATACCTCACCTCCATGGTCAGCTTGTTATAGATATTACCATCATACGATCCTCTTGCATTATAAGGAGTTAGTGATGAATTTTCATATCCGCGAAGCCCAATGGTTTCACTACCGTACATACTGAAGCCCGACATTCCGTCTCCTCCTAAAACAAATTTCTCAAACGGACTCTGAAGGTGTTTATTATAGTAACCAAGGAAACCCATTTCCATCTTACCCATCACAACCAGTTTACTGGCATTATCGATCGGTTTAAAAACAGATCCTTTAAACGTCCACTTATGATATTCGATTTTTTGGTACAAGACTTCCTGATCGTCAGGGTCGTTCGGATCAAGTTGTGACCAGTCACGATCTGAGAATTTCGACCAAGGTGGAGTAAATTCTAAACCAACTGAGAAATCAGAACCGTGTCGTGTATAAATTGGATTATCGATTGAGCGTCGGCTCAACATAACTTTAAAGTTCAAGTTATTCGAAATCCCATTTTGCATAATAAAGTAGTTCCAGTCGAGAAGATCGTAGCGTTGGTAACTTACCTCTGTGTACAGCGAAAAGAAATCGTCTGGCCAGCGCAGTCGTTTACCAAAACCAAGCGACACTCCCATTATTTTCATATGCTGGTCAATGGCATCCGGATCAGTAATTCCCGCTCCGTAACCGTAACCACCTCCGTAGCCGCCGTAACCACCATAGCCTCCATAACCACCACCGTAGCCATATCTAGGATTGTAATAATTTGAACTTACGCCGGTTTGAATAGAATGGTAAATAGAAAAACTTAATGAGTTTGGTTTTTTACCACCCAACCATGGTTCGGTAAACGATAAACTATATGACTGGTAAAACTTACCATTCGTTTGTGCTCTTAATGCTAAAGTTTGTCCATCACCAGTTGGCAATGGTCTCCAGGCTTCTTTATTAAAAATGTTACGCATGGAGAAGTTGGTAAACTTCAGTCCTAATGAACCTACAAACATTCCGGCACCCCAACCTCCAGATAATTCAATCTGGTCATTAGCTTTTTCCTCAAGCTGGTATACCAGGTCAACGGTTCCATTATCCTGGTTTGGTTGTACATCAGGAGAAATATTTTCAGGATCGAAATGTCCTAACTGAGCCAATTCACGAACTGTACGAATCAATTCTGATTTGCTAAAGAGCTGCCCAGGCTTGGTACGTACTTCCCTGCGAACCACATGCTCGTGAGTTTTGGTGTTGCCCCGAATGATTACTTTATTAATGGTTGCCTGCTGTCCTTCGAAGATACGCATCTCAATATCAATGGTATCTCCTCTTACACCTGTTTCAACTGGCGAAATGTTCGAGAACAGATATCCCTTATCCATATAAAGGTTATGTACCGCATCTTCGTCGGATAATAAACGTTCGTCAAGATAGGTTTGATTAAACACATCTCCTTTTTGGATGCGCAACTCATAATCAAGTAACTCAGACGGATAAATTGTATTACCAACCCAGGTAATATCACCAAAGAAGTATTTATTACCTTCTTCAACAACCAGTTTTACATCCACTGTGTTGTCTTCTATATTTTTACTTACTTCTTCAGTAACGATGCGGGCATCGCGGTATCCCAGTTCGTTGTACTTAGTAATAATTGCCGCTAAATCTTCTTCGTACTTCTCAACGACGAATTTTTTAGTTCTGAAAAAGTTGAGGAGCTTACCTTTTTGATTCGTTTTCTTCATTGTACGGTTTAACTTACCGTCAGTCAAAATGGTATTTCCCTCAAAAGTTAAGGAGCTAACTTTAACTTTATCTTTTTTATCAACATTGATATCAAGCGTTACATGATTGGGTTTTGAAGGGTCATCTTTCTGAACAATGTTTACTTCAGTATTATAAAATCCTTTCCCCACAAAATAATCAGTAATGTATTTCTCGGCACGGGCTACCATAAAAGGTGTAACCTGCGAGCCTTTCATCATGGCTACTTTTTCTTCAACGGTTTCGATTTCATTTTTCTTTAAACCTGAAAAGTACATTTCAGATAAACGTGGTCGTTCCTGAAGAAAAATCTCTAAATATATCTGTCGGCCTTCAATTTTCTTTGCCTTAATTTTAGCATCCGAAAAAAGTCCATGTTGCCAATACCTTCTGATTGCCTCCGACACCTCATCACCAGGTACGGTAATTTGCTGCCCGACTTTTAGTCCGCTGATGTTCACTAATATTTTTGGATCCAAATTCTGAACACCGGTTACTTCAATATCCGCAATGATATATTTACGTGGTGTACCTGAATAGGAAATATTTGGAACTTCGGCCGTTTGTCCGTTTATATTTAATATGGATAATATAAATAGGAAAACAAATAATAACTTATTACGCATATTACCTTCCATGCAATTTAATAGTTTGTTCGTTTTTGGCTTTGCCATATCTTCACACACCTATCTCTCATCGTGCAAAACCATTATTTCTTTATTTGATCACCTGTTTTTCCAAAACGTCTTTCACGCCCTTGAAAATCAAGTAAAGCCCGATAAAAATCATCTCTCCTAAAGTCGGGCCATAAAATGTCGCAGAAATATAGCTCAGAATATGCTAACTGCCAAAGCAAAAAGTTACTTATTCTATGCTCACCGCTTGTTCTGATCATTAATTCAGGATCAGGAATGCCGGCAGTTGCCATTTTACCAGATATAACATCTGCGTCAATTTTACTAACATCTAATTGATTATCTTTCACATCCTGTACCACCTTTTTTACAGCTTCAATAATTTCCCACCGAGAACTGTAACTAAGTGCCAAGGTTAATGTTAATCCGGTATTTGTTGAAGTTTTTTCAATGCAGGTTTCGAGTTTCGACTGAACACCTTTTGGTAAAGATTCTTTACAGCCAATGGCGTTTAGTTTAACGTTGTTCTTCATTAATGTAGCCGTTTCGGAACTAATTGTCGAAACAAGCAAACTCATTAATGCATCAACTTCTGTTTTAGGTCGACTCCAGTTTTCGGTACTAAAAGCATAAAGAGTCAGATAACCAACTCCTAATTCGGCTGCTGCTTCGGTTACTTCCCGAACAGCTGTAACACCATGCTTATGTCCAAAAACACGAGAATTGCCCCTCTTTTTAGCCCAACGACCATTACCATCCATGATGATTGCAACGTGAGCCGGTAGTCTATCCTGTATCAGTTCGTCTTTTAACGACATACTTTCAACCTGTCTATTTTTTTATACCATCATTACATCTGGTTTTCCGTTTCAACATACTTATTGTCACGTACACACCTGCAAACGATATCCAATCGTTATTATGGGTAAAAGTGCTCTCTCCAAATCCATAAGGGTCAGAAGGATCAACACTTCCTTCCCCAATATAGTCCAAGTCATCAACAAATGTTTTTCGGAAAGTCCATTCGGCTCCAACCCGAATATATTTGTTAATCTTGTACTTTGCACCTATACCGAACGGCAAAGATAATATAAAACTTGGTTTACCCTCGGAATTTTCAGAATCTGTATCAATTCTGTTATAAATAGTTGTCGCCAGCCCTACCGAAACGTATGGCGTAAAATTAGTTGTAGATATAAATTTATGGTCGTAAGAACGAAAATTAAACTCCACCTGAGCCGAAACATCCCCAATATTTCGATCAAATGCATAATCCTGATCAGAAGACTCCAGATACTTCAAATCCTGTGCATGATAACTACCGCTGATATTGCCGAATAAGGCCATTGCTTTTAAGGCTATCCGATCGGTAAAAACATAGCGCCCAATGCCACCGATGGCCAAATGAGGATCGGAGAATGGATATCCTTTACTCAGGTCACCAAAATAATACGATGTACCAACGAATCCACCCAGCTCTAATCGATCCTGCGCCTTACTCTGATGAACAAGTGCAAAAGAGAACAGCAGGCTGATGCCTATAACCAGAGTCTTAAAACTTCTTTTATTGGAAAATTTATTCAGTGCTATTTTTAACATTATCAGAAACATGTCTTAATTTGGCATCCGTCAGTATACTATCCCGTGTATTGAGTAATACATTTTTTCAAACACCAATTCGTAAAAAATATTGCACTAAAATAAAGATTAATTGCGCTTATCAACGCCCCACATGAGTTTATTACGCAATGTTGTAAAAAAGGAGTGACCTTCGAGTTCGATTACATTAACGCTGAAACCGGCCTTTTTCACTTTCAGGTTAACCGTGTTTTCAAACACTTCACTTCGCGAATCCAGGGAAGCCAGAAACTTAGAATCACGCCCTTCAACTTTTAATGTTATTTCAACATCATTGGGCACAACAATCGGACGCACATTCAGATTATGCGGTGCAATTGGTGTGATGATAAAACTTTTGCTGTTGGGATGAAGTATTGGCCCGCCTACGCTTAATGAATAAGCCGTAGATCCTGTTGTGGTCGATATGATAAGTCCATCTGCCCAAAAAGAATTTAAAAACTCATCATTAACGTAGGTATGAATGGTTATCATGGCTGAACTATCGCGTTTCGAAACCGCCAACTCGTTAAGTGCGAAACCATAGCCTCCAAAGTGTTGTTTATTGGTTTCCAACTCCAGCAAATCCAGTTGTCTGATTTTGTATTCGCCCTCAAGAATTTTTGAAATAGCGATGCGCATTTCACCTTGCGAGATATCCGCTAAAAAGCCTAAACGCCCACTGTTAATACCAACAATAGGAATACCCTGATCGCGCACATAAGTCACCGCTTCGAGGAATGTGCCATCACCACCAATACTAAATACCAGGTCGACATCATTCAAATCAGATTTTTTTTCAAAGAATGCACTCACCTCTGGCTTCATCTTCACATTGGTCAGCAAAAAATCATAGAATGCTTTATGAATGGTTACATCAACATTGTTTTCCTTAAGAATCTGAAACAAGCTTTTACAGGCATTGTAAAAAACCTCACCAAATTGTTTTCCGAAGACGGCTATACGCATAACAAACTATTTTTACACTTCAAAAGGCCAGATTGAAATGAACAAAAAAGCCATGTTGTTTTTGTTTATTGGCCGAGTAGTTAAAGCTCCAAACCATATCATAGAATGTTACAAAATCAACACCCACACCATAACCATACTGCCAATCATTAACAAAGGTATTGGTATTTGATGGATTCTCATTCCATACATAGCCAAAATCGTAATAGCTTTTTAAATAAAGTGCATAATTAACTTTTGCAAATTGCGTTAAAGGCATAAAACCGATGTTCTTGACCCGGGGCTTCAACAAGGTAAACAGCATTTGATTATTGGCAGATATCTGACGCGTACCATCCATAACATACAGCTCATAACCATTTAAAAAGCGTTTATAACCACTTCCGGTATTTAATACATAGGGCAGATGATCGCTGGTATTATATTCGCCATATAATAAACTGGCCCAGTTCCATCGCTCTGCCAATCGCAGGTGCTTATCATACTGAACTGAAAACTTAAGGTTATGAAGATCCTCTTGCCAAACACCAAAACCAACATTGGACACCTCTGCTTTAATACGATTACCCTTCAATGGATACACTTTTGAATCGCGCTTATCAAATTCGTATTCATATTTCAGTTCCAGAAACTTTAACTTACTGTCATTTGCTGTCAGGTAATTGGGATTTAAATCTATGATTGAATCACTAACACTGTATTGATTATACATTAATTCAAGCCGGTGCCGTTGATACAACCCAAATCGCAATGAATAATAGATCGAAGCCATGTAACTCACCTGCGCCATCTCCGAATCCAGGCTCTTAAACACCTGTTGGTTATTCATGGTCATATAGGGCAATTGCTCCTGCATACTAAAGTTGAAATAGGTTCCCCATCCTCCCTTTTTATTGTACTCGGGCGATGAGTATCCGAATAATATCTGTGTGGTGAAACCGAGACGAACCCGCGCAATAATCTTCTCATTTCGACCTCTAAAGTTATCTCGTTTGAGATACACTCCATAATTTACCCTCGACCAATCCTGACTATCAAAGAATGCACTTAGATTACGATCGGCCACCTCAAAAATCGGAAACACCCACCAGTACCAGCGCTCATCGACGTTTACATGAAAAATGACCGTTTCATCGGCCTGCAAGGTATAGCGAATGGAAACGAAATTAAAAAGAGAGGTATTCAACAGGTTGTGACGGCTCCGTTTGACCACCTGCCCCAACTTATCGACCAATATCTTATCCCCTTGCTTAAAAATTAGCTCATTGAGGATGACACGTGGCTTCGTAATTTTATTATTTGAGATAACAATTTGCTGAACAACAACATAATGCTCACCAGACTGATCATCTTCGTTTTCAGATAAGACAACAGCATTAGCCTGCAAAACAATGCCTTGCATTATCGTGCATAAAAAGAATATTTTAAAGCTAACACCATAAAATTTCAACATACATCACCTTTTATCATCTACATATTCAGATACCGCATAAGTGCGTCGTAGTTTTTTTTCACAGTATCATCGTAGGAATCATCCCCAACATATGTTGTTTTAACAGAGTAATCGTATCGGTCAAAAGCATTTAAAACGGGTCTGACATCAATGCGGTTCAATTTAATCGCAATACACAATCTGTCAGAACCGGTAGGTTGCGAAACATACAAACTTAATATTTTTGCATCAGCATCTTCCACAATCCTTGAAATTTCGGCCAGAGAATAATCTTGCGGCAATAATTCCAGCTCAATTATTCCTCCGGATGCATGAGCCGCAATTAAATCGGCAAAAGTTTGCAATAAATCACTTTGAGTAATCAGTCCCAGGTACTCTTCTTCTTTATCCAGCACCGGTACAACCGTTAATTTAAGCCGCGAAGCAATTTCAATAACATCGAAAATATGCTGATGCGCATAAACAAAAGGCCTTGAAAATGAAAGCGAATGATTGCCCAACGCCTCTTCTGCCTTATTTAAATCGTATATATCTACATCACTGATTAAGCCCAAAAAAGAGCGATTGTTAACTATGGGCAAATGCGACACACGAAACACCTCCATCCAGTTTAAGGCATCCAAACCACTGTCTGATGTTTTTAATGAAGGTACCACTTCTGATATTAATTCTTTTGCCAACATAGATTACTTTTGGAAATACTTTATAATTTTGCGCGTCAATAAAAACCCTTTTTCTCTGTAATTGTTTGAGTATTAAAAATACTGTCAAACATTATAACAAACAAAAATAAGGGATAGTTTATTTTGTTTTTAATCACTCTTAATCGAGTGTTCATCAATTAATGAAAAATGACAAAACTTAGTGTTAACATAAATAAGGTTGCCACGCTTCGAAATTCAAGAGGCGGAGATACACCAAGTGTATTAAAGGCTGCCGTTGATGTGCAGGAATTTGGCGGAGATGGAGTAACAGTGCATCCACGACCGGATGAAAGACATATTCGTTACAAAGATGTTCATGACATCCGACCGGTGATTAAAACAGAATTCAACATTGAAGGCTATCCGTCTAAAGAATTCATTGATCTGGTTTTAGCTGTTAAACCACACCAGGTAACCCTTGTTCCTGATCCTCCTGAAGCTTTAACATCAAATGCAGGTTGGGATACCATTAACAACCTTGATTTTCTGCAGGAAGTGATTGGTCGTTTTAGTGAAGCAGGCATTCGCACCTCTATTTTTATCGACACAGATTTAAAAAATATTGAAGGAGCCGTTAAAACCAATACCGATCGCATTGAATTATATACCGAGCCTTATGCAACCAATTTTGCCAAGGATCGGGAAGCAGCCATCGCTCCTTTTGTTGAAGCAGCCGAATTAGCCAACAAAATAGGTTTAAAGATCAATGCCGGTCACGACCTGAATCTGGACAACCTAAAATATTTTAATGAGCGAATTCCTTATTTGAAAGAAGTTTCAATAGGGCATGCCTTAATAAGCGATGCCTTATACATTGGCTTAGAAAAAACCATTCAACTTTATCAACAGCAATTGATTAAATAAGGTCCGATGCAACTTTTTTATCGTGAATATGGTGGCAGCGGACCCAAACTGGTTATTCTGCACGGCTTGTATGGTGCATCAGATAACTGGGTTTCCATTGCCCGACAGCTGGAGAAGGATTACCATATCTTTTTGATTGATCAACGAAACCATGGTCAATCACCACACAGCAATATTCATGATTTCGAAAGCATGGCCAATGACCTGCTTGAGTTTTTTAACGCGCACAATATTAAGCAAGCGCATCTGGCAGGCCACTCCATGGGTGGAAAAACAGCGATGCGCTTTGCTCTTGAGTATCCCGACAGAATCAATAAATTGATTGTATTGGACATTGCGCCAAAATCCTACGCCTCTTTCAGTAATTATGCACAAATCACCAATAATCACCAGCTGATTATTGACAGCATGTTAAACGTTCGCTTTCAAGAAGTCAATTCGCGACAGGACATTAGCAAACAACTGAAGGATAGTTTGCCGGATGCCAAATTACAACAGTTCCTTTTAAAAAATGTTGAACGCACCAAGGCTGGCACTTACCAATGGCGATTAAATTTAGAAGTGCTTAAAAGTACTCTCGATCAGATTTTGGATGGCTTCTCAATGCTGGATCCTGAAAGCAACCATTCAAAAATTCCGGCTATTTTTATTCGTGGTGAAAAATCGGGTTATGTGATGGATGAAGACTCGATGATCATCCGAAAATTCTTTAAGAACTCTGAAGTTGTAGACATTCCAAATGCCGGTCATTGGCTACATGCCGAACAGCCGGAGCTATTAATTAAAACGCTGGCTTATTTTCTTTTGGATTAATTTATTGTTGTTATTGCGGATAACGAAAACTTATGCATTCTCAACCGCATCTTCATCGATTAATTCTTCACCTTTAAATCGCAGAAATAGCTGTGCGGTGGCTAATACATCTTTCTCGCAATACCGGGCTATCCGATCAATATCCTTCTCTTCATAAAAAACAGAAGCCACCTGGCTGCCATCAATATCATCCTTGGGCGATGGAATATTGAATATGGTTGTCAGCAGATTTAAAGATGTATAATGTTTATAGTCACCAAACTTCCACATATCCATCGTATCCAGAAATTTCACTTCCCAGGGCTTTTTACCAGCCACATCCAATATAGCTGGTAATTTAACGCCATTGATCAGCATGCGGCGGGCAATGTACGGAAAGTCGAATTCCTTGGCATTATGACCACACATGTTTTTATGAATATCCCGGGCAAAATGACTTAACATCTGCCCGAAATCTTCCAATAACACTTTCTCATTATCACCGGCGAAAGACTTTACGCGGAAAATTCTGCGTCCACCCCGTGCCGATATTATTCCAACCGAAATACAAACAATCTTACCAAATTCGGCATAAATACCTGCTCTTCCATAAACATCAGCTGCTGATTGTTCTTCTTGCCGGAAATAATCCGATTTCTTTTCCCACATCTTCTGCAGGTCAGGATCAACATTCTCGAAACACGATTCTTGCGGAACTGTTTCGATATCCAAAAACAAGATGTCCTCAACATTAATGTTATCAAGCATGGTAGTTAATTTAAACTGGTAAGGTTTCGTTCGATAAAATGCGTTAGAATATTAATAGCAATTTTGTTATTTCCGCCTTGTGGCACTATTAGATCGGCATACCGTTTTGTTGGCTCGATAAACTGAAGGTGACTCGGCTTAACGGTATCATCGTAACGTTCAAGCACTTTCTCTACGGTCCGTCCACGCTCCTGAATATCACGCTGTATTACCCGCGATAAACGATCATCAGCATCGGCATGCACAAAAACTTTTAAATCCATCAAACTTCGCAATTGAGGATGTCCCAATATCAGGATTCCTTCAACAATTACAACATCGCGTGGCATTACCTCAACGGTTTCTTCCGATCGCGTACACGTTAGGTAAGAATATTGTGGCATCTGAACCGATTGGCCACTTTTCAAACGCTCGATATGATCAACCAACAAATCCCACTCAATGGCATTGGGATGGTCAAAATTAATCTTTTGCCGCTCTTCCAGTGGCAAATGCTTACTATCTTTATAATATGAATCCTGTGGTAAAATGGCCACCTCTCCTTCAGGTAGCTGTTCCATTATCTTTCGTACCACGGTGGTTTTTCCCGAACCAGTTCCTCCTGCTATACCTATTATTAGCATTTTATTACTTTTGCTTAAATTCGAAACTAAAATAAGGAAATAATTTGGTTATGATTAAGCATGTTGTATTGTTTAAGCTTAAAAGCTTTAAAACCACTGAAGAAAAAGAAGCCAAACTTCTTGAGATTAAAAACGGACTATTGGCATTAAGCAACAAGGTAGAATCGCTTAAATCCATTGAAGTTGGCCTGAATTGCAACGAAAACGAGACCTTTGACATCTCATTGACCACAACCTTTGACAATATGGAAGGACTGGATGCCTACGCCAAACACCCCGATCATGTTGCGGTTGGTAAAATAATTCGCGAAGTGTTGGAGTCGAGGGCTTGTGTTGACTATGAATTTTAATTGATTATCCGGAGACTAACGCCGGATTTGCAGACATAAAAAAGGTGCTATTACGGCACCTTCTTTACTTTATCAGATTATATAATCAGGCATCAAGAGTCAAATACCAAACTTGTTTTCGAATCCTTCAATTAAGCCCTCCAACTGCACTTTAAATTTAACCAGGTAATCGTCGAAATACTCATTACAACTAATTCGCGAACCGTCGTTAAACTCCATCTCCAGATCAACCAGCCAATTGCCTTTACTATCTTTACGAGGCTCTGCATTAACTTTTGCAATTATACTCCGGTCGTCTCTATATTTTACGGTCATTATTGCATGAGCATTGAGTGCCGAAACCAGTCCTTGCACATATTGTTCGGATGATTCATCCAAGTCAGCAAGTTCTTTTATTTCATAATACAAATTGTCGGTAAGTGCTTTGGTTTCGACTATTACGTCATACATCAAGAATTGATTAACAAAACTTTTTACCGGCATATCACTTTCATCCGAAGAAATAAACAAATCCATTGACTGATCCATCAGATAGACCGATTCACGACTAAAGGAAGAAAACCAATATCCGCTATCTGCACTTTTTCCAAGATCGTAACTAATATTATAAGGCTGAGGATTAAAAGAAAGAGCAAGATCCTGATAAAAACCTTCATCCGAAAAGCTGGCTTTAACATTACCAGACAGGGTCAATTCATCGCCCAGCTTAAGATTGAAATTTAATTTTTCAACCGTTTGATTGCCATTTTTTTGATCGTCATTACCAGGAAACAAACCTTTATAAATTACAATATCCGATATGGTTAATGCAGCCACTTCAGCACTCATATTTTCTACCGGAAACATAAACACAATATCTGTTTGATGATCCCGTTCCTTAACAAATTCACCTTGATTCCAACGCCATACCCCACATCCTTCATTAAGCAAAGGCTGGCAATAAGCAGAGCTGGCAAAAGCCAGGTTAAGCAATTCTTCAAACAAGCAATCACTGCAATTGGCCTGATACATCAAATCGCCAATCTCAATAATCTTTTGAACGAACAGAGCATTACCATTCATTTCCGCTCCATTCAATTCTTGCATCATGGAATGACCGATCAAAGCAAAATCTGTTTTTCCCAATTCAACAATTTCGGCATTTACTTTTTGAACACTCGATTCCAGAGCAGCTTTATCCTTACCAACCCCACGATTGCTATACATCTCACTAAGCTCATCGTCTGTACACGATGTTAGCAAGACTGCCACAAACCAACACACTATCATCAACTCTAATTTCTTCATAGCTCTTATTTCAAGTGCATGAATATACACTAATTACCTTACATGTATATGTGACAACAGTACATTAAGTTACACGTATGATATTCTAAATTAAATGGATTTCAGGCGCATTCATTCAATGCTTACCACTTCAATTAGAAATAACAATGACAATCATTTGTTTGACTAAAACACAAAAAAGCCACTCCAACATGGAATGACTTTCTTTGTTTTGTTAGCAACCCTATATGCTCAGCATAAGCTGTAACCTGTGTAAGATTTGTAGATTTTGGATTCAGGTTAAAAGCATATCTTATTATAGATACAACACAAAAACATCGTATCTGACTTTATAATTCAGTTAAATAGCTATGAATACTCTTGGCTGCCTCACGCCCCTTAGCAATGGCCGTTACAACAAGGCTGGCTCCATTAGAAGCATCACCCGCTGCAAACACTTTACTTTGACTGGTTTGATAGTTCGTATCCACTTTAATATTGCCTCGAGCATCCAGATCCAATCCGAATTCACTTACCAAACCTTCGTGAACCGGGCTTACAAACCCCATCGATAGCAACACCAATTCAGCATCCATAATGTAAGAGGTTTCCGGTTTCTCAGTCATCTTCCATTGGCCGTTTTCATCTTTGTTCCATTCAACCTCAACCAACTCTACCTGTTTTAAACGACCATTTTCGCCAATAAAACGCTTGGTATTAAGGCTCCACTTACGTTCGCATCCCTCGGAGTGCGACGTAGATGTTTTTAGAGTGTTGGGCCAATAAGGCCATGGATTACCTGCTCCTCTTTTTACCGGTGGTTTAGGTAAAATTTCGATTTGGGTAACACTCTTTGCCTTCTGGCGATTCGAAGTTCCAACACAGTCACTTCCCGTATCACCACCACCAATTACCAAAACATTCTTACCCTTGGCTAATATTTGTTCTCCATTGCTGTAAATCTCACCACGGTTTACTTTATTTTGTTGCTTCAGAAAGTCCATTGCAAAATGCACACCAGCCAAATCACGACCTTCAACTTTTAAATCACGAGGCTTCATGGCTCCAATGGTAAGAACGACAGCATCGTATTGTGCAGTTAACTCCTCACCTTTCACATCTTCACCAACAGATACATTGGTTTTAAAGCAAATTCCTTCTTTTTTAAAAACCGCCACCCGACGATCAATGACTTTCTTATTCAGTTTAAAATCCGGAATACCATAACGCAGCAATCCACCAACGGCATCATCCTTCTCATAAACAGTTACCTCATGTCCCGCTTGATTTAACAAATCGGCTACCGATAAACCTGCAGGTCCTGAACCAACCACTGCTACTTTTTTACCTGTGCGTTGTGCCGGAATACGTGGCTGAATAAAACCTTCGCTAAAAGCTTTTTCTACCACAGAACATTCATTTTCCCGAATGGTCACAGCCTCTTCATGCACTGCCAACACACATGATTTCTCACAAGGATTTGGACAAATTCGGCCAGTAAATTCAGGGAAGCTATTGGTTGAATGTAAAATATCGCTTGCTAATTTCCATTCGCCTTTGTAAACTGCATCCTGCCATTCCGGAATTTTACTTCCTACCGGACAAGCCCAATGACAAAATGGAATACCACAATCCATGCAACGCGACGCCTGTATGGTGCGATCGGCAACATTTAGTGTTTGTTCAACCTCACCGTAATCATCGATTCGTTCGGTCACCGGACGGTAGCCACCTTCTTTACGTCCATATTTTATAAAACCTTTGGGATCTGCCATAATCTTCCGTTTTAAAGAAACCGGGGCGGCTCCTTTGAGCCTTTTCACTCATTCTCCTATGCCCCCGGTATTCTTTTATTTAAGCTACCAGCTTTTAGCTACCAGCTGATTGTTTTATTAAATCTATTTAACAGCCCGCCCATCAACGGACTCCGATCATCGTACTTTCAAAAACCTATTCTCTCAAATGCGGTGCATCTTCCGTTTCGCGAAGTTTCTGCTCAAGCTCTTTAATTTTTTGCTCCTGCAGTACCTTCTTGTACTCAAAAGGAATCACCTTAACGAATTTAGGCAAGTACGAAGTCCAGTTAACCAATATCTCCTGCGCCTTGCTACTGTTCGTGTGAAGCAAATGCTTATTCAGCATAAACTGCAACTCCTGAACATCAGCCGCATCTTCAACCGGAGTAAGATCAACCAGCCCTTTATTGCAATAATAATCCAGGTTGCCGGCCTCATCCAACACATAGGCAATACCACCACTCATACCGGCAGCGAAATTTCGACCCGTTGGACCAAGAATAGCCACACGACCACCTGTCATGTATTCGCAGCAGTGATCACCCACACCTTCAACAACGGCATGTGCACCTGAGTTACGAACAGCAAAGCGTTCACCCGCTACTCCGCGAACATATAAGTTACCGCTGGTGGCTCCGTAAAGCACTGTATTACCAATAATAATGTTTTCCTCAGGCTTAAAAGTTGTTCCCTGAGGTGGCACAACAATAATCTTTCCTCCAGACAAACCCTTGCCCAAATAATCGTTGGCATCACCCTCCAAACGGAAACTTACTCCTTTAGCCAGAAATGCTCCAAAACTCTGCCCTGCCGAACCATGGAAGGTACAATTGATGGTATTTTTCATCAAACCAGCTTCGCCATACTTTTTCGATACCTCACCCGAAAGCATCGCCCCTACCGTACGATCGGTATTAATAATATCGCTGGCCATCCATACTTTCTGCTCATTGATTAAGGCAGCTTGTGCCTGCTTAATCAACTGGCGATCCAATACCTCATCCAACTTATGATCCTGCTCTGTGGTATTGCGGATTGGATATTTTTTTCCTTCCTCTGGAAAATAAAGCAAACGACCCAAATCTACACCTTGTGACTTCCAGTTTGATACGTCTTTGTTTTGCTCCATTAAATCGGTGCGCCCAATGATTTCATCAAGCGACTTGTATCCCAATTCAGCCAGATACTCACGCACCTCTTCCGCAATAAAATTGAAGAAGTTAACCACGTATTTATATTTTCCGATGAAACGTTTTCTTAGAGCCTCATCTTGGGTAGCAATACCCGCCGGACAAGTATTCAGGTGACACTTGCGCATCATTACACAACCAAGTGTTACCAGTGCAGAAGTAGCAAAACCATACTCTTCAGCTCCCAACAAGGCCATTTTAATGACGTCCAAACCGGTTTTTAACTGTCCATCGGTTTGTAATTTCACGCGACCACGCAGATTATTCATCACGAGGGTCTGTTGTGTTTCAGACAAACCAATCTCAACCGGTAAACCAGCATGCTTAATTGAACTGGTAGGGCTGGCCCCGGTACCTCCTTCAGTACCACTTATTACAATCAGGTCGGCATGCGCTTTTGCCACACCCGCAGCCACAGTACCTACGCCATTCTCCGATACCAGCTTTACACTCACACGTGCAGAAGGATTTGTGCTTTTTAAGTCGTAAATCAACTGAGCCAAATCCTCGATTGAGTATATATCGTGGTGTGGCGGTGGTGAAATCAAAGTGATACCCGGCGTTGAATTACGCAAACTGGCAATTATTTTATCCACCTTAAACCCTGGCAACTGACCACCTTCACCCGGCTTAGCCCCTTGTGCAATTTTAATCTGCAACTCATCGGCATTGGTCAGGTAGTTATTGGTCACACCAAATCGCCCGGAAGCAATCTGCTTAATCGAGCTTCGTGCCGGACTGCTAAAGCGCTTGGCATCCTCGCCACCTTCACCGGTATTACTTCGGCCTCCAACCTCATTCATGGCTAAAGCCATTGCTTCGTGCGCCTCTTTTGAGATAGATCCATAGGACATAGCACCGGTTACAAAGCGTTTCATTATTTCAGAAGCCGGCTCCACCTCACTAATGTCAATGGACTTTTGTTTCTTCAGCTTCATCAGGCCACGGATAAATAAAGGCGTTTGATTATCCTTATCAACCTGCGAACTGTATTCTTTGTATTTATTGTAATCTCCTTCGGATGTTGCCCACTGCAACAAACCAATGGTTTCAGGATTCCATCCGTGCTTTTCGCCATATTTACGGTAAGAATAGCTACCTTTTGTATCAAACGGATTGACTTGAAATGCTGGCTGGAAGGCCTTTTTATGATCCAGGATACTTTCTTTGGCAATCTCTTCGAGACCAACACCACCAATTTTTGTAGGTGTGCCAATAAAGTATTTACTAATTACTTCTTCGGATACGCCGATGGCTTCAAAAATCTGAGCACCATGGTAAGAACGAAGGGTACTGATACCCATTTTGGATAAGACTTTCAACAAGCCTTTATCAACTGCTTTAATATAATTCTCACGGGCCGAAGCATAATCCATTTCAATCTTGCCATCCTTCACCATTTCGTTGATGCTGGCAAAACATACATATGGGTTAATTACACTGGCACCAAAACCTAACAACAAGGCAAAATGCATCACTTCACGGGCTTCACCTGTTTCCACAATCAGCCCTACCTGCATACGCTTTTTGGCTTTAATCAGGTGGTGATGAGTAGCTGCAACAGCTAATAACGACGGCACCGGCGCCTGACTTTCATCAATATCACGGTCGCTAAGAATAATGTAATTCATTCCATCGTCAACTGCCTTTTCGGCAGCTTTACAAATATTCTCCAATGCCTCTTCCAATCCTGCGCCTCCCCTATCGGCCGGAAAGGTCATTGATATTTTGGCATGGGTAAACTCTTCGCGCCTGTAGTCTTTAATCTTTCCAAGGTCGGTATTGGTTACCAACGGACTCTCAAACTTAATGGAACGACATTGAGAAGGCTCTTCGCTAAGCAAGTTCTTTGATACCGATCCAATATAATTGGTTAATGCCATCACCAATCCTTCACGAATCGGATCGATTGGCGGGTTGGTTACCTGAGCAAATAACTGACGGAAGTATGAGAAAAAGCGCTGCGGCTTATCCGACAATACAGCAATCGGCGTATCATTACCCATGGAACCAATTGGCTCACCACCTGTTTTGGCCATTGGCGCAATGATCTGTTCAAAATCCTCCCGGTTGTATCCAAAAGTCTTTAGATAAGCATCGTATTTATCACCTAATTCAGAAGGCACGCGTTGTTGCACCTCTATCTCACGCATGCGAATACGATTCTCATTCAGCCAGTTGCCATAAGGATGACGTTTAGACAACTGCGACTTAATCTCTTCATCGGGAATAATTACCCCTAACTGAGTATCCACCAATAAAAGCTTACCTGGCTTTAATCGGCCTTTTTCTTTAATTTCTTCAGCCGGAAAAACCTGACAACCCACTTCTGATCCCATCACTATCATGTCGTCTTTCGTAATGACATAACGCGACGGACGCAAACCGTTCCTATCCAGTGTACCTCCTACATAACGACCATCAGAGAAAACTATCGATGCAGGACCATCCCATGGCTCCATTATGGTTGAGTGGTACTCGTAGTATGCTTTTAAACTTTTAGGGATTGGGTTTTTACTGTTCCACGATTCCGGCACCAACATACTCAAGGCATGCGGCAACGAACGGCCAGTCATAAATAAAAACTCCAGCACATTATCCAGCGATGCCGAATCACTCATATTTGGTGTCACAACCGGGAATAATTTCTTCAGGTCGTCGCCAAATAAATCCGATTCCAACAGACTTTCGCGTGCCTGCATCCACAAACGGTTACCTTTAATGGTATTGATTTCACCGTTATGCGCCATAATACGGAATGGCTGCGCCAAATCCCAGGTTGGGAAGGTATTGGTACTGAATCGTGAGTGCACCAACGAAATAGCACTTTTCACACGGGCATCTTTCAGATCCAGAAAATACTGACCTAACTGAGCCGGTGTAAGCATTCCTTTATATATAAATATCTTTGAAGATAAACTTGGCAAATAAAACGCTTCCTTTTCCTCCAGTTCAGATTCCCGGATGGCATTTTCGGCTTGCTTCCTGGCTAAATACAAACGACGTTCAAGTGCATCCTGCTCGTAACTACCCTTTACAAAAACCTGAACAATCTTTGGCTCTGTGCCTTTAGCAATTTCTCCAATCACATCGCTATCAACGGGTACGTCACGATAGCCAATAAGCTCCAGCCCTTCAGCAACAAAAAAACGATCAAGCGTCTGCTGACAGAAAGCAGCCTCTTTTTCATCCTGAGGTAAAAACACCAATCCAGTACCATACTTACCCGCCAAAGGCAAATCAAAACCAAACGTTGTAAAGTAATCGTGAGGCACCTGCATTAAAATACCTGCACCATCGCCTGATTTGTTATCTGAACTTTCTGCGCCACGGTGAGTCATATTGGTAAGCACCTCCAAGCCTCGCACTACTATTTCATTGGATTGCTGACCTTTAATGTTGGCCACAAATCCAATCCCACAATTATCACGTTCGTTAGAAGGGTCATACAACCCCTGAGGATTTGGAAATCGTTTTGTCATACTGTTTTGTTTTAGAGAAAAATCTAATAATACCCCTTCTGTAAGGATTCTCATTCCCGTTGCTGGATCGGATGGATTAAAACCACAAACCACATCTTACTATTCGAAAGTTATCTGATGTTTTGTGTTATAATCCGAAACAAAAATAGAATTTTCCATTATATATACCAAGAAATGATGACTAAAGCTGCACATTTTTATGACTTTTGACATATTTTCATTGCTACATATTTATGCAACCAATTCGCATATTTATTCATTTAAACTTGTTCTTCAAGCACTTAGACACATAAGTATGCAAATAATTCAATCTACCACAATTTATTAAACCAGTAAAAATTGATTGTATTAATTATAACTTACAACCTCCCCCTCATCATACCCACCTTTGACACTTTGAATTTCACTTTTAAAACTAACACCCCCTTAAAAAAGGCCCCGCATTAAATATTATTACACCATTTACACATTCAACCCCTAATTAATTGGGGTTGAAATTTATTTTTATTGTATTTTTCGATTTTTACCCCTATAATTTTGGGGGTTAAAATATTTTTTATCTATGTTTGTAATGTCAACCTACAAAAAACAGAGGGTACCAACTGATTTTTTATACTTTTTTAAGGTCGACACCCCCCCCAATCAACAAGATGCAAGTGCAATTATTAACCATTTAATCATTAATGGATGAAAAGAATTTTATTGATTTTGGGATTAGGCTTAGTGTTAACTAACACAAATGCACAAAACAGCAAAAAAGGCAACTTTGATCTTTCTGCCGATTTGGTATCACGTTATGTCTTCAGAGGAGTAGACTATGGCAATTCGCCTGCATTTCAGCCAACCATAGAGTATTCTGTTGGTGGATTCGCCATTGGCGCCTGGGGTAGTTATGCCTTTTCTAGCTCATCTCAAGGTGCAGATGCTTTTCAGGAAGCTGATTTATATGCCTCATATGCTTTCAACTTCGGATTCAGCATTGGAGTAACCGATTATTATTATCCAGGCAGTAGTTGGTTTGAAATAGAAGACGGCATATCAAGTCACGCCATTGAACTGAATGCGGGCTATGAAATCGGGAGCTTAAATCTATCGGGCAATGTCGCTCTTAATGACTCACGAGCAGGTGCAGGCGAGGAAAACGGTGTGGTATATTTCGAAGCCTCCTATGATTTTAAAGATTTCAACCTTTTTATTGGAGCCGGCGATGGATGGCATGTACAAAGTGGTCAAAAAGGTGATTTTCAAGTAGTCAATATTGGAATCGGCACCGAAAAAGAGATAAAAATCAGTGAGTCATTCTCAATTCCCATGTTTGGAATAGTGTTCGTGAACCCCAATAGTGAGTTTTACGACATCGTGGTTGGCATCTCTTTCTAAAACCTAAACGAAGCAATAAGAGCAGTGAACACCTTTTATATCTGGATTGACAACACCTTTATCGCCAACACAAATCACTGCTCTTATTCATTTAATTAAAGAAGAGCAACTTTTCAGAAACAGCAATTAAAGTAATAACCACAAATATTAAAATCATGAAAAAGATTGAAGCCATCATACGCTTATCACGCTTTGAGTCTGTAAAAAAAGCACTCGAAGAACAGGACATTACATTTTTCTCTTACTGGGATGTAAGGGGTACCGGTACTGCTCGGGAAGGGCATCTGTATCGAGGAACAATATACGACACCAGCATTATTGAAAGACGAATCCTTTCAATAATTGTGCGGGATGAGAACATGAATAAAACCATTGAAGCCATTATCAATGCCGCCAAAACAGGAGAAATTGGTGATGGCCGGATATTCGTTTCTGATGTAGCTGATACATTCCGCATCAGAACAGGTGAATCAGGCCCGGAAACACTTTATGAGAAGTAACTGAATTATTTTGAAATCTTACAAACATTACAATTATGGATACAAATAGTGCTTTAGATATATTATGGATCTTACTGGCCGGAATTCTCGTATTTTTTATGCAGGCAGGTTTTGCCATGGTCGAAGCAGGCTTTACCCGCGCCAAAAATGTTGGTAATATAATAATGAAGAACTTCATGGATTTCTCTATCGGTTCACTTATGTTCTGGATTATCGGGTACAGCATCATGTACGGTGGCGATGGAGCTTTCTTTGGTGCCTTTAGCTTCTTTTATAACGATGGTACAGACTTACACAATCTGTTTTTCCAAACAGTGTTCGCAGCTACAGCCGCAACAATTGTTTCGGGTGCCATGGCAGAGCGCACCAAGTTCAGCACCTACTTGTTGTTTTCACTAATCATCACCGTTGTTATCTACCCGATATCAGGCCATTGGGTATGGGGTGGCGGTTGGTTAAGCGATCTTGGGTTTCATGATTTTGCCGGTTCAACTGTTGTACATTCCGTTGGCGGCTGGGCCGCATTAGCAGGTGCATGGACCATTGGTCCCAGAATTGGCAAATACAATGGTAAAGCCAATGCCATTCCAGGTCATAACATGGTATTGGGTGCTTTAGGTGTTTTTATCCTCTGGTTGGGTTGGTTTGGATTTAATCCAGGTTCGCAACTTGCCATTAGTGGCGATAATGCAAATGCCGTTGCTTTAATTGTTATTACAACCAATCTGGCTGCTGCCGCCGGAGCCGTTGTTACAATGTTTGTTACCTGGCTGAGGTACAAAAAAGCTGATTTATCAATGACTTTAAACGGAGCACTAGCAGGACTTGTGGGTATTACAGCAGGATGCAACGTTGTATCGCCCGGTGGCGCAGTTGCAATTGGAGCCATCGCCGGCCTTACAGTTGTATTCTCAATTGAATTTATCGATAAAAAACTAAAGGTTGACGATCCGGTAGGCGCTATCTCTGTTCATGGCGTTTGCGGAGCCATTGGCACTTTACTTGTTGGCCTGTTCTCTACCGAAGGAGGCTTGTTTTATGGAGGCGGCTTTTCCTTATTGGGTGTTCAGACACTCGGCGTCTTATCAATTGGAGCCTGGGCTTTTTCCCTTGGTTTAATTCTTTTCCAATCATTAAAAGCCACAATTGGACTTCGTGTATCTGAACAAGAAGAAAGAGATGGACTGGACATACACGAGCATGGGCAAAGCTCATACAATTATTAACCAAATTTCAGAATTGAGTTTCGGTAAGGCATTAAACAAAGAATTGCGTTGTTTTACTTATATGAAGAGTAATGACCTATGCGAACGGTGCATAGGTCATGCTTTTCCCTTAATGAAACTTATTATTCCTAACTGAAAAATTCGTTATGAATGGCCTCAATGGCGGCATCCCGATCATCTTTGGCGACCATAAAATAAGTGGCCACAGCCGAGGCGCCAGATACAATCATCTGCACATTGATTTCTTTTTTAGCCAGCGACATAAATAAACGTCCGGCTACACCTGGGCGATCTAGAAGTCCTTCGCCAACCACAGCGATGGTAGATACCTGTTCAGTAGCTATCAACTCGGTAATGGCCGATAACTCCAGATCCTCAACCACTTTATAAGCACGCTTAATATCCTTAGCCGAAAGCATAAGATTAATCACAATCTGCGAAGTGATTACCGACTTAATGTTGATGCCGGCCCGATCGAGCGCTACCGCTACTTTAGCCAAAACACCTTTTTTAAGCCCTACACCTGCACCACGCAGTTTTAAGATTCCGAAGTCATCACTATAGGTTACACTTTTGATGATGCAGTCGGTTACAACTTCGGTTCCATGCACAATAGTGCGCGGTTCTACACTTCCATCAAAGGCATCGATGTTGCCAATATGAATGGGGATACCCACTTCTTTTAGCGGTTCAACCGTTCGCGGATGCAGAATGCTGGCACCGAAATATGATAACTCAGCCGCCTCGGTATACGACAAGTGGGTAATGCGCTTGGGCGATTCAACCAACTTGGGATCGGCACTCATAAAACCATTCACATCTTTCCACACGTCCAACGATTCTGCATCAAGGCAACGGGCAATAGCCGCCGCCGAGTAATCACTGCCGCCTCGTCCCAACAAGGTTACTTTACCTTGTTCTGACACACCATAGAAACCCGGCACAACGTATATTTTATTCTCCGATAAGCGTTTCTGCACATTCGCTGTTGATACATCGAAGTTTACAGTGGCATTGCCAAACTCACCATCGGTTACCAGTGGCATCTGCTCAGGCAAGGCCTCTTCTGCATCAATGCCATTACTTTGCAAGATGTGGGTCAATACCAATGAACTCAGGCGTTCGCCATAGCTTAAAATAACATCCTCCACAAATTCCGGCACATCACCAATGTAATGAATACCCGTCAGGTAACGGCCCAACTCTTTAATCCTCGATTGAACTGCATTCAATGTTTTCTCCTGCCAGGCTTTATCGCTAAAGCTTTCCAGGATGGCTTCTTCTTTTAGCTCCCGCAAAAAACGAACCAACTTCTCAATATTAGATTCATCTTTTTTCACATCATCCATCGACTGTATCAAATGATTTGTGATGCCATAAAACGCTGAGACGACAATGACCATGGGGCGATCATATGTCTTTATGACGCGAACCAATTTTTGTATATCTTCTTTCTTTTTCAGATTGGAACCTCCGAATTTAGCTACTACTTTTTTCATATGGTTAATTTTTGCTTTTGTCTGATATTGATTTATTCTGTGGTTTTGCTTGACGATTATAGCCCACCCTGCCGTTTACCGGAAGAGCAACAATACAACAGCCATGGATGGTTTATCCATAGTATCGTACTTCGACTACTTGAAATTGTGAAAAATAATTATGCCCAGCCGGGCATTCGAAAGTAAAATAATTGCATCATAATTAATTGTTTAAATTCATCATCGTCCTAACGGAACCAGGTTTTGGCACCTGCCTGATTTTGGTGGTTGCCAGAGGTTCGCCGAGCCTGTCTCTCCCCTCTTCTTAATAAACTCAAACATCTGTATCGGATACAGAATGACTGCAAACATAGAATATTGAAATTAAATAAACAACAAGATGCTAAAAGTCATAAACGGTTCCACAGCTTATCATCGTCAAGCATTGCCAACAAATCGGCATGTTTAAACTCGATTCCCAAACGATCTTTTGCCTTTTGATTGCTCACCAGCTTATAGAACATCTCCTCTTCCGAAAAAACAGGCAGTTCCCCATTATTCAGATTGATGGCCTTAGTGTAAAATGTTTTCTTATCCGGATGGGTATCGGCCACTCCATTGTACACTTCACCGAAACTATTTTTACTAAGAACAGCATCAATCAACTGAATACAATCATTGAGATGAATCAGATTTACCGGCTGATTAGCTCCTTTGACCATACGATTGGGTGTAAAGAAACGACCGGGATAACGCTGCCCCCCAATTAAACCACCAAAGCGGATAATGGTAATTTCTGAAACTGCCTTTTGAAACAATCGCTCAATATCCAGCAGTTCGTTTTCCCCATCAAGCAACATATTAGTACTTTCTTCGGTAACAATGCCGTTATTTTCTTTATATACCGAGGTGGAGCTCACGAAAATTACTTTCAGATTGGCCTGTTTCGACACTTGATCAATTAATGATTGATAAGCCTCGGGACGTCGCATTAACTTGGATGGAGGGACATTGATTAGCAAATAATCCGCTTTAAAAAATTCGATTGGTAATTCATTTGTTTGGGAAAGATCAATCAAATAAGGTTTGATACCATTCTTACTGAGTTGAGCTAATTTTTCGTCACTTGTAGTTGAACCCTTTACTCTTAAACCTTTATTTTGAAGATATGTGGCCAAAGGAAATCCTAACCAACCACATCCTAATATACTAATCGTCTTTTTCATCTGTCTAAATTTATTTTCATTTGCCCGATGGAACTCCCAAATAAATTCAATCATTCTCCTGTGTGTAAATTGAATAATTGAATTTACATGGTCGTTTCATGTGTTCAAATTTTCTTTTAATCGCAATAACTAATCCCGCATGCAGGGATGGAACTCGCCTGAAATATAATCATCCTTGTGCGTGAGAACTTTTCTCATGACTCGTTACATCCGCTTATTTTATTCTTCATCAAATAAACAAGCAACAAATTTCAAAGTTTAATAACGATCAAGACATTCCTCATGCAGAGTGCGAATAAAGATTTTTGGTCTTTTTATTTCTTTATAAAATGCGGCAATGTATTTATACAAAGCTTTTTTTGATTTAGCATCGAGGTATTCGAAGTTTAAGATGGTTTCATAAATAGCTTCCTCCACAGCTAGAAACTCATCGATTAAAGCATGGTAGTTTTCATCGTAATCGCGACAACGCCCAACATAATCGCGTTCACGAACCTCTTCGGCACTCGACCATTGAGAAGGAATAGCATAAGATGCGTCTACAAATCCGGCATGATCAAAGTCGTAAGGTATGGCGGTTACCTCTTCGCGCCGGTGACCAAAGCGTTTGATAAATTTTATATTATGCCCGCTTTTTATACGCCAATCAGTATTGCCAATCATATAATTGAAAAATGCCACACGATCGGCATCCATCGCGTTTATTTCCGCATCTTTAAAATACTCTCCTTTAACTTCAATGGTTTCCGTTCGATTGGCCAACATATACATCGGTTCGATAAAAAAACCCTTTGCCTTGGTATGCTTACCCCGCTCCCCAAGATCGATGTAATCGATATCGAGCAAACAAGTTCGTAAAGCATATGGACTAATCAGCTCCCATAATTTATAAATCAAGTATTCTTCCAGCATATATTCTTTATAAATCCTTGAATTCATACAATGGGTCACCATCTTAACTTTAGTCAGGTAACCATCTTCTGTAAAAAGTGTATCGGGTTTAAAATTGAGCATGACCGGTGGAAATAAGCAATTATCCCGACGAAAATTTCCGCGTGCCCTGCAACGAACTTTATGTACTGCCGAATCTGTTTCGCTAAAATAAATTACCAATCTGCTCTGACAATAATCCTCACTCTTCTTTCGAATATGTGTACTTATATCAAAATATAAACGCACTTTAAGAATTTCATCCTGCGTAAAAAAAGAGGGATGAATTTCCTTTTCATTTTGCTGAGCACCAACAGGCAAGCACATCAGCACCACACCAACCATCAAAAAAAACTGTTTTACCCAATACATACCCTTAATTATTTGCACGATAATTTATGAAAAAATTGACATCGGTAAAAATCATCTTGAAATTCAAATATTTAATACGTAGTTTAATGTATAAAATGAGATGCTTATGTTCCGATATGCTATAGATAATCAAGAGGAGTTGAAAGAGGGAGTTATCAGGGTTTTGAAAGAGCAGTTCGAATACATTGAACACCTGAGTGCCATCCCCAATGATATTGACACTACGGTCCACGAAATCCGAAAAGCAATCAAACGAATCCGAGCGATACTAAGGCTTGTTCGATGGGATATTGGCGAAGAACTTTATCAACAGGAAAATGTCAGGTTCAGAGATTTGGCACGCCAACTGTCGCTGCTGCGCGATTACCATGTCATCATTTCTTATCTGGCTGATAATTTTCAGGCCGAAGAAATTCAGATTCCTGAAGATCAGTTTATCCAACTGATCAACTATCTTAATACCCGAAAAGAGGATGAATTAAAACTTGTTAACGATAAGCAATCCTTAATTACCATTAAGGAAGAAATGCAAAGTTCTCTGGCCGAACTGGATAAATTTCCTTTTGATTTTCTTGGGCCGCACACCATCAGACAAGGCGTTTCCAATGCTTATAGTCAATGCCTTAAAAAAATTGCAGATGTACAACAGAAGTTAGATAGTCATGAGCTTCACCTGCTTCGAAAAAAAGTGAAGTATTTGCTTAATCAAATGCTATTGATTCAGGAAGTATGGCCCGATTTTTTCAAAACCTATTCCACCTCTTTAAAGCGTGCTTCCGATCTTTTGGGCGACGACCATAATATATCAGAAGCAATCACCTTAATTGATCAATTGCCTGAATCTGTCATTTCAAAGGCTGATAGTAAAAAACTGATTGATTCATTTGTTCAGGAACAAGATCACTTGCATCGAGAAATGTGGCCATTACTTGGAAAATTATTTACCGAAGACACCCAGGCATTTGCCAAACGAATTACTTCATACTGGCTAATTAGCCGTGAGTAAATAAGTAATGTAAATCTAAAATCCATTAACGAGAAACACTAACAGCTAAGCCATAGAACAATTCGAGCCTTAACATGTTTCTTTTAAAAAATTGTAATATGTACAACGGACTCATACACGCACATAGTGGTTTACGATATATTGTTCTGGCTTTAATACTGATCGTAATCATACAAAGCCTGCTTGGCTGGACACGTAAATACAAATATGCCGGCAGTCACCATGTACTGGTGAAACTTAACTCAGGCCTGCTTCTGACACAATTTATGATTGGATTGGGTTTATTTACCATAAGCCCCAAGGTACTATTCAGTGTCGAGATGTTTAAAAGTACCCTATTACGCTTCTTCACTTTAGAGCACCCCTTAATGATGCTGATTGCCACAATTCTGGTTATTCATAGTGCAGCCCGATCAAAGGCATACAGCAATTACATAACCCATAAAAAACTGTTTTGGTATAACACCATCGCCTTAATTCTCATCATCGCATCCATTCCATGGCCATTCAGAGAGCAACTGGGTGCAACGTGGTTTTAGCATATTGGCAGGTAATATTTTCTTAAACAGCTAAAAACCTTATCTTCACTGCAAAATATAACAACTAACCTATGATGTTTCTTGAAGCCAGGCAAGTGGTTAAAAAGTACGCTAACCACCTTGCACTTAATGAGGTTAACCTTCAGGTTCCTCAAAACAGTATCTATGGCCTGCTCGGCCCCAATGGAGCAGGAAAAACCACACTAATACGTATTATCAACCAAATTACCGGCCCCGATTCAGGCGAAATTCTTTTTAATGGTCGGCCCCTGCGCCCCGATGATGTGCATCGAATTGGTTATTTGCCCGAAGAACGTGGCTTATATAAAAAGATGAAGGTTGGTGAACAAGCCTTATACCTGGCCCGAATGAAAGGTATGAGCCGTGCCGACGCGCTTAAAAAGCTTAAATTCTGGTTTGAGAAATTCGAAATTCAACCCTGGTGGGATAAAAAGGTGGAAGAGCTATCGAAAGGTATGCAACAAAAAATTCAGTTTGTTGTAACCGTGTTGCACGAGCCCAAACTCTTGATTTTTGATGAACCTTTTAGTGGCTTTGATCCTATTAATGCCAATCTGTTGAAAAAGGAAATACTTCAACTGAAAGAAAATGGTTCGACAATACTATTCTCTACTCACAACATGGGATCGGTTGAGGAATTGTGTGATCACATCACCTTAATCAACCAATCAAAAACCATATTAAATGGTCAGATTGATGAAATCCGTCAAAGCTATAAGGACAATATCATCAAACTCGATTATACCGGTGACGATGCCTTATTAAAGGATAAATTAGCTGATAACTTTAACATCAGGAAGATTGACCAGGTTAACGGACATGCGACCGCTTATATCGAACTGCTTAACGAAGCCAATGTTAACCAATTGGTTGGTAAAATCCTTAACGATGTTCAAATTCATGGCCTCCAGGAAGTACTACCTACCATGAATGACATCTTCATTAAAGTGGTTGAACAAAGTAACCTTACCAAATCCCATAAATAAAGCCTCATGAGTAAAATATCATTAATCATCCAACGAGAATATACCACCCGTGTAAAAAAGAAAAGCTTTATTATCATGACTATCATCGGGCCAATACTTTTTGCGGCCATGATGGTTCTGCCCGGATGGTTCGCCTCCATGGAGGATACCGATGAAAAAAAGATCGCCTTCGTTGATCAAACCGGCAAATACATCGATCAGGTTCAAAGCACCGATTTCTTGAAATTCAGCTGGCTTAAATCGTCAGAGGCCGAAAACATATCGGAAGAATATCAGAATAAAGGTTATAATGCCTACATGATTATCGAAGAAGATTTGCTTCAAAACCCGAATGCAGTTAAGATATACTCCGATAAGCAAATCACCATTGATGTTAAAAACCACATCTCACGAAGCCTGGAAAATCATTTGAAAAACGAGAAACTGGCGAGTTACGACATCGACGGACTGGACGCCATCATCAAAGAAGTTAATGCAGTAAAGGTAAGCGTAAAAACCATTAAACTGGGCGATGATGGTACCGAAACAGAAAGCTCAACCGAATTAATCATGGTTGCTGCCATTGTTTTTGCTATGATGATTTACATGTTTGTACTCATTTATGGCATGCAGGTGATGCGTGGCGTAATGGAAGAAAAAGTCAGCCGTATTGTAGAAGTTATCGTGTCGTCGGTTAAGCCATTTCAATTAATGATGGGAAAAATAGTTGGCATCGCACTGGTTGCTTTAACACAGTTCCTTCTTTGGGTGATTCTGACAGCCTCCATTGTTATGGTACTATTAACTGTATTTACAGGCGACATATCCACGGTTAGCAATCAGAACAGTACCGAGTTGGTTGAATCCATCAATTCAGCACCTATTGAAGCAGCAGAAATGTCAGAGTTCGGACAGAGTTTTACCAACGTAATCAGCAAATTGCTTTCGCTCGATTTGATCAGCAGCTTATTTCTTTTCCTATTATACTTCCTGGGAGGCTATTTATTGTACGCCAGTTTATTTGCAGCCGTTGGTGCAGCCATTGATAATGAAGCCGATGGTCAGCAATTTATAATGCCGGTGATGATGCCCTTAATATTGGCTATTTATGTAGCAATGACGGCCTTTAGAAATCCAACCGGCGATCTGGCATTTTGGTTCTCCATGGTACCATTTACCTCACCTGTGGTTATGATGGCACGTATACCATTTCAACCTCCGGTATGGCAATTGGCTTTATCATTATTTATTCTGATTGGCACCTTTATTTTCACAACCTGGTTTGCTGGTCGAATCTATCGTACCGGCATATTAATGTATGGTAAAAAAATATCGTATAAAGAACTTTGGAAATGGTTCAGGTATTCCGGAAAATAAGAAAACTGAAATAAAAAATTAGCGAGGCTGTTTCATAAAATTGATTCAGCCTCGTTTTATTTCTCCTGGCTATTTTGCGTACATTAGCCTCCTGATAAAAAATGATTCTACATAAATGAAAATAGCTATTATAGATCTTGGTACTAACACCTTTAACTTGCTAATTGCCGAACAAACCGGCGAAAACAACTACCAGATTCTACTTGAAAATAAGTACCCTACCAAATTGGGTAAAGGCGGCATCAACGACAAAAAAATACTACCCGAAGCAATGGAGCGCGGCCTCACAGCTCTCCAAACTCATATTGATACCATGAAACCTTATGGGGTAGACAAGGTCATTTGCATGGCTACGGCTGCCATTCGAAGCGCATCAAATGGTCAGGAGTTTGTTAAACTGGTAAAAGACCAACTGGATTTGGACATCAACGTGATTGATGGACAGAAAGAAGCTGAGTTGATTTTTGATGGTGTAAAACAGGTTGTGCCAATTGGTGACGAACGCGTTATGATCCTTGATATTGGCGGTGGCTCCAATGAATTGATCATTGCAAATAAAGATGGTGTATTGTGGAAACATAGCTTTGATCTGGGAATTGCTCGTTTATTGGATAAATTTCAGCCATCAGATCCAATCACTAAAGACGAAATTGCAGAGGTGGAAAAATACATCAAGCCCGAACTGCAATTGCTCTATGATGCTCTAAAAAAATATCCGACACAAAAACTTATTGGCTCTTCCGGTTCGTTCGATACCATTGCCGGTATGATTGCTGCTGAGCATCACCCTCACCTCGACATGAAAAAGGTGATGACCTATCAGATTCCGGTTGACTATGCCAAACAAATGCACGAGTGCTTCTTAAAATCGACCAGCGAGGAGCGGAAAAAGATGAAACGAATGGACCTGCACCGTGTTGAAATGATTGTTTTGGCAAGTATTTTTATTAACTTCATCGTTAAAGAATTCAATTTTAAAGAAATATGGCAATGTGCCTTTGCTCTTAAGGAAGGCACCATTTACCAAACATTAAACAACCAACTGTAACTCAGTAAATATGGCGAAAATATTAGTTATTGACGATCAGCGAAGCATTCGAAACACCCTGAAAGACATTCTGGAATACGAAAATCATTCGGTGGATTTGGCCGAAGATGGTGAACAGGGGCTGGAACAATTCAAAGCGAATAAATACGATGTGATACTTTGTGATATCAAAATGCCCAATATGGATGGCATGGAGGTACTCGATAAAATACACGAACAAAATCGCGATGCGCCGGTCATTATGATATCAGGTCACGGGAACATCGATACCGCTGTTGAAGCAATCAAAAAAGGAGCCTATGATTTTATCGAGAAGCCACTCGACCTAAATCGCATGCTGGTTACCATTCGCAACGCCATTGAAAAGAAAGACTTGGTTACTGAAACCAAAGTATTAAAGCGTAAAGTCAGTAAGACTTACGATATGATTGGTGAATCGGAGCCCATTGCCCAGGTAAAAAATATGATCGACAAAGTGGCCCCAACCGATGCCCGCGTGCTGATTACAGGCGAAAATGGAACCGGTAAAGAACTGGTGGCACGTTGGTTACACGAAAAAAGCAACCGTGCCGGTCAACCATTTGTTGAAGTTAATTGCGCAGCCATTCCTTCTGAGTTAATCGAAAGTGAACTGTTTGGTCATGAGAAAGGTGCTTTTACTTCGGCCCATAAACAACGTAAAGGTAAATTCGAACAAGCCAATGGTGGCACCATCTTCCTCGACGAGATTGGCGATATGAGTCTTCCGGCACAGGCTAAAGTACTCAGAGCTTTGCAGGAAAACATTGTTAGCCGGGTAGGCAGCGATAAAGATATAAAGGTGGATGTTCGCGTATTGGCGGCGACTAATAAAAACCTGAAAGAGGAAATCTCCAACAGCAATTTTCGCGAAGACTTATACCATCGTTTAAGTGTGATACTTATTCATGTTCCAGCGCTTAATGATCGTAAGGACGATATTCCATTATTGACGGACCACTTTAAAAACATCATCTGCGATGAGTTAGGCATGCCCCAGAAAACGTTTAACGAGGATGCCATTGAAGAACTAAAAACCATAAACTGGACAGGTAATATTCGTGAGTTCAGAAATGTGATTGAGCGACTAATTATCCTGGGACAAGAAACCATTACCAAAGATGATGTAATGGCCTATGCACGACCGATGAATTAAAGAATGATGAGAATTGAATCTGATTTTATAGGTGAAGTGAATCTACCCGATGATGCTCTTTATGGCATTCATTCATTTCGGGCAGCAGAGAATTTCCCTGACACCACGCTTTTTTTTAAAGAATGGTACAAAGCCGTTGGTACCGTTAAACTGGCTTGCTATCATACCTATTTAAAGTTTAAAAAGGCTGCCGAGTCAAAATTCGATATCAATTCTCTTCCTATTGCATTTATAGACGACAACATCATAAATGTACTCATCAAAAGTGCAGAAGAAGTAAGTGCCGGAAAATACTTCGATCATTTTATTGTACCTGCAATCCAGGGTGGTGCGGGTACATCTATCAATATGAATGTGAACGAAATCATTAGCAACGCCTCACTTCTACACCAGCAAAAATCACCGGGTGATTATTCCCTGATCGATCCCTTTGAGCAAGCCAATGTTTTTCAGTCTACCAACGATGTGATACCAACAGCTTTGACTGTAGCCGCAATGCAACTCTTGAACGTACTGGAGGAAAGCATCAATCAGTTACGACAAGCTGTTGAAAAACAGGAAAGCAAATACCGCAATGTAATCCGACAAGGCTATACGCAAATGCAATCGGCCGTGCCCAATACCTACGATCGCCTTTTCAGCACCTATAACAATGCTTTATCGCGAGATTGGTGGCGGGTCTCCAAATGTTTCGAGCGCATTAAAGAAGTGAATTTAGGCGGAGGTGCCATTGGCACAGGTATCAGCATTCCACGATTTTTTATTATGCAAGTGGTTAGCGAGCTTCAGCATCTGACTGGCTTACCGCTCACACGAAGTGAAAACTTATCGGATGCAACGGCCAATTTAGATCGCTTTGTTGAAGTCAGTGCCACTTTAAAGGCTCATGCTGTCAACCTGGAGAAAATGGTGAATGACCTTAGACTCTTAAGTTCCGACCTTTTCAACAACCGGGAGTTAAACATCCCTCAACGTCAGGTTGGAAGCTCCATAATGCCGGGGAAAGTCAATCCGGTAATACCTGAATTTGTTATTAGCGCAGTTCAGAAAATCTATGCCAACGATCAGCAAATTGCATCATTATGTGGCCAGGGATGCCTCGATTTAAACGCCTATCTCCCATCCATCGGTCACGCCTTACTCGATTCGCTAAAACTTTTGATTGCCTGCAATAAAACCCTTAAACAGAACTTATTCAGTCAGTTAACAATAAGCAGCTCAGACGATACAATTAACCCGGTTTATTTAAACCCCTCTGTTACAACTGCTTTATCTCCTTACATCGACTATCACAAAGCCAGTGAAATGGCAAAACACATGAAAAAGAAGGGCATAGATGTGTTTGCTGCCAATGGTGAACTTAAGCTTATGGAGCAACAACAACTTAAGGAGTTAATGAAGCCCGAATCACTCATCCGTCAGGGTTATAGTTTAAATGACCTTAAATAAAATGCAATAAATCAAAAAACTAGAGATTATTGCAGTAATTACAAACATCTTTCATATATTTAACGCGTTATCACTTTATATTAACCGCTTAAGAACCTAGCACCTATTGTGGACTTCAATTTTACAAAAAACGAAGATTCCGCTTTTGATAAGGCATCAGCCATGAATCACCCATTTCATTTCACATATAATTTAGTGGCAGTTGGTGTTGTTGAGGGAAATGTATCCGCAAATAACCAAAGTGTTGATTTCCGACTATCCAACAACAGTAATCCTCTGCACGATCTATTAAAAGGAATGATCAGTCTTGTTTTTGAACCATCTCATATATGGGGAGAAGAAAACATCAGCTGGGTGGACTGGTACGAAGAAACAGGTGGCTTAAAATGGGTATTATCCACCGATGATGGCCATATTGCTTTGGTTAAAATAATCCGCTACGAGGATTTCTTCGACGAAGCTTCCGGCCAGGTCGTTCTGGAAACTTCAATTAGCATGCTCGACTTTTACTATGCCATTATTCATCGACTTGATATCTTTCTTAAAAAAGAAGGACTTCTTAACTACGAACAAAAATGGCAAAAAGATGAGTTCCCGTTTACCTACTTTTTGTTGTTAAAAAAGCATCTGATTGAAAAAGGGCATTGGATACCAACTAAGGAGCGTTTAAACACCTTAAGCGATGAGATTGATTTTCTTTTAACCTAATCAATACTTCTACATTAATCATTGTTTTTTCTTAACTTGAATACCATAACGAATGAAGATGTTAGTTATGGGTCAATCACCTTCATACGATGATTTATTAAAACGCATTGCTGAACTGGAAGATTTACTGGTGACAAATGCATCGAAAAGCTATTACCAGGAAATTAAAGAGAGCGAAGAACGATTCAAAGCCCTTTCGGAAGCTGTTAATGAAGGTATTTTCATCAGCAAAGATGGCGTGTGTATTGAAGCCAACGAGAGTGGTTGTCAATTATTTGGTTTTACCAGAAATGAAGTGATAGGACGGGAGGTCACAAGCGTTTTTGGCGAGGCCTATAAAATGCTGGTTCGCATTAATATCAAAAATAAATTTGAAGGTAAGTACGAAGCTGTCGCCCACAAAAAGGATGGTACGCAGTTTATTGCTGAGATTAGAGGCAGAAACTACCAGTATCGGGGAGAGGATGTAAGAGTTACTTCTGTTAGAGATATAACCGAGTTTAAGAAAACACAGCAAGCCTTGATCGATAATGAAGAAAAATATCGGGAAGTGGTTGAAAACGCCGGAGACGGTATACTTCTGGGAAACCTAAAAGGCGAAATAATCGAAGTCAATCAAGCCTTTTTAAGCATGACCGGCTATAATCGTCAGGATTTACTCAACAAGCATATCAAAATCATTTTCTCTTCCGAGGCAATTAAAGACAAACCTCTTCGATTCGACCTTGTTAATAAAGGACAATCTGTATTGGTTGAAAGGGATTTAGTTGGAAAAGACGGTTCACTTATTCCAATCGAAATGAACTCGAAGCGCCCTCACGACGATTATTACCTCGCGATCATCAGGGATTTGAGAGAAAGAAAAAGAGCAGAAGAAAACCTGAAACACAAGAATGAAGAGCTCAAAGCAGCCAAAGAAAAAGCAGAAGAAAGTGATCGGCTTAAGTCGGCATTTTTAGCCAATATGAGTCATGAAATAAGAACGCCCATGAATGGCATAATCGGATTTGCCGAGCTTCTTAAAATGGAACAAGAGCGGGAAGGTAAGAAAAGTGATTATCTGGATGTGATCCTCAGCAGTGGCAATCAATTACTCAACATCATTAATGATGTTTTGGAAATTTCCCGAATCGAAACAGGTCAGGTTAAAATTCACCCGATCAAATTCGACCTGTGTGAGATGCTTAAAGAACTACAGGTATTTTTTGCCCCGGCAGTTAATCAACAGCATTCTGAATTTAAAATAGCTATTCCGGATTCGGAAAACTTTTACCTCTACGCTGACGAAGCCAAAATAAAACAGGTACTAACCAACCTTATCAACAATGCCATTAAGTTTACGCAAAACGGAACCATTACAGTAACAGTAGCGAAAATTGCAGACAGCGTATCAATTTCGGTGCAGGACAATGGCATTGGTATTGCTCAGGAATTTCAAGACAAAATATTTGAACGCTTTCGCCAGGTTGAAAACAGGTACAGTCTTCAAACCGGTACCGGATTAGGCTTACCCATCTGTAAAAAATACATTGAACTAATGAAAGGTGAAATATGGGTTAAATCCACTGAAGGACAGGGCTCCACATTCACCTTTACAATTCCATTAACAACTTAGCCTTAGGCTTTTGCCACTTGCTGATTGGTTGATATACTGTTGTAAACCATCTCAACCAAGGCCTCGTATGACTCACCACTTGGATAAACCGGCTTCAGAAATTCAACACTTACTTTTTTAAACGGGCGAGGAAATTTCGATCCGCGGGGCAATGCATTTACAGCACCTTTAATAGAAACCGGCACAATGGGCACATTAAGCTCGCGACTAAGAATGGCAAATGTCTTTTTAAATTCACCCAAAGTGCCATCAAATGAACGGGTTCCTTCCGGGAAGATGATCAGCTTCTTTTTCTTCTTTAAGGCCTCACCCATTTTCTGAATAGACTCTTTCAAATCTTTATTTAAATCCATGATGATGATGTGGTGACGATTAGCAAAGAATTTCAAAAAACGTGACTTGATATGCTTTTCTTTCGCATAAAAATAAGTATTTCGCACACACTTATTTCTTAACCAGGATGCCACAAATAAACCATCGAAATAGCTCTGGTGATTTGGTGCAATAATACATGCTCCCTCCGGAACATTGGCAGCTCCTTTTCCTCTGAATCGGAAATACAAATAAAAGAAGTACTTCGATATCTTAAGAAAAATAGTACCTGTTAACCATGTTTTTGGCAACTGCAGGTTAACCTTTTCCTTTAATATTTTCGACCAGTTGATTTTCTCAACTGACATTTTAGTCCGCTTTTCAGCAATGTATTCACTTAGCTCTAATACTGATGAAAAACCAACCAGCTGATCCACTTCCATCTCAATACCAAAGGTCGATTGAATAAAAACGAGCAAGCCAACCTTATCTAAGGAATCCAAAGCTAAATCGTATTCAATATGATTGTTTGGACGAACATTGCAATTTTTCTCACTGGCAATAAAATCAGCAACAATATGATATTCTTCCAGCTTAATTTCTTCAAGCGGCTCATTGGATTCTTCCTTTTTGTTAGCCAATTCAACCAGCTTAAAACGCTGAAGTTTACCTAAACGGGTTCTTGGCAATTCAGTATCTGTCACCGAAAAATCCATAATTTTCTTATACGGCGATACCGACTGGTTATACACATCCACCACTTCCCAACGAAGTTTCTCTTCCTGCTGCTCTGGACTCAAACCTTTCATCTCAGCTTTGTTAGGCACAATAATGGCTTTAATCTGATCCAGATCGGCATAAACTCCAATTTCTCCAACGCAGGCAGCTTTATTCTCAATCTTTGCTTCAATTTCTGAAGGATTGATGTTCTTACCGTTCGAGAGTACAATAATTTCCTTTTTACGGCCAGTGATATACAAGTAACCGTCGTTATCCAAACGACCAAGGTCGCCAGTATAAAGCCAACCGTCTTTCAGCACTTCTGCTGTTTCCTCAGGTCGGTTAAAATAACCTTGCATAACATTAGGCCCTTTAACCACAACTTCGCCATCACGAATTTCGATCTTAGCCTGTGGTAAAGCTTCGCCAGGACTACCAATACGAACACGCCCCGGACGAGTAAATGTGATCATCGGCGCCGCCTCTGTCATTCCAAATCCTTCGAGCACTTCAAATCCCAAAGTATTGTAATCACCTCCTACTTCCGGATCCAGCGCTGCACCGCCACAAACCATATATTTAACGGCACCTCCAAATTTCTGATGAACAGATTTAAATATCTTTCGTGAAAATGATTTTGAATTAATTTTCTCCGCCAGCTTAAAAAGGGCAGTTGCTATGGCACTATTATCAATTTTGGTACGAATACCCTTACGGATAGCTGAATATAATCGCGGCACACCTATAATTATGCTTACCTTATTATCCTGCAATGTTTTTAATATATCCTCTGAAGCCATAGATGGCGACATGGCGATTGTTCCACCTACAAATAACGGTGCAATCATGGTACCCATTAGTGGGAAAATATGATGCATTGGTAAAAGCATCATCACTACCTCATCGCGGGTGTAGATATTTATCTGGTTCGAAACCGCATCAACATTAGCCAATAGGTTTTTAAAGGATAACATCACACCTTTAGGACTACCCGTAGTGCCGGATGTATATATGATGACACCCGTTTTTTCTTCATCCGTATTAATCTCCCCCAGTGTATCATCGGCTGACAATGGTAACTCATCGCACTCTTCAATGACAAAGATTTGGGTTTCAATGCCCGCCTTTTCCACCGCCTTTTCAAGCAGTTCCTTTTTTTCGTTTGATGTAAAAACAACCTCTGGAAAACAATCCTTTAGAATATAAGCCACCTCATCGAGCGATGACATAAAGTCGATGGGCACAACTGTTGCATTATTATGCCAGCCTGCATAAAAGGAATAAACCCACCCAACCTGGTTTTCTGAAAAAATTGCCAAACGGTTAACGCTTATACCCGTTAACTGTTTTGAATAGGCCGAAATATGTTGATTTAGCTGATTGTAACTGATTTTTTCATCACCGCATACAATAGCTGTTTTTTCTCCAGCATTATAAATCATACTCTACTCCTTTTATTTTCTTATAGATTTACAAACCTACGCTTTTTTTAATACAAGATTGACATTAATCGTGCCTGGCCTTGATAACAAATCATAAATAATCCGAAATGTTTTGATCGTCAATATTAACAAATGGCTTGACGGCACGATTATAAATCCCCTGTACGTAGGCAATAGCCATGCCATAATTTGTTATCGGAACCTCGCTTGCTTTTGCCGGTCCAAGACGATTAAATAGCTGTTTTCGGGTTATCATGCATCCGCCGCACTGAATTAATAAAGAATAATCCTCTATGGGTCGTTTTACTTTATCTAATCCGGCAATCACATCGTAATGCAGTTTCTTACCCGTATAGGCCGATATCCATCGTGGAATCTTTACCCGACCAATATCGTCGCATGCAACATGGTGTGAACATGATTCCAATAAAAGAACCCGATCCCCATCTTTTAGTTCATCAATTTTTGAAGTCCCTTTCAGATAATTCTCAAAATCGCCTTTATAATGTGCTAATAAAATACTAAAACTCGTTAGCGGAATATCACTGGGGATTGAAGCATCAGCTTTCAAAAATATTTGACTGTCCGTAATGGCCAACGCCGGCTTTATCTTTGTCTTCCGTAAAAAGGCATCTACTTCACGTTCCTTCAAAACAATGCAAACCGCATCATTATCCAGAATATCGCGTATAGCCTGTACCTGCGGCAATATTAAACGTCCTTCGGGTGCCTCAATGTCAATAGGTGTTATTAACAAAACAATATCGCCATACTTAATTAAATCTCCTACCAATGTAGGCATTGTATAGGCCGACTCAGGAATGGCCGCCTTAATAGCCTTTATAATGAGCTCTACATCTTTATCGAGGTAATTAAATGGAAGTACAGATTTACTTCCTGCATCCTTCCCAATTTTAATGGTTGAATCAAGTAGTTCAGAAAGATCCGTTTTATTATGAATGATCATAAAGGGAGTATCCTTTTGCTGAAAGCCTCTAATTAAAGATTCTTCCTCTTCTCCCCACTTATTATCAATTATCACCAAAATAGCCAGATCAACCAGATTGATGGCATTTAATGTTTTTTTAATTCGCTTGGCTCCCAAATCGCCTACGTCGTCGATTCCAGCTGTATCAATTAGTACAACAGGACCAAAGCCACTAATTTCAAATGATTTTTTTACAGGATCGGTCGTTGTACCGGCATGATCTGATACAATGGCTATTTCTTGTTTTGCCAGACTATTAATAATCGTACTCTTACCATAGTTACGTCTTCCAAATAAACCTATATGAGGGGTTCTTTCTCTGGCCATACCGATTAATTTTAGCGAGTGCAAATTTACAAATAAAAAATATCAAATTAACACTCTCATACCAGCCTGAATTAATGCAACTTAATCATCATTCCAAAATAAAATCAACAAAAATCACGATTATCTGTCACCCTTTTTCAATTATCAGGTGTCTATATAATTGAATGCGAAAGCGTATTTAGCTATTGGCGTAAGTGAATAGTTTCTCATGGGTTTAGAAAGGGCTGTGGTATTTTTTCTAAAAAAATTTCTTTCATAATATACTAAAGGTTTAAGCAGATACTAGGATAAACCACAGCCCATTTTTTTTAAGAAGTATAGTCTGATATGTTAAGATGGTTCCCCATTTTAACCCTTGAATAATTAACCATTAGAGGAAATCCTCCAGGAGCTCCTCTTTTTTATTTAAGTATATTCATTTATGAATTCATATTAGGCTATAATAGCTATAATTTTCAACTAACAAACCCCATCATACTTTGATTCATAAAAATCCGAAAGGTTAAAGCATCGAGCTGTTTAAAGGGTAAAACAGCAATACTATCAAACTTAAGGTGATGTTCAAATGGATTTAAAATTTCATCCACGGCCTGCGAATAGGAAGGATACTGTTCCTTTAATCGACAACAAACCTGTCTTACAATCTCAATTTTAACATCGTTTTCTTCATGTGGGGTAGCAATGGCGGCTAATCGATCTTTAACTACATTAAGGATATTAACTTTTGTTTCTTTCTTTGACTCTATGTCACTCCAAATAACTGTAGCTTTTTGCACCAGCTTATTCAAGATCATGTTTTTCATCATATATCTGGTTAGTGGATTCTTTAATAGTTAATAGCAAAAAGTTAAAATCGTAACACTTTCTTAATGTTATACGCAAAAAAAAAGCTGCATCTAACTGAGCAGCTTAATTTTACAACTATTAACTTAATGTATTTATAATTTCACACCCATAAACAAAACATCATCCACTTGTTCCAGCTCACCCTGCCATTTTTCGAAGTTTTCTTTTACTATAACGAACTGCTCATTGGCAGGCTTGTCATGCATTGATTCAATAAGATTCTGAACCCCTACTTTCATAAACTTTTTACCTAAAGGTCCGCCAAACTGATCGGGATAACCATCCGAGAACATATAAATCTTATCACCTTTTTGGCAACTATATTCAACATTTACATACGGGCTCATCTGCTCTTCGTAGCTATCGCCAATACTTCGGCGACTTCCCTTGTAAACGGTCAGTTCGTCATTTATAACTAAATAAACCGGGCGTTTGGCCGATGCCAGACGTATTCGCTTGGTAGGAATATGAACCTCGAGAATAGATATATCCATACCATCCATGCTTTCGTTACCCTCATTTTTTTGAAGTAACTTCTTCACCTCTTCATCCAAACGCTCAAGCATAGCTGCAGGAGAATCAATATCTGGAATTCTGAAGATATCGTTGAGTATGGTCGTTCCAATCATCGACATAAATGCACCTGGAACACCATGTCCGGTACAATCAGCACAACAAGCTATGAAATAATCCTTCGATCGATTAAACCAATAGAAGTCGCCACTTACTATATCGCGTGGCAAAAAATAAACGAATGAATCAGGAAAGACTTCATTCAGCTCGTCCATTGCCGGTAAAATCGACGATTGTATCTTTTTGGCATAGTTAATACTATCCGTTATATCCTGGTTTTTTCTTTCAATCTCAGCTTTTTGCTCCCGCAGAACAACTGTTTGCGAAGCCACTTCTCGCTGCAGTTGCTGCCGCTGACGTATCAAGGCCTTTTCGCGGTATTTAATTAAGGAATATAAACCATAACCGAGAATACATATAGCTCCAATAATAAACCATAATGTATACCAGAATGGTTTGGTAATTGACACGAAGATGGTTTTCTGCAGACTGGTTTCTTTACCATCGGCATTAAAAGCCCTTAATCGGATTTTATACTCACCAAATCGTAAATAGTCAATCTCTTTGTAACTGATACTTTCCAGATTATTCCACTTAGATTCTTCGGAAGAGCCTTCTTCTTCAATTTTAATTTGATAAGTCACTTCTTCTGGATTTCTAAAACTAATTGCCCGAAAATCCATTCTTAGTTTATAGGTTCCTTTACCATAAGGATACTTCAGCTTTATTCGGTTGGTAATTGGTACAGTTTCATCATTAATTTTAATATCCGTAATGTTCAGAATAGGCGCCACAGTATTAGGACGATCATTCTCAGGAAGGTAATTAACAACTCCTTCATTGGAAGCAAACCACAAACCTCCTTCATCATCCTCATTCACCTGGAAAAATTCACTTCCTAAATCTTCATTATGCCCATACACTTTAACATCAATCCCTTCCTGGCGACCATTAACATCGATGCGTGATAATCCACCATCGTGGCAAATCCAAAATCTATTTTTCAAATCTCGTTGAATCCCATAACAAAAGTCCTTTTTCAGATCATCACCACTACTTACCTGCCTTTTGATTTGTCCATCAGCATAACAGATTACCCCCTCACCTTTGGTACTTATCCACAGATCACCGTGTTGATCTTCTGACATACCGGTAACGTCAACCGCTACATTATTCTTAATCGGGTGACGTTCGATCCTGTTAATTGAAGGATTGATCATGCACAACCCACCATCCTTGGGACCAGCCCAAATATTATTCTCTGAATCGACATAAATGAAATTAATGTTGTTGTGCGAAAGACCATCCTTAATCTGGTATCTTTTAATTTTATCGGTCTTCAGATCAATAATAAAAACACCATCCTGCGTGGCTAGCAGCAGATCATTCCCCGACACAACCAGGCCGTTAATTTTCAATGCCAGGTTTGTATTATCGTATACTTTCTTTTTAAACTTATATGAACCCGGTTTCTTATAATAAAGTCCACTTTTTGCCGTGCCTACCCAAAGAGTTCCATCTGGTGTTTTACAAAAATCAATCACCTCATCATTGGGTATACCACCATATTGTTCGTCGTAATATTGAACATCAAAACACAAGGGATCTGTCAATAATAAACCGCGATCAAGGCCGATCCATAACTCTTCTTTGTCTTTAAAAACAGATCTGGCTTTATAACGAAACCCGATCTCATCTAAACTATAAAAAATAAAGTATTGATTGACAAGCAATGCAACACCTCCGCCTTTGGTTCCAAACCAATAGTTTCCTTCTCGATCGCATAAAATATCAAGGACATCATTGTTGCTCAAACCATTGTTATCGGAATATTTAAATGAATCGTTAAACACGCCATTAACCGGATCGTATATTATTCGAATCACTCCATCTCCAATGGTTGAAACCAGTAAATGCCCCTCTGTTTCCTCGAAAATATCGGTTACATTATCACTTTCGATATTAAACTTACGACACAGGTTATTATCTGTTATATGACTGACATCCAAATGCTCCATTCCGTCCTGATACGAATAGAAACCTTTTCCGCGCGTACCGATCCAGTATTTATTATCTTTTTTACTTTTTCGAATCACATTTACCCACACATTGGGGATTCCTTCAACCTTTTTAACATCAACCGACTTGTAATCGGCTTTAAAATCGAAAATAAATAACCCTTTTCTGGCCGTTCCAATTAATAACTTTGTTGACGACAAAGCCTTTAAGGCCGTATAATTCTTTCGACCAAACATCTTTCGATCAAAGAAAGTAGTCACAACACCCTGTCTATCGATTTTAAATAAGCCTTTCTTCTGATCTACACCCCAGATATTACCTTCCTCATCTTCTGTGATGCCAGTTATTAACTGCGATGCTTCCGGTATTTCAAGTTTATGGAACTGATCATTTTCTCTGAAACTTACCAAGCCATTTTTATGTCCGATCCACAGTCGGTCATTACTATCAAAGAAAAGGCAATTAATATAGTCATGAGCTAAAGAATCATCCGTTGTATAAACATCGTATTCGATTCCATCATACCGGATTAAGCCTTCATCTGTAGCCATCCAGATATAATCAAATTTATCCTGGGCCAAGGCAATAATATCATTATCTGCTAATCCTTCTGAAGTATTATAAATCTTAAAATCGAACGACTGCGCATGCCCAACACTGCTGGCAAATACTAAAAGAAGTACGATTATTATGCCTTTATTCATAAATTTAGTTTTTCACAATCTATCTAATTCGATATTATCTACAACTCGTTAACAGTGGGATTACCCCCATACTTTGGCACACCGCCAATCGGCACACTGTAGGATTTAAGCAATTCGCCGTATTGGTTCTCAAAATAAATTACCACATTATTATTGCGAATATTTCCTGACGGATGCTTTTTCATTTGAATATCCAGAGATGTATTGTATTCCTCTGGTTTGATGTTATACATACTGGTTGCCCATTCGTCATCGTTCGATATTTTCATCCTGTGAAAAGCAGTGGCTACCGAACGAACAATAATCCATCCGTCATTATCCCAATCGAAATTGGTTTGCTTTATTGAAACAATGGTTGAATCGTTGATATAAGGATAGATATGAGAAACCTCTTTGGGATCGTCGTGCAGGCGAACCGTATACTTGTAATAAAAAGCATAGCCCCCTTCAACAGCATTCTGAGTATCTTCCTTTGTACTCATATACAATTGATACATGTTCCCATCATCGCCAGAAACTCCTTCAATAATAACTTTAAAAACATGTCCACCTTCCTCAGGCAGATATTCGCCTTCGGATGGGTTTATGGGGCCAAATGTATACCACTTCTGATCATATTCAGGATCATTACCAAAAGTTTTTGATGCCAATAAGGTACCTTCATCGTAATCGCCGTCAAGGTTCAGTTTTTTAGCATCCTCGTTTGAACAAGATCCCTGCCCGCCATAAATACTAAATGATGTTTCGGTATTCCACTCACCTTGCAGCTCATCATTTTCATTGCCACAATCGGGATCGTATACTTTGATATAAATCGGTGCTGTATGGTTTTCAGGAACGGTAAAAAAGATAATCTGGCAGAAATTGGCATCCCCCCACGATGTTTCCGCATCTGCTCCAAAAGTAATCAGGTTGGGAATATTTTCATCAGCACCCGGAACCGGCTGTGCTTTCGCCATAATTCCGATCAACAACAGTAATAAGGATAGATTAAGTAGTTTGGACATATTTACTCTATTACATTAATTTCTTTATAAGTACACATCTTATGCTGCGGGTCATCTTTACTAATCGTTCCGCACTTGACAATGTGCTTTCCTTTTGTTCGAAAAATAAACTGAATTGTTTCACCTTTTTGCTTTGAACCATCAGGTAATTCCCAATAAAATCCATTGGGCGTAAAATCGCCCAGGTTAGATTCTGTGGCATCTAAGGTTTGTAACTCACCTAATTTAACCTCATCGGGACACTTAATATATACCTGAATCTTTTTCTTTACTTCATGATGAAAATCCTTCAGAACAAACAACTCAACATTTTCAACGGTATCTACCAAAAAAGATTGTACGTGATAGGTACCCGGTTGTCTAAATTTGTGAATTACGGTATCACCTTCAGCAATGCCGCCATCACCAAAATGCCAAACATATTTTAAAGGGCCTTCTCCTTTTCCACCCATCTCATCGAAGAATTGATACCTGAAGGTATTTTCCTTTTGTTTATTACCCGCACCAAATACCGGAAATAAAAATCTAAACTCGAATAAATCGTCGTCGCCATCACGATCAGAAGCAAAGTAGCCTCCTTGCTCGTCATCAAATATGTAACAGCTTAATTCATTTGCCGCACTGTTAATTTGATTATTCATAGCGATGGGGTTTACCCAGCCTTCATTGGTGCGATAGGTATAGAAAATATCAAACCCACCTTCGCCTCCAAGGCCGTTAGAAGCAAAATAAAGTTTGCCATTGGGATGATAAAACGGGAATAATTCCTTAGCCGGTGTATTAATCAGTTTTCCCATATTGACAGCCGGTCCCCATTCCTCTCCGGTTCTTTCCGACATGTAAATATCTGTTTCGCCATAACCATCTTCTTTATCCGATACAAAAAACATTAATTGTCCGTCGGGTGATAGGGTCGGATGTCCTGTATTATAGCTTCGACGTGAGTTAAAAGGTAAACTCTTAGCACGTGTATATGAATCTTTGTCTTCCTGTGCCTGAAAAACGCCCAACAGGTTCTGATCCTTTCCTTTAAATCGTTTTTTGTCTTTATAGTGAACTTCAGTAAAATAGATTTCGTTGCGAGGTTCAAAAAATGCTATCGATCCGGTATGAAATTCCGAAAAATAATCAGCCTGATACTGCTCAACATCCCGCCAGGATGAATCAGCCGCTTGCCTAACAGAAAACAGGTTATAAAAATTCTCATTATCCTGATCGGTTGCTTTCTTAAGCCAGTTTATATTTTTATTGGAACTAAAGTACAGAACCGAATCTTTAAATACGGGTGCAATTTCACTTTGCTCTTTTTCACTAAATCCCAACTTTTTTACACTAATTCCTTGAGCGCCGATAAGCTGAAGGCTTAAAAAGAACAACAATACACTATATATAATTCTTTGACACATAAGTTTGGTTTAGAAAAATTTAGGACTTGGTGTTTTAACTTTATATCCAAAATCATATTGAATAGCAATTTCATGCGTTCCACTATTGTACGAGCTAATTTCACCTGTAGTATAATCGAGGCTGTAAGAGAATCGGATTTGCGGCGTTACCTGATAAGCTACCATGGCTACCAGATCTTTGGTTGTTCGATAAGCCATACCAGCCCAAATCTGATTATTATAAATCACCGTAGCATTCACATCTACCGTTGATTCAAACTCCGGATTATATCGTGCCATAAAACTTGGTTGCAGATGCCATTTTTTTGATAACTCAAATAAATATCCTGAAGTAAGTATGTAATTTGCCTTGTCCAAAGCAAAACTATAATCTCCCCCCTCGACATAGGCATCGTAATAAAAGAAATTTGGGATGGAGAATCCTGCGAAGAACTTGTTGGAGTACCAGGCCGAACCAAAACCAACGATGGGAGCAAAATTCGATTCATTGCTTGAAAACACATCATCAACTCCATCGTTTCTTGGATCGAAGGTATTAACTTCAGTCCAATTGGCATTATAAAATCCACCACCTCCATTGATACTAAACGCCAGTTTTTGTTTGTTAGCCAATTTTAATCGATAGGTGTACGAGAAGGCAAACCCGGTTTGTTTATTCACCCCATATTGTTGATTATAAACCTCAAGCCCTAATGCAACATTTTCGTTTCGCAAAGCCGAATGCATACTAAACAACATGGTTCCAGGAGCCCCTTCAATGCCCGCCCATTTCTGGCGATAGCCACCATATAACGAAAGCACCTCCCGGTTTCCGGCAAATGCAGTATTTAGTGCATAACGATTATGCAGATACTGGCTCATTACAATATCTTTCTGACCTTTAACAGGAGCCAATGAACAAACTAAGATCAAAGTCAGAATCAGTTTTTGGGTTAATTGTTTCATTCTTTGCTCCCTTTAATAATTAGGTAATTCTTAATTGGCTTGATAGCCTCACTATCTTCATTCTCTCCAGTAAAAATATAATAGTAAGTACCATCTTTCTTCTCCCCATTTTTTTGTATTCCATCCCATCCAATCTCTTCTCCAGGTTTAGGATGACAGAAATTATCAACTTCATACACTACTTCTCCTGAAATATTAAATACCACTAACTTATTTTGCTTTACATTTTCAGCTCCACCAATAATAAAACGATCATTTATTCCATCACCGTTGGGAGAAAAACCGGTGGTACGATAAATATCTTCATTAACAATTGTGATTTGATCAGTAGGAGTTGGACAATGCTCACCATTTGATACCGTCCATTTGAAAGTATAGGTGCCAATAGCCAAATCTTTGACTTTAGCATCATTACTATTTGGATTTTCAAAATAAGACTCTGTCGATGGTGATTCAACAAATTCCCATTGACCTTCCATGCCACTTGTTATTTCTTTTGCTTCCAAATCCAGATGTGTTGCAAAATATACTTGAGAAATATCGGTTATAATTTCACTTTTAGGTTCTTCATAAAGTGTTAGTTTGACAATATCCTCACTATAACATTGATGATTGTTATTGTTAGTAAGTCGCCACATTAATTCAAACTCCTCCATTCTCTTTTGTAAGTGCAATGGCACTGTAAAATCTGAAGTTGGAGAATTCGGATCTGAAATATACCCGGGAGCAGGTTCATAGAACCATTGTCCATATGAGTCGCTTGTAACACTAGCGGCCAAGGTTGCAGTGTTTGAGCACTCACTAAAATCGGCGCCCGCATCTGCCACAGGAACAAAGTCAACCTGAATATTTACATCTTGATTAATAACTGATTCACATCCATCCCTATCAACTAATCTATAAATTGAAAACACTTCATTGCCTGAAGGGGTGTTATATGATGGGGTTGTAATTTCATAAGGATCTGATTCATTAAATGAATCGTTACCTTCCTCATAAAAAACAGTTATTGGAAATGTACCATATAAGCCCAATTCGATGGTCGCTGCATTACCGGAACAAATCACCTCACTATTCTCAATTGGTCCACCTGTTGGACTTGGTTTATTTACGGCGCTTACCGGTGCTGAAACTTCCGTTTCACATTCTCCTTGTATCTCCTTTAAATATACATTATAAACACCATCTGTATTGGCCGAAAAAACAGGATCAACAATTGTTTCATCACTTAATAAGCCATCACCTGCATTTTCTAAGCGCCATAAAACTGTACTGGAAGGAAACTCTTTACTTGCACTTAAATGGACATCTAAATCACAAGTTCTTATCGGATCATTTATTATCGGAGTGGGAATCTGATCAACAACAATTGTATTATTATCCATTGTAATATCGTCTGATCCTTCTCCTCCTAATGGATAGTTGTCATCGTATATTTTAAAAATGGAAATTGTACTGGTCTGAAACAAATTAATTGGCGTATTGAATAAATCTCCATTATGCCTGCGCACTTCAACCTTCTTATCATAGTCATCATCAGCACGATAATTCACATAATAGTCAAAATCATAGATTCCCGAACCAGTAAAGTCTATTCGCATCTGAGTTTCTACAACTCCACCAACTTTCTCTGATTCACAAAAGCTAAGATCATCGAAAGTAACTATTGCCGTTGGTTTCTGCCCGTAAATTTTATCTACCCCCGTCCAAATCAGAAGTAAAGTAATTCCAAGTAGATATTTTTTCATCCCCGTTTTAAATTGTTATCAAACATAAATAACCCAACATGCTCAACAACCAAGTTATATACGCCTGATAATTAATAATGTTCCGTCCATTACAAACATAATTAAAAAATAGCGAACTAGGAGGATTTTAACCACCAAGTCAAGCACCTTGACATCAAAAATCGCATCATTAATCAAAAAAAAATAACCCTTACACCAATCCCGTTCCATGCCCGGACAATTAAGTTCAAAACTAATTATAAACGGAATAATTATTCTGATACCTAACAATGGTTTAAATCAAACCTCTTAATACTAAGGATGTATTCATCAGATGGAGGCAATTACTTATTGAATGCTCACGATTATTAAGGACTTCCTATAAATAAAAAAAGGCTGCTTTTGGCAACCTTTTTTCTATATCTTATCCAGTTTATAATTCGGTTCGAATTAAACCGGCTATTTCTTCAAACTCTTCCGACGCCAGCTTTAGCTTAGGATTTGAAAAGTTAACATCAGCTTCACTATTCATCGGAATCAAGTGAATGTGCGCATGCGGCACTTCCAATCCTAATACAGCTACTCCAACGCGTTTGCAAGGAATAACTTTCTTCTGGGCTACTGCAATTTTTTTGGCAAATACATTCATATCTGCCAGCAATTGATCGTCCAAATCAAACAAGTAATCCGTTTCTTGTTTCGGTATTACCAGGGTATGCCCTTTAGCAAGAGGATTAATATCCAGGAAAGCAAAAAAACGATCGTCTTCTGCAATCTTATAACAAGGAATTTCGCCGTTTACAATCTTCGTAAAAATGGTAGGCATGGCTGATTAACTTAGATTGATATTTCTACGATTTCGAAGGTCATCATGCCCGATGGCACTTTAATCTCCACCTGATCACCCACTTCTTTACCCAACAAACCCTTTGCAATAGGTGTTGAAATAGAAATCTTTCCTTCCTTCAGGTTAGCCTCGCTCTCTGGTACTAGGGTATAAGTCATTGTTGCCTTATTTTTAAGATTCTTAATTTTCACCTTATTTAAAAGCTGCACCTTTGAAGTATCAATACGCGACTCATCAATAATGCGACTATTGGCAACCGTATCTTTTAGTTTGGCAATACGCATTTCCAACAAGCCCTGAGCTTCTTTAGCGGCATCATATTCGGCATTTTCCGACAAATCACCTTTGTCACGTGCTTCTGCAATTTGCTTAGAAATAGATGGGCGCTCGTATGTTTCAAGCTGGTGAAGTTCTTCCTTAAGCTTCTTTAAGCCAGCTTCAGTTATATATTTCATTATAATCCTCCTCTGTTTTTCTGAACTATTATAAAAAAAAATAAAAGAATCCCGGTTACCAGAACTCTTTGTTACAAATATATGAAAGTTATCAATAATTACAAAAGACCTAAGCGTTTACCGCGCGGTAGCATATTAAATAACAGATGATTACCTACTCGTAAGGTCGCTTTAGTATTTCTGAATAGATGACCGCTTGTCGTAAATCAATCTGCTCTTTATCAAACTCAAAGCCATCACCGGTAGTATTCAAATCCTCTAATTCAACATCATTCTTACTATGCTTGCTCTTTGGCTTTTCCTTATGCACTGTTTGTACCTGTGGTTTGATAACGGCTTTTTGTACCGGTGGCTGTTCTACAACTGGCCTGGGCTGCTCCTTGGGTTGATTAAATAAGTCTTTCAACTCCGACAGCACATCATCTTCATCCATTGGACTGTATGTAGGCCGATGCTCATCTTCGGGCATTGGATGGGGCCTCTTAGCTTGCTTCTGCTTTCTGAAAGCACTAAAGATAAGCGCCCCAAGCATTACAAGGATATATAATATATTACCTAAATCGTCCATATCAATATACAATTTGAATATTTAGCCAAAATACCAAAATTTGAATAAAGATTACCTATTAATGTTCATATTAATTTTGGAGATAGCGGATTTGATCTTAATTTTCCACACTTAAACAAAAACAATAAACCACAAGCTAATCCGTTTAAGAATAAAATATTGAATGATGAAGAAAGTTGCAATTTGGATTATAGCCACGGTCATTTGTTTTGCATGTAACAAAGACTCTAATAATATTATTCCCAATGTTAGTTTTACTGCAACAGTAAATATAGTACCACAATATTCAGGAAAGAGTTTATTTATGATTATGCCAGGAAGCACTAATCGCATAGTTGGTGTTAATGGTGTTGTGGTATGGAACAATGGAGGCGATCAATTTTATGCTTTTGATCGAATGTGTACACACAAACACGATGATGGCAGAGTTTATTTTGTAGAAAAGATTGAAGATGGAAATCCTATTGTAAGATGCCCACAATGTAAATCAGAGTTCTTGGTTGCAACAGAATATGGAGATATAATTAAAGATCCGGCAATATATCCATTAAAACCATATGCAACAACTTACAGAAATGGCCAATTAACAATTCGCAACAATTAAGCTATGCACATTCGAACATATTCATTTAAACTATTAAACACCAAACCGAATCAACCTACAAAGCCAGTTAATCAAGTTAATAGCTTTCTATAAAACCAATTAATAATTCTTTCTATTTCTCAACCACTAATTACACTAATTACTCAAATTTTGGTTTCACCATGCGAAACACTTTTGTGATATTTAGTGAAATTCGTGGTTCTATTAGATTTACAATTAATGTTAAAGCGAAATTTCCGGCTTATTACTTAAAAGGCAAGTGATCTAAATCAACATTTCCACCAGTCAGTATTACCCCTACTTTTCTCCCTTTAAAGCGCTCCTTATTTTCCAGGATAGCCGCTAAAGGAACAGCTGATGACGGCTCAATAATTATTTTCATACGCTCCCAAATTAAACGCATGGCCTCTATTATTGTAGCTTCACTAACCGTTAATATATCGTCAACTTTATTTTTTATTATTTCAAAAGTAATAGAACCCAACGAAGTACGCAGACCATCCGCAATGGTATCTGGATTAACAACTGGCTGGAACGATTTACTTTTAAAAGAAAGATAAGCATCATTGGCATTTAATGGCTCACCGGCAATCACTTCTACCTTCGGATGTTTGGCTTTAAGGTATGTCGCCGTACCACTCAATAATCCTCCACCACCAACAGGCGTCATTACCGCATCCAGGCGATCACACGTTTGCATCAACTCCAACGATGCAGTTCCCTGACCACAAATAACCTCCTTTTGATTGTATGGGTGTACCAAGGTTGCGCCAGTATTCAGGATGACCTCCTCTAACGTCTTCTCACGAGCTTCTAAAGTAGGTGCACAAAAGGTTATTTCAGCACCATACCCCATCACTGCTTTTTTCTTAATACCCGGTGCATTATCCGGCATGACAATATGTGCTTTAACTCCATTCATTTGTGCTGCCAAGGCCAAAGCTGCTGCATGATTTCCTGACGAATGAGTTGCCACACCACGCATTTTCTGCTCATCTGATAAACTCAGTACTGCATTGGTTGCACCCCGATATTTGAAAGCACCCACTTTTTGAAAATTCTCACACTTAAAATACAATTCGGCTCCTACAATTTCATTTATAGCCGAACTGCATAACACAGCCGTTTGATGCACATGGGGCATAATTCGCGCATATGCCTCAATTATATCTTCAGCAGTGGGTAAGTTCATTTGCCTATTTCTTAAGTTCAGCTTTAAACTGTTCAATAATTGCCTGGGCACGCTCAAGATCTTTATTCATCACGTATAATTCTACCGAATTGGGGGCTCCGGCAACAAACCCTGCCGACACACCAGATTCAAAGTCATTTTTAATCATGGACTCAATGCCATTATCAGCCAATCTGTTCTTTAAATGTGTTACCGTTATTTCTGTATCCGAATATATCTTTACCAAATCACTCATAGCTCTTTTATTTAATGTTAATAATTCAATATATGTGCCCAATAAAGGTATCATAAAAAGTGATGATTACAAATGTGATATACCTACCTACGGTAAGTAAAGTTAAGAAATAGCTATCCGACGAGGAAGGCGTTAATGGGGAAAAATTTACCAAACTTTTGTTGAAAGATCGCACTTATGATCTCACCTACAGTATTTAGCTAAAACGATGGCATACAATTTGTTTTTACAAACTCAATAAATACGGTGAGATATGAGACGAGTAGAAAAAGCAGCCTATTACAAAACCCTGATTATCGGATTGGCAACCATAGCCGTCCAAACATTGTTAGTTCTGGCACTAATGTAGGCCCGGCAATAAACCAGGCCTCATTTTTTATGTCTGTTTTTTAAAGGGGTTTAACCGGTATACAAATATCAACCTTAAACACCCCGTCTTTCGGTTCTTCTGTATACATTTCAAAACATGGCTTATCATCAGGCTGGTAACCACTTTCAGGAAACCACTTGGCATACATCCAACTCCATGCCTGCTCAAATTCATGGGTTTGCACTTCGAAACGCGCCACCGCATATTGACCTCCCTCAACTAGCATCTTACCTACATCACCATCCACTTTTGTATCTTCCGGTACAGTAATACAAATACTGGTTCGCAATTTCATTTGCTCAGTGATATTGGGATCATCATGATACATGGCCAAAGAAACAAGATCGGGCTGCGCCATCAAACCTCGTGGTCCGGCCCAAGTCATTAACTTACCCCAAAGGCCTCTAAATAATTCTTCATTTCCTTTATAAGGCCCAATGTGTCGCACATAGGCAACTGTCATGTCATTTAGCTCTTTAATTTCAATACTTTTGTTCAGTTCCATATTCGTTTTCCATTTAATTGATTTTGTATAGGAACAAAAGTAGATACTCAACTCCTCCTTCACTTTTTCAGGATTGCTGTTGATTTGACTCAAATTGCTTTTTTGACTCATTTGCGTTCGCCAATTCGTTGGCGACTGCCCAAAATGCTGTTTAAAATTGCGCGAAAAAACAGATAGATCGTTAAAGCCTACCTGAGTAGCAGCCTCGCCAATTGACATCTTAGGATTCATTACCAAAAACGTGGCTGCACGTTGCAAACGTATACGATTGATAAAATGAAAAGGAGTTTCACCGATAACACCCATAAAAATCCGGTGAAAGTGGTATTTAGAGAAAGTGGCAACGGCCGCCAACTCATCGAGGGTAAAAGATCGATCGAGATTCGTTTCGATATAGTCGAGGGTTTTGTTAACCCGCGACTTGTACTCATCTGCTATTTTCATCAGTTTCATGTTAGATTAGGACTGTGAAAATAATCCCAAAATTGTCATTAGACAAACTGTTAATGCAGATTAGTATATTTATAAAAAGCCCCACATTATAATAATGCAGGGCTTACTATTACTTCAGGATCAAACCTGATTATATTATTGTTTACTCTTTTCGATATTTGCAATCAGTTCATCAAACAAAAACTCTGTATCAGTTGGACCGCTTGATGCTTCCGGGTGAAACTGAGTTGAAAAGAATGGTTTTGTTTTGTGCTTAATACCTTCGTTGGTTTTATCATTGATGTTTACAAACAATGGTTCCCACTCATCACTCAAAGTATCATTGTCGATGGCAAAACCATGATTCTGACTGGTAATATAACAAGTATCGGTTCCTACCTTGATAACCGGGTGGTTATGGGCGCGGTGACCATATTTTAACTTGTAGGTTGATGCACCAGATGCAATACCCAATAATTGATTACCCAGACAAATACCAAAAATAGGCTTACCAATTTCAATGGCCTTTTGAATGTGTTTTATGGTCACCTCACACATTTGTGGATCACCCGGTCCGTTCGACAACATGATGCCATCGTAGTCCTCTTGTGTAAAATCGTAATCCCATGGCACACGAATAACTGTAGTATCGCGCTTCAGCAGGCAACGTAAGATATTGTTTTTAGCTCCGGTATCTACCAACACAACTTTGTGTTTTCCATTACCATAAACCTTTTTCTCGCTCACACTCACCTTAGCAACTAAATTGTCTTTATTGGGATCAACAAAGTCAATTTCTTCACCTTCCACTTCAATTTTACCCAACATCGAACCTTTCTCACGCAACACCATTGTTAAAGCGCGTGTGTCGATACCAAAAATACCCGGAACTTTATTCTGGATTAACCATTCGCGAAGGCTGTTCTCGGCATTCCAATGACTGTACTCGAATGAATAATCGGAAATAATCAAACCAGAGATATGAATGCGATCCGATTCATGAAATTTTGGAATTCCATTTTCGGTATCGTTCTTTGGTACTCCATAGTTTCCAATGAGCGGATAAGTAGAAACAAGGATTTGCCCTTCATACGACGGATCAGTCAAACTTTCAGGATATCCGGTCATCGCCGTATTAAAAACTACTTCCCCGGCCACCGACTTATGGTATCCAAATGATTTACCTTCGAAGACAGAACCGTCTTCCAACACTAATTTAATCTTTTGTACTTCAGGCATACCTTTCTGAAACTTAATGCTTATACAATATTTTCTACATAAAAAATGCATTTACCCTTTTTGGTCGAATAAATGCATGATTAAGGCTTCCCTTAATTGGCACAAATGTAATAATTATTTGTTTCTCTACCCAATTTTTGAATCCTAAGTGTATATTTATTGCATATTTTTTAATTATAATGTATATGTATGCATGTGTAATTCGATAATTGGTAAATAAAGATAGACTTTTACAGCTTGTGAATTAGACTTCAAGCACAACAACTTAGTGCACCACAAAGAGCGATACATAAACCTTTATATTATCAGGTATTAAATGAGATTACTACAAAGCTATTTAGCCAGTGATTCAATTTGTTGAATCAGCACATGGATAACTTTAATGTGAATTTCCTGAATGCGATCAGAATAACCATTGTGAGGAGCACGAATTTCAATATCTGCCAGATCAGCCAGCTTACCACCCGATTTACCGGTTAAAGCCAGCACCTTCATGCCTTTTTCTTTAGCAGCCTCTACCGCCTTAATTATATTGACTGAATTTCCACTGGTGCTAATGGCCAAAAGTATATCACCGGCCTTCCCTACCGCCTCTATATATCGCGAAAAAATATAATCGAAACCATAATCGTTGCCAACACAAGTTATATGAGTAGGATCAGATATCGCAATGGCAGCTAAACCCTCCCGATCATCACGGAAGCGCCCGGTAAGTTCTTCGGCAAAATGCATGGCATCACTCATCGAACCACCATTACCGCATGAAATAATTTTACCACCAGCCTTTATCGAGTCAGCCATCAATTCAGCAGCCTTCATCATCTTCTCCCAATTACTATCATCGTTAATAAAACGCGACAATACCTCCTGTGCTACTCTGAATTCCTGAATTATATCTTCTCTAGTCATAACAATAAATTACGCAGTAAAAGTACAATGGCTTTTCTAAACTTAAAATTTTTTTAGCCGAAAGCCATTATTTATATCTTTGAAAGGATTCTAGCACCAAACTTATGAAATCAATCCAAACCCGATTACATCAAATTATATTTGAAGCTGATACTAAAGTTGGTAAGCGCTTTGACTTGCTCCTCGTATTCTTTATTATTTTGAGCATTGCCATTGTAATGCTCGAAAGTGATGACAACATTTTACCCGATTATAAAAACTGGCTGGTGGTGGCCGAATGGATCGTTACCGCATTATTCACGATTGAATACATACTTCGGATCTGGATTGTGGACAAGCCCCGCAAATACATTTTTTCATTTTTTGGAATAATTGATTTACTGGCCATTTTGCCTTCCTATCTGGGATTGTTTGTTGGTGGCACACAAATGCTTATTGTTGTGCGGGCCTTGCGCTTAATCCGTATTTTCAGGGTTCTTAAATTAACCCGCTATGTAAAAGAAGCCAGCGCATTATGGTCAGCATTAATAACTGCCCGTAATAAAATTGGGGTTTTCCTGTTTGTTGTGTTAATACTGGTTGTCATAATGGGAACCGTGATGTATATTATTGAAAAACCCTATAACGAAGGATTCAATAGCATACCGCAAGGTGTCTATTGGGCCATTGTAACTTTAACAACCGTCGGTTATGGCGACATTGCCCCAATTACGGTATTGGGCAAATTTATTGCAGGCTGCATCATGATTATTGGTTATGCCATTATTGCCGTGCCTACCGGTATTGTCACCAGCGAATTGGTTAAAGAAAGCCGCCGTCCAACCAATACGCGCGTATGCCCTTCGTGCCTCGAAGAAGGACACGAAGAAGATGCCCGGTTCTGTAAATTCTGTGGTAAGCCAATGGGCCAGGCTTGAAAATCAATCCCTCACTAAAACAAGTAGCCTCTTTCTAATACGAGAAACAGCCTCTTTGAAGCATTACAAACAGGCACTTTGTAGTACTGCAAAGAGACACTTTGCAATAGTCTATCTTCAGAAGTAAGTCTAAAATAGCATTTGTATTTCAATTAAAATTGAAATAGTCTGCTTTCGCTACTCACAATAATTGTTGATAAATCATTTTGATCTTGTTTATAGCTCTTTAAGCTGTTAATTGCACGACTCTAATGGCAAGTTTTCTGTTTATTAACGATTACTTGTTATCTTTGCATAGGTGCGGATGCAAACAATTTATTGTTGCACAAATGTCAGGAGCTGAATAAAGTCATTATTAATTCATTGATAACAGTTTATCAATTCCTGATTTTAAAACCAGAACAATATGAAGTTTACATTTTCAAAAGTGGCTCGTCATCGTGTATTTCAACACGACCCGATTTATTATGACGAAAAAAAAGAGAAGCGTGAAGAAAGGGAACGACGGATAAAGGAAGAGCTTGGTCTTTTATCTGACGAAGAAAAGGATGTACGATACGCTGATCGAATTCGTGGAAGTATGCGTCGTCGTATGAAATCACATTTTGAAGTGAGCCGAAGTGAGAAAAAACGTTCAAATCTGCGTTTGGTGATTATCCTGATCATCCTTATGGTAATAGGTTTATACCTGATACAGGGAGGAATGGAATGGATGGAAACTTTTTTATCAGAATAACCCAGTTCCCTTAAAAATTAACAAAACAAAAAGAAGAATCACAGCACATGTCAAATGTAATACAGTTATTACCAGATTCGGTAGCTAACCAAATCGCTGCCGGAGAGGTGATACAAAGGCCTGCGTCGGTTATTAAAGAGTTAATGGAAAATGCGATTGACGCAGGTGCTACCAACATTCAGGTGATCACCAAAGACGCCGGTAAGTCCCTGATTCAGGTAATTGATAATGGATGTGGAATGGCCGAAACGGACGCCAGAATGGCTTTTGAACGCCATGCCACTTCCAAAATTCGTGAAGCAAGCGATTTATTTGCTTTGCGCACCATGGGATTTAGAGGCGAGGCACTGGCCTCCATTGCTGCCATAGCTCAGGTAGAGCTAAAAACGCGCCGTGCTGAGGATGATCTGGGTGTTCAGATCAACATTGCTGCTTCACAGGTAGAATCACAAGAGCCTGTTCAGTGCCCTGTTGGTAGCCAGTTTTGTATTAAAAACCTGTTTTATAATGTGCCGGCACGACGACGGTTCTTAAAAAAGACATCCACCGAATTACGCCACATCATTAACGAATTTCAAAGGGTTGCTTTGGCCAATCCACATGTAGCGCTCACATTGGTGCACAATGACGTTCCTATGTTTTCATTACCCGCCGGTAATATCAAACAAAGGGTGGTTAACATGAATGGCAAACAGATGGGACAAAACCTGATTCCGATCGACACCGATGCGGTGATGGTTAAAATCTCCGGTTTTATCGGTAAACCCGAGTTAGCCAAAAAAACGATGGGCGATCAATTCTTCTTTGTTAATAATCGCTTTATGAAGCACCCTTATCTGCATCGTGCAGTGATGGATGCTTATGACAATATTCTGCACCCGGATACGGTACCTGCTTATCTTATCTTTCTTGAAGTAGATCCGCAAATTGTGGATGTGAATATTCACCCCACAAAAACGGAAATAAAGTTTGAAGACGAACGGGCTATCTGGCAAATATTGAGTGCGGCCATACGTGAAAGTCTGGGCAAATTCAACCTGATGCCATCTATTGATTTTGATACGGTTGATCAGGTTCATATTCCGGTAAGCAAAAACAATGGCGAATTAGTGGAACCAACAGTAGATGTAAATCCTTTTTATAATCCTTTCGAAGAAGAGCAAAGACAAAATGTTAACTCATTTGGAGGTGGTGGCACAACTGCTACTTTCCAGTCGAAAGCTTCGGCACAAAGCTTTGAGCAACCAAACGATGAATGGATGCATGGCGACCTGCCCGATTTCTCGGCATTAGCCAATTCAGAAATGGAAAAAGAAGCGGAACCATTCGAAACGCCAACGCCAGAGCCAGTTCAACAAACCATATTATCATCGGGTGGCAACGAAGATGCCGGTAGCAATACCCGTTTCTTTCAGTTGAAAAACAAATATATTCTGACCTCGGTTAAGTCAGGCTTGATGATGATTGACCAGAAAAGAGCTCACGAACGAATTGTTTTTGAAGGCTTTGTAAGAACACTTCAAAGCGGCGCTTCCCTTTCGCAAAAGAGCTTGTTTCCCGAAGAGTTAAACTTTGGCCCGGAGGAAATGTCGATGATTAACGAGTTGGCACCCGATTTATTAACACTGGGACTTGAATTACAACAGTCGGGAGATGGGTCATTTAAGGTGTTATCAACACCTGCAGGATTGGAACATGTATCTGCGGCTCAGTTAATCGATGGTATTCTAACTGATTTCAGAGACGGCGAAGTGGATTTGCAAAAAGAAGTGACTGAACAAATTGCCACATCGATGGCACAAAGAGCAGCCATACCTTATGGTAAGCAATTATCGGCAATAGAGATGGGCGAGCTATTTGACCAGCTTTTTGCCTGTCAGGTACCAAATTTCTCACCATCGGGCAAAACCATCATTTCCATAATGGATTTGGATGAGATGCAGAAGCGCTTTATGTAATAATGTCATTCTGACAGACTGACGGGGTTTTAACATTAACAAAAGCCCCGTTTGTATGTTAATTTATTGTGAGTAATTAATTGGCACCGATCTTGTAGCCAATGCGGAGTAACTAAAAATATATCTGATGAACTATCGTCCATCCCCATTTGCAGGCTTACCGCCTGTGACCAAGAATTTATTGATTATTAATGTACTTTTCTTACTTGCTACATATGTAGTTGAACATGTATTGGGTATAAAATTGAGCTTTTATTTAGGTCTTAGCTTCCCGCTTTCTGACAATTTTAACATTGCTCAGTTTGGAACCTATATGTTTATGCATGCGAATTTCCCACACCTATTCTTCAATATGTTTGCACTTTTTATGTTCGGACGTGTTCTAGAAACTTATTGGGGACCTAAGAAGTTTATATTGTACTATATTATTACCGGGGTGGGTGCTGCTGTTATTCAACTAATCTTCAAATATATTGATTACAATAATGCTATCTCTTTACTTTCAGATCAACAGGTAGCAATAGTTTTGGAAGAAGGCGCTGAAATTCTAAGAAGTGGAATGAATTATAAAAATGAGCTAATGGCAAATTTCAATGGTATATTGAATGGTCCTATGGTTGGTGCGTCTGGTGCTGTCTTTGGGATTCTATTAGCTTTTGGTATGTTGTTCCCAAACACTGAGCTTATGCTACTCTTCCCTCCTATCCCTATTAAAGCCAAATATTTTGTTATGATATATGGGGTTGTCGAATTATTTATGGGAGTTGCCAATTTCTCGGCGGATAATGTTGCTCACTGGGCACATTTGGGTGGAATGATTTTTGGTTTTATCTTAATCAAATATTGGGATAAAAAAGGCTTGTAAAAATTCAACCATGGCAATAATCGACGAAATAAAACAATCGTATCGGCAAGGAGGTGCTTTAACAAAATTGATCTATATCAATATTGGGGTGTTCGTTTTGCTGCGCCTGCTGCAAATTCCATACAGCATTTCATCCGGATCAGGCAGTATCGATGAATTCAAATTGTTTTATTGGTTAGCCATTCCAGCAGGATTTGAGACCTTCATCACAAGACCATGGACATTATTGTCGTATATGTTTATGCATTATGATTTTCTGCACATCATTGCGAATCTTATAATGTTATACATTTTTGGAAAAATATTTCTTGAGTTTTTAAATCCACGACAATTATTAGGAGTCTATATTCTGGGTGGTATAACTGGTGGTGTTTTGTACTTGTTGGGCTATAACTTTATTCCTTCGTTAATTTCAAAGGCAGATACAGGGGTTATGATTGGAGCTTCGGGTTCTGTGGTTGCTATTTTGCTAGCCATTGCACGTTATGCTCCCAACCATAAATTATTTGTACCGTTTATTGGCCCGATTTTGCTTAAATATATTGCATTAGTTGTCTTCATGATCGATGTGATCAGTATTCCAACCATGCAAAATACTGGTGGAGTATTTGCCCACATCGGTGGTGCTGCTTTTGGTTATCTTTATGGTGCATCTATTTCTAAAGGTACAGATATGACACTCGGATTTAATCGTTTGATGGATCGACTCATGAGTTGGTTTAAACCCAAGTCAAAGATGACGGTGACGCATCGCCGTCCCATGACGGATATGGAATTTAATGCCCGTAAGGTTGATAAACAAAAGGAAATTGATCGTATCTTAGAGAAAATCAAAGCCAGTGGCTACGACAGCCTCAGCAAAGATGAGAAACAAACATTGTTTGACGCCAGTAAATAAGCAAGCTTGTTAAGACGATTTTTCAAATCCATTGTAACCATCATTAGCCTCATTGCCTCGGGGCTATTGCTATTCTCTGTTCTAACTGCCTACATCAGTCCAGAGCACACCTCGGTGTTGGCCTTTATGGGTTATGGATTTTCCTTACTATGGTTCTTTAACTTCAGCTTATTTGTTTTTTGGCTGATAAAGCGTCGCTGGCAGTTTCTGATCCCACTCATAGCCATTATCATTACCTGGACTCATTGGCAACACACCTTTCAGTGGAAAGGCATTGAAAAAGAACCTTCAGAAATGTCACAAGCACTTTCGGTAATGAGTTTCAATGCCCGGATGTTTGATTACTACAAGTGGATTGGTGATAATACCAATGAAAAGATTTTTGATTTAATACGAAAAGAGAATCCTGATGTGGTTTGCATCCAGGAATTTGTCACTTCCAAAAACAGTAAATCCTACGACGAACACTACATTCTTCGCAGATTAAATCAATACCGCTACAAGCACATCGAATATCGGTCGGGTCGTAATAACCGTCGTAACTTTGGCTTGGTTACCTTCAGTAAATACCCCATTGTTGAAAAACACAGTCTTAAGTTCGATCATTCGCACAACTTTAGTATTTATACCGATATAAAAGTTCATCAGAAAAGAATACGCATTTTCAACAACCACCTGGAATCAATTAAATTTAACCGCCAGCAACTCAACTTTCTCGACAGCCTGAATTATCAGAACAAAGAAGAGCGTAACGAAAAAATAAAACAAATCAGCCACAAGCTTAGCACTGCTTTCGAAAACCGTGCTAACCAGGCCGAAACCATTGGTAAATACATTGCCAATTCGCCATACCCGGTTATTGTTTGCGGTGATTTTAACGATACACCCGTATCCTACGTCTACCGTAAGATGCGTGGCCAGCTAAAGGATGCTTTTGTGGAATCGGGCCGTGGCTTTGGAGGTACTTACAACGGACAGTTACCATCTCTTCGCATCGACTTTATCTTTCACGATCAGCAATTTACATCCTATAATTTCAGACGCCTAAAAGTTGATCTGTCGGATCATTATCCAATCATGACGCATCTGGAATTAGATCCTGAAAAGGATCAAAATGATAAGTAATTTTAGCTATTTTTACGAGCGTTTTTAAACTTGAATGGTGGCGCGTTGTTTGATTAAAACAATGCATCAGGTAAATGAATTAGGCAATGAAACAATATTTAGACCTTCTTGAAAGGGTATTAGACGAGGGAAATAAAAAGGAAGACAGAACCGGAACAGGTACCATTAGTGTATTTGGTTATCAAATGCGATTCGACCTGAGCGAAGGTTTTCCCTTGCTAACCACAAAAAAATTGCACCTGAAATCCATTATTCACGAATTGCTTTGGTTTCTGAAAGGCAGTACCAATGTGAAATATCTGCAGGATAATGGTGTTCGTATCTGGAACGAATGGGCCAAAGAAGATGGTGAACTAGGTCCTATTTATGGTTACCAGTGGCGCTCATGGCCCGATTATAAGGAAGGACACATCGACCAGATCAAAGAAGTTATCGAAAGCATTAAAAATAATCCTAATTCACGACGCCACATTGTGAGTGCCTGGAACGTGGGTGCCATCAACGATATGCAATTACCTCCCTGCCATATTTTGTTTCAATTTTATGTGGCCGACGGTAAATTAAGCTGCCAACTGTATCAGCGCAGTGCCGACATTTTCCTTGGTGTACCATTTAACATTGCCTCCTACGCCATCCTTACCATGATGGTTGCTCAGGTTTGTGGATTAGAACCGGGTACTTTTGTACACACATTGGGCGACGCACATATCTACCTGAATCACATCGACCAGGTTAAACTGCAATTAACACGTGAACCAAAGTCTTTACCTCAGTTTAAAATCAATCCGGATCGTAAAAATATTGATGATTTTATTTTTGAAGACTTTGAGTTGGTTAATTACGAAGCTCATCCACACATCAAAGGAGCCATTTCTGTTTAATTCGATTTACCTGCTTAGTTATGACACTTGCAATGATAGTAGCCATTGATCAGAAAAATGGCATTGGCGTTGGCGATGATCAACTGGCTTATATCTCAGCCGATTTAAAACGTTTTAAAGCACTAACAACCGGTCACACTATTTTGATGGGGCGCAAAACCTTTGAAGCCTTGCCCAAAGGAGCCTTGCCCAATAGGCGTAATGTGGTGATTACCCGCCAAACAGGCTATGAAGCCAAAGGAACTGATGTGGTTAACTCACTGGACGATGCTTTGAAGCTGTGTAAAGATGATGAAAAGGTATTCGTAATTGGTGGTGGCGAAATCTACAAAACCTTTCTGCCCGATACACAGGCTTTATACCTGACCCGAATTGAGCATACTTTTGAAGAAGCCACCGTATTTTTCCCGGAGATCAACATGGACGAATGGTCGATAGTAAAAGAAGAAGGGCCTTTTATGGATGAAAAGACCCAACTGAGTTATAGCTATCAGGATCTGACCAGGAGATAACTAGTATCAGGTCAAGCGTGCTCTTACACGCCAAATCTTATTCACACATGACTTGACACTAGGTTGCCCGCTTGCTGACCAGTATAAACATGCTTGTCCATCAGGTTATCTATAATATTTGCCAAATCATCGGGGTAATGCATCTTCAAACGTTCCGATGAATGAATCCATTCACCGATCAACTGACTGTCGGTATTTAAATGACGCAATGAAACAATGCCCATGGACTCCAGGAAAGCGGCATTGCAAGCTTGTTCGTACTGGCCTTTCATGGGTATCACACAAAGTTTTTTACCCAAATACAAGGCTTCGGCCGGCGTTTCAAAACCGGCATTACATAGCACCCCAGTGCCACTCACCATGCTTTTGGTGAACTTCTCCTTATTAACAGGTTTAATAAACACATTGCCTTCCCGGTAGGATTCTTCGCTATGCTTCGAATACACATGCCATTTGGTGTCATCAAACTGCGAGAGCACCCGAATAATCTTCTGATCAGAATAGGCAGGCAGATAAACCGTATAGTGCCCTTTATCTTCATTCTTTACCCAACGCACATCGTCGCGAATAACAGGCGTGGAAATATTGTGACCGATGCTTTTAAAGTGAAATCCCTGTGCCGATGAAACGGGAGCATAATATTTCAGGATGGCTTTACCAAAGGAATCTTTAACCTTCGGCTTTGGGGCATTATGGTGCAACACTGCACTTTGATGACTGATTCCAACACATTTAACATTCCGCATTTTGCAAGCCCAGGCTGTAACCGGTTCAAAATCGTTAAGCACTAAATCATATTTCTGAACCGGAACGGCCATCACCCCTTTGATAAATTCGTAGGGACGCATCCGGCTAAGGGTTTGTTTAACATCAACTCCCCCTTTTTTACCAAAAATGAAACTCATGCCATAAAAGCGGTATTTTACTTTCCAGGGCAGCTTAATGTCGCATTGGGTGCCACTGATCAGAATATCAACCTCGCCGTGCCTTTTTAAATGTCCAATTACTTCAAATGCCCTGGCAATATGACCATTGCCTGTACCTTGTATTGCATAAAGAATTTTCATGTGTCGGTTATTTACTGGTTACTGCTTCTTCATTCATTCAGAATATTCATATTGCACTAACTATTTATAATGTCGTTCACCATGGTTTGAAACAATACTTTGTGATTGGATAAAAGAAAATCGTCACCTACCAATTCTTCTTCCGAAACCATTTGGCTTGGTATCGCCTGATCCTGATGGTAATGCAAATGCCAGTCGCCATCGTGGTACTCAAGGGCAGTCATGTTTTCTACCCAGTCACCACTATTGAGATAGTAAACCTCTCCTTTTTCATTTCTAATACTTTTCTTTTCGGGCCAATGGATGTGTCCGCAAATGGCATAATCGTAATGCTTATCAATGGCCAGGTTGGCTACTGTTTGTTCGAATTTGCTGGAGAGTTTGGTATTGCCTTTTTTTATTGCCTTTTTGATATCGCGCGATAAAGAAACTTTTGGCAATCGCAGGACCGAACAACAGATATTGGTCAGCTTATTAATTACTGTGAGCATACCATACCCCACGGCTCCCAGCTTGGCCAGCCATTTGGAATGGTGCATAAACACATCAAAAACATCTCCATGAAAGATCCAGGATTTCTTACCATCCAAATCGAGTATCAACTTATTTTCGATATGAAGATTCCCCAACTTCAGGCCTATTAAACGACGCAGATGTTCATCGTGATTACCGGCAATGTAATACACATGCGTGCCTTTCTCCATAATTTTTATTATTTGGCGAATAACCCGGAGGTGAGATTTCGGAAAATAGCTTTTGGAGAATTGCCAGATATCAATGATATCCCCATTTAAAACCAGAATTGGTGTTGAAACACTGCTGAGGTAGTTAACAATCTGCCCGGCTCTGCAGCCAAAAGTACCAAGGTGTGTATCTGAAATAACCACCGCCTCTACTTCACGTATTTCTTTTTGCTTGTTCTTCTTCATTTTCTCTCCTAAAATTTCTTGGAACAATTTTAGAAGAATATTCCGGAGTAAATATTAAGTGATTAAAAAGGAATTACTAAAAATACTTCAACTTATTGCATTGGTTAATATTGTTTTAACAAAAACATTGCAAATATTCTTAAGAAAGAGAATAAGATAATACCGATCACGAATCAACCCAAGGTATAACAACAAAGCCGCTACAAAAGCGGCTCAGGTTTGTTTAAGAATATTAAGTTAAAGTGTTTAGACGACCATCGGTTTGATACCTGATTTACGACCAAAAAGAGTTTTTTGCCAGTAATTATATAGATCTTGATTAAAACTTCGGGATATCCCTTCGGTTTGCACCAGTTGACTTCTTCGTGCCAATACCACCGAACTGATATAACCACTTTTACCATTACAAATCATGTAAGCCACATTCAAGGCACTCAGTTGATTTAAATCCATTGGCTCACGACGACAATGAACAATTAATTTAATCGATGTCTTGGAAAGTTCCTTGGCCAGTCTGTTAATTAGTCGCTGACCTTCAGGAGTATTTACATCACACGATACTAAAAGGTGAGAATGCATATTGGACTCATCATAGGCACTAAAAATAGCCTCCAGTTCCATGGGAGATTCCGGCACCTGAATCAGTACATTATCCACGCCATAGATACGACAAAGCTTCTGAATGTGTTTATCATCAGAATCATTGGCAACAATCAATAAATCTTTATCCAGAGGAACCACCGATGATATAACGGTTTCAAGGGCAAACTCCCGCGTTCGCTTGAAACTGATGGTTTCATATCCGGTCTGATAAAAATCTTCCGGATTGATAGGACTCTTTGTCATTAACGAGATTAATTCCTGGTCAACAACATCATCAAGCTCTATTTTTTCAGGTAAACTGTAAAATGTTGAATTAACTACTCGCATTGTATCGCTTCTTCTAAGTTAGTATCGGGTACAAAGTTTACATTCTAAGAATGTAATCGGGTTAAGCCTCATTTAGCTTTGCATTAACCTTACATTAACTTGGACAACCCATGGTACTGATACACGTATACAAAAACGAGTATTTTTTAATAAAAATGTCAAATTATTATACTGATTGCTTGAAACTTTTGAACCGAATAGGCCTATTATTCCAATCTTCGATTTCAGTCTATTTGAAAAACATCAGATATACCCGCGAGCTTTCAGTTCGAGGTACTTATTGATGGATTCAACAGTGAGATTCTCAGGTGCTGTTAAAACCGAATGAATACCATAGCGCTCCAGTTCAAGCACAATCCGCTTTTTATCGTAGGCAAATTTCTCGGCAATGGTTTTAACATAGATGCCTTCTATATCGCTGGCTTTCGTTTCTGTCAGTTGCCTTAGCTCTGTATTTTCAAAAAATACAACAACAACCATATGATCGCGGGCCAATTTCTGTAACATGGGTAGTTGGCGTTTTGCAGCACTCAGGCTCTCGTAATTGGTATAGAGCATCAATAAGCTGCGCTGATGCAGGTTGCGCCTCAATCCGGCGTATAGATTAAAGATACTTTGCTCCTGAAACTGGGTGGTTTGATTATAGAGCGCTTCCATAATCAGCTGCATTTGTTTGCTGTTGCGCTGAGGCGGAACAATGTTGCGCACTTCATTATTAAAAGTGATCAAACCGGCCTTATCCTGCTTAAGCATCGCAATTTTTGAAAGCACCAACGACGAGTTAATGGCATAGTCCAGAAGTGTCATCCCTTCAAAAGGCATCTTCATGGTACGGCCCAGGTCAATAATGGAAATCACCTGTTGCGATTTCTCATCCTGATACTGATTCACCATCAAGCTGCTGCGACGGGCGGTGGCTTTCCAGTTGATGGTGCGATAATCGTCACCTTTGGTATATTCCCGTATCTGATCAAACTCCATTTGGTGACCAATGCGACGAATCTTTTTAATGCCCACTTCTGTCAAGCGATTGGATATGGCCATCATCTCAAACTGGCGCATTTCTTTAAAGGCCGGATAAACTTTAACCTGTCGGTTATTTTCGAACATAAATCGGCGTTCCAGCAAACGAAGGGGCGACTTAACAAATACGTTTAAGGCACCAAACCAATACTCCCCTCTTGTAACAGGTCGTAACGAATAAGTATCGCTAGTGCTTTCTCCACTTTTAATTTTCTTCCGGATGGAAAAATTACGTTCCTGAAACTGAACCGGAATTTCATCCACAACCTCTACTGTAACAGGAAATGGATAGCGGTTGGTTAATTGAATGCACACCTCATTATCATCCCCATTGGAGAAACGTTCATCAGTTTGTCTACAGGCTTTAAAATTATCAGAAGGCTTAACGAGCAGAAGAAGACTTTCTACAACAAGCAACAGAATAAATAAACCAAGTGCAATCAAACCGGCCTGAAAGAACAATGGACCAAATTGCCCAATGGCCAGCAGAAAGATGCATGCACCCAATGCATAATAAAACAGTGGTGTAAAGTAAGCGTAGTTTCTTATTCTGAAGCGCATTAATGATTGTTTAGCGTGGAACCTCTACCGAATCAATTATTTGTTGAATCACAATTTCGGGCTTTATACCTTCCATTTCTTTTTCGGGTGTTAATATCACACGATGATTAAGAACCGGAATCATCACCATCTTAATATCATCGGGTGTAACAAAATCGCGACCTTCCAGAGCTGCAAAAGCCTTGGCGGCATTTAGGATGGATAAAGAAGCACGCGGGCTACCACCAAGGAACAGCGAAGCATGACTACGTGTTTTATCAACAACCTGAGCGATGTATCGCAGCAAATCATCCTCCACAATTACTTTGGCGGCAATTTCCTGGTATTTTACGATCTCCTCACCCGACACAACCGGATTGATCTGGCTTAACTCATCTTTTTCCTCACGCCCTTGGGCATTGGATAATATAGCCACTTCCTGATCAAGGTTCGGATAATCAATTTTAATTTTGAATAAGAAACGGTCAAGCTGCGCTTCTGGTAAACGGTAGGTTCCTTCGTGCTCTACCGGATTTTGTGTTGCCATCACCAAAAACGGTGGTGACATAGGGCGCGTAACACCATCGATGGTCACTTGTCGCTCTTCCATTACTTCAAACAAAGCCGCTTGAGTTTTGGCAGGCGCACGATTCACCTCGTCAATCAACACAAGGTTCGAAAAGATGGGACCTTTGTTAAACTCAAACTCCGACTTACCGGTATTGAAAACCATCGTTCCGAGTACATCCGATGGCATTAGGTCAGGAGTAAACTGGATGCGTGAAAAATCAGAAGAAACAGATTTCGCAAGTAGTTTAGCCATCATGGTTTTGGCCACTCCCGGTACTCCTTCGATCAGCACATGACCATTGGCAATAACAGCTGTCAGCAGTAAATCCAGGATTTTTTCCTGTCCGACAATTACTTTATTGATTTCATTGCGAATGCGAAAAGCCGAATGGTTCAGTTCATCCATCGGTAATCGATTTTCGAAAGGTGCTTGAGTATTTTGGTCCATATTAATTGGTTTATTTACACTGTTCATAAAAGAATTCGATGCGTCGGTTTAATTGTTCCAGATCTTCCTCACTAATGCTCTTCATTCGTTTAAGGTTATTGCCCATATCAAACAATTGCTTGATAGACCTGGCAGGGATGGAAGTTTTATCAGCCAATTGATGAATCAATTCATCATCGATATCAGAGGTGTTGATAAAATATTTGGAACGAATAAACTCCTGCAAATATTGAAAACGCTTGCGGGCAATATCCAAATGATTTCGTCGGCTAAAATATAATCGGCCAATGGTTTGAATAAAACTTATGGTGCTATTAACCGGAGGCTTTACAATGGGTACAACCCTTTGGCGTCTGGCCGAACCAAAAAAGAAGAAAATTAAAATGCCAATCAAAAGCAGATACCACGCCATTCGAAGCGGTGTTCGATCCAGAACAAAGCTTAGTATGGATCGAGTACGCACGGTTTCACCTGAACCACTTAAATATTTATACTTGTAATGCTCGTCCCAGATTGTTTTCTGATTGGGCAAGTAAGACAAACATTTAAAGGCATATTCATAATTGTCATCAACCAACATATTATAATTGGTAAAAGCCTGCGGATTCAGGTTAATGTATATATTCCCTTCATTATGCCTTACCTTAATAAAATTGGTTTTACCCTGGCTGTTGATGCCCAAAACAGTTGTTCGTATACTGTCGTACGAAGTAAAATAGTTATTGGTAATTCCTTTTTTGTACCAATATCCTAAATGGGTTCGCAACTTACGGTTAGCCAGGTTAAAGCTGACGGAATCGGTAAAAACCTTTCCTGCACCAAAATGCTGGCGGTACTCTATGTCAAAAATGCTTTTAATGGAATCGGATAAATCGGATGCAGAAAGAAAAATATTGGCTCCCTGCCTCAACAACTCTTCAACCATAAACAAATCGTCGTCATCGGGTCGGAAAGAGTTATTAACAACAATAAGGTTGGTAGAATTACCAACACCATCAATAAAATAATCGAAAAAAGTACCGTGTGATGTTTGAATATTATTTCGGTCAACCACTTCGTTAAGCTGTTCGAATAGCAACTTACTGCCATAAGGCTTAGTATCCTGCTTGGAAAAACTTAGCGTCCAATCGATGGTTTTAGGTGAATTTGACAACACCATGACCACAATTAAGGCAATGAGCACCATGGCAATTATCAACACTTTATTTGATGATGATCCTTTCATTAATAACCTTAATTAGTCGTTATCTGATTGATAAATTGCTTGTAATCGGAATTGATGGATTCGAACTCCGGTTCGCTCAACTCAAACTTACCAAACCATACATATTCATATTGGCGAATCAGTAAAAGAAATTTCTCCTTCAGCTGTTGATTTTTTACCTCGTAATAATAGTCCCGATCGGTTTTAAAGGCATTCCACTCAATATGATTTTTTCTGTGCAGTGCCCTAAGACTTAACAAAAATAGAACCCGGGTGGCTTCACGGTAAGCTTTATTCTGGATAGAAACCTTCATCATCTTTTCCAGTTCTTCCGATTCAATATCCATATTGCTCAATGCAAAATTAAGTTGGGTGACTTTGGTTGATTTTGAGAATACAAATAAGCCTTTTATCGGAACACCGAGCAGGCGAATTATTATAAAAACAATCACCGCAACCGCGATAAGAAGAATAAGCCAGCCTATCAGACTTAAACTACCATCACTGATTCTTATAAAGGATAACAACCAATTAACAAGCTCTTGCCACCAATTAAGAATTTCGGTATTGCTGGTATATTGATACTCCTCGAGGCTTTTATAGTATGCAATGGTATCAGCTGAAGCACAGCGATAATCAACGATACTATTGTCCCAGGCTTCAACCTGCGTATAGGTACTGTCTGGCTGTGCCAAGGCATGAACACCAAGGCACATAAAACAAAATAATATCAGGTATTTAGTAAACTTCACAACTACTTTTGATCAGAATTAAGGTTGTTGGCATCTTCACTTCCAATTTGGTTAATTCGATCCATAATTGTTGTTGAACCATCCTTCTCGCTTAGGCTAAAATATTGTAAACCTGTAACCACATACACAAATGACCTTAAATAAGTACTTAAAACGATAAGTAAAATATACGAGATCATTATAAACGGAATGTTTAATTGTTCCCAGTTACCTGACTGAGCTATGATTGGAATCTTAATTTGCACATAAACCTGAAGAGGAACACTTATTATACTACTTACAATTCCAATTATTATCGATGCAACAATAAGAATTGCGAAGGTAATCCACCAGTTATCTTTTATTACCTGGAAACAACGGTTAAAATTTCGTCCCAATCCTTTGTCTTCAATAAACATGATTGGAAAAATCAGGCTTAGAATAATTGAAAAATAGATGCCCGGCAAAATAAATAAAACCAAACCAGCCATAATCAGAATTGAAGTAACAATGGTATAACCAATAATTGGAAAAAAGTTACCAACAATTTGTCGACCAACTTCTGAAATAGGAAAATTTCCCTTTCCTTTTTCATGATAGACTTTTATATAACCATAGGAAATGGCCATTACCATTATTTGCAGAATAATTGCCAGGAAAACAATTACAATGATGGGCAGCACCAGGGAAAAGATTGTACCCGGATCCGGCGAATCAGCTAAACCGGCAAATGCACCATTCATAGCTCGATAAGCTGTGTGAATAATGGCAGCAATAATTATTAGCATGGGTATGCCGGTATAAGTTAACAAGGCTTTTGAAAACATTAATCCCTCTTGCTTGAAAAAAGAAAATGCCCCGTTGATAACACCACTAAAGTCTCTGCGTTCTGCAAATTTAAATTCACTCATGACTTTTAAATTTTTTATATACGATGCTCGGGTAAATCAGGAAGTACCACAAGATTATGACCAGTGAGATCGTAATAATGAATATATTGAGTCCATTATCAATGCTCTGATAATGACGGGTTACAAAACTTTCGAGTAAACCAGCCATAAAAAAAACAATGGTAATGGGAATCATTACTTTAATACCTTTAACAGCTCCATATACAAATGACTCTTTTCGCGGATAGGTGCCCGGAAACAACAGGTATTTGCCAAACATTATTCCTGCCCCTCCCGCCAGTACAATGGCCGACAATTCCAGAGTTCCATGAATCATGATGGCATAGGTCGAAACGCCCAGCAGGTTTTTCTGATAGAAAAATGTTTGAAACGCACCCACCATAACCCCATTTTGAAACAAACCATAAATGGTACCAATTGGCGTTAGAAAGCCATAAATAAATATTTTCCAGGAGACAAATACATTATTGAAAATAATGGCATATGCCATTGGCAACTCACCCATTTCACCATAAACGGCCATTGGGTCGCCTTTCTCAATATTATCAAGGGTCATATTTACATAAGCATCGCCCAGTATGGTGCGAACAAATTCAATATCAGCCAAGGATGAAGCAACGCCCAGTGCCCAGGCTGCCATAAATACAATAAACGCTATTAAAAAATAAGGTTTTGCCGAATGCAATACCAAAGGAAGCTCTGTGATAAAAAACCGGGGAATACGACTGCCCTTTTCTCTCTTATTACGATAAATTTCCTGATGCGTCTTTTGAGAAAGGCTATTGAGGTACGTTAAAGTGTGAGTACCGGGATAAAAAGTACGGGCATACGCCAAATCATCCGTTAACTGAATGAATTGATCGGCCAAACTATCGGGATTAATTCTCGAAGGCTTCTTAAGCTGCTGTTCGAATTGCTCCCAGCGTTTTCTATTTCGGTTGATAAATGTAATCTCCTTCATTGGGCAGGTAGATGAGCATTGCGAATAAATGAATTTTTCTGCACATAAAAAACATATTTTACTACTTTTGATCTAACAATTTTCTATTCTTATCAATTCGCACAGGTTTTATGGATAATTTAAGTATTTCTACCACCCAGAATGTAAACATTGACTATCAACTTGCCAGTGTTGGCGATCGTATATTTGCCTATATTATCGATGGCATCATTCAGGTTGTTTATATGATCATCGTAATGTTTACTCTATTTTCAATTTTTGAAGATCAGATGGATTGGTGGATTGCTTTCTTCTTTCTTCCCATTATCTTTTATCATTTGCTGTGTGAGGCCTTTTTAAATGGGCAAAGCTTTGGTAAGATGGCCATGAAAATAAGGGCTATTAAAATTGACGGTAGCGAACTCCGCTTTATCGATTGTTTTATTCGCTGGCTGTTTCGCCTGGTTGATTTTAACCTGCCAATTGGTGGTACATTGGTGGGCTTTCTAACGGTAATCATTGGTGGTAAAGGCCAACGTGTAGGTGACATTGTTGCCAAAACGACGGTTTTGAAAATTATGCCAAAAGGAAGCTTAACCGCTACCGCATTTGTAGAACTGGAAGAAGGTTATCAGCCTAAATACCCCGAAGTAAGTTTGCTTTCGGATAATGACTTACAAACCATAAAAGAAGTCCTATTAATGGCGTCGAAAGATACTCAGTATAGCAATATAGGAGCGCCTCACCCATTGGTACTGAAAACCAAAGAGGTGGTAATTAAGAAGATGAAAATAAAATCAGAACAGCCTTCGAAGGAATTTTTAAACACGGTGCTGAAAGATTACAATTACTATAATCAATAAGACAGATCGCATTTCTTTAGGAAAAATCGCCGTCAAAAAAAAGTTACGAAAAGACTAAATAACTTGTCAGTGGAGTCTTTCATTGGACAGAAGAACGCCTTTCCAATTTTTAGGTCTTGCAGTTCACTGAAAAGCTTCCCTGATGGATTTTAATGGCATGCAGTCGTCTGCATACACTGCCCAAACTGTTGTTGGAGCCTTTCACTGCACTGAATGCTTTCCCTGCCAATTGTTTTAGCCACTCACTCCACAGAAAAGCTTCCCTGATGAATTTTCATGGCTTGCAGTCCACTGCATGCAATGCCTAAGCTATTGTTGAAGGTTTTCAGTAAAGTGAATGCATTCCCTGTTAATTTTTAAAGTCATTCACTTCACTAAAAGACATTTGATCGATGTAGCGATTTAGACCACACTGATTCGTGCATTGTTTGGCAGTATTTAATTAATCGCGACTTCCCAAAAACATCATAACAAAATACAATAAACTAGCTAAAGCCGATAAAGCTGCTACCACATAGGTATAAGCCGCCCATTTTAAGGCATCTTTAGCTTTTCCATGGGTATCCTGTGTGGTGATTCCCGCTGTATTTAGCCATGCCAATGCACGTCGGCTGGCATCAATTTCTACAGGCAATGTAACCAATGCAAAAAGGGTAAATACAGAATAACAGATTATAATAATTTGCATTGCCAGGTCGAAACTAAACATCGACTGGAAAGCAAAAGCTCCAAAGAACAAAGCTATAAACATAAAGTTTAAGATCTTCGCGCTAACATTCTGAATTGGTACCAGAGCCGAACGAAACTGTAATGGTGCATAACTATTGGCATGCTGAATGGCATGACCCGTTTCGTGGGCTGCCACAGCTGCAGAGGCAACACTTCGTCCATTGTAAACTTCAGGACTCAGGTTGATGGTACGGTTCGATGGATTATAATGATCGCTTAGTTGACCCCTCACGCAATTAACTTGAACATTCATCAGGCCATTCTGTCGCAACATCTTCTCCGCCACTTCCTTTCCCGACATTCCAAAATTAATTGGAATTTGCGAATAGGCTTTAAACTTACTCTTTAGCCTTGAACTCACAATAAAGCTCAAAACCGTAAAAAAGATAAAAATGATTAATAGCATAGTTGACAAATTTTAGACAGGAATGCTATCAAAAATGTTGCCAATCTTATTATAGAGGCAGATGAATACTAAAAGTAGTGCCTTCTCCAAGCTTGCTATTGCATTCTATTGTGCCATTCAAGCTGTCAATATAACGCTTCACGATGTAAAGGCCTAAGCCAGTCGAAGGGACTGATTTTTTGTCAGATGGTTCGAATTTCTTGTATTTGGTAAACAGATTCGGGATGCTTTCTTCTTCAATTCCAGGCCCTTCATCACTGATACTAATACTTACCTGCTCATCGGATTTAATTAAAGAAAATGTAATTTGAGAAACCAATGGTGAAAACTTAATGGCATTGGACAGTAGGTTGGAAATAATCTTTTCCAACAAAGTATAATCCGTTTTAATTATTTCTTCGTCAGCCTCCCAATTCACAGCAATTTCTTTATCCTCAAGTTGCACTGTATATTGTGCCACAACTTCCTTCATTAAGGCTAAAGCCGAAAACTCTGTGATATTAACGGCAAAAGAATTTGATTCAAGGCGCTTAATCTCAGTCACCTGATTGACCATTTCTTTTATCTGCCACAGTGCGTCAAACACATATTGCAAGGCTTCATCCTTCTCATTCTCATCAATGTTATCTTCATTTTTGATGCTATTAATTAATGATACAGATGAGGTAATCGGACGGTTAACCTCTTGCGTAAATAAGGCTATCAAATGATCATTCTCCTGATAAAGTCGATCTACATCGGCCTGTTGCTTTAGTATCAATTGATTCTGCTCAAAAGCACTTTTGTTAACTTCTTCGAGCGAATGCCTTTGTTCCTCCAGCTGAGTAAAAGCTTTGGCATTCTCAAGTGCAATACTTGTGTACATGCTTATATTCCGCATAAAGCTCAGATGATAAGAACTGTAAGCTTTCTTTTCGGCACTTTGTACAGTTATTACTCCGAAAGGTGCGGCATTTACCTTAAGCGGAATGTAGATAATTGATTGACTGTTTATATCACCAGGAACTGGTCTTATTTCCTGAACGTAGTTTTTGTATTCTGTGTCAAAATCACCTATAAATACCTCTTTGTCATTAATCAAACTATGAATTGATAACCTTTCTTGATCATCAAGAGGGAAAGTCATAAAAGGTATGCGCTCACCATTCAATATAACATTATTAAAATCAAGCGAATTGGTTTCCTGCACAAATAAGCCAACACCAAACAGGTAAGTATCCATCACCTTGCTGGTTGCTTTATAAACCAGATTAAAGATGTTATCGGTCGACAAGTTAGCCGTTAATATTTTTCCTATTTCGGTAAGCTTTTCAAGGTCGGTCAATGAATTGGAAATGGATTTGGCCTGTCGTTCTATCTTAACATTCTGACGGCGCAATGCCTCATTTTGCTCAGATATTTCCTTTTTCTGTTCATTAATTTCTTTAGTTTTGGATGAAATTAATGTTTCCAATTCAAAACGCATGGTCTTGGTGCGTTGCTGCCACGAAATAATAAACGAGCCAAGTAAGCCTAAAATCAAAATAATTATCAAAGCTCTGAAAACAGTTGTACGATACCATTCGGGATGGATACTAAACTGATAAATAGCCCCTTCATCGTTCCAGATGTCGTTATTATTGGCTGCACTCACTCGAAAAGTATATTCACCTGATGGCAAGGATGGGTAGGAAACAGTGTTTGAATAACCTTCAACCCACTCCGTTTCCAATGGCTCTAATCGCCAACGGTATTTAATTTTTTCAGGAACTGAGTAAGAAATAGCGTCGAACTTAAAGCTAATATTGTTTTCCTTACTCGAGAGCGACAGGTGATCCGGGATATTAAACCACGGAACAATTGAATCGTATAAGGATTTATAGGCGTCCTCTTCCCAATCAGGACGTTTGTATGATAATTCAATATCCCGAATGTAAATGCTCGGTGCCAAAAAGTTGGTTCGCTTCTCCATGGGGTTATAACGCATGGCACCCTTTATGGTACCGAACCACAAATGACCGTCTTTATCAATAAAATTAGCCGTTCCATTATTTTCAATGCCCACAAAACCGTCATGTTTATCGAAATGCGTGACATTTCGTACGTCGCCTGTAGATGAAATGGATAGTTTATCAATACCGTTTTGCGCTCCGGCAAAAACATTGCCATCGGCATCAGCTATAATAGAATAGATATTATCACCGGATAGATCATTACTCATATCAAATGACATCCAGTTTTTACCATCGTAACGGATTAATCCATCGGTAAAAGTTGCAAACCAAATATTGCCAACCTTATCTTCTGCACTTTGCAAAATGTAAGATGAATTAATTTCCTGCCCCTCCAGAAAGGCCCTAAAAGAACCTTTGTTATAAAGTGTTATTCCACGACTGGTGGAAAGCCAAAGCCGATCTTTACTATCCGATAATACATGAAAGATGGTGTTATCCTGCATTTCGGAATTATAACTATTGTAAAAAGTGGCCTGACCTTTATGGCTTTTTATTAATCCAAAATTATAAGTTGAGAAAAAGAAAGTGTCCTTTTGAACCACAATATCGCTTATAGGCAGGTATTTTTTCCAACCAAATTTTTCATTGACTGCGACCACCTTTTTGCCATCAAACTCCCATAAACCATTCACCGTGGCCAATAATATTTTCCCTGACTCTAGCTCATAAAACTCTTTGATCGCTCTTAGATCAGGTAAATCCTCATGCGGGTAGGTATTGATCTTCTTATCTTTGAGTGTACTAAAGCCACCTTCTCCATCGGCAAAGTAATAAGTGCCGTTCGAATCCTGGTAAATGGAACGGATCATATCATCGGTAAGGCCATTGCTTCGGTTGATCGACAAAAACAAGTTTCCACTGTATCTGACAAGTCCTCCCCCAAGTGTACCTAACCAAATATTACCTTCAGAATCCTGATGAATCTTGGCGACCATATTAATAGGTAAACCGTTATCCTTGTTAAAAACCTGCCACCCGTCCTTCTTATGAAACTTCGCAATACCGCCACTTTGAATCAGAAACCAATAATTACCCTCACGATCTTGCAAGCCCCTTAAAATGGTTTGATCAACCAACTCATCAGGCAGGTCGATTACCTTATCGCCCTTACCATCCACATGAATAATCAATTGATTATTTTCCTCTCCATGAAATAAGGTTAACCATAAATTTTTGTTTCGATCACGAAATAAAGGATAACGAAGTACCCGTTGCCCCTTTGCAACCAAGTCGTCATCATATGGTTCGATTTTACCTTGCTTTAGCACCAACAGCTGCTTTGATGTAGCCAATAACAAACCGTTGTTGCCATCGGGAAAAATCCGATAGATGACACCTTTATCTTTTAGATCATCCTTAAACTGATCCGAAATATTGCTTATTTGATTATCCCGGATTTTTAGAAGTCGCCGTTCGCCGGAAATCATTCGGGCCAGGCACCAGATTGTACCATCCTGCGACTCACAAAAATTTACATTATCGGTAAAAACGGTGGTATCCGACTCTAATACAGAAGTGTAATTTATGCCATCGTATCGCTGAATCCCTTTGGGGGTAGCTACCCACAGGTTGTAATTACGATCATGAACAATACCGAGAATAATGTTGTCGAGTAAACCATCTTTTTTAGTAAAAACCTCAAAGTCTTTTCCATTAAAGCGACACAGTCCGCCACCATTGGTACCTACCCACAAATAGCCAAACTGATCTTCAGCAATGGATGCAACTTCCGACTGCGGCAAACCTTCCTCGAGGGAATATTGCTTAAAATGAAAGTATTGCGCATCACTTAGTTGAAAAACCAGCCAGAAAGCTAGCGTAAGAATAAGTAACGACTGTTTCATAGGTTTTTAATTAACAGTTAAATATACCCTATTTGTATTAGCTTAACAAATGACTTTTGACAAATTGGCCTAATATTGTTTATTATTCGATAATAGGTTATTGGACCAATTAAAATCGGAAATAAATAAAAGGTAGGAGTGTGCTTTGGTGAAGGGAATAAATAAGGTACAACACGCCTGAAAACAAGGCGATTTTTAACCATATTGGTGCCAGAATAATATTCACTTTTATTCTTAAACGGAATTTATCGGGCAGCCAATGAAGACTAAAACCAATTATTAATAATAAAAATAAATAAGGCGTGGCTTTAACAACCTCCACAACATTTAGCACAGAACTTGTATGAAGAATGCGATCAAAAATAATCTGGGCGTTTTCCAAAGAATCAACCCGAAAAACTATCCATGTTAAGACAACAAAATGAAACGTTATTAACCATCCCAATGAACGAATGAAGCCATTATCGGTTTTAATCACCTTGTTGATTCCTTTATTGATGATTAATCCAATTCCATGTAACCCACCCCATATTATAAACTTGAGAGCAGCTCCATGCCACAAGCCACCCAAAAGCATTGTAAGCAATAAATTAATAAATGTACGTATGATGCCTTTTCGATTACCTCCCAATGGAATGTATAAGTAATCCCTTAACCAGGAGGACAAACTCATGTGCCAACGTCTCCAAAAGTCACTTATTGAGCTTGCTTTATATGGATGATTAAAGTTTTTTGGTAAGCGAAATCCTAACAAGAGAGCGACTCCCAAAGCAATATCCGTATAGCCCGAAAAGTCGCAATAGATTTGTAATGCATAGCCATAAACCGCCACAATAACCTCAAAGCCTGAGTAAGATATTGGATGTTCAAAAACACGGTCGACAAAATTGACCGAAATAAAATCGGAAATAACAAGTTTTTTAAATAAGCCACCTGTTATCAATAAAATGGCCCACCAGATCCATTTCTCCGATAAAACCAGTTTCTTATATATCTGTGGAATAAAATGTTGGGCGCGAACAATTGGCCCGGCGATCAACTGCGGAAAAAAGGATACATAAAATCCAAAATCGATAATATTACGAACGGGTTTTAATTGTCGGCGATAAACATCAACGGTATAGCTAATTGTTTGAAAAGTAAAGAAGGATATGCCGATGGGCAATGTAATGGATTCAATGCTGAAGTTTGATCCACTCAAGTGATTAAAAGCAGCTGCCAGATAATCGTAGGTTTCAATCTCTGTTCCATATAATCCCTCCAGAATATCAACAATAAAGTAGGTGTATTTGAAATAGGCTAATACGGATAAATTAACAATGAGGCTCAGTGTTAAAAACAGTCGCCGTACCCATTGTCTTGAAAACTTCTGCAATGCCAATCCAATGCTATAGTCGGTTAATGTTGAAAAAATTAACAAGCAAAAGAAATAACCACCAGTTTTGTAATAAAAATACAAACTGGCCATAAATAGGAATGAGATTCTAAGGCTTCTCTTTTTTTGCAATATCAGATTGAATAGCAAAATAGCACCAAAGAAATACCAAAAAGCCACATGGCTAAACAAAAACAGATCGGACTGGCCGCTTATATGATTTAATAACTCTTTCATAATTTACTGTTCTGAGTTACTAAACTTGAATCCATCTTCTCATACTCATTAAAATGCTGCCACAAAGCTTTAGTGATATACGAAGCAGCTTCTTCCCCTCCCCGCCTCGATAAATGAATGTAGTCGGTTAAAGCCCAGCGAGGTGATTTTTTGCTCCATTCAATGATCGAGCCCGATCCACCCATCGCTTCATATAAATCAAAGAAAGCAAAGTCGTATTCCAAAGTCACGGCCTTTTGTGCATCACGAATCCGGTGAAGGTGATCATAGGCCACTAATTTACCATCGGAGAAATGAGCTGCATCCGTAATTCCAATCACAATAACAGGTATTCCAGGCAAGTACTTCTTTAATAAATCAAACTGCTTGGCCAATTGCACCTTATAAAAGTGATAGTTGGTATCGACAGTTGGAATAACATTGGTTCCAAATTGCAGCATTACCAGGCGAATGTTTAAATGCTCACCCATGGCGGTAAATAAGTCAGCATTGGTTTGATGAAACATTGGCGAACTTTGTCCACGCAAAGCAATGTTATCAACGGATACACCACAAGTACTATCCAAGGCACAGCCAAGAATATGAATGGCTTGCTTACTTTCCAATTCTATCTTTAATCGGGGAGATAGCTGTTCGAAAACCCAGTTTATCTCTGTCAGATCAGACGAAGGAACCAAAGAATCATTAATCACCTCCGTCTCTTTTATCTGCCCCTTGATTAAAACGGTATCTTTATGCGGCACAATAAACAAGCGAATCTTTTGATAGTTAGCCGCATGCGACTCAGCCCACTTACTTGGACTCATACGGAACTCACCTTTCGTAGAAGCCTGGAGGCTGGCCGTCCGTCCCATTAATCCATATTGCTTATTGGGTAATTTGTTGCGCCGGCTATAAACATTGTGAATCTTCCAGTCTCCTTTGCTGTCGATCCAAACAGATGGATTCAGGCGCTGAGGATCGTAAACGGTTGTCAAGCCCGGGCCACTGCCTCCAAAGCGATTCTGAAACGATTGCCGTATCCGGGCCGTTATTCGATCGCCCTCTATTTGCGAATCTCCATAATGCAATATTCGAATGTTTCTATTGGAATCTTTTGCAACAACCAGTTCCTGATGAAGCTTATTTAATTGATCAAGAAATAAGGACGAACAAGTCAGGAAATGCTTCTCAATAATGGTATCCTTCAAAAGATTTGGTGCTTCAACAACTTTTTCGATGCTATCCACCACTTCACTAGGAGTCTTTTTTACAGAATCAATATCCGCAATTACCGGTTCTTCAACCTGACTGATCCGCCAATTGGCCGGTTGATAACTGATGGGAAGATATTTCGAAAGAACCAAAGCAATCGCCATAATCAGACCAAAATAGATGAAAATGCGAATCTGCTGGTGCATAGGTTATTAATTTGTTGTAAAATAAGAAATATCTGCTAATAAACTAAACAAGGGGTGGATAAACACTATCTATCCACCCCTTGAAGTATCTTATTGTCGTTCTATGACTTTGGTTTAATTTTAAGCTTTTGTCCGATCCAGAGCTTCGATGAAGTTGATAAACCATTTAACTCCATAATATCGGTATTGGAAATACCACTGTACTTTTTAGCAATGGACCACAGGTTATCTCCCGAACGAACCGTGTAATATTCATAATTCGGGTCGACTGGTCCGTTTTTCTTTGGCTTAGATGGATTGGAAGTAACAGACTTACTGCTTAATCGTTGTTTATCGGCATAAGCCATGTCGTTAATTCGTCCATAATAATCTGTTTTATTCTTTGGCACATAGATGCGTAGCTTCTGTCCTACCCGAATAACATTGCGTCGAATATTATTCCAGTATCTTAGATCAGATGTTCTTACATCATACCAATCGGCAATTAGTCCAACAGCATCGCCTGATTTTACAGTGTAATAAACGGTGGCTTTGTTTTTCGGAATATCCGGGGTATAAGTCGAATATTGCGGTTTTACCGTTGTTTTCCCGTTTACAAAATAAGTGTTGCGCTTAAAGGCATAAATGGAATCCTCCATCGCCGCAAACTCAGAAGCATCATTCATCGCCAAACGCAATGCAAAATCACTACCCGATGGTATTAAATCTTTACGATACTGTGGATTCAGGCTTCTTAAATAATCCATGTTAACATCTAACATCTCTGCCACTTGTTTAAAATGAATGGCCTGATTTACAGAGATGGTATCGGTGACCACCGGCAAGTTATTTGGATTGGCATACAGGTTGTGTTCTTTGGCGTACATAAAGGTATAGGTAGCCGCAATAAAAGCTGGAACATAACCACGAGTCTCTCTTGGCAGGTGATAATAAATTTTCCAGAAATCGCGCTTACCACCAGAACGACGAATTGCCTTATTCACATTACCTGGACCGCAGTTATAGGCTGCAATAACCAAAAACCAGTCTTTATAAATGGCATATAAATCGTCCAAAAAGTTAATGGCCGCCACAGTTGATTTGTAAGGATCACGCCTTTCATCAACATAGGAGTTGATGGTTAAGCCGTATTGCCTTCCTGTGTAATACATAAATTGCCACAAGCCCGATGCTCCAGCCCTTGAGTACGCTCTTGGATTTAAAGCCGATTCGATGATTGGCAAATATTTCAGTTCCAGTGGCATTTGTCGGGCATCCAATTCCTGCTCAAACAGGGGGAAATAATACTCAGACAGGCCAAGCATATTTTGTACCAGTTCTCGTCTGCGAACTGTATATAACTCGATGTGATTTTTAACAATTGAGTTGTAAGTATACGGCATTGGCGAGTTTATGGCCGCTATCCGTTCAATGTAAACAGAATCGGGCAATTTACCAACACTGGCAAGGCCTTCAATTGAATCGGGCACAAGATGATTCGGTGCCTTATTAATGTACCATTGATTTAATAAGCTATCGAGGCACTCTTCCAAATAGGGTGGCGTATTTGCTTCAGGAATTGAATCAACTTCACTTTGTGCGACCATCACACCTCCAACTATCATCATACAAGCCAGTAAGGCCAGCTTCTTCACCTTTTGCATAATCACTAAAATTTAAATTTCAACTTTAAACCCAGTCCGGCATACTCACCGGGAGCAGGTGCCATCATTGAAGGTTTAACTTGCATACTTAGGTCATCGCTAATACTAAAGTTATAAAAATGAGCATCAACGGCGGCATCCACAATCTGAATAACGTAGATTCCCACCATTCCGATATAACTCAAATCACGATAACGGCGATAATATTGCTTTTTACTGTTGAGTGCTTCTTCGAACCATTGTTCGTATTCACCATAGATCTGCTCTTCAGTTAATCCGGGTGGAATAAATTCCAGGTAACTCTTATTTCCGGGATCGCGAATAATAAAATCGCGATAGGCCGATTTATAATCGTTATAATATTTTGAATTAAAATGAATGGCATATGCCACACCGCCAATACCGGCATACAAGAGTGGAATCTTCCAATATTTTTTGTTGTAAGCCTGACCTAGCCCCGGTAATATGGCAGCATAAAACGAGGCTTTATGAGGCGAATGCTTTTTCTCTACTACAGGTGCATCTATTTGCACACCTTCCTGCAGTACTAATGTATCGCCACCGGCAATGTAATTATCCTTACGTTGGGCATTGAGCGAAAATGATGCGCACATCAATATCACCAAGCACCATAGTTGGCTATAATATTTCTTCTTTGTGGTCAAAATCAAAGTCTATTACAAGCAAATAAACTGTTATTATTTTGCTTTATCCAGAATGCTGATAATTTTTTCCAATTCATCGTCAGAGCCAAATGGAATCACGATTTTACCCTTTCCATTGTCTTTACGGGAGAATTGAATATTAGTTCTAAAGAACGTTGACAATTGAGACTTTAAAGTCTCGTATTCTTCTGGTAGATTTGCTTTCGATTTGGATGGCTTTTTATTGTCAACACCATTATTAAGGTCGCGCACCATTTGTTCCACCTTTCGAACCGAAAGATCGTTTTTAATGGTTTCGTCGAAGATCATTAATTGTGCATTGGGATCTTCTACGCTGATAATTGCGCGGGCATGTCCCATACCAATTTGTTTTTCAACCAGTCCCAGCTGTACTTCGGCCGGCAATTTTAGCAAACGCAGGTAGTTGGCAATGGTTGATCGCTTTTTACCAACACGCTCCGACATGCTTTCCTGTGTTAACTTACACTCTTCAATCAGACGCTGGTAACTAATGGCAACTTCAATCGGATCGAGGTCTTCGCGCTGAATGTTTTCAACCAATGCCATTTCCAGCATGGTGTCATCATCCGCCGTGCGAATATAGGCCGGTACCTTTGTAAGGCCTGCCAGTTTCGACGCCCTGTATCGACGTTCACCGGCAATCAACTGGTACTTATCCGGTCCGATCTTACGCAGGGTTAGAGGCTGTACAATGCCAATCTGCTTGATCGATTCGGAAAGTTCATTTAAACGCTCCTGATCAAATTTGGTTCGTGGCTGCCAGGGATTAACTTCAATTTTGTCAATATCAATTTCATTAATTGATGCAGCTGGCTTTGTTTCCCTCTTATGAGTTACTTCATCAGCATTTTCAATTAATGCTCCCAATCCACGTCCTAAAGCGTTTTTTCTTGCCATTTTTTTTAATTCCTGTTAATATCTGGTAATTCGTTTGCTTTTATTAGCTTTTTACTGCCAGGTTGTTTTTCTTTAAAAGTTCTCGTGCTAAGTTCAGGTAGTTAATTGCTCCTTTCGATGTGGCATCGTACATTACAACAGCCTTACCGTAGCTAGGAGCCTCACTCAGTTTAATGTTACGCGACACCAAGGTTTCGAATACCATATCCTGGAAATGACGCTGTACTTCTTCCACTACCTGATTGGATAGGTTTAAACGAGAATCATACATGGTTAAAAGGAAGCCTTCTATCTCCAACTCCGGATTTAAACGGCTCTGAATGATTTTTATTGTATTTAATAACTTACCAAGTCCTTCGAGGGCGAAATATTCACATTGTACCGGGATAATCACTGAGTCGGCAGCCGTTAAGGCATTAACAGTAATTAAACCCAATGATGGCGAACAGTCAATTAAAATAAAATCATATGAATCGCGCACTTGCTCCAACACCTTACTTAAAACCTTCTCACGCTCTGGCAGATTCAGCATTTCTATTTCAGCACCTACCAAATCGATGTGAGATGGCAGTACATGCAAATGATCAATTTCAGTTTCTAATGTAGCTTCCTTCGGATCGGTGCCATCGATGATGCACTCGTAAATGCTGTTTTCAACTTCTCTTAAATCAAATCCCAGACCAGAGGTTGCATTGGCCTGTGGATCGGCGTCTACAATTAAAACGTTGTATTCTAAAACAGCCAAACTTGCAGCCAGGTTTATTGCTGTCGTTGTTTTGCCAACTCCTCCTTTTTGATTTGCAAGAGCAATTATTTTCGCCATATTAAGGTGTTTTTTAAAGTTGAAATTAAGGGCTACAAAATGGTTATTTTTCTTCTGAAAGCCAAAGATAAAATTTTCTCAAATATATAGGCTAGCTACGCATAAAAATACCTGATGTTTCAATTTTTTTGAGTCTATTGCGTCAATTTTTCGAAACACTCTTCCAATAGCTCCTGTTTATCAATCGGAACAACTCCCGGATGCTCACAAACCAGACCACCTGCCATGTTGGCAATGCCGGCCACTAATTTCTGATCGAGACCCGAGGCCAAACAAAGCGCACTCACACTAATCACCGTATCTCCCGCACCCGACACATCTGATATATCGCGAATTTCTGCCGGAATAAAGTGATGCTGGCTTTTATCTAAAACCATCACCCCTTTTTCGGCCATGGTTACCATAAAATGCCTGATATTTTGCTCCTTAACAAAATCGGAAGCAGCTATCCTTAAACCGTCTTGATCATTGGCACTTACATCAAGCTTAGCACCTTCTTTGAATTCTTTTAAATTTGGCTTAAAAAAGGTAACACCCTGATAAGCCAGGAAATTTCGTTTCTTAGGATCAACCAAAGTTGGAACACCCTTATCCTGGGCCAGTTGAATGGTCGCCTGAATAGTTGAGGGCGTTAGAACACCCTTGTCGTAATCTTCAAAAATAATGGCATCGATCCGGAAGGTATTCAACAAATCTTCGATGTGTGCCTGAAGCTTTTGCTCAAGCGATGTATCCAACGGACTGCATTCTTCCTCATCGATTCTTAACAAATGCTGATTTTGACTGATGATTCGGGTTTTAATGGTCGTTTTGCGCTGACTAGCTGAAATAATTCCCTGCTCAGTCAGGTTATTTTCTGACAATAAGTGACGGAAATTTTCACCGGCCTCATCATTGGCAATAACCGAGCACAGAATAGGTTTGGCACCCAGCGATTGGATATTGAGTGCCACATTGGCTGCGCCACCTAATCGGTTTTCACGCCCGGTAGTAGCTAAAATTGGCACTGGAGCTTCAGGAGATATCCGATTGACATCGCCCCAGAGGTACGAATCAATCATTACATCGCCAATAATTAAGATGTGCATCTGATCAAATGCATCAAAAACCTGCGTCAGCTCCTTTCGTGTCATTACCCTTTATTTTGCTGCAAAGATAGGAAAATGGACTAGTTGTAAAAAATGCATCGCAACTTGGAGTTAATCAATGCTATTTTTGTTCAGAACCATTGCTACAGCCTCTTTGTAATTGCGGCCAATGGGAATAATATTGTCAGCTATTTTGATATTACCACTGGTATAACTATCAATTTTATCCACTGCAATAATAAACGAACGATGAATCCTCAGAAAATGAGATTCGGGCAACTTCTCTTCAATATTACTAAGCGTATTCATCGTTTTTACCTGTTGTCCATTGGTCAGGTAAATCGACACATAATTTCGAAGACTTTCGATATAAGCAATTTCCTTTAACACCACCTTTACCATCATTTTATCCGCTTTAACGAATATAAAAGAGTCATTAAAAGCTGTGGATGATATCGAATCGGGCATTTCTATTTTCTGGTGTAACTTAAAAAAGCGATTAACCGACTTTACAAAACGTTCGAAAGATATGGGTTTAACAAGGTAATCCATGGCCTCCAGTTCAAAACCCTCTAAAGCATATTCGGTGTAGGCTGTGGTGAAAATTACCTCCGGATGATTCGGCAGACTGCGTATCATTTCCAAACCTGTTAAACCCGGCATTTGAATATCTAAGAAAATCAGGTCGACCGGCTGCGTATTCAAGACTTGAAGAGCTTCCACAGCGTTGTTATACATGCCCACCAACTCCAATTGGTCTATGCGCTTAATGTATTCAGCAATAATGTCTATTGCCAAATCTTCGTCATCCACAACGATACATTTAATTGGTTTCATAGGCGTTTACCCAGTTTTAGTTTTAAAATAACAAGGTATGAATCTTCGCTGGATTCAATTTTTAATTCATGCCGCTTAGGATATAAAATATTCAGTCGACGCTGAACATTTTTCAAACCAATTCCACTGGCTGCCGGTGTGTCAATAGGATTTTGAGGCAAACTATTCTCCGTTTTCAGAATCAGTGTTACATCCTTAATACCAACTTCTATGGTTATCCAGGCTGCTTTATTAAAATCACGGGTACTATGCTTAAAACTGTTTTCAATAAAAGGAATTATCAGCATGGGTGCAATACTAAAGTTTTCCTTCTCACCCCATATGTTTAAACTCACTTCAACACGTTTGCCATACCTTACCTTCTCCAGATCGATATAACTAATCACACTATCAATTTCCTTTTGCAAATGCACCTGTGGGCCATTGGTTTCATAAAGCATATAGCGTAACAAGTCGGAAAGTTTAAGCAGTACTTCAAGCGATTTGTCCGACTTTTTTAATATCAACGAATACAAACTATTAAGCGTGTTAAACAGAAAATGCGGCTGTACCTGATTTTTAAGAAAAACCAATTCAGCCTCTAATTTATCCTTTGCCAAAGTTTGTTCGCGCTGCTGAACACTTGAAAGGTATTCCATTATTTTCACCGTCATCGGAATGGCTAATACCGAACTGATATTAACTGCCCCCCTAACCAATTGCACAATGTTTAATGTGGGTTCCTTTTGCCAGTCGGGAAAAAAGTTATCAACAATCACCAAATTATCCATTATGCGCTGACAAACAGACGCCAGCAACATTAGCAAAAGGAACAATCCTATAAAAACCCAAACTTTACCTTTAAACAGAAATTGCGGAAACAGGTAGTAAATAACCGAATAAACCAACGCAATCTTAATCGGCAGATTAATTAACTCTACACTTAGTGTCTTGACGTAATTATCATCGTGGGTACCCCAGGCCAATGCAAAAAACATAACAAACAACACCCAATAACTGATGTGTTGAAACCAGCGCCTGTTAAGAACATTGGCAATGAAAGTATTATTGTTGATAATCTGCATTAAAATGTTTTGGGGACAATTTAGGCAATTATTATTGGAACAATATGATTTGTGGACAAACAACCAGTTAATGAGGACAGAATGTGTTTATTGTCGAACTGATGAACAACGAAACCACTAAAAACAATGCATTAACTTCAAACAGATAACCCAAAACTCTATACCCGAATTCGTTTTTCGTCCCTCATTCATTGTTGTTTGTCCTTATAACTTGTTAATGGAGCTACATTTATTTTGATTTGACAATGTAAACTATCGTCATGAACTTGTAATAATGATTTAAGATTGATGATGTAAATTCAAATTGTTATGCGAATACTACTCTTCCTAATGATCTTTTCAACTTTGGATTGTATGCAAGCACAAAACCTAAAAGTATCTTCCGGCAAAGTAATACGTCATGAATTATTCACATCCGAATATGTTGATGCGAGAAATATTGATATTTGGTTGCCTAAAGAATATTCGGCTGACAAACAGTATGCTGTTATTTACATGCACGATGGGCAAATGTTATACGATGCTTCAACAACCTGGAATAAACAAGAATGGGGTGTAGATGAAGTTATCAGCACATTGATAAAGAACAAGCGCATTCGTGATTGCATAGTGGTTGGTATTTGGAACAATAATGAAAAACGCAATTCTGAGTATTTTCCACAGCGCGCCTGGGAAATGACATCAAAAAATAGACAAAATGAGATTTTAAGTGATGATAAAGTACTAAATAATCCTGCCGCCTCCGAGCATGGCTTGTTAGCCGATAATTATTTACGCTTTATCGTTCGCGAATTAAAGCCTTTTGTTGATGCGACATACAGCACTAAAGCCAGTAAAGAAAATACCTTTATTATGGGTTCGAGCATGGGAGGTTTAATAAGTGCTTATGCCATTAGCGAATACCCCGGTGTATTTGGAGGCGCCATCTGCATGAGTACGCACTGGCCGGCTGCCGATGGCATAGTACTTAATTATATCAAAGATCATCTGCCCAATCCGGATACGCATCGCATCTATTTTGACTATGGAACAGCCACTCTTGATGCCCTTTACGAACCGTATCAACTAAAGGTGGATAAGATGATGCTTAAACGTGGCTATATAAAAGATAAAAACTTCAAATCAGAGAAATTTGAAGGAGCACCGCACACCGAGAATGCGTGGCGCGAAAGATTAAACATTCCTCTCGAATTTATGCTTGGAGTTAAATTGAAATAGAACAGATAATTAAACACAATAAAATGAGAACATTCAAATTATTATTTGCCGTTGCAATGCTTGTTTCAAGCATGTCGGTAATGGCAGCCTATAAAATCGACCGCCTGGAACCGGCTTTCTGGTGGGCCGGTATGGAAAATGAGAACCTGCAGTTATTGGTGTATGGTAAAAATATTTCAGAGTTACGCCCAAGTGTCGATTACGCTGGCGTTAGTCTCGAAAGAACCGTTCAGGTTAAATCGCCTAACTACCTGTTTTTATACCTGAAGGTTGATAAAACGGCTAAGGCGGGTTCATTCGACATCAGCTTTAAACACAAAAACAAAACCATGGTGAAGTATAGCTATGAGCTTAAGCAGCGTGAAGCTGGTTCGGCCATGCGACAGGGTTATAACACTTCAGATGTGATGTATCTGATAACGCCCGACCGTTTTGTGAATGGCGATACTTCCAACGATGAGGTGGAGGGCATGAAAGAAGGCCTGAATCGTTCGCACGAGTTTGGACGCCATGGTGGTGATTTGGCTGGTATTATGCAAAGCCTCGATTATATTGAAGACATGGGTTATACTGCTTTGTGGTTAAACCCGGTGATGGAAAATGATATGCCTGAAGGTTCGTATCATGGTTACGCCATTACTGACTTTTATAAAACAGATGCCCGCCATGGTACTAACGAAGACTATGTGAAGTTGTCGAAGGAATTAAAGAAGCGCGGGATGAAACTGGTCATTGATATGATTATGAATCACTGTGGTTCGCATCACTGGTGGATGGAAGATTTACCAACGAATGACTGGTTAAACTTCCAGGATGGCTGGCAGGTAACAACACACCTGCGCGAAACCAATATGGACCCTTATGCATCGGATTACGACAAGCGTAACCATGCTGATGGCTGGTTTGTAGAGTCAATGCCTGACTTAAATCAGCGCAATGAGTTGATGGCCGATTATCTGATTTACAATACCATTTGGTGGATTGAATATGCTGATTTGGATGGCATCCGTATGGATACCTACCCGTATCCCGATAAAAATTTTATGAGTGAGTGGACGCGCCGTGTGATGGAAGAATACCCTAACTTCAACATTGTTGGAGAAGAGTGGAGTACCAATCCGGCCATCGTATCCTATTGGCAAAAAGATAAAATCAATGCCGATGGTTATGTATCGTACATGCCAGGAGTATTTGATTTTCCATTGCAGGATGCCTTGGTAAAAGCTCTAAACGAAGATGACAGCCATTGGGGGCAGGGTTTACCGAAGTTGTATGCTACGCTGGCCGATGACCATTTGTACGCCGACCCAACTCAATTGGTTATTTTTCCGGATAACCACGATATGAGTCGTTTCTATACGCAAATCAAGGAGGATTTTGATATGTTCAAGATGGGGATGGCCTACATTGCTGTAACTCGCGGTATTCCACAAATATATTACGGTACCGAGATATTGATGACCAACCCTAATTCAGATTCTCATGGCGAGATTCGTGCTGAATACCCAGGAGGATGGGACGACCACAAAACCAATGCTTTCACAGGCGAAGGCTTAACAGCTGATCAAAAAGCGGCTCAGGATTTCACAAAGAAACTTTTAAACTGGCGTAAAAGTTCAACAGCTGTTCATAATGGCTGCTTAAAGCATTTTGCTCCTAACCATGCCAACGGTTTATACACTTTATTCCGCTACGATGACAATTCTGTTGTAATGTTGGTGATGAATAAAAATCCGGAAGCCAAAGAGGTAAATATTGTACCTTTTAAAGCTGAAGTAATTGGTGATGCCACTGAAGGAACAGATATCATCAATGGTGGAAAAGTGTCATTAGCTGGCGAAACGGTGAAGGTTGAAGGGCGTTCGTTTTTGTTAGTAGAGATTAAGAAGTAATAATATAACTCTGAAGGAGCGATTCGTAATAGCATATAGATGATTAATGCCAAAGGCTGTAAGCCCAAAATATGATAACAAAAATATTTAATTATCTACAATGCTAATCGTAGCATTGTCTAATAAAACCCAAGCGCAGGTAGAGATGCTTAGTGCTTGGGTTTTGTTATTGATTCGAACTTATGACTAAAATAAAAATTTCAAACCTTGTTAGGGAATCCATTACTCATTTTATGGAACAGAAAAAGTGAACCGAGGAACCCATGACCCGACTTGAATAACCCATTATTCGAGTTAAGAAATCGACAAACGAATTGACAGGCATCAATTCACATTGGATATTAGAAACCTCTGCGGATTTGTGCCTCCGGGTTAAAAACTAAAAACCCCACATCCAACGATGCAGGGCTTTATATCTAATGGCCTATCGACCTAATAGTCTATTTGTCTTATTACAAGCTGCCAATCACTTCTAACTACTGCCTATAAACTACTGACTTTTTACTTATACTCATCCCAATGCTTAATGCTTATCTGATCCTGACCTAATTTACAGAACGAATAAATAAAGGCACTAGCCAGGCGGGCGTTGGTAATCAACGGAATGTTAAAGTCAATCGCATCACGGCGAATAGAATAACCATTCTTCAACTCATCCTTACTTAGGTTTTTAGGGATGTTAATGACAAGATCAATCTTCTTCTCACGGATGTAATCCACTGTATTGGGTTGCTGATTCTCGTTTGGCCAGTGCAGCAAAGTTGTTTCCACACCATTTTCAGCGAAGAACTTATGCGTACCTCCAGTTGCGAATAAGTTGTAACCACGCTCTTTCAGCATCTTGGCACTTTGCAACAATTCCAGTTTCGAACGTGCAGGTCCCGACGAAATCAGGATGTTCTTCTCTGGAACACGATAACCTACCGCCAGCATCGACTGAAGAACAGCATCGTAGTAGCTTTCACCGATACAGCCAACCTCACCGGTTGATGACATGTCCACTCCCAATACCGGATCGGCCTTGGCCAATCGTGCAAAAGAGAACTGCGGCGCTTTAATACCGACATAATCCAATTCGAAAGAACTCTTCGTCAACTTTTCAACCGGTAACCCTAACATGGCACGAGTGGCCAAATCAATCAGATTAACTTTCAACACCTTCGATACGAATGGGAAACTACGCGATGCACGCAGGTTACATTCAATCACTTTTATATCGTTGTCCTTGGCCAGCAGCTGCATATTAAACGGACCGGTAATATTCAATCCTTTTGCAATCTCACGGGCAATCTTTTTCACACGGCGGATGGTTTCCACATATAATTTCTGAGGAGGGAATACGATGGTGGCATCACCCGAGTGCACACCGGCAAACTCAATGTGCTCACTGATGGCATATCCCACAACCTCTCCGTTGTTGGCAACTGCATCTACTTCAATTTCTTTGGCTTGCTCGATAAATTCCGATACCACTACCGGGAATTCCTTCGATACATTGGCCGCCAATGTTAAGAAGTGCTCCAATTCGTCCTTGTTCGATACTACGTTCATGGCAGCACCCGAAAGCACGTAGGATGGACGAACCAATACCGGGAAACCTACTTCATCCACAAAGGTGAAGATGTCCTCAATAGATGTTAACTCACTCCATCGTGGCTGATCAACACCTAGTTCATCCAACAGGCTGGAGAATTTCTGACGGTTCTCAGCACGGTCAATATCCTCTGGTGAGGTTCCTAAAATAGGCACCTGCTGACGGTGCAGTTTCATGGCCAGGTTATTTGGTATCTGACCACCCACAGACACAATCACACCCTTAGGTGTTTCCAGGTCGATAATATCCAGTACGCGCTCTTGCGTTAACTCATCAAAGTACAGACGGTCGCACATGTCGTAGTCGGTACTCACCGTTTCAGGGTTATAGTTGATCATCACCGAACGATGATTATCCTGTTTGTTGATGGTATTTAGTGCATTTACGCTACACCAGTCGAACTCCACCGATGAGCCAATACGGTAGGCACCTGAACCGAGTACCACAACTGACTGACCATCTTTTTCGTAATCGATATCATGGGTTGAACCACTATAAGTCAGGTACAGGTAATTGATTTTTGCCGGAAACTCACCTGCCATGGTATCAATCTGCTTCACCACTGGTAATATACCCTTGGTTTTGCGGAAGTCGCGAACTTTCAGCAAGCCCTCTTCCATATTTTTTGCGTTCAATACCAAACGTGCCACCTGGAAATCGGAGAAACCCATTTTTTTGGCATCCAATAAGGCATCTTCCGGTAATTTATTTAAGGCGTCATGCTCCTTCAGTACATTTGCATGATCTGATATATTCTTCAGTTTCTCAAGGAACCACTTGTCAATACGCGTTAGTTCGTGAATCTCATCAACTGTTGCACCCGACTCAAAAGCCTGAGCAATAGCAAACACACGCTGATCGGTTGGTTCTTCCAATTCCTTCTTTACATCTTTGGCAAAAGGTTGGTTTGCAACGAAACCGTGCATACCCTGTCCGACCATACGCAATCCCTTTTGAATCGCTTCTTCGAAGGTACGACCGATGGCCATAATTTCACCGACCGATTTCATACTGGAGCCAATCTCTTTCGATACACCCGAGAATTTACCCAAATCCCAACGAGGAATCTTACACACGATATAATCCAAAGCAGGCTCGAAGAAAGCAGTAGTTGTTTTGGTCACCGAGTTTTTCAACTCGTGCAAACTGTAGCCCAATCCGAGCTTAGCCGCAATAAAAGCCAGCGGATAGCCGGTTGCCTTTGATGCCAGTGCCGAAGAACGCGACAAACGGGCATTCACCTCAATCACTCGGTAATCTTCTGAATATGGGTCAAGCGCATATTGTACGTTACACTCTCCAACAATACCAATATCGCGGATGATTTTAATGGCTAGTTCGCGTAATTTATGGTATTCGGCGTTCGAAAGTGTTTGTGAAGGAGCCACTACGATCGACTCACCTGTGTGGATACCAAGCGGGTCAAAATTCTCCATGTTACAAACAGTGATACAGTTATTGTAAGCATCACGAACCACTTCATACTCCACTTCTTTCCAGCCTTTCAGCGATTCTTCAACCAATATCTGGTTAGAATAAGAGAAAGCATTCTCAGCACGTGCAATCAGCTCTTCTGTCGAGTGGCAGAAACCCGATCCCATTCCACCGAGTGTATAAGCGGCACGCACGATGATTGGAAAGCCAATTTTTTTAGAAGCTTCAACGGCCTCTTCAACAGAAGTAACCGCAATGCTGACAGGCGTTTTAACGTCAATTTTTCGAAGCTGATTGGCAAAAATCTCACGATCTTCCGTGTTAATAATTGCCTGAACTGGTGTTCCCAGTACTTCTACATTGTACTTTTCCAACGTTCCAGCCTCGTATAGAGCTGTTCCGCAGTTAAGCGCTGTCTGGCCTCCGAATGCCAAAAGAATACCCTCTGGTTTTTCTTTTTTAAACACCTCTTCAACAAAATAAGGCGTTACCGGCAGATAGTAAATCTTATCGGCAATGCCTTCCGATGTTTGAACAGTAGCAATGTTAGGGTTGATTAAAACCGTTTCAATGCCTTCTTCCTTCAAAGCCTTCAGTGCTTGCGAACCTGAGTAATCAAACTCTCCGGCCTCCCCAATTTTGAGTGCACCAGAACCCAGTACCACAACCTTTTTGACGTTCTTCTTCATCTTTAGTTATTTATTATTGTTTTTCTTTTTCTTATACCACCGTTTAAATAACTTATGCATAAAAACGACATAAATCAACCGATTTTTTTAACATCTTTTGTCTATAATTATGCAATTCCCTCTCTCAATATGACATTTGTTATCACTTTTTTGACGCAAATATTTCATTTTTATGCATGCATATTCACCTCCCCTTATCAGGAGGAAACGAACTAATAGTAATAAATAAAAATGAAGGAAAAACAGTGGGGTTAACCCTTTTAGAGTGTAATTATCAATGCTTGTATACAGACTCAATTTCGTCACCAATCGACTGCTGTTTTATGCGTTTTTGTAATGATTGTCGTGCAAAAATACATATTTTTTGCAAAAAACAGCTTTGAAATTAATAATTATTGAATAAATTTGCATCGTCGATGTATATTTATACATTTAACAAAGAAGAAGAACCAAATGAAAATTAAAGCACAACGACTAATTGCTATTAAGCAAATTATCAGTTCACAAAAAGTGAGTTCACAAGAAGAACTGGTAGTGTTACTTGAAGCAGAAGGTTATAAAATTACGCAGGCAACACTGTCGCGGGATTTAAAATATTTAAAAGTGGCAAAAGTGCCCGATGCCGAAACAGGATATAAATACATTGTACCTGAGTCGGCACAAAAACAAGATGAACCGGCTAAACAAGAAGAATTTCCGGTGAGTGGTGTTGAATCAATTGAATTTTCAGGTCACCTGGCTATCATGAAAACACGACCCGGCTTTGCCAATGGCATTGCCTCAGTCATCGATAGTCATGGCCCATACGAAATATTAGGAACCATCGCAGGCGACGACACTATATTGTTGATCAGTCGCGAAGGTGTTTCTAAATCAGATGTCATCAATGCACTTTCATTGTTTATGCCCGGTCTTAAGGAAAAGACATTGTAAAAAAATAGTTGGTTAGTTTTAAGTCAGTAGTCAGATGCCAAATAAAGCGCTGAGATTAAAACTATCAAGCTATTAATAGATAGCTGTTGATTGTGAGATATTAATCACTTCTGACTGCTATCTGCTGACTAATAACTAAAAGATATGAGTACGTTTAACATATTTGTCGCCAAACAAGAACACCTTAATTACGTAGATGTGGTGTTGAATACCATAGCTAAAGCAGCGAAGGTACGTGGGACGGGTATAGCCAAACGTAGTCCGGAATACCTGCAGAAAAAGGTAGAGGAAGGTAAGGCTATCCTGGCATTACAAGGTGATGAGTTTGCAGGTTTTTGTTACATCGAAACCTGGGGACACGACAAATTTGTTGCCAATTCGGGATTAATCGTAGTGGATGATTACAGAGGTTGCGGTTTAGCTAAAGATATTAAAAGAAAAGCTTTTGAGCTATCTCGCGAGCGTTTTCCACAAGCTAAAATATTTGGATTAACAACCGGACTGGCCGTTATGAAAATTAACTCAGAACTCGGCTATCGACCAGTTACATTTTCTGAATTAACCGATGATGAACAGTTCTGGAAAGGCTGTCAGAGTTGTGTTAATTACGATATTCTGGTCAGAACGGAGCGAAAACATTGCCTTTGTACAGGAATGCTTTTTGATCCTCAATGGAATCAACAAGCGGGCAAAAAAAGAAATGGCAATGTACTCTCCCGCCTGCGAAATGCTGTAAAAAAGAAAGATGGCGGCATAGTTAAGAGTTTGAAAGGCCTGTCAGCCTTGTTTTAGTTTTAATTAGTAACAGACATTTGATAATTATATAACGATGAAAGAAAAAGTAGTTTTAGCGTACAGTGGTGGTTTGGATACTTCTTTTTGTGTGAAGTATTTAGCTGAAGAGAAAAATCTTGAGATTTATTCGGCCATTGCCAATACTGGTGGTTTTAGTGAAGATGAGCTTAGCGATATTGAAACAAAAGCTTATGAATTAGGTGTTGCCAAGCATGCCACTCTTGATGTAACCGAACGCTACTACCGACGCTGCATCCGCTATATGATTTATGGTAATGTCTTAAAAAACAATACGTATCCACTGTCAGTTAGCTCTGAGCGTATTTTTCAGGCCTTGGCCATAGTAGATTACGCGCGGTCTATCGGCGCTAAGTACATTGCCCATGGAAGTACCGGTGCCGGTAATGATCAAATTCGTTTCGACCTTACCTTTCAGGTATTGGCACCCGAAATAGAAGTGATTGCACCCATCAGGGATTTAAAACTTTCGCGCGAAGCCGAAATTGACTACCTGAAAGAAAGGGGTGTAGTACGTGACTGGACCAAAATGGAGTATTCCATTAACAAAGGCTTGTGGGGTACCAGTGTAGGAGGAAAAGAAACCTTAACCTCAAATCAAACACTGCCAGAAGAGGCCTATCCTAGTCAATTACAAAAGGATAACGAAGAAACCCTGGAAATCGGTTTTATCAAAGGTGAGATTGCCACTGTTAATAATGAGGTATTTGATGATCCGATAGAGGCCATTAAGAAAATTGAAAGCCTTGGGGCAGCATATGCGATTGGTCGCGACATGCACGTGGGCGACACCATTATTGGCATTAAAGGCCGTGTTGGGTTTGAAGCCGCTGCTCCGTTGCTAATTATCAATGCGCACCGGGTACTGGAAAAACATGTGCTTACCAAATGGCAGATGCACTGGAAGGAGCAACTAGCCAACTGGTACGGTATGTTCCTGCACGAATCGCAATATCTGGAGCCGGTGATGCGCGATATTGAGAAATTCCTTGAAAGTTCTCAGTCAAATGTGAGCGGTAAGGTTATCATCACTTTAAAACCCTATCGTTTTGAAGTTGTGGGCATCGAATCGGATCATGACCTGATGAGCAGTGCATTTGGTGAATATGGTGAAATGAACAAAGCATGGACAGCAAGTGATGTGGAAGGATTTACCACCATCATGGCTACACCAATGAAAATTTACAACGCAGTTAATAAAGGACAACTGGATATTAAGGATAGTGATGATTAAAGTCGGAATTATAGGAGGAGCCGGATATACAGCTGGTGAATTGATCAGGCTAGTGATTAATCATCCCAAAGCTGAAATTGCTTTTGTTCAAAGTTCAAGTCAATCGGGTTTACAAATAAGCGATATCCATCGGGATCTGGTGGGCGAATGTGACCTTCAGTTTGTGACAGCGCCCGACTATTCAGTTGATGTCCTGTTTTTATGCATGGGCCACGGTCGATCGCGCAGTTTTGTTGAAGCTATACCAGCCGATTACAATGGAAAAATCATTGACCTGAGCAACGAATATCGCATGAGAGATCAGGCAGGTGGCTTTACCTACGGCTTACCGGAGCTCAACAAAGCAACGATTCAAAAGGCAGATAAGATAGCCAACCCGGGTTGTTTTGCCACAGCCATACAGTTGGCCTTGTTACCGATTGCCAAGGCAAAGCAATTAACGGAAGTGCATGTACATGCCGTTACAGGTTCTACGGGCGCCGGACAGGCTTGTACATCAACTACGCATTTTAGCTGGCGCAACAACAATGCATCAGTATATAAATCCTTCTCACACCAACATTTGGGTGAGATTGGAGAATCACTATTACAGTTGCAACCCGGCTTTGCAAATTCGGTGAATTTCGTGCCCATGCGCGGCAATTATCCCCGTGGTATACTTGCGTCAGTTTATTTGGATTCAGAGCTTTCGGAGCAAGAGGCTGTAGACTTATATAAAGAATTCTACAAACATCAGCCCTTTACTCATGTAGTAGCTAACAATCCAGATGTAAAACAGGTGGCTAACACCAATAAAGCCTTGGTGTTTGTTAAGAAATACGATAGTAAATTACATATAGTCAGCGTGATTGACAACCTTCTGAAAGGGGCATCAGGTCAGGCTGTACAAAATATGAATCTTTTATTTGGTTTGGATGAAGCAGAAGGTCTTCTTTTAAAACCTGTGGCATTTTAGTCGATTAAAGAATCGGTCTACACAGGTATTTGGTTTAAATTTTAGGTGTTCATTCTTCTTTGTAAGAAGGCTGACTGCTTTGAGTACCGTGAGCCTTGCTCACGGTACTTCATCCTGTATTCATTTACCCGCTTATAAGCATTAGAACTGCACAATTAGTGTTTAATGCAGGTGATTTTTATGACATCGCCCGGGTATATTTTATTCATTATTAGGGGAGCAATTATGGAATTATTCGACGTTTATTCACTTTTTGATATTACGCCAGTAAGAGGGGAAGATTGCTATGTGTGGGATAGCGAAGGTAACAAGTACCTCGACTTATATGGCGGACATGCCGTTATTTCAATTGGTCACAGCCATCCGCATTATGTCGATCGCCTAACTTCACAGATAAAAAAAATCGGTTTTTACAGCAATTCGGTTCAAAATCCCTTACAAAAAGAGTTAGCTAAAAAGCTGGCGGAACTTTGTTACATCGATGATTACCAACTTTTTTTGTGTAACTCGGGTGCCGAAGCCAATGAGAATGCGCTTAAACTAGCCTCCTTTCATACGGGAAGAGATAAAATCATTGCTTTCGAAAAAGGTTTTCATGGGCGTACTTCAGGTGCTGTCGCCATAACCGACAATGCTAAAATTGTGGCTCCCTATAATGCCGGCCATAAGGTTCAGATTTTACCCTGGCAAGATCTGGAAGCATTGGAAAAAGCACTTGCTCCTCAAGATGTAGCTGCGGTAATTATCGAAGGCATTCAGGGAATTGGAGGCATCCACATACCCTCCCCCGATTTTCTTAGGCAACTACAAGCACTTTGCATTAAATATGGAAGCTTGCTAATTCTTGACGAGATTCAATCGGGATATGGCCGAAGCGGTAAGTTTTTTGCCTTTCAGTATGCCGGAATCACACCCGATATTATAACTATGGCCAAAGGCATGGGGAACGGGTTTCCCATTGGTGGCGTATTAATATCACCGCACATCGAAGCTCAAAAAGGCTTGCTTGGAACCACTTTTGGCGGTAACTATTTGGCATGCTCAGCTGCATTGGCCGTATTAGAGGTAATGCAAACCGAAAACCTCATCGAAAACAGCTATCAAATGGGAGAATACCTTTTAGCTAAACTTCAGAATATGAAAGGGATTAGTGAAGTAAGAGGGCGTGGCTTAATGCTGGCAATCGACCGTTCTGAAAAAATTGCAGCAATCAGGAAGGACTTATTAATAAAAAATTATATTTTTACCGGCGTTTCCGGCACATATACTATGAGGTTATTACCTCCAATGACTCTCAACAAGGGCCATGCAGACCGCTTTATATCCTGTCTGGAGGCTGCTGTTGACAGTGGTTAATATCTGTAAAAATGATTAGAACGTACTGGAACGAAAAATGGAAAGAAGTAAAGTTTAAGAAAGATGCTTTACAAAAAAGGTATGCGGTATCTAACTATGGAAGGATCATTAGTTTTATTGATAAAATTGAAGATGGAGATTTCCTAAGAGGTGGTATGCTAAGAGGTTACCACACTCTGCCGCTAAGACCATTTGGCAAGTCAAAAACCTTTTACATCCATAAGTTAGTTGCCGAACTGTTTTTGAAAAAAACATCCGATGATCAACAATATGTCATTCATCTTGATCATAACAAAACAAACAACTTCGTTAAAAACCTTCAATGGGCCAGTAAAGATGAAATGTTTGCACATCAGCAAACTAATCCCTTGGTAAAAGAAGCAAGAGAAAAACAAAAAGGTCAAAAACGAGATGGTATAAAATTAACATCAACCCAGGTTATGCGATTAAAAATGCGGATTAATGATCCCAATCGCAAAACCCGCTTAAAACTAATCGCCAGAGAGTTTGGCATTAGCGAGATGCAACTCTACCGGATTAAAGCGGGTGAAAACTGGGCACATGTTACCGTTAATTCTCACGAAGAGGAGAGTTAATTAGCTATTTGCTGGTTTTTTAATCATCTTTGTATAAATATATAAGCATACACTTTGTTTTTCTTATAAGTTAATACAATAATGATTTAAATAATGTCAGCATGAAAGTTAATAAATTAGCCATCATCGGCGGTGGAAATCTGGGAACAGCTATAGCAAAAGGTTTAATGGCTAACGGTTTGTTAACACCATCGCAGATTGTTATAACCAGAAGGCGTACAGCTTTACTGGCCGAATTTGCTGATCAGGGGGTTGAAGTTACCAAAGACAACCTGAAAGCAGCCAAAGGTGCTGATATTGTATTGCTTGGCATCAAACCTTATCAGTTGGAGAGTGTGGTGAAAGAAATAACACCCGAACTGAAAAGTGATACAATACTTGTTTCCCTGGCGACTGGTGTTTCTTCCGAAAAAATTCAGTCCTATTGCTCGGTAAAGCTGCCAATTTTCAGAGCCATGCCCAACACGGCAATTGAAATTGGCCAGTCCATGACCTGTATCTCTTCTTTTAATGCCACTGAAGAACAGGAGAAGAAAGTGACTGATATGTTTTCAGAGATGGGTCAGGCTTTGATCATTCCCGAGGAGCTAATGGCGGCATCTACAGTTTTGGCAGCTTGTGGCATTGCCTTTGCCATGCGTTTTATTCGTGCAGCCACACAAGGCGGAATTGAAATTGGTTTTGGTTCCAAGCTGGCTCTGCAGATATCAGCACAAACCATTAAAGGCGCTGCCGATCTGCTAATTGAAAAAGGTTCACATCCCGAAGATGAAATTGATAAAGTAACCACACCACGTGGCGTTACCATATCTGGATTAAATGAAATGGAACACCAGGGCTTTAGCTCGTCTTTAATCAAAGGTTTGCTAACATCTTTTAATAAAATCGAAAACGGGAAATAATCGGTATGTACGATAAAGTTTGCATAAAAATTGGCTCCAATGTACTGGCCAACTCCGAGGGTGGTTTAAATAAAAGTCGAATAAACGAGTTGGTAACGCAGATTGCGCGTTTGCACAAATCGGGTAAGAAAGTAATTCTGGTATCTTCCGGAGCGGTTGCTTCGGCAAGGGGACTGGTTGTACCCGATAAAAAGACAGATCGGGTTAGTCAACGTCAGTTGTTATCATCGGTGGGTCAGGTTAAACTGATGAATCTTTATGCCCAGTTATTCGACTTGCACGATATATCCATTGCCCAGGTATTGGTAACGAAACAGGATTTCAGCACACGCGAACATTACCTGAACATGAAAAATTGCGTGAGCGCACTATGGGATAACAGTGTACTCCCCATCGTTAATGAGAACGATGCCGTTTCGGTAACTGCACTCATGTTTACCGATAATGATGAGTTGAGTGGTATGATGGCCTCCATGATGGGTTGTGAAGGATTGATTATTTTATCCAATGTAGACGGAATTTATAACGGTCATCCCAATGATGCTTCAGCACAGGTCATTCCACAGATCGAAGCAGATGAAAAGGATTTATCCAAATACATTTCAACTGCAAAATCCGATTTCGGACGAGGAGGCATGCTCACCAAATGCCGGGTGGCTCAAAAATCGGCTATGTCAGGCATCAACGTACACATCGCCAATGGTCAGCACGATGGCATCCTAACGCAACTGATGGATGCGTCCCAGCAAGTTGTTCATACACACTTTAGAGCAGGAGAAGGATTTCCTGCTGTCAAGCAATGGATCGCCTATTCCGAAGGCTTTGCCAAAGCCAGTATCATTATCAATGAAGGCGCCTTTAAAGCGTTGTGCTCCAAAAAAGCAACCAGTCTGCTTTTGGCAGGTGTCAGCCGGTTTATAGGCTCTTTTGAAAAAGGTGATCTTATAAAAATCCTGGATGAAAACCAAAAAACCATTTGCATAGGCAAGGCCTCCTATAGCAGCTCTAAAGCCAATAAACACTGGCACGATGACAAATATAAACCTTTGGTGCATTACGATTATTTATATGTTTTCCCTGAGTTTTTAAGTTAAGAAAAAAGCCAATCACCATATGTATAAAGACTATTTCGAGAAAGTAAAACAGGCCGCACGGCTGATGACGCGTCTGACATCAAACCAAACGGCTGATATTTTAAAGGATTTAAGCGCTGAATTGAAAGCTTCTATTAAGGAGATTTTGCAGGCTAACCAGCAGGATTTGGATCGTATGGAGGAAAGTAATCCAAAGTATGATCGTTTGAAACTAACATCAGAACGCATTAATGCCATCGCTGATGATGTTGTGAATGTGTCTGAACTGCCTTGTCCTATTGGTGAAGTATTGGAAAGTCGCAACCTGGAAAATGGTCTGCAACTTAAGAAGAAACGAGTTGCTTTGGGTGTTGTTGGTGTTATTTACGAAGCACGTCCCAATGTCACCATCGATGTTTTTGCCTTGTGCCTGCGTTCGGGCAATGCCTGTGTTTTAAAAGGCGGAAGTGATGCTGAATTTAGCAATCGTATACTGGTGAGCATCATTCAAACGGTATTGGAGAAGAACCAGGTGAGCCAAGACATTGTACAATTATTGCCTGTTGATCGGCAAGCTACCGAAGAACTGATGAATGCCGTAGGATTTGTGGATGTATTGATTCCGCGAGGTTCACAAGGATTAATTAATGCGGTGCGCGACAATGCCAAATTACCGGTTATTGAAACAGGTGCTGGCATTGTGCATACTTACTTCGATGAATCGGGCGATCTGGACATGGGGAAACAAATCATCTTCAATGCCAAAACACGACGGGTTAGTGTTTGTAATGCACTTGACTGTTTGGTTATTCACCAAAATCGACTCAACGATCTTCCGGTATTGGTGCATGATATGGCCAAGCAGAAGGTTGAGCTTTTTGCCGATGAGCTATCACACAATAAACTAGAAGGCTTATACCCGGCTGAATTATTGCACCAGGCCACAGATGAAGATTTTGGCACAGAATTCTTAGCGCTTAAGATGTCGATTAAAACAGTTGCCAGTTTTGACGAGGCCCTCGATCACATTTATCGATTCAGCTCCAAACACAGTGAGGCCATTATTGCAGAAGAAGCAAACACCATCGATCGCTATCTGAATGAAGTAGATGCCGCAGCCGTTTATGTCAATACCAGCACAGCATTTACCGATGGCGCTCAATTTGGTTTGGGAGCCGAGATTGGTATCAGCACACAAAAGCTACATGCCCGCGGTCCAATGGGCTTACGGGAACTAACCTCTTATAAATGGGTGGTTAAAGGTCAGGGGCAGGTTCGTCCGGCATAAAAATTAAAAATAAAACAGGCACAGACTGACTTATTCAAGGTATAAACTCTTCAATATTTAAATATGAAACGCTTTCTAACAGTAGATGACATTGGTGATTTAAGCACGGCTATAAAAGAAGCAGCAGAAGTAAAAAAGAATCCTTTTGCATGGGATACACTTGGTAAAAACAAAACCATTACCCTCATTTTCTTTAACTCAAGCTTACGAACACGTCTCAGCACTCAAAAAGCAGCCATGAACCTGGGCATGAACGTGATTGTTCTGGATGTAAATAAAGACGGTTGGAAGCTTGAAACAGAGTTTGGGGTGGTGATGGATGGCGACAAACCAGAACACCTGCGCGAGGCCGTTCCGGTAATTGGTCGTTACTGCGACATCATTGGTGTGCGTTCGTTTGCATCCTTTGAAGATAAAAAGGCCGATTACGAGGAGCAGATCCTGAGTCAGTTTATTGAGTTTGCCGGCGTGCCTGTTATTAGCATGGAATCGGCTACCCGTCATCCGCTACAAGCCTTTGCCGACCTGTTTACCATTGAAGAGTATAAAACTAAAGAACGACCTAAAGTGGTTTTAACCTGGGCCCCTCATCCACGTGCATTGCCCCAGGCTGTGCCCAACTCATTTGTGGAATGGATGAAAGAAGCCGATGTGGACTTAGTGGTAACCCATCCCGAAGGTTATGAATTGGCACCCGAGTTTAGCAACGGTGTTAGAGTGGAATACGATCAGAAGAAGGCATTCGAAGGCGCCGATTTTGTGTATGCGAAAAACTGGGCTTCCTACAAGGAATATGGACAAATACTTCGCAAAGATCGCAGCTGGACAGTGGATGCCGAAAAGATGGCCTTAACCAATGATGCCAAGTTCATGCATTGCTTACCCGTACGTCGGAATATGATTGTTAGCGACGAGGTGATTGACAGCCCCAACAGCATTGTTATCGATGAGGCAGCGAATCGGGTTGTGTCGGCACAGGTAGTGATTAAAAGAATGTTGGAAAGCTTATAAAAAGGTGATGAACGATCGATTAAGCATAGTAAAAGTTGGTGGCAAAGTTGTTGAAGAGCCCGAATCATTAAAAGCCTTTATACAGGACTTTGCCAGCATTGCAGGACAGAAGATATTGGTGCATGGCGGCGGACGATCGGCCACTGCCATTGCTCAACAGATGGGCTTTGAAACCCAGATGGTAGATGGCCGTCGCATCACTGATAAAAACATGCTGGATGTGGTGGTGATGGTTTACGGCGGCCTGGTTAATAAAAATATTGTGGCTCAGCTGCAGGCCCTCAACAAACAGGCTGTGGGTTTAACGGGTGCTGATCTGGATTGTGTGCGAGCCATCAAACGCCCTGTGAACGACATCGATTATGGCTATGTAGGCGATGTAAGCTCGGTAAATAGCGAACAACTGGAAGAGTTGGTTAAGAATGGCGTAATCCCGGTTGTGGCGCCATTAACCCACAACGGACAGGGACAGATGCTTAATACCAATGCCGATACGATGGCCGCTGAACTGGCCAAGTCTTTTGCCCGTAGTTTTCGGGTACAACTAGTGTACTGCTTCGAGAAAAAAGGCGTATTGGAAAATCCGGAAGATAACAACTCTTATATACCAAATCTAAACACCGAATTATACGAACAGCACAAAGCATCCGGTGTGATTAGTGAGGGAATGATTCCTAAACTGGACAATGGTTTTGCCGCACTAAAACAAGGTGTATCTGAGGTAATGATAACCAATACCGATGGATTGAAAAACGGATTTAACTCAGGAACCCTCTTATCGATTTAACGGCCTATGGATAGCAAGCAAAAAAAATATTCAAGCGATGCGATTGAATTGCTCAAACAGCTCATCGTTACACAATCGTTTAGTCGCGAAGAACAGGAGGCAGCCGATATGATGGCCGCCTATCTGAATAAACAAGGACTCAAGGTAAATCGACAGGGAAATAATGTTTGGTGCTGGGCCTCCAATAAGGATGAGCGTAAAGCCACAATCCTTTTAAATTCTCACCTGGATACGGTTAAGCCATCTTCCAAATGGACTTATCATCCTTTGGAAGCGACTGTTGAGGGAGACAAACTAACCGGGTTGGGTAGCAATGATGCCGGCGGTCCGCTGGTAGCACTCATGGCAACATTTCTTACACTCAAGGATGAGGATTTACCCTACAACCTGGTATTTGCAGCAACTGCCGAAGAAGAAGTATCCGGCGCAAATGGTGTGGCATCTATCCTATCGGAGATTGGTAAGGTTGATTTAGGCATCGTGGGTGAGCCCACACAAATGCAAATGGCCGTGGCCGAAAAAGGTTTAATGGTGCTCGATTGCGAAGCGCACGGCAAAACCGGACATGCGGCACGCGATGAAGGTGAAAACGCACTTTACAAAGCCCTCAACGATATTGAATGGTTTAAAAACTATCAGTTCGACAAAGTGTCTCCGCACTTAGGCCCTGTAAAAATGACGGTGACCCAGATTGAGGCCGGCAGTCAGCACAATGTGGTGCCGGATTCCTGCCGATTTGTGGTAGACGTGCGCCTCAACGAATGTTACAGCAACAAGGAGCTGCACCAAATTATCGGGCAGCATGTCGATTGCGATATCAAACCACGATCATTCCGACTGAATAGTTCCTTTATTCCGGTTGAGCATCCTTTGGTGCAGCGCGGCATTCAATCAGGACTGAGTTATTATGGATCACCTACCACTTCCGATCAGGCAGTGATGGATTTTACCACCATCAAAATCGGCCCGGGTGATTCGGCACGTTCGCACACACCGGATGAGTACATCTATCTGTCGGAAATCGAAAGTGGCATTGACATATACATCAAATTACTAACAGATCTCAGCATAGATTAAGTGCAAGTTGTTTATATGCAGTCAAAATAATGATAAATGTCATAAATATTCAATGTAAAATCGTAATTATAAATATAAAGTAGATATATTTGCTAATTCGAAAGAATGAGGTTTTTAAATCTTTCAGATAGTAACTTCTTTTGGATGAGCATGAATAATACTAACAATAAAAGGTAACGTTATGAAGCTCTGGGATAAAGGAACCTCCGTTGACAAACGAATTGAGGAATTTACGGTCGGACGCGATCGTGAGCTGGATGTTTTTCTGGCACCTTTCGACATATTGGGAACAATGGCTCACATTACCATGTTGGAAAGCGTGGGATTGTTAAGCAGTGAGGAATTAGAAAGTTTACTGACTCAATTAAAAACGCTTCATCAACAATCGCTGGCAGGTGATTTTGAAATCGAAGATGGCATTGAGGATGTGCATTCGCAGGTGGAACTAATGTTGACCCGTCAGTTGGGCGATATTGGTAAAAAGGTACACAGTGGTCGTTCCAGAAACGATCAGGTACTACTGGATCTTAAGCTTTACACCCGCCATCGCATCGAAGAAGTGGTAAAAGCAGTTGATAAGCTGTTTGGCCTGTTGCAGCAAAAAAGCGAAGAGCACAAAGCTGTGCTGATTCCTGGCTATACACACCTTCAGGTGGCTATGCCATCATCATTTGGTGTTTGGTTTGGAGCCTTTGCCGAAAGCCTGGCCGATGACCTGTTGATGATGCAGGCAGCCTGGCGTACCGCCAATCAGAATCCATTGGGCACAGCTGCCGGTTATGGTTCTTCGTTTCCTTTGAACCGCACAATGACCACACAATTGTTGGGTTTTGAAGACCTGAACTACAATGTGGGCTATGCACAAATGGCACGGGGCAAAATGGAACGAACAGTAGCTTATGCCTTATCGTCCATCGCACAAACGGTGGGCAAGCTGGCCGTTGATGGTTGTTTGTTTACCAGTCAGAATTTTGGCTTTATCAAACTACCCGATGAACTAACCACCGGATCGAGCATTATGCCGCATAAAAAGAATCCGGATGTTTTTGAGCTGCTGAGAGCACATTGTAACAAGCTTCAGGCCTTGCCCGAAACCATTGGTATGATCACTTGCAATTTACCAACGGGTTACTTCCGCGATCTGCAATTGATTAAAGAAGTATTTATGCCGGCCTTTGACGAGATGATTGACTGCCTGGAGATAGCTGCCTTTGCCATCGAAAACATCGAGGTAAAAACTGATGTGATGCAGGAGGAACGCTATAAACTGGCTTTCAGTGTTGAAGAGGTTAATAAACTGGTATTAAGCGGCGTGCCTTTCAGAGATGCTTACAAGCAGGTGGGATTGGCCATTGAAGCCGGCCAATTTGAAACCGATGGTCATGTGAACCATTGTCACGAAGGCTCCATTGGCAATTTGTGCAACGAAAATATTGAGAAAAAGAAAGATAAAATAATACAAGAATTTGGCTTTGAAGAAGTCAACAGAGCTATTCAATCTCTGCTGGCGACCGACTAAGCATTAGTAAACAAAATTATATGGCATTATACGAGAAATTGGCGAAGGATGCAGTTGCATCGAGTGATATTGACAAGTCATTGTTTGATAAGTTCAGTGTTAAAAGGGGATTGCGAAATGCCGATTTCTCGGGTGTTCTTGTGGGCTTAACCACCATTGGCGATGTGGAAGGATACGACAAAGTAGATGGCAAGTTAATTCCCAAAGAGGGTAAACTATTCTATCGTGGTGTTGAACTAAAAGAACTGGCCAAAGGCTTTCAGTCGCAGGGGCGCCATGGTTTCGACGAAACAGCCTATTTGCTGCTGTCGGGTAGCTTACCAAACAATGCCGAACTGGAAGAGTTTTCGAAGGAACTGGCCGAAGAGCGCCATTTACCACCCTTCTTTTCCAAAAACATGATCCTGTCCTTACGCGGAAGGGATATAATGAACATGCTGGCTCGCTCGGTACTGGGCTTGTACACGGCCGACGAAGAGGCCGAAGATTTATCGCCCGAAAACCTGATTAAGCAATCCATCAGTTTAATCGCCAAGTTTCCGGTAATTGTGGCTTACTCTTACTTTGGCATGCGCCACTCGTATCAGAAACGCTCGCTGGTAATTCGTCATCCGCAGCCACATTTAAGCACGGCCGAAAACTTCCTTTACATGTTAAAGGGCGATAATTACTCCAAACTGGAAGCCGACCTGCTGGATCTGTCGCTGGTCATTCATGCCGAGCACGGTGGAGGTAACAATTCGTCGTTTACAACGCGTGTGGTAAGTTCGGCACAAACCGATACTTATTCGGCCATTGCAGCGGCACTGGGCTCATTAAAGGGTGGGTTACATGGTGGTGCCAACCTTAAGGTGATGGACATGATGGAAAACATCAAGGCCAATGTTAAAGATTGGCGCGATGAAAAAGAAATCAAGGCCTACCTTTTAAAGATATTGAACAAAAAAGCCTTTGATAACACGGGTAAGATTTATGGTATTGGTCATGCCATCTATACCAATTCCGATCCACGTGCTGTCTTGCTAAAAGAGAAAGCCGAGGCTTTGGCCATCGAAAAAGGCCGATTGGATGAGTTCCATCTATATGCGGCCATCGAGCGTTTGGCGCCACAGGTATTCTACGATTTCAAGGGTGCCAATGCCAAGGTAATCTGTGCCAACGTGGATTTCTACAGCGGATTTGTTTACGATTGCCTACAGATTCCAAAGGAAATTTACACGCCGATTTTTGCCGTTTCGCGCATTGCCGGTTGGTGTGCCCACCGCATCGAAGAGGTCACCTTCTCCAGCCGACGCATTATTCGTCCGGCCTATAAAAATGTGTGCGATCGAATTGATTATGAAGAAATAGACAATAGATAGATATAAGAATTTTTGTTGATTGGGTATGAGGGACCGTTGCATGGGGGAGATATGCTAGGTCCCTCTTTTTTTTGTGAGATCTAACGACTTGCCTGGCTCGCTTTATCCATAGCTGATGCGAGTCCTACAACTACCAATGAAGCCATGCCCCACTAACTAAGGTCACACCTTCCCTTCCCATAATATCTGTCACTCGTACCTTATGCAATCAGACTCTTGTCGCCAGCTAACGACAGAACTTGTCGCTAATTAACGACCACATTTGTCGCCAACTGGCGCTCGCTTCTGTCGCCAATTGGCGACAAACAACCTTCATTAGCTTATGCTCCACTACTGCCTTCGTATTCAATTAAGTGTCTGGTTAGTGTATCAAGTACCTCCATCACAGACGCATTTATCATTCAACCATCTGGTAGCGGTTGTCAGGGTGCTAATTGCCACGTTCTGTATTTCCTAAAAGGGTACTCATATTAGATCATTGGCAGTTGCCTTGCACATACTACACTACTCGCCAAATATCCTAAGAAACTATACCTAATCATATATCAAGGAATTAGTCCCACACCGCTGACTCTTATGCAGGGTCCACGTCTATCTGGAAAGTAACATAGCGAAAGGCTTGCTGAGCCTGTAAGCTAAAGATACACTCACGCATCAGGTGTTTTACCTTGGCCGGCGATGCTTTACGCTCAAGCTTAATCATTATCTTTTTGATGTACAGATTTTGAATGCGGTTAATCACCGGTGCCTGTGGGCCAAGCACACGACTGCCAAAAATAGCCCGCAACTGACCTGCCAATACCTGGGCGGCCTTATTGGTGATGTTCTGATCCTTGTGCTTGATGGTGATGTTTATCAGGCGATAGAACGGAGGGTATTTAAACATCAGCCGCTCATCGATCTGCCCCTTATAATGATTCTGAAAATTGTGGTTGATCACATCCAATATAACCGGATGCTGAGGATTAGAGGTTTGCAATACCACCAACCCGCGTTTATGCTTGCGTCCGGCCCGGCCACTTACCTGTGTCATCAATTGGAAGCTTCGCTCAAAAGCCCTGAAGTCGGGATAATTCAGCATGTTGTCGGCATTGAGAATACCAACCACACTCACATTATCAAAGTCGAGCCCCTTGGATATCATCTGGGTACCAATGAGAATGTGCACTTGCCCATCCTCAAATTTCTTAATCAACTTATCGTAGGCCGATTTACTTCGCGTAGTATCCAGGTCCATGCGGGCCACCTTATGGTCGGGATACAACAATCCCATCTCCTCCTCGATCTTTTCGGTTCCAAAACCACGTGTTTCCATTGCCGGGCTATGACAGGCCGGACAAACACTTGGCAAAGCCATTGTGTGGTTACAGTAATGACACACCAGCTGATTGAGGTGTTTATGGTAAGTCATGCTCACGTCGCAATTCACACATTTAGCCACATAGGCACATTGCCCACACTCAATAAAAGGACTAAAACCACGTCGGTTCTGAAAAAGGATTATCTGCTCGCCTTTCAAAAGGGCTTCATCAATCTTTTCGAGCAAAAGGGGGGTAAAATGAGAACTCATCTGCTTTTTTCGCTTCGCCTCTCTCACATCTACAGCCACCACCTCCGGCATTTCAATGCCTTCAAAACGCTGTAACAACTCCACCAGTGCATACTTTCCCTGCTGGGCGTTAAAGTACGACTCAATGGAAGGTGTGGCGGTACCCAACAAAGTTTTTGCACCAAAGAGCTTAGCCAGCACAATGGCAGCATCGCGGGCATGATAGCGCGGTGCCGGATCAAATTGTTTATAAGTATTCTCGTGTTCCTCGTCCACTATAATCAACCCCAGATTCGAAAACGGTAGAAAAACCGACGAACGCACCCCAACGATCAGTTGATAATTACGCTTCTGAAGCAAATTTTGCCACACCTCAACACGCTCGGCATCGGCAAACTTACTATGGTAGATGCCCATTTTATTACCAAAGTGCTTTTGCAGGCGCGATGTTATCTGGGTTGTTAAAGCAATTTCGGGCAATAGATACAATACCTGCTTACCGGCTTTTAATTGCTCCTCAATCAGGTGGATGTAAATTTCAGTCTTACCACCCGACGTCACTCCATGCAATAAAGTCACATCGTGCGATCCGAAGCTGTATTGAATTTCATCATAAGCTGTTTGCTGCACCGGGCTTAGCACATTGGCCTGGCGCACTTCTTTTTCATCCAGATCCAAACGATCTATGGCTAATGACTGCTCTAAAAAGATTTCTTTATTACATAGTTCCTTTAATGCGGCCGCACTGGCATTGGCTTTTTTTAATAATTCGGCCTTATCAACCGATTGGTTGTTAATAGCAGCATTTAGACCACCCAGCATCGAAAGCAAGGTCATCAACAGCTCCAATTGCTTGGGGGCTCTAGACAACTGATCGAAAGTAGCCTGTAATATTTCTTCGGATTGACAACGGGGATGCAAAGAAATCACCTTTTTGGTTTTAGCTTTATAACCTTCCTTCAGATGCTCGTTAACAAACACAGCATTGTACTCCAGTAAACGCTTTATAATTGGCAGGCAGTTTTTATATCCACTCAGTTGATTAACATCATTGATGGAACAAATCTTCTTTCCGGCTATAATATCCAACACCTTATTCTCCCTTTCCGACAAGGGCGATTCAGCTTCAAAATCGGCGTTATATATAATACGCGTCTCACTCTCCATCTTCAATCCCGATGGCAAAGCTGCCTTATAGACTTCCCCTAAAGTACATTGGTAATATTCGGCCAGCCAATCCCAAAACTTCAACTGAAAGGCATTTACAACAACAGTATCATCCAAGACCGAAATAATATCTTTCGTTTCATATTCCTCCGGTTTATTAGTGTGCAACTTATACACAATCCCCGAATAAACTTTTTTCTTACCGAAGGGGATGGCTACCCGCTTACCAACCTCAAGCAGTTTCGAATATTCAGCTGGAATAGAATAGGTAAATAACCTTGGTAAAGGCACCGGCAAAATGATATCGGCGTAAAGAGATTGACTGTTCATCCTAAAAATTTAGCAGCGTAAAGATAAGGAATCGCTCCCAATCTAACTTAAGCAGCACATCCCCCATTGTTGTTTTTATTCTGATATGGGCCAGCTTCACTAAGTTTATAAAAAGACGGAATAACTTTAATCGATCCCATAAAAATGATCTTATTCTAACAATCTGTTGTAGCTTAGTACCATATTTTCTTGTTATGAAGCTTACAACACTGATCGACAATCAACAAAGTCAGAAGCAACTGAAATGTGAACATGGACTATCCTTTTTATTGGAAACGGATCAACATAAAATTATCTACGATACCGGTCAGACCAGTAAATTTATTGACAATGCCCAAAGACTAGGTGTTGATTTAAGTGCGATTGATTATGTCATTCTTAGTCACGGTCATTACGACCATACAGGCGGGCTACCTGCCTTTTGCAAGATTAATGATAAAGCCCGCATTATCGTTCACAAAAAGGCTTTTAAGCAACGCTTTTCAAAGTCCAGTGTTATGCTAAAAGAAAATGGCATTGCCTGGAAAGACTCCATGAGCGAATATGCCGATCGCTTGCTATTGATCGATGGTGACATTAACATTGAAAATGGTCTGACGATTCTGACCGGGATTGAAAAACAAACGAACTACGATATTAACAATCCACGCTTAGTTGTTAACGAAAATGGCAATTACCTTCCAGATACTTTCGATGACGAAATTATTCTGCTTGCCCAAGCAGATTCATCCTCCATGGTTTTATGTGGTTGTGCCCATAATGGCATCGTCAATATTTTGCACACAATCAACAGGCGACATCAGCTTCAATGCTTTTCATTGGTTGCCGGAGGATTGCATCTCAACGGAGCAAATGAAGATGATATTAAGCATGTAATTAATGGTCTGTCTCCTTTTACAGTTAACAAATGGGCATTAAATCATTGCACAGGACAAGCTGCATTTGAACGATTCAGGCAAACATATGGCGATCAGGTGGAATATTGTGGGAGCGGTTGTATTTACGAAATATAACTTTCTGGTAGCATTAAAAGCCTAACTAACTCTGAATGATAATTTTCTCCGCCATTGCTATACAGTTGAATATTTTTATTAACTTCCTGTTAAATTTTAACACCCATGTTAGTAAAAACTTTTGGCTCAGCTGTCAGTGGCATTGATGCATGCACCATAACCATTGAGGTAAATATTTCAAAAGGCATTCGCTTCTTCCTGGTCGGATTACCCGACAATGCCATAAAGGAAAGTCAGCAACGCATTGATTCAGCTTTGAAGGTGAGTGGATACAAGTGGCCGGGTCATAAAATTGTGATTAACATGGCACCTGCCGACATACGCAAGGAAGGTGCAGCATACGACCTACCATTGGCCATAGGTATTCTTGCAGCCTCTTCGCAAGTAGTTAATCATAAATTATCGGATTATGTAATAATGGGTGAATTATCGTTGGATGGTAGTTTACAGCCCATCAAAGGGGTACTCCCGATTGCCATCAGAGCTAAGGAAGAAGGCTTCAAAGGCTGTATTCTGCCATTGGAAAATGCGCGTGAGGCAGCTGTAGTTAACGGCATCGATATTTATGGCTTTGAAAATATCAAAGAGGTAATTCAATTCCTGGAAGATGAGAAGACTTTTGAACCCGTTGAAGTAAATACTGAAGAGGAATTTGAGAAGGGTACACAAATCGTTGATTTTGATTTTTCGGATGTCAAAGGGCAGGAAAGCGTTAAACGTTCTTTGGAGATTGCTGCAGCCGGCGGACATAACCTGATTATGATCGGCCCGCCAGGTGCCGGAAAATCCATGTTAGCCAAACGACTGGCAAGTATATTACCTCCGCTAACTCTGGATGAGGCCTTAGAAACCACCAAAATACATTCTGTTGCTGGTAAAACCGGCAGCAATACGGCCTTAATTACTCAACGGCCATTCCGTTCGCCGCACCATACCATTAGTGATGTTGCACTCGTTGGCGGTGGTTCGTTTCCGCAACCCGGCGAAATATCACTCTCTCATAATGGCGTACTCTTTTTGGATGAATTACCGGAATTTAAGCGGACCGTGTTGGAAGTGATGCGTCAACCACTTGAAGACAGGCGCATCAGTATTTCCAGGGCACGCTTCACCATTGATTATCCTGCAAGTTTTATGCTTGTCTCCTCAATGAATCCATGTCCTTGCGGTTATTTTAACCATCCCGAAAAGAAATGTGTCTGCAGCCCCGGTGTGGTTCAAAAGTATTTAAGTAAAATTTCGGGTCCTTTATTGGATCGCATCGACCTGCACATTGAAGTTGTACCGGTACCATTTAACAAGCTCGCTGATTCACCACCATCTGAAACAAGTATATCGGTTCGGGAACGGGTAATGAATGCCAGAAAGGTTCAAAATGCACGTTTTAACGGTAACGAACAGGTGCATTGCAACGCCCAAATGAACAGTCGGCAACTGGCCAAATATGCTACTCCGGATGAAAATGGCATGAACATATTAAAGACAGCCATGGAAAAACTGGATCTTTCAGCAAGAGCCTACGACCGTATTCTGAAAGTATCGAGGACCATTGCCGATTTGGAAAATTGTGAAACCGTTCAATCGCACCACGTAGCCGAAGCGGTTCAATATCGCAGTTTAGATCGCTCAAACTGGGGTGCTTAACCTTTAGAATTGTAAACACAGCCAATGCCTACAAATAAATACATATCAAGCTGTATACCTGACCCTTACCATGTAATTCCTAACATTATCACAAGTTCGACTCATACATTCTATTATTCTAATCTTAACAATTTTAAGTGTATAAATAATCACATAATCACCTACTTGCAGATATACCTTTCACGAATACAACTATATATAGCTAGAATTCACGAAGAAAGATTATATTTGCAACTGGGAAACTATCTGACTTCAAACAGATTAACAAAATTGCTAATACGATGGGTAATTCATTAAAGCCAATTGAAATAATTGGTATTAAAGGGTCCATATGCGTCAGCGAAGATGGTAAGGTATTCGTTAATGAGGCCGAAAAAAGACAAACCCTTATTAAGGGTAAGAATCATAGGTATGGATACTATCAGGTATCTATAGAGAACAAGCGCATGTATGTGCATAAGTTGGTTGCACAAGCCTTTGTAAAAAATCCTATGCCAGTATCCAACAAAATGGTATTTCACAAGGATGGAAATACGCTGAACAACCACTTTAGCAACCTTTTTTGGGGTAACCAAAAGGATGCTAACGACAAAACGAGTCGTTTGAGAAGACAGCTTCTGAAGGAGCAAAACTTCAGGGGTGGTTCAACGATTTCCGGTGATGATGCATTGAAGATCGCTAAGCGCCTCGATGATGGTGAAAAAGCTTCTGATATTGCTAAAGAGTTTAATGTTTCGGATATGAGTATTGCACGTATTCGCAAGCGTTATAGCTCTAAAAAGAATGCATCGCCACGCTACAGTAAAGAAGTAAAAGACATGGTGCTTAAGTTGCTTGAGAACCACCGTCCGGCTGAAGTAGCAAAGAGTACCGGTATGCGATATGAAACCATTCTAAGGTGGAAAAATCAGTTAAAAAAGGATAAGTAATTTGTTCCATTCGGCTTTTGGTTTTTATCAATTCAACGACTGATAATTATCATTAATATCGGATAAAACATTCTCTTACTTCGTGTTGTTGTATAAACAATCCAAAAATAAACTAAAGAGAAGATTATGACATCAAACAGCATAATGGATCCGATTGGCCGGCTAATGGGATTACGTTACAAATCGCACCCCTGGCATGGCGTTGACATCGGTGATGATGCACCTGAAATACTCACCTGCTTCGTAGAGGTTGTACCGACCGACACCATTAAGTACGAAGTAGACAAGGTGAGTGGATATTTACGCATTGATCGCCCACAAAAGTATTCGAATGTGGTGCCGGCGCCATATGGCTTTATTCCACAGACTTATTGCGGAAAACTGGTTGGTAAATATTGTGCCGAAAAATCGGGAAAGAAAGACATCATTGGCGATGGTGATCCTCTGGATATTTTGGTTTTAACCGAAAAAGACATACCTCACGGTGATGTTTTGGCACAAGCCATACCAATTGGTGGTTTTAGAATGCTGGATGGTAATGCGGCCGATGACAAAATCATATCGGTTCTTAAAAACGACGTGGTTTATGGCGAATATACCGATATCAGCGATCTTCCGGAGATGGTTATCAAGCGATTGAAGCATTACTTTTTGACCTATAAGGACATGCCCGGATTGAGCAATGAATCGGAAATTACGCATGTATACGATGCCGAAGAAGCCAAGGAAGTTATTAAACTATCCATCAAAGATTACGAAAATCGCTTTGAAGGACTTCGAAAAGCCTTGTCGAGTTATTAACTTGGAAAGCTGAGAATAAAAATGTGCTCGTCACCTTTTTGTTCGTAACGAATAGCTATATCTGACATATCGCAGATTCGCTTAACAATGGACAAGCCAATACCTAATGATTGAGGGTGTTGGCTATTTTTTTGGAATCGCCCGAACAACTTCTCAGGTTCAGCACTTACAACCTGACCACTATTGCTGATTAAAATATCCTTTGTCCCTATTTCAATTCGTATATAACCCTGATTGACATTGTGACGGATGGCATTCTTCAACAAATTCTGGATTAAAGTATGTGCCAATGAGGCATTCATACTTTTCGTTAAAATTGCTTCTGACTGCATCTGCACTTTCAGGCCCGCATCCTCAATAAATACATCCAGACTTTCGAGTTGACCTCTGATGAGTTCATTGAAATTAATCTCCTCGGCATCAACAAACACTCGATTATCGAGCTTTGCCAGAAAAATTAATGCCTGATTGGTTTTCGATAAACGATTGGTAGTTTCTATTAATCCGGCAATGGATTTAATTTGTTCCTCGCTTAAATTATCGGCCTGTATCAGCTCATCCAATTTAGCATTAATAATGGCTAATGGCGTTTGTAATTCGTGCGAGGTATTTTCGGTATACTCTTTAAGTCGCTCGTAGTCTTCCCTGATTTTCTTATCCAGAGCATTGAACACTTCATTTAGCTGTTCAAATTCATCAATATCGGATGTCATCAAATCCAATCGATTATCCTTATTAACATCAAAACTGCGTAGCTTGTTAATTGTATCGTAAAAAACCGATAGCGAGTACTTTGTTGAAGCCCGGTTTACCAAATACAGGATCAGAAAGAAAATGACCGGAAAAACGGTTAACATCAAAGTAAACTTCATCACCATTAGATCGGAAGGAGCTGTTGAACGCACCACCTTATAACGAATCACCTCGTTTGAATTAAGAGGCTTCAGGTAAACCAGCTTGCGATAAAATTCGTAATTATTACTGATTGAATTTCGTATTACCGTATCTGTAAAAGCGTATTCATCCTCCGATAGAGATAAGTCTAATGTATCTACCTGAACATCGGCATAGGAAAGCTTAGGATCAGAGAGGTATTCAACTTTCTTCTGTGCCTCGAGCAACTCGTTGTTGAACATTTTATTTACCGCAAAACGAATAAAATAGTACCCACCCAAACTGCCAACAAAGAAAAAAAAGATGCTGGCAGAAATAAAGTTAAGTCCGGTTTTGGTGAGTAGCTTCATACCTTGGTTGAGTGTTTAAAAGTTCATGTGTTTAGGATTTCGTGTTCTGTTTTTATTTTAAGTGCCTAATAATCTCGTGATCTATTGAGCATCTGTAAATTTATAACCCACACCGTACACATTCTTAATATAATCCCCACAGCCCGCCTTGATCAACTTCTTGCGCAGATTTTTGATGTGCGAATAAATTAAATCATCGGTGAAACCATAATCCATAAAATCCTTCGACATGTGTTCGCCAATTCCGGTTTTGGTCAATACACGGTTTTTATTGGCAATAAAGTACACCAATAAATCAAATTCCTTTTTGGTTAGATCGATGGGAACGCCGGCCACCTTAACCAGCAGCTCACTTGGTGTAATCTCCAGCTCATTAAAAATTACCTTCTCTTCTCCTTTAAAATGAACTCTTCGCACCAGTGACTTCAGGCGCGCATTTAATTCAGCCATCTGAAAAGGTTTGGTCAGATAATCATCGGCACCCAATTCCAGGCCTTCGATCTTATTGTCCAGGCTATCGCGCGCTGAAACAATGATAATACCCGTTTGCATATTCATCCCCTTCACCTTCTTCACCACCTCAAGGCCATTACCATCGGGCAAATTCAGGTCCAGTATAATGATATCAAACAGACTGTCGACCAAGTCGAGTGCCGAAACTAAATCGCCGGCCACCTCACAGTTATGACCTTCAGAAGCAACAAACTGCTGTATACTTTGTGCCAATTGCGGCTCGTCTTCAACAACTAATACCCTCATTCAGAACAGACTCTTGGATCAGGAACATACTCACTAATCCGGTTTTAAACTACATGGCGTACCTGACAATGTTCATTGCCATTGAAATCAATATCATGGTACAAGCAATACCAAAATAAAGAAAATTCTTTTTAAAGATTAGTTCAGGCGTATGATTGTTTTTTGCAAACACCCAACCAATGTGGCTGATCACCAAAGTAAACACCATTAATATAAAATGCTCGAGTGCCCAAAAACGACCTTTTACAACCTGATTCTGATACACTTCAATCTCACCACTGCTGTATTCAACCATGTACATCACAAAAAGAATAGTACCTAGCACCAATTGAAAATACAACAGGATGGTAGCCAGCAATGGCAGTTGCACATCTTTCTTACTTAGCTGAATCTTTTTTAGCAAGCCACCAATGCCTCGGATTAATACAATAGCCGTCATAACGCAAGCGACAATACTGGTAATGATGTGTAGTATCAGAATGATATTCCTCATTTGCAAATCTCTTTAGCAATTAAGGTAGCCTGTTTTATCCGATCAGCCATACCGATTCCATCACGCAGGTTTCCGGCAATGATTAATCCCGGGTATTTTTCCTGAACCATATCGATGGCCTTAAAACGCTCACCCGATGAAACGCCATATTGTGGAATCGCATGGGAGTATCGCTTAAGTTTTATAAGAGAAGGATTAAACTCCGGCACCTGCATCAAATCTGTGAATTCTTTCTCAAGTACTTTTAAAACTTCCTCATCGCTTAAATCACACAATGCTTCATTGCGAATACCGCCCATAAAAATGGTTAGCAAGGCACCGCCCTCAGGAGCCCGGCCTTTAAACAAGGAAGACATAAACAACACGCCCAGCAAATCACGATTTTCCTTGTGGGGTATCAATCCGCCAAAACCATTCAATGGCCATCCTTCCCACTTCTCAAATCCTAATGACACCTCAACCACCCGGGCATATTTAAGATTTGTCAACTGCTGCATTTGCGCTTCATCCACAAAAGGTAAAAGCTGCTGCAAACCAACCGAACCAATGGTAGAAATAACTTTATCAGCTGTAATTACCTGCTCTTTTTCACCTTCCTTATATGTAAGCTGATAATCTTTATCCTGAGGTGATACGGTCACTCCATCAGCATCAAATGAAAAATGTTCTTCTCCGGCACTTTTTAACAAAGCATCGGCCAAGCCACTCAAACCGCCTTCAATGGAAAATACAGCCCGATCTGTTCTTTTCTCTAATTCTGTTTTTGGCTCCTTAGCTTTCTTTCTTGCCCCACCGATAAAACTACCATATTTCTGCTCCAAATTGTACAGTTTAGGCATGGCATAACGTGTTACCAACTGAGAAGGATCGCCGGCATAAATGCCCAAGATAAAAGGATCGATGGCATAATCCAGAAAGCTATTACCCATACGCCGCTTTACCATCTCAGCCAAAGTTTCGTCCGGATTACTTCCTTTTTTCCTGAATGGTTCGCCCAAGATGCGGAACTTATCTTTTAAACTAAAAAGTGGTGTTGTAATTGCAGAAAGCGGTCCATGGGGCAAGGCATTCCATTTTCCATTCTTTAAAACATATCGAATCTTCACTAAATCATTGCCCTTCTCGACCTTAATAGCATCGCCCAAATCATCAAATAAAGCGACTACCTCGGGGTGTGATACAATACCCGAATTGGGACCCGACTCGTAAACAAAGCCATTCTCGCTTTGAGTATGCACTACGCCTCCATGGCGCGGCTGACACTCCAGAACCTTAAAATTAATACCGCATTTTTTTAGCTGATGGGCTAATGTTAAACCGGTAACGCCGGCACCAATCACCACTACATCGTAATGCTTATTACTCATTGACAATACGTTTTAGTGTCTCGATAAATAAAGGATGAGCCACCGGTATCTCAACCCTTGAGATATGCTTAACCCGCTTATCTTCCTTATAGATATCAACCAACTTTATATTTAAATCATAAACTGTTTCGAGGCATTCGGTGGTAAAACTAACCGGAATCAGCACCACATTTTTATTACCAGCCTTCACCAAATCCTCAAGGTGATCATCGGTATCGGGGCCAACCCATTTCACCGGGCCAACGCGCGATTGAAAAGCCACTTCATAAGGGCGATCCATCATATCTGCCAGTCGTTTGGCCATATGCCGTACAGTATCCGGGTACTTATCTCCACGCTTTACACCATACATTGGAATGGCATGGGCTGTGAATAAAAGCAATGGATTTTCTACACCTTGTTTCGCAATGTGCTCTTCTATCAGTGTTTTCCAATACTCAAGAAAAGTAGGATGCACGCTGTAATCGCATATCTCGCGAACTTTCATGCCATTTAAATGCTTCAGAGCCTTTTTAACATCGGTGAAAACCGAAGAGGTTGTTGTATCACTTGCCTGTGGATACATGGTTAAAACATCTACCGATTCTACACCGTCGTCTTTCATTTGCTTCATTACATCGGCAATAAATGGTGGTGTATAGGAGTAGGCGGTATATACCGGCATACCTGAACTTTTTGCCAAAGCCTCGCCCGCTGCATTGGTATGCTTAATGATGGGGGTACCACCAATTAACTGATATTTTTCCCAGGAAGAAGGGTGTCTTTTCTTTGCAATCATATTGGCAACAAACTGCCTTAAACCAAATGGTAATGGTAATATGTATTTATCACTAAACATGTTTTTAAGAAACAGGCGCATCTCACTTAAAGACTGAGGTCCACCCATATTAACTAATAAAATACCTTTCATATTTTATATTGCGATTTCGTTATCTTTTTCTGTCAAATCATTAAACAGCAAGATAGGCAGAAAGGTTGAGAAAACCGCAACACATAATAGGAATCACTTATTGAGATGGAGGATGCCATGCGCTTTTACTTGATCAACTTATCCTGTAAGTGTCGATCATTATTGGTTTGTCAAACAATAAACATCTATACCTTAACAAATGAAGAAGCCTATTAGGAAACTGTCATCACTGATGGCAGTTTTATTGATTTTCACACTTTGCCCGGCGCAGGTAAAGAACATCAAAACAAATGTAAGAAACGATAAAAGCAGTAATTACAGCAGTGGAATCAGATCAACAAAAACATATTCGTCTGGCTACTCAAGCAATTCTTCTGAAAGCTTTGGCCAATATTTGGCTGAAGGTATTATCGGAGGGTTTGTGCAAGCCATTGGATTTGCTACGGTTGAAGCTCAGAAAGCCGTACTCAGAGATAGAGATGATTACCCCAATACCATTTCGCTCGAAGGAAAACTTGAATATGGCAGTGATCTCAGCACATTAAGTTTCAATCCATCCATCCGCGGCAATTGGGGCATTTTAGCCAGTGATTTACGCTATTCATTTTTGCACGATTATACTGGTTCGCTCGAATCGATTGACTGGCAGGTGTTAATTCTGCGCGTACCCATTAACAATCTGAAATTAAACTACGGCATTGGTTTTACCTCTTTACTTTCACCCAAGACTACTTATTTTGAAAGCTCTACCGGAATGGACCTTTACCTGATGAAACGCAAACTGACATTGGGATTTAACTACCGTTGGACCTATCGTCGAAACGAAAGTCGTTACCGACAAGAAGTTAAACTAACAAGCGATTATGTTATAATTGATAAACATCGATTTAAACTATCACCCCTTGTTGGCATTAGTTACCAAAACTATTTTGAGGAAGATGAGTTTTGGATGTTTAATGTAGGGGTAAAAATTAGTTTAGGTAGATACTAAGTTGAGATCGTGTAAAGCATTAAGAAACAAAAAATCAACCAACTAAACACCTTTAAAACTAACCCATTTTATTAGGAATCTAGCTGGTTGATCAATCTAAAACACCATTCCCCGATTATGGTCATTAGTGGTGTAATTGTAAACGGAGGAATCCATAAACATTATAGAACCAGTTCACCGAGCGAATTCGAAGTGATTTTTAGTTGATAATCAGAATTATTCTAATTCCATTTCGACAGCGCTCGATAAACAAGTTAAGCTTTGGACACCTCTTTAAGATTAAACACGTGTTTTATTCGTTGTAAATATTATTCTACTGTTATTTCGGCTGATGCCAATTCCTTTTTTTCATAGTCGTAAACCACAACCTTTACTTTATCTCCTGAATTAAGTTTTGATTCCAGGATTGTAAATTCTTTAGTGTTAGGACTATCATCGGCACGTTGCACCTCTTCACCATTAATAAGCAGTACAAAAGAAAAGAAATCATCACCATTAACGGCATCCCAGGTAATGTCTTTTGAACCAGAATTTACACCATCAACAATTCTTAAATTTTCAAGTGCTGGTTCATCTCCACCAAGTGTTGAGGCATCAAAAGTAAAGCTACCTTCGGCAAATGCTTTCCAGTTTAAAACTTCACCTTTTAGCGCCTGAACCTTAATTTCTGCGCCATCTTCAGGCATATTAATCAAGATTGTAAATTCACCATCAATAACCGGGAAAGGAACTTTTATACCGTTATTTTCATTTGTAGCAACATTCTCACCATCAACAAATACATAATAACCGATTGCTCCTTCAACCGCCTCAAAGTCGATACTGATCATATCCATCATCTGTACCTTGTCGTAGGTGAAATCCCCCATTTCAGCCATTTTCACGGCATCATCATCTTTAGAACAGCTAACGCCCAATACGAGCATTAGCGCAAAAGTCATTTTAATTAAATTTTTCATTATTTGCTATTTATCGTGTTTAATATTCTTTACAAAAAGACTGATCACATCATTCTTTCACCTTCATAAAGTCACCCAACCTATAATCAAATTGGGCTAACTTACCTGTCCATTCTTTTAGTTGTTGCGATAAGTGCTTTTTGAAAAAAAAATGTCAGAAATAAATGAAGTAATAATTGAACGGAACCTTAACAAGCTAAAGATGTGCGAAAAAGAAAATAATAAATTCAACAGATTTTTATAGCACAAAAAAACACCTGCACATGGTGCAGGTGTTTCATATATTCTAAAAAAGGGAAATTTTTCTCAATCCCTTTTTAATTTCTTATACTGTTTTTGAATACTGTCCTTTGCCTTTCTTTAAAGCCGGATCAAAGGCCATGGCAATATTACGAATAACATAGCGCCCCTGTCCGATCACTGTGAAGGCATCGTTTTCGATACTGAGCAATTCGTCATCAATAAACGATTGTACTTTCTCTTCGGCAAACTCAACGGCTGCATAAACCGTATCAACATCCACAGAAAAGTCAGAAGCTATTTGGCGGAAGTCAGCATAGTAGTTACACATCAATTCATTTATCACCTGACGTATGATTTGCTCGTTTTGGTTGAGTCGATAGCCACGCACCACTGCTCGTCCATCAGCCTCCACACGCTCCATGTATTTTTTAATCGTCTTTTCGTTCTGACTGTAAGCATTGAATAACTGACTAATGCTTGATGTTCCAAAACCATAGACCTGTCCTGTGGTTTCGCGGGTACAGTAGCCCTGGAAGTTACGGTGCAGTTTCTTTTCATCCAATGCAATGGCAAATTCGTCGTCCGGGCGGGCAAAATGATCCATGCCAATGGCCACATAACCGGCTTCAACAGCCATATTATAGGCATCTTCAAGCATTGAAATCTTTTCGTCGGGCGTTGGCAAACCATATTGCTCCAACATGCGCTGACGCGAAATAACCTGCGGTATGTGCGCATAAGAGAAAGTTACCAGGCGATCGGGATTAGCAGCCAAGGCTTCAGCAACCGTTTCTTTAAAGCTTTCCCTTGTCTGGAATGGCAAGCCATATACCAAATCAAGGTTGATGCCTGAAAAACCTATCTTCTTGAGGTAAGCAATCATCTCATTTACCGGCACCTTTGCAGGACGACGGTTAATGGCAGTTAGCACCTCCTTCTTAAAATCCTGAATCCCCAGACTAATGCGGTTAAAACCCATATCACGCAAATGATCCACCATGTCGTAATCCAGGTAGGCCGGACTACACTCCATGGCCATTTCGTATTCATCAGCAAAATTAAAATTGGCCTTGATGGTATCCGTTACCTTACGAATTAATTCGGCCGATATGGCATTTGGTGTTCCGCCACCCCAATGTACCTGCGTGAGCTTCCGATCTTTCGAAACATCTTTTGAAACAATCTCAATCTCTTTAATCAGTACATCAACGTACTTCTCAATGGTGCTTTGCCCCATTCCCGTATAAGTGGTACATCCACAAAAAGTACATAGCTGCGGACAAAATGGGATATGTACATACACCGATACACTTTCGGGTGTTTCGTCATTTGATAGAACCACGCTCTCTTTGTAATTCTCATTGCCATACCCCTCGTGGAAAAATGTTGCAGGCGGATAACTGGTATAACGCGGCCCTGCTATATTGTATTTCTCCAGTAGATTTCTATCAAATTTTAACATCTCTTTTAATGATTAATTGTTAGTGATTAATTATTAATGCTTTTAAAGTTAACAACGATTAAGGCCTTTTGCTCATTAACCATTTAACATTAATAATTACTTTCTTCCCCAATCCACTGATTTAACCCAGTCGATTACAAACTTCACATTCTCAACAGGTAAATCCGGCAGGATTCCATGTCCCAGGTTAAAGATCCATTTTTGATTATCTCGTCCGAACGGCAGGTATTTCTCATTCAATACCTTTTCAATTTCAGACTGCGATGCATATAACAATCGCGGATCGAGGTTACCTTGTAAACCAACTTCAGGATCAACAATTTCCCGCGCATGATTAAGATTCATACGCCAGTCGATGCCTACAAAGTCGGCCACATCCTTATCAATGGCTTTTATTCCATTGCCCAGGTCTTTGGGGAAATAAATGGTTGGCACACCAGCGTCACGCACCGCGTTTAATATCTTTTTCGAGGCCGGTAAGAATAACTCCAGGTACAGATCCTCAGGCAATAAACCGCCATAGGTCTCAAACAACTGGAAAGCCTGCACCCCATGTTTCACCTGGGTTAATGCATATTCGACAGATACCTCAGCCAATGCATCGATGATTTGTTTACTGGCTTTACGATTCTTATACAAGAATTCTGTCGCATTTTTAAAGGTGATATCGCGTACATTATCGCGAAACATAAAACAGAAAGTCGTTAGCAATCCGCCGCAAAATCCAATTAATGGTTTACCATCAGGGCGTGTTTCAATAATTTTATCAATTGCTCCATATACATGATCCAACTTCGTCATGTCGCGCTTTAGCTGTGCCACCGGATCATCAAAGGTATGCAAAGGGGCTCCAAATTCAGGCCCGGCATCGGTAAATTTCAATGACATGCCCAATGCCTCTGGCACCACCAAAATATCCGAAAACAAAATGGCCGCATCCACACCTAAATCATAAATCGGCATCCAGGTTACTTCGGCCGCCAACTTGGGATCTTCCATTAACTCCGAGAAGGTATAATTCTCTTTTAATGCACGGTAGTTTGGCAACACACGCCCAGCCTGACGCATAAACCATACAGGTGGTCGTTCGGTATTTTTACCGTTTATAGTATCTAGAAAAATGTTGTTCATACTTATTTAGTGCTCAGTGCAAGGTGCCTAGTGCATGGTACTCCTTTTTCGAGCACCGGGCACTGAGCACCGGGCATAATTTATAAATACATCATGATAAAAGACTTAAGATAATTTACACACAAACTCTACTATTCATGAGTTTTCCCCTAAGCCTTAATTTTAATCTCATCGTTAGATTGATAATTGTTGGTATCAAGTCTTCTGACTTACAAATAATTAGTCTTGTATCTTGATACTAACATCATATGTCTATTTTAAAGCTTCTAAAGCTTTACGATTGCCTTTAATCAGCTTCTCTAAATCTTCTTCGGTATGTGCCATGGAAACAAACAAGCATTCGAACTGCGAAGGGGCGATGTACAATCCGTCATCCACCATGTTTTTGAAATAACAAGCGTACTTACCTGTATCGGAGGTCATGGCTTCTTCAAAAGATGTCACTTGCTTTGCTTCGGTAAAGAATGCTGTCATCATAGAACCCACACGGTTCAATACTACTTTCATCCCCAGTTCTTCCGCATTTAAGCGCAGACCTGCTTCCACAAAGGCAGCCTTCTTTTCCAGGTCTTCATAGGCATTAGGTGTTTCATCCAGCTTTTTCAAAGCCGTTAAACCAGCCGCCATCGCCAACGGATTACCAGATAAAGTACCTGCCTGGTAAACAGGCCCCATTGGAGCCAATAAATCCATAATTTCTTTGCGGCCACCATACGCACCAACCGGCAAACCGCCACCAATGATTTTACCCATGGTAGTTAAGTCAGGCATTACGCCAAAGTACTCTTGCGCTCCACCTTTCGCCAGACGAAAGCCGGTAATCACCTCATCAAAAATCAAAAGAGCACCATTGTCTTTTGTGATATCACGCAAACCTTGCAAAAAGCCTTTTGCGGGTGCCACTACTCCCATGTTACCGGCAACCGGCTCTACAATAACGGCCGCAATCTGATCTTTGTGATCATCAAACAGTTTCTGAACCGAGTCCAGATTATTGTAATCGGCTGTCAAAGTATCTTTAGCTGTACTCTTGGTTACACCGGGACTATCGGGTAAACCTAAAGTAATGGCTCCCGAACCGGCCTTGATTAAAAAACTATCGCCATGACCATGGTAACAACCGGCAAATTTCACGATTAATTCGCGCTTGGTATAACCGCGAGCCAAACGAATGGCACTCATGGTGGCCTCCGTACCAGAGTTCACCATCCGTACTTTCTCAACCGAAGGCACCATCTTAACAATCTGAGCTGCCATCTCGGTTTCAATTTCGGTAGGCGCTCCATAACTGGTTCCTTTAGCAGCTGCATCGGCAACGGCTTTCAATACCTCATCATGAGCATGCCCCAAGATCAATGGTCCCCATGAAGCCACAAAATCAGTGTATTCATTATCATCAATATCCCAAATGGTTGTTCCTTTGGCTTTCTGTACAAAAATCGGATCGATACCGACGCTTTTAAATGCTCGTACCGGTGAATTAACCCCTCCAGGTATCACTTCCTGTGCTTTCTGGAAAGCGGCTTTACTATTATTGTTGGTCATTGTTTATTAGATGTAAGATTAAAGAAATAAAAAGAAGCTAGAAACTAGTAACTAGCTTCTGGTCTCTTTTTTACTTTTGTCCGTTTAAAATATCCGCTGCATCCAAAGCATGGTAGGTGATGATGATATCAGCTCCTGCTCGTTTGATCGAAAGCAAAACTTCCATCATCACGCGCTTTTCATCAATCCAATCGTTTGCTCCGGCTGCTTTTACCATACTAAACTCACCACTTACATTGTAGGCAGCTGTTGGCATTTCAAATTCGTTTTTGGTGCGATAGATAATATCGAGGTAGCTTAAAGCCGGCTTCACCATAACTATATCGGCACCTTCTTCAATATCAGCAGCGATCTCACGCATGGCCTCGTCTGAGTTAGCCGGATTCATTTGGTATGTGCTACGATCTCCAAATTGTGGTGCACTCTCCGCAGCTTCGCGGAACGGGCCATAGAAGCCTGATGCGTATTTAGCAGCATACGACATGATTGGTGTTTTCTCAAAACCCGCACCATCCAGTGCCTCACGAATTCGTGCAACGCGACCGTCCATCATATCACTTGGAGCAATCACATCGGCACCTGCCTCTGCTAACGAAACAGATTGATCGGCTAATGTTTTCAGTGTACTGTCGTTGTCCACATCATTATCGATAATGGTACCACAGTGACCATGAGTAGTGTACTCGCAGTTACAAACATCTGCAATAATCAGGATGTCATCTATTTCGGCTTTGATAGCGCGAATGGCCTTCTGTACAATCCCGTTGGCCTGGCAGGCCACATGCCCGTGCTCATCCTTGTGCTCAGGAATACCAAAAAGCAGAACACTCTTTACACCTTTGGATACAGCGAGCTTACACTCTTCCACCAATACATCGATGGACATTTGATAATTGCCCGGCATGGAACTAATGGGATTCTTTACATTTTCGCCCGGACACACAAAAAGCGGGTAAACCAAATCGTCTGTACGCAAATGTGTTTCAGTCACCATGTGGCGAACAATCTTGTTATATCTTAAACGTCGTAAACGGGTTGCAGGAAATGCCATATTCAAATAGTTTATATTAACGATATTGAGGTTTTAATTGTTGTTTCATTTCTTGCCACAGGCCTTCGTAGGTCGAGAATCGTGCGACAATTGCCGGTGTTACATTTCTTTTTTTCATGGACTTTGAAGTAGCCGGACCAATGGATGCATAACTCACATTTTTGTGAAGCAATTGACCATAGAGATCGAGAAAGCCATTAAAACAAGAGGGACTTGTACACACCACCAGCATGCTCTTTTTTGATGAAAGTAATTCAACAGTTTTAGGGCTTTGCTCCTTGGCAATCAAAGTGCGGTATACATTATAGCGCTTGTAATCACAGACGTTTTTAAGCCCATCGGCCAAGGTATTTTCAGCCAGTTCGCCTAACATGCCCACCCATTTTTCACCGGGACGAACATGTGTCTGCTGCAATTCATTCACCAAATCACTAGCTGTTCGACCACCGGAAACCCACCAGGGTTTTACACCAAATTGTTCAAGCACCTGGGCTGTTTTCTTCCCGATGCAAATAAAACTCTTGTCTAATACATCGGCTGGTTTCACTTGCTGAAAAAAATATTCCACGCCCCGCTTACTGGTGAAAATAATCCGTCGGCTTTGATACAAATGCTCACGACATTCATCTTCCAGTCGCACGGCTTCAGTGTCAATCATCGGATCGCATACCACTTCGATTCCCTCATTCACCAAACCATCATACAGCAAGTCATCTTTACCCATTGGGTGGGTCAAAACTACTGACGTTTGAGGTGAATAGGTGCTCATGCTATTGATTGTTTAAAGTCCTAACTTTTTCGAGAATTTTATCGCCTCCGGCTTCGATCATTTGTTGAGCCAATTTACGACCAATCGTTTCTGCTTCGCAAACTTTTCCGCACAATTCTGATTTTAATTCTTTACTGCCATCGGGCATTGCCACAATACCCAAAAGGTGGAGCTCTTCTCCTTCAATGCTGGCATAGGCTCCAACAGGAATCTGGCAGCCTCCTTCCAACTCATTTAAGAAGCTTCTTTCGGCCGTTATTTGTTGATAACTGGTTTCACAATGCAACTTTTTAACTACCTCATCAATGGCTGTGTCGTTCTCACGAATTTCGATGGCTATAGCTCCCTGACCGCATGCCGAAACGAAATATTGCGGATCAAAAAGTTTTGTTATCACATCGTTGTATCCCAATCGAATAAGACCAGCACCTGCCATAACCATGGCATCACAATGTCCGTCGTTCATCTTCTTCAATCGCGTATCCACATTACCACGAATATCCACCACCTTAACTTTAGGGTTGATGCGATGCACCTGTGCTTTCCGACGCAAACTTGAGGTAGCCACTGTGTGCTCTTCCGTCATCCGCTCCAATAACAGCCCCTCTTTACTCACCCAGGCATCTTTGTATTCGGCACGCTTGAGAATAGCTCCCAACTGGGCTCCGTCCGGAAAAACAGTTGGTAAGTCTTTCAGACTGTGAACACACATATCCACTTCATCATTAAAAAGGGCATGCTCCAGTTCTTTGGTAAAAAGCCCCTTGTCTCCAATTTTTGACAAGGCAACATCCAATATTTTATCCCCTTTGGTGGAGATAATTACGATTTCAAAGGTTTTATCGGGGTATACTTCCTGAAGTTTTGTTTTAACCAGGTTAGCTTGATAAAGAGCCAGCTTACTGCCTCGTGTACCAATTCTTATTGTGGATTTATTCATATAAGGCTTCAAACTAAAATACAGATGATCAAACATCTGTATTTAATATTTTTCTATGAGTTAAAGTTAAAAAATTCTTCGAGTAATCTTACCTTCTCAGAATCACGACCCTCGTTGGTAACATTTTTCATTTGCTTAATTAACATTCGTGTTAACTTGGCACTTAAATGCTCGCCGTACTCGTTAATCTTTTTCGAAGCCTCGGCATCGTCTTTAACTTTTTTATAATTTTTTGCTTCAAGCGAATTGACATCTTTAAAAGTAGAAGTAATGGCACTGATAGCAGAACTCATGCGACGAACGTTTAACCAGTCATCAAACTCCGTTAGTACTTCTTCGATGATTTCTTCAGCCTCATCCAACTTTCCCTTGCGTTTCTCGAAGTTGGCTTTCACCACTTCTTCCAGATGATCGAGGTCGTAAATACTTACTCCCTCCAACTGCGCCACCTCCGCCTCAACATTTCGCGGACTACAAAGATCAAGAATCATCAAAGGTCGGTTCTGACGCTTCTTCATTACTTCTGCCAATATTTCTTTGGTAAGTAATACACGAGAAGAACCCGTTGTATAAGTGACCACATCAACCATTTCCAGTTGATCGATATATGAGTCGAAAGCAAAGGCGATACCATGAACCCGGTCGGCCAATTGCTCTGCTTTACCTAAAGTACGGTTGGTAATCCAGTTGTTAACGCAACCTTTTTTGGATAGGTTTAAAGCAACGATGGTACCGGTTTCGCCAGCCCCAACGGTTAACGCTTTCACATTAGGGAAACCATTCAGCTTGTTGCTGGCCAACTCAACGGCTGCCGAACTTACTGAAACAGCTCCTTTGTTTAAAGCAGTTTTTGTACGTACCAGTTTACCTGCTTCGAAGGCCTTGTGAACCATGCGGGTTAACTCAGGGCCTGCCATGGCGGTGTTATCAACCCACGAAAAAGCTTCTTTCAATTGGGATACAATCTGGTATTCACCAAGAATAAGCGAATCTAAGCCTGTGGCCACACGAAATAAATGACGGGCACAATCAATGCCAATGTGGCTATACAAATATTTCTTTACGCTTTCGTCTTTCTTGAAATAAGCAATGTAAGCACCGATAACTTGCTCCATATAAGATTTGGAATCGGTGACATTGGCAGGGTTTGCTTCGAAATACAGTTCAGTTCGATTGCAGGTGCTTAATGCCATGATTCCTTCCACATCACATTTGTGATTCAGGTATTCATAGAGCCCCGTAATCTCTTCCTTGGTAATAACCAATTGCTCACGTATTTCGAGCAGTGCTGTTTGGTGACTGATTCCAATTAGACCAACCATATTTCAATTCAGAATTACTTGTTCATTTGTTTGATAAAAGCCACTTGGTAGCTTACAAATCAAAAATAGAATTGAAATCTGTAGCAAATCTGAAAAATGAAACAAATTCGGTAAGTCATTACTTCTTTAGAACAGTTTTAGATAACAATTACATGAGGCGTAGCTAAGTAACTGTTTAATTTTAAACCTTATTTCATCAGTTCTCCCGAAGCATTTATGATACGAACAAAACCATCTACTCCCAGTACATCTCCATCCGCAATCACTTTGGCCTGATTATAATAGGGCTCTCTATCTTGTAGTTTCTCGGTAATAAAATCCCTCAACTCATCGCCGGTTTTACCAATTATAAGCGGCCGTACCTGCTTTGCTTCACTCAAACGTCCGGCAATGGTTTCGATACTCAGTTGGATATAAATGGTGAGGCCATGGCTATTCATCACTTCCATATTATTGAAGTAGCAGGGCGTGCCTCCTCCGGTGGCGATAATGAGTTTTTCTTTGTTAACAAGCTCTGATAACATACTTCTCTCGGCTTCGCGAAAAGCGTTTTCTCCATAATCGGCGAAATATTGCTTTATGGTCGTATTGAAACGCTCTTCGAAATAATCGTCAAGATCAATAAAATCCCAGCCCAGCTCAGTCTTTAAGCGTTTTCCCAGCGTGGATTTGCCACTGCCCATAAATCCGATGAGAAAAATGCGTGTTATCATTAGTGCTTATTGTGATTAGTGCACAGTACAAGAAGTACTGTGCACAGTATTTTATTCTTCAGTATTATCCACCTTGTCGAATAATGACATTTGGTTTTCGTCATCATCATCGATCACATTTGCCTCATCAGAAGCATTTTCTGGTATTTCCTCATCTTTTATAATAGGCTCCAGCTCAAGAATCTTCGACACCTGATAGGTTGTTAAACGCTTACCTCGTGCTTTAAAGCTCTTAACACCAATAAACTCAGCCACCTCTACAATTAACTTCTCACGTAGCTTATCATCTCCCCCAAACTTCACTTCCAGGCGTGGATAATCCACATGCATGATTTTAACCAGGTGCGATTTCGGGTTTTCACCGATGAACGATTGTTTCCTGCTGGTATTCTCAAACTGGAAACGCTTCACATAGTAATAGTCTTGCTCCGCATCGAAATACACAGCCGACCAAACCACATCGTTTCGATATTTTTCGATGATGAGGATATTGTCTTCATAATGATTACTCAAGTCATACGAAGTCAGGTAGAATTGACCATCTTTGGTAATAACCAGTACCTGATCACCTCCGTGAAACTCACCCAGGAACTGACCGCGACTATCAGCATTTAAGCGCAGCGTTTCATGCTCAAACCAGATTTTACGACCTCCAAGGGTTGATTCGCCTTTCTTTTTAAGCGAGATCGATTTCACTTCATATTTCGTCAGAATATTTCCCATGGCTGCCCGGCCTTTAATGGCCAGCTCGCCCATATTCACATCAAAAATCAAATTGCGAATACGCGCCTTCGGACGCAATACTACCTTCAGAATCTCAGATTCCCCGTTAGGATTGGCACTGAAATACATCAGTTTTGAACCCGGCGATTCCTTGGTAATGTGATATTCCTTATCGCGCGTTACACCCGTAACCGCAAATCGTTTCATGTAGGTATTGCCTGCTTTTCCATCGCGATAAACAGCATTATAAATGGTGCGTTTATCGTTCTTTTTAAACACGGCGATGTGTATAATATTTTTGCCAACAAAAGCCTTATCCGATACTTTGGTGATGGTGTACTTGCCATCTTTATAGAAGATAATCAAGTCATCAATATCTGAACAATCACAAACGTATTCGTCTTTACGCAGCGATGTTCCAATAAAACCATCCTCACGGTTGATGAAAAGCTTCTCGTTTTTAACAACCACCTTCGTTGCTTCGATGTTTGCAAAACTTCTGATCTCCGTTTTACGAGGGAAGTTTTTACCGAATTGCTTTTTAATGCGCTTGTAATATGCAATGGCATAAGCAATCAGGTTGGCCAAATGATAGTCGATCTGTTCCATCTCCTCCTCTAAGGAAGCAATGTACTCATCGGCTTTTTTGGCATCAAACTTCGAGATACGTTTAATTTTAATCTCAGTCAGTTTGGTAATATCTTCGCGTGTAACCTCGCGGCGCAACAATGGTTTAAAAGGTTCCAAACCGTGATCGATGGTTTGAATAATGGCCTCCCATGTTTCGCAGTCTTCAATGCGCTGGTAAATTTTATTCTCGATAAAAATACGCTCCAACGAAGACATGTGCCAGGCCGCTTCCAATTCACCTTTGCGAATTTCGAGCTCGCGCTTCAGCAGGTGAACCGTGTTATCGGTATTTTCCTTTAAAATTTCGCTTACCCCAATAAAGTAAGGTTTGTTATCCTGAATAACACAGGCATTTGGAGAAATGGACACCTCGCAGTCGGTAAAGGCATACAAAGCATCAATCATTTTATCGGGCGATGAACCGTTAGGCAGGTAAATAAGTATCTCTACATTCTCAGCCGTATTGTCATCTATCTTCTTAATCTTGATCTTCCCTTTATCATTGGCTTTCAGAATCGATTCAATCAACGATGTTGTATTCTTACCATAAGGGATGTCAGAAATCATCAGGGTTTTGCTATCCACCTTGGTGATTTTGGCACGCACCTTAACTGCACCACCACGAATCCCATCGTTATAGCGCGAAACATCGATCATACCTCCCGTTGGGAAATCGGGGAATATCTCGAATGGCTTTTCTTCCAAATAAGCGATGGACGCATCAATCAACTCATTAAAGTTATGCGGCAATAATTTCGACGCTAAACCTACAGCAATCCCCTCAACACCCTGTGCCAACAGCAATGGAAATTTTACCGGCAAAGTTACAGGTTCATTATTACGACCATCGTAACTGAGTTTCCACTCGGTTGTTTTCGGGTTAAAAACCACCTCCTGAGCAAACTTGGTCAGGCGTGCCTCAATGTAACGAGGCGCTGCAGCACTATCGCCAGTGTAAACATTACCCCAGTTACCCTGACAATCGATCAGCAAATCCTTTTGACCCAATTGCACCAATGCATCACCAATAGAAGCATCACCGTGGGGGTGAAACTGCATGGTAAAACCAATGATATTGGCCACCTTATTGTAGCGCCCGTCATCCATTCGACGCATCGCATGCAGGATGCGGCGCTGCACAGGCTTTAGTCCGTCGTTAATGTGCGGAACGGCACGTTCAAGAATTACATAGGATGCATAATCAAGGAACCACTCGCGGTACATACCAGGCAAATGATTGATCGAAGTTGCATCTGCATCCCACAAATTATGCTCTTCTTTAGCCTGATTTTCTGATGACTCCGCAGGCAACTCCTCCGGTAAATTAGGGGTATTATTATCGTCGAAACTCATTCTTCCTTAATTATTTATTCTTGGGTAACAAGGTCTTCTTCCACTACCAGATTATCGATGATGAAATTCTGTCGGTCAGGGGTATTCTTACCCATGTAGAACGACAATAAATCCTTAACCGGTACATCTTTCTTCAATCTCACCTTCTCCAAACGAATATCTTTTCCAATAAAGTGCTTGAACTCATCGGGCGAAATCTCACCCAAACCTTTAAATCGGGTTATTTCGGGCTTTGGCCCACATTTTTTCATGGCCGACAATTTCTCCTCATCGGAGTAACAGTAAAAGGTTTTCTTTTTATTGCGAACACGGAATAAGGGTGTTTGCAAAATATATAAATGACCGTTTTTCACCAGTTCAGGGAAAAACTGCAAGAAGAAAGTTAACAGTAACAGTCGAATGTGCATTCCATCCACGTCGGCATCGGTAGCGATGATCACATGATTGTAACGCAGGGTTTCCAAACCGTCTTCGATATTGAGGGCGGCCTGAAGCAGGTTAAACTCTTCGTTCTCATAAACCACCTTACGTGTTAAACCAAAACTGTTCAGCGGCTTACCTTTCAAACTAAACACTGCCTGCGAATTTACATTACGTGCTTTGGTAATCGACCCACTAGCCGAGTCTCCCTCGGTAATAAAGATGGAACTATCAGAGTTCTCCTCCTTCTTAATATCGGTGTAGTGAATCCGGCAATCGCGCAGCTTCTTATTGTGCAGGCTTACCTTCTTGGCTCGCTCCCTTGCCAGCTTCTTAATACCTGAGATGGCTTTTCGCTCTTTCTCCGACTCCAGAATTTTTTTCTGTAGTGCCTCGGCTGTATCTGAATTTTTATGCAGGAAGTTGTCCAGATGCTCGGTCACAAAATCCAGAATAAAATTCCTCACCGAAGGACCATTGGGGCCAATATCCTTCGATCCCAGTTTGGTTTTTGTTTGCGATTCAAACACCGGCTCTTCCACCTTAATGCTCACAGCCGCAATAATTCCGGTTCGAATATCCGACACATCGAAATTCTTATTATAAAACTCACGAATAGTTTTTACATAGGCTTCGCGGAAGGCAACTAAATGCGTACCGCCCTGTGTGGTGTGCTGACCATTAACAAAAGTGTAATAATCTTCACCATATTGATTGCCATGTGTGATGGCTATTTCGAGATCTTCACCTTCCAAATGAATAATCGGATACAAACCTTCGGTATCCATATTTTCATCCAACAGATCAAGCAATCCATTCTTACTCTGGAAAGTCTTTCCATTATAAACAATAGATAAGCCCTTATTTAGATAAGTATAATTGCGCAGAAGTGTTTCAATGTATTCATCTCTGAATTCATAGTTTTCAAAGATGGTGGTATCCGGCGTAAAAGAGATGAATGTACCATTCTTTTCGACCGATGAATCAAGTTCATGATCATTCAGTACCTCACCACGGGTAAACTCTACACGCTTAGTTTCGCCTTCGCGATAAGCCTGTACGGTAAACTCAGTACTTAAAGCATTAACGGCCTTGATACCTACCCCATTCAGACCCACTGACTTTTTAAAAGCTTTGGAGTCGTATTTTGCCCCGGTATTCATTTTTGAAGCAACATCAATCACTTTTCCTAATGGAATACCGCGACCATAATCACGAACAGTCACGCGACCTTCCTGAACGGTAACTTCAATTTTTTTACCATTGCCCATCATAAATTCATCGATGGAGTTATCCATTACCTCTTTTAGTAATACATAAATTCCATCATCGGCAAAAGTACCATCTCCCAACTTACCAATATACATACCCGGACGTCGGCGGATGTGTTCTTTCCAATCCAGCGTTCGAATAGCATCTTCGGAATAGTTCTGTGTGTTTTGACTACTCATACTTAAAAATCAACTAATTAATAAGGAAAAGTGAAGGCCCGCCTATAGCGGAAAACCATCCAAATATAATTAAAACAAGGATTGTTTCGTAATTTCTTTATTAACAATCGTTGTTGCCAACCCTTTTAACACCGCACATTCTCACTGGGAATAAGCCCCATTTTCTCCATTAAATAGGTTGCATTATGACTTTCGGTAACGCCTGTTCTTAGTTTATAATCAAAACTTAAGCGATCGTTATCAAAGCTTACCTCAAAGCAATTGTTGAAAACTTGTCCGTTGGTTTGTTCAGCCAACAGCCCAAGTTCTAAATCATGGGTGGCAACAAGTCCGCATCCATTGTGCTTAAGTAACTGTTTTATAAGCGCCATGGAGCCTTGATATTTATCCAGTGAATTGGTGCCTTTTAAAATTTCATCAAGAATAAAAAATAATTCTCCTTTTTCCTTTAATCGTTCCAAAATCATTTGCAATCGGCTAAGTTCGGCAAAGAAATACGACTCGTGCTTAAGGAGATTATCGATGGCCCGCATATTGGTTACAAAAGACAAAGGTTTGTATATAAACTTATCTGCGGCCGTAACACAACCATTCCCTGCCAACACCAAGGCTACACCAACCGTTCGCAGAAAAGTACTCTTCCCGGCCATATTGGCACCTGTAACTACACAAATGCGCTGATCATTATTAAAACCAAAATCATTGCTGATTCGTTCTTCAGCAGGAATCAATGGATGTCCCAGATTTTTGGCCGAAAAAATAATTTTATCAGATAATTGAGGGTAGACATAATCCGGATGGTTATAGGCAAATGTTGCCAAACTGTTCATTGCCTCCAATTCATGCAAGGCCTCCATCCATTTAATCAATTGCTCACAATGTTTTTGGTACCAGCCTTTCAACTGTAAACACACAATCAAATCCCAAAGGAAGAAGCCATTTAAGATGACTCCAAGCAACATATTTAATCGTTGATCGAAACGTTTTAGGTGACGAGCCAATTGCTCTGTCACTTTACTGGCAGCCACCCCATCCACCTTAAGCTGCTCCTTAATGCGTAAGAGGTAATCAGCATTCATATCGGTTTGTTCAACATGCTTGATAAGCTTTGAATAGCGTTGCAAAAAACTGCCTAGCGACGCCACCTCCGAGTGTACTTTATTAACCTTTTTTAGTTTAGCTCCTGCTATTCCTAAGCCAATAAAAAACAGGTAAGCAATAATATCGAAGCTAATAATTCCAATAGTTGCCAATGTAATACAGGATACAAGCAAGGCCAGGAATCCCACAATCGTAGTTTTTGTAACACCGGAAATAAAACTTAAATCGGGCTGTTGGTTCAAATCGAGTGGGCGATTACGTTTGTTTCCTTCCGAAACGATGGCTCCCAAAGCATAAAAGTGCTGTCTGAACTCATCACATTCAGCCAATTCCTTAACAGCTTCCTGACGAAGCCTAATCTCTGCGGTTGATAAAGAAATATTTTTAAGCTTATGTACCAGTTTTTTTAAGCCGCCCTGGGTAGACGTACGATTTATAAACTGAAAAAGAGAACCTTTTCCAAACAAGTCGAGGTCGTGGGCATAATCATGATCCGGCTCAATAAATTCAGCCCCATCGTAATGACTAACCCATTTCTGGGCATGGCTATTAATTTCTTTCTTCAGAAGGTTGATGAGATGACCAACGTAATTTCTTGTGGCACTAATTTGATTGGCTCGAAAAACCAACCACAGGAAAACTGCAAAACACAATATAAAAACCAGAAAAAACTCCGGCGACCAGCTATCCAAAAAGGTAAATGGAATAGCAAAAGCAGAAACGAATGCCAACAAACGTAGCCACCCATTCAGGATAAACTGTTTTTTAAGCTTATCCTCTTTACTCTGCCATGCCTCTAAATCAGCCTTATACTTATCTTGAATCTGCTTTACTCGTTGGCTGCCATTAGTTGCTCCCATATCATATCTTTCAGTTCTGTTATGCCATTATTGGCAACCGAAGATATAAAAACATATGGCAGGTCTGGAAGATCTCTTTCAATTTCCTCCATCAGCTCCTCATCGAGCATATCTGATTTTGAAATAGCCAGCATGCGCCCTTTATCCAGTAGTTCAGGATTATATTGCTTTAGCTCGTTCAAAAGAATCTGGTACTCCTTTTTAATATTTTCGGCATCGGCAGGCACTAAAAACAGTAGAATTGAGTTTCGTTCGATGTGACGTAAAAATCGTATCCCCAATCCTTTTCCCTCACTTGCTCCCTCGATTATCCCAGGAATATCAGCCATGGCAAACGACTGATGATCACGGTATGACACAATGCCCAAATTCGGCACCAAAGTAGTAAACGGATAATCAGCAATCTCAGGCTTAGCAGCCGACACCACCGATAAAAGTGTTGATTTTCCAGCGTTAGGAAAGCCAACCAAACCAACGTCGGCCAATACCTTTAACTCGAGTATAGCGGCTCTCTCCACCGCATCTTCGCCCGGCTGAGAATAACGAGGTGTTTGATTGGTAGCCGACTTAAAGTTCCAGTTACCCAGTCCGCCACGGCCTCCTTTAACCAAAATCTGCTCTTGATCGTGCTCTGTTACTTCAAAAAGTACTTCACCCGTTTCAGCATCTTTGGCAATGGTTCCCAATGGCACTTCAATGATTTTATCTTCACCATCGGCACCGGTAGAGCGCTGCTTGCTACCATTGCCACCATGACCGGCAAAAACGTGGCGCTTGTATTTTAAGTGCAATAAAGTCCAGGTATTGCGGTTACCTCTCACAATGATGTGTCCGCCACGGCCACCATCGCCACCATCGGGACCTCCCATGGCTACAAATTTCTCACGACGCAGGTGAGCAGATCCGGCTCCCCCTTTACCAGAGCGGCAAAAAATCTTTACGTAATCAACAAAGTTTGAACTGGCCATACCTAATTCTTTATAACACAATGAAGCCACGGCAATAAATTACCGTGGCTCTAATATCGTTAAATATTCCTATTTCAGCTCGTTTAAAACTTCAGAAATACGACCAAAAATATCGTCGATATTTCCTACACCTTTAATTGGCTTGTATAATCGTTTCTTTCTGTAGAACTCAATCACTGGCAGTGTCTGACGTTCGTAAACTTCCAAACGCTTTTTAATCGTTTCCATATTATCATCGGAACGATCTTCCGTTTCGGCGCGCTTTAATAAACGTGCCAGCAACTCATCTTTTTCCACTTCCAGATTAAGCAACACTTTAACTTTCGTTCCATGCTCCTTCATGATATCAATAAGCGCCTCGGCCTGTGCAACAGTACGCGGAAAACCATCAAAAATGATTCCTTTATCGATAGGTAATTTTTCAAGAAAAGCATCTAACATATCAATAATGGTTTCGTCGGGCACCAACTCCCCTTTATCAATATAGCTTTTTGCAATTACACCTTCGTGTGTGTTATTATGAATCGCTTTTCTACATAATTCACCTGTAGAAACGTGAGCCAAATTAAATTTCTCTGCTATTAATTTGCTTTGCGTACCCTTTCCCGATCCGGGCGCGCCAAAGATGACAACATTGAGCATGTTCGTTACTCCTTATAATAAATAAATAGATGTTATTCTACTACAGTATAGATGTCTTTCAGGTTTCTTCCGTAACCATCGTAATCCAAACCATAACCAACAATAAAGTCGTTTGGTATATCCATACCTACATAATCCAACTTCACATCGCGCTTACAAGCATCAGGCTTAAACAACATGGTTGCTACTTTAACATCGGCAGGCCCCATTTGTTTTACCTGCTCAACGGTATTAATGATGGTTAAACCAGTATCAACAATATCCTCAAGCAAAACGATTGTTCGACCAGAGATATCCTCGTTTAATCCGATCAACTCTTTTACCTGACCGGTTGAACCTGTTCCTGAATAAGAGGATAGCTTAACGAAACTAATCTCACAAGGAATAGTTAATCGTTTCATTAAGTCAGAAGCAAACATGAATGAACCATTCAATACACAAACCATTAACGGGTTTTTCCCCTCTAGCTCTTTATTCATTTTCTCGGCTACCTGATCAACTGCTTTTAACAACTTTTCTTCAGGTATCGATAACTCAAATTCTCTATCTAACAACTTTACTCGGCTCATTGCTTCTTTTTTTATCTCGTTTTAAAAAACACCAATGCCACATGTTATTATCTGAAATTTAGATAATTACATTTGCAAATCATTCAATAATTAAATAAAAGTCTGGATTTTAAGCTGCAAAAGTATAAAAAATAAAGATAACCACATGATTATAATGCTATCTTAACTATTTTTGTGCTGGGAAAAATTAACGAAAGGTTCTTACAGAGAATTTTTAACAACAAATAAATTGATTATTATGCAACCAAAAGTTAGTATTATTATGGGAAGCACGTCGGATCTTCCAGTGATGAAGAAGGCGGCTGATTTCTTAAATGATCTGAAAGTTCCATTCGAGATTAATGCACTTTCGGCACACAGAACTCCGGCTCAGGTGGAAGAATTCGCCAAGAGTGCCGAAGACAGAGGTGTTAAAGTAATTATTGCCGCGGCTGGTATGGCTGCTCATTTACCAGGTGTAATTGCATCGATGGTTAAAATTCCGGTGATTGGTGTACCTATCAATGCCAGCCTTGACGGTATGGATGCATTATTGTCAATTGCACAAATGCCTCCGGGAATTCCTGTAGCTACTGTAGGAATCAACGGTGCGCAGAACGCGGGTATTTTAGCTGCACAAATGATTGCAACCGGTGATGCTGAAATTTCTCAGAAACTAGCTGAATTTAAAGAAAGCTTAAAAGAGAAGATTGTTAAGGCCAACGAAGATTTGAAAGAAGTAAAGTACGACTTCAAAACGAACTAACCAAAAAGAGATCAAAAAAAAAGAGCTTGCCGCGGCAAGCTCTTTTTTTTGCTATTTCTTAATCAATAACCATACATCCTCACGACCATCCGTTCTGCGCGCATTCCTTAGCTCGGCATAGGCTTCTTTCTTATCGTAGAATGACATATAAGATACTTTATAAAATTCTTCGTTAGGTCCACCCCGTCGCTCAATTACCTGAGAACTATAACCATCAGCTTCCAGTTTCGACTTAAATATATTGGCGTTGTGCTCCTTTGCGAAACTACCGGCAATCAGGAAGTATTTATCGGCTGGCTTAGGCGGTTCAACAGGCTCTTCTTCAACAACAGGCATTTCTATTTCCTGTTTAAGGGTATCTTTTTCTACCTCTGTTTGAACCACTTCACTTTGAACAGGTTTCTGTGGTTCTTTTTCCGGTTTATCTTTACAGCTGGCGGTAAACACCACTGCAATGATAATAAGAGCATTAGTTATTTTCCTCATATGCATAAGTTTGTTGATTAACATCTGCAAGCTTATTGCAGCAAATCAAAATCATGTATAAAAGTAAGGAAATTGCTTTGTTTTACCAACCCAAAGGAATGAATACTAATGTGGTATCCTAATTATTATATTAAACCACGTATTTGTATCCAACCCCCTTAATTGTCTTAATATGCTCTTGCCCAATCTTCTCACGAAGTTTTCGGATATGCACATCAATTGTTCGGTCACCAACAATAATGTTATCCCCCCAAACTGTGTTGTAAATTTCGTCGCGTGTAAATACTTTTTCCGGCTTGGAGGCTAAAAGTACCAGCAACTCAAATTCTTTCTTCGGCAGAATTAGCTCTTCGCCTTCGTTTATAATCAGATATCTTTCGCGGTCAATTGTCAGATCACCGATTTTAATTACTTGCTCATCCACCGGTTCTGGCATAGCATCATCCGAACGATAGCGCTTTAACAAGGCTTTAGCACGTGAAATAAGAACCTTTGGTTTAATTGGCTTAGTAATATAATCATCGGCACCTGCATCAAAACCGGCTATTTGCGAATAATCTTCGCCACGCGCTGTTAAAAAGGCAACAATGGAATTTTTCAATGAAGGTATTTTTTTTAGCTCTTCACAAGTTTCAATACCATCCATTTCGGGCATCATAACATCCAGTATAATTAATTCGGGTATCTCAGCCTGGGCCACTTTTATTGCTTCCTGCCCATTCGTAGCAGTCAAAACCTGAAAGCCTTCCTTTTGCATGTTATAACTTATGAACTCAAGTATATCGGGCTCATCATCAACCAAAAGGACTTTGTAATTTTCTACATTCATTATAAAAATTTTTTATACGAAAGTAAGCAATGAGTTTAACAAATAGTTTCGTATAGGTTATCGTTGTATTAAATTAATATTAAGTCTCTTTTTGAAGCGTAAAAGTAAACACAGTGCCTTCTCCAACTATACTTCTAACATTAATTCGCTGTCCGTGTGCTTCTATTAAATGCTTAACAATAGCTAAACCTAAACCTGTTCCTCCTTGCTCACGACTTCTGCTTTTATCGGCCCGGTAAAAACGCTCGAAAATACGTGGCAGATTTTCTTCAGCAATACCAATACCTGTATCGCTCACCTCCACCAATATCCGATTATCCATATCGTAAAAACTCACTTTGGTTGAGCCATCTTTTCTACCATAATTAATGGAGTTGACAATCAAATTACTGACCACCTGAAAAATTCTTTGCTTGTCGGCATTTACCATCAAAGGCAAATTGCTTCCTTCTCCATAGTGCAATTTAATATTTTTCTGTTGAGCTCGTATCTCCTGTAATTCAAAAACATCATCTACCAATTGAATAAGATTAAATGTTTCGGGATACAACTGCAGTTCGCCAGCTTCAAGCTTGGATATCGACTCTAAATCCTCAATAATCGATATCATGCGATCAATACTTTTTTCTGTACGCGTCAGGTATCTTTGGTTAATGTTCGGATCATCGATACCACCGTCGAGCAGAGTTAAGATGTAACCCTGAATATTAAAAATGGGGGTTTTAAGCTCATGCGAAACGTTACCAAGAAATTCCTTTCGGTACTTCTCCATCTGTTTCAACTCCTTTATCTCCTGGTTGCGATCGTGCATCCAGCTAACCACTTCGCGGTTGACTGTCGATAATATATCATCGGAAGCGGAAGCATCCATTTCGTCTTCGGCAGAATCATTTCCATAAATGGTTTGATAAAGCGGACGAATTTTGGAATGGATAAACGAATTAATAACGTAATTAACCAGGGCAAATGAAATGGCAAAAAACACGGGCACCGAAATGGCCAAGGAATAATATAAATTAGGACTGTAATAGTTAACGCCGAAAAAAACAAAGGCCAATATCAGAAATCCGATGGCAACAAAACCAGCTATCTTTTGAGGTTCAATGGTTTTCATAGTTCTATTTCTTAAATCCGTTTGACGGATGTACTTTTATACATCATCCTCAGATTATTTATCTGTTCTGAACAAAGTTATACGAATTATTGCCTTATCAATCATCAGCTAAAATAAATGATCATGTTAAAACAATGTTAAGCATGTATTTCGTTACCTTACTGATATTAGATAAATTTGCACAGTAAGCAAGCAATGCGATGATAACAGAAACTTAACATTGCCTTGTATGGCACATGTGAGCTTCCACCTATATTTGACGTAAATTATTTCAAGATGATATTTATTTGGATAGCAGTAATACTTTTAGGTCTATTGGCAGTTGTTGATTTGGTGGTTGGGGTATCAAACGATGCGGTTAACTTTCTTAACGCCGCTATCGGTTCAAGAGCTGCTCGTCGGCGACTGGTTTATTGGGTAGCCGCCATCGGCCTGTTAATTGGCTCACTGTTATCCGCCAATATGATGGAAGTGGCACGCAAAGGTGTTATCTACCCTTCCAGCTTTGCCTTTACCGAATTAATAACTGTTTTTGTGGCAGTGATGCTCATCGATGTTATCCTTATCGATGGATTTAACACCCTGGGTTTCCCAACCTCTACAACTATTGCTGTTGTTTTTGAATTACTTGGTGGTGCCATGGCACTGTCCATTATCAAGAACCGCGAAGCCCGAATAGACGGCATTGAAGTGGAGCAGATGATCAACACCGATAAGGCCTTTATTATATTGGCTGGAATTCTGTTATCCATTTTTCTGGCATTTGTAGTCGGCATTGTTGCCCAGTTTGTAACCCGGGTTGTATTTAGCTTTAATCACAAGCGTCGCTTTAAATACTTATTTGCCATTGTTGGTGGCCTCGCCATTACTGCAATTGCTTTTATGATATTAAAAAAAGGATTGGGCAACACCAGCATATTCCAGTCTTATCCATGGTTCGAAACCATTGTTAGCTATCAAAGCGAAATATTGTTTGGTATTTTTGCCCTGTCAACCTTTGTATTTTTGTTTCTGGGCCTTTCCTTTAATATCGAAATTCCGCGCATTGTTGTACTTTTTGGCACCTTTGCTCTGGCCATGTCATTCGCAGCCAACGATTTGGTTAACTTCATCGGAATTCCATTGTCGGCCTTCGAAGGGTTTAAAGCCTTTTTATCATCAGGTAATGTGGCACCCGATTCCTTCTCAATGAGTTTTATGAGCAATGAGATGATTCGTAAAGACATTATCAACGACTATACTTATACTTTAATATTTGTTCTGTCGGCCATTGTAATGACCATTACTCTGTTTAAATCGAAGAAAGCTCGAAGCGTAACCGAAACCGAAGTATACCTTGGCAGACAATCGAGCGGATACGAACGTTTTGAGCCATCTCATTTATCGCGGGTAATTGTGCGTAATTTTTTACAGTTCCATAGTTTGGTTGTTGGCGTATTGCCACGCCGTATGGTTACTTTTTTTAATTGCCGCTATCGCAAGGCAGATAATCAGGAATCCAATACCGAAGATGGAGTTATCTATTTCGATACCATCCGGGCCAGTGTTAACCTTGTTGTGGCCAGCATTCTGATTTCTTTGGGAACTTATATGCAGTTTCCACTATCAACTACTTTCGTGGTGTTTATGGTCGCCATGGGTTCTTCCCTGGCTGATCAGGCCTGGGGACGTGAAAGTGCAGTATACCGGGTATCGGGTGTTTTATCTATTCTAGGCGGATGGTTTTTCACAGCCTGCCTCGCTTTTATTGGTGCATTTATCTTTACCTATTTTTTATGGTACGGCGAATGGATTGCTTCCATCATATTGATGGCCATTGTTACCACTACCCTGATTTTGACACATAAGTACCACAAGCGAAAACAGGAAGAAAAAAAGATACTTAAGGAAGAATTTCAGGACGAGATTGATAACAACCTGGAGCATTTAATGGAATCGGGCAGTGAACAGATTCGTCAGCACCTGCAAGAAGCCTCTAAAGTTTTTTACCTTAGTTTACAAGGATTTATCGATGAAGATGTTAGGCAATTACATGGGGCACACAACAAAGCCTTACTGCTTGACAAGTACACTCGCAGCAGCAAATCTAAATTCTTTTATGCCTATGCCAAGGTAACTGAAGAAGGTATTGATTCGGGGCAATATTTTGTGCAGGCCTTTGATTACCTCACTGAATTAATTGGCTGCCTAACCAATATCACCCAACCATTATACGAGCACATCGAAAACCAGCATAAGGGAATGACCCGTTCGCAGCGTAATGATTTCCAGGAGTTACTGGATGAAGTTTCCGGTTATTTTAACCACATCATTCATGTTGAGAAGGAGCAGAAGTTCGATCTGATCAATGAAATGATCAGCAAACAAAACTTCCTGATTGATTTTCAGAATAGCCTGCGTCGTAACCAGATCAAGCGTATTCAAAAGGGCGAAGGACGCACCCGTGTCAGTATTCTGTTTATGGATGTGTTAGCCGAAACGAAAAACATCCTGTTATATTCAATCAACTTATTAAAGGCGCATCGCGATTTTGTGATCTCTTATCGTTCAAATGTGTAATTGGTAAAAACAAGATAATAAGATAGCATCGTTTAGGTATTTTTAGGGCGATTTTATAAGGATTTTTTTCTTTTATAAGTCCATCAATTCAGTAATGTTAAGCTGTAGTTAAACCTATATTAAATTGCCCAATGTTAAGAAGCCCCTGACCGCACGAACAAAATCATATAAGCCTGTCTAACTATCACTTACACCTCTAATCGACTTAACATACATTTAAAGTTCTATTAATTCTTTCTTATCGGTCATGCTATGACCTTACAATACATTTGCTCTCGAAATATTTGAATTATTGCGAGGAAAAAATGAAAAGACAAGTATTAGCAATTGTTATTCTATGTCTGACAAGTCTTACACAGGGATTTGCACAAACAGGGATACTAAAGGGAAAAATTACTGACCGAAAAACAGGCGAAGAGCTCATCGGAGCTGCTATCGTTGTTGAAGGCACAACCACCGGTACTACAACCGACTTTGAAGGTAATTACACAATGCCTCCATTGGCTCCAGGAACATATAAAATCCGCTGCCAATATATTTCTTACGAGGCACAGGTTAAAGAAGGTATTATTATTAAAGATGGCGAAGAAACGGTTCTTAACTTTTTAATGGGTGAATCTGAACTGGATTTAGCCGAGGTAAAAGTAGTGGCCAAAGCCAACCGCGAATCAGAGAATTTTTTAATGTTGGAGCAGAAAGAAGCTTCATTTATTAAAGAGAGCATTGGTGCCAAACGTATGTCTAGTCTGGGGGTATCAGATGCCGCTGATGCAACTTCAAAAATTTCTGGTGTAACACAAAACGAAGGCAGTGGTGACGTATACATTCGTGGACTTGGTGATCGATACCTTACCACAACCATGAATGGTTTACCGATTCCATCAGATGATGTTGAAAAGAAAAATATTGACCTAAATTTATTTTCAACTGATGTTATCAAAAACATAGCAATAACTAAAACCTATTCAGTTGACACCTATGCCGACCAAACCTCTGGTGCTGTAGATATTAGTTCTAAGTCCAATAGTGATAAGATAACTCTGGGGATATCTGGCGGGTTAAATAGTAACGTGTTAAAAGGCGATGTTTTCAGTAATTTCAGAACCACTCAGAATTACAACGACCAAACGCTGGGTTTTTATAGCAGACCCTTTAATACAAGGCAGGCAATTACGAAACAAAGCTGGAATACCGAAACAAAAGGAATGCCTGTTGATTACGATATTTCTGTTTTGGGAGGTAAAAAAACCAAACTGCTTAGTAATGATTTAACAATTTTTGCAACACTTTCACAATCAGGTTCTTCTGATTATCAGACTGGTATTTTCAAAAGCTACCGATCAAATGTTCTTGATAATTCGTTTAATGATGTTGAAAGGTATGTAACAGAATTCAATACTACAGGTCTTTTAAATTTCGGTTACGACTTAAACCAAAATCACTCCATCAACTTCAATAGTATGTTTATCCATAAAACAAAGGATGAACTATACGAACAAGGCCGCAATGGCGAAGGGTATGTATTTGATCAGGACCCGCAAGAAGATGGGGCTTTTGTTAGAGATCAGAATCTAAAGCAAACAACGCTATTCATTAACCAGTTGCTGGGTTCTCATAACTTAAACGATAAACACCATCTTAACTGGGCCATGGCATACAACATTGTTAATGCCGATGAGCCAAATCGTATTCGCAACGAAGTAAACATTCTGGATGAAAACACCGTTCAGTTTGCCCACGTAGGTGATTATCAGCAGCGAAAATCAAGGCAAGAAATAAAAGATTCAGAGATAAATGGCTATTTAAAAGATGAGTTTAAACTTATTGATGAAGAAAACAAAAAGATCAAATTAAACTTTGGTGCCAACTTCAGAAATAAAACAAGAGATTTTGAATCACTGTTTATGGGAGTCAGAGCCAAAGGTGTTCAGGTAGAATCAATCGACAATCTTGATGAAGCACTGCTCGATGAAAGTCTATACCAGGACGGATCCCTTATTGTTAGAAGAGGACGCCCGAATTTATATCATGCTGACCTGATGGTATACGCTGGTTTTGTCAATTTTGGTTTTGACATTAACAAATTATCAGCGAATATTGGAGCTCGTTACGAAGTCGATCAAATAGATATTAACTGGGATGTTGATAACTATGTAGGTCGCGTAGGAAGTACATCAAAAAGTTACAACAACCTGCTTCCTGCACTACACCTTAAGTACCAGTTAAGCGAAAAAAGTGCCCTGCGTTTCTCTGCCAGCAAAACCATTACTTTACCCGAATTTAAGGAACTTGCGCCGTTTGATTATGTATCACCTACCGGCCGCGTAACAACTGGTAACCCGGATTTACAGTATTCACAAAACTATAATTTCGACCTAAAATGGGAAACATTCCCTGCTGCAGGAGAATTGCTTTCTGTTACTGGTTTTTATAAAATGATCAATGATCCTATCAACCTGCGCATGCTGCATGGTTCATCGGGCTACTTCTCATATGCCAACACCGGTGAAAGAGCTGATGTTTATGGCATTGAATTAGAATCAAGAATTAAATTGATTAAACCTGAAACAACTGAAATGCCAGGTCTGGATCTTTCATTTAATGCTACCAAAATGTGGTTTAATCAGGATTTGTTAGAAGAATTCCAATACAACAACAAAGCTGAATCAAATTTACAGGGCGCAGCCGAATTTATCGTAAATGGCTCTCTAACATATTCTAACAATAAGCCCAACGCATTAATGGCAACAATTACTGGAAATTATTCATCTGATAAAATATTTGCCCTTGGAGCACCTGAAGATTTTGACAACAGTGACACTTTTTTTAACAGTGAAATTATTGAAGAAGGCTTCGTAACTCTTGACTTGGTTATTTCTAAAAAATTGTCTGACAGAGTTTCCTTGAAATTCACAGGTAAAAATCTTTTAAATCCAGACATCAACCAAACGCAACTAATTGTGCCTCTCACCGGAGAGCCCTCTACCAATGAAATTGTAAAATCGTACAAAAAGGGTGTGGATATGAGTATTGGTGTAAGCATTAACCTCAATTAAGAAAAACAAAATTAACTACGTGTTATACTCTAAATTAAAACGAAAATGAAAAAATTAGCATTGAAAGTACTGGGATTAGCCATAGTGGCAATGCCATTCTTATCAAGTTGTAATGATGATGATAACCCAATTCCAGCTGTAATTGGTGATCTGGATGACGGAATTATGGAAGGTACTCTTTCTGAGAGTTATGTTCTTGATGCTTCGGTACAATATCAGTTAAGAGGCCCGTTTATTGTTCCGGAAGGCTTAAGCTTAACCATTCCTGCAGGAACTCAAATTATCGCCGATAATGGAGGAACTGATGTTTATATTGGAGTTTTAATGGGCGGAAAAATAAATATTAACGGAACCGAAAGTAGTCCGGTTATTATGTCATCTGCTAATGGTAACCCAGGTGATTGGGGTGGTCTTACTATTTGTGGTAAGGCAACAACCAGTGCCGGTACAAATATCACAGCTGAAGTCGGCGGTTTTAAATACGGTGGCAATGATGATACCGACAACTCAGGATCAATCAATCACCTAGTTATTAAAGGTACAGGTGCCCAAATAACGATCGATGCTCAATACAACGGTGTATCATTCTATTCTGTTGGATCAGGTACCACTGTTAATAATGTTGCTGTAATTAATGGAGCCGACGATGGCGTTGAGTTTTTTGGCGGTACTGTATCTGTTAGTAACCTTTTCCTTCAAAATAATGAAGATGATGCCATTGACTGGACAGAAGGTTGGAGTGGTACTGTAACCAATGCCTACGTAGAGCATACAATCGAGGATTTCTCAACAGTTGTAGAGGCTGATAAGGATAATGCAAATCCTAAAATCATCAACCTGACTGCAGTATCAACTAAAGGTGGAACTGCCTTACAGTTCAAAAAAACCTCTGGCGCTACAATTACTGGTCTTTCATTAAGTGGGTACGAAACAACTATTGACATGAAAGATGATGGTCCTCTGGCAAATGTCATCATAGATGGTTCCGAAGCTAATCCAATGGAAACCTACAATGCCCCTGCAACAGTTGATCCTTCGGCCTGGCCATGGGTTGATGCCGAACTGGCTGAGGTAATTACATTAAACGGTACAGTTGATACTGATGTTACGCTGGATGCTACAAAATCATATCGTTTAACCGGTTCATACATTGTTCAGGACGGTGCAAAGTTAACAATCCCTGCGGGTACAAAAATTCATGCCGACTCCGGAGGTACTCAAGTATATATTGCCGTTCTTATGGGCGGTATGATTGATATTCAGGGAACAGCTGATGCGCCAGTTGTAATTGCTTCTGATCAGGGTCTTCCGGGTGACTGGGGTGGACTAACCATCTGCGGAAAAGCAACAACAAGTGCCGGCACAAATATTACTGCAGAAGTAGGCGGTTTTAAATATGGAGGTACTATGGATTCTGACAATTCTGGTTCTATCGACTACCTTGTTATTAAAGGAACAGGTGCTCAGATTAACTCAGAATCTCAGTATAACGGAGTGTCATTATACTCGGTAGGTTCACAAACTACAATTGGTAATGTGGCTGTTATCAATGGTGCAGATGATGGTATTGAATTTTTTGGAGGTACTGTAACTGTGGAAAATATTTATTTGGAAAACAACGAAGATGATGCAGTAGATTGGACAGAAGAATGGAGTGGAAGCATTACAAATACATACATCTCACATACGATTGAGGACTTCTCAACGGCATTTGAAGGAGATAAAAAGAACGCCAATCCAATGTTCACGAATGTTACAGCCATTTCAACAACGGGAGGAACAGCACTTCAATTCAAGAAAACTTCTGGTGCAACCATCACAAATCTTCACTTAAGCGGTTATGATGTTGACCTGGATATGAAAGATAATGGTGCCCTGTCAAATGTGCAGATTGCTGGCGACGACGCAGATGCAAGTAAGCAAAATGTAGCGGATAAGCATTATTATACACTAAACTCTGGTAAAGATGCCACTCCAATTGACATATCAGGATGGGAGTGGATTAAAGCAACCTTGTAAAATTTCTTTTCATTCGATACAAAGCGACAGAGAATCATTCCTGTCGCTTTTTTTGGCTCATATCACAAACGTTTGCAATTTTATACTAGTCCTAAATAACGACAGCATCTAACTGTTAATCTGCACACAACATCTATCCACAGTTGCTATTTCATCTTCTACTCTGTAATTTGCATGCTTAATTCAGCTATAATTAAAGCAACAATATAAACTTAGAAATTAACACAGCCTTGCTGCACAAATTTCGAATTATCCCCATTGAGTAGATATGCAAATTGAACACATTGCCATTTGGGTAAGCGACCTTGAAGTCGCTCGCGATTTTTACATCAAGTACTTTCAAATGCAGCCCAATAACAAATATGAAAATCGACAGAAACAATTTACTTCGTATTTCATGAAACATGCCAAAGGTGCCCGACTAGAACTGATGCACCATCCCGATTTGGGAATGTCCGATGCTGAAAATAAACGTGTCGGCTTCGCACATATAGCCTTTTCAACAGGAAGCAAAGAATTAGTTGATAGTCTGACAAATCAGTTAAGAAATGATGGCTATATCATACAAGGCGAACCCCGAATGACTGGCGATGGCTATTACGAAAGCATTGTGCTCGATCCGGATGGTAATTGGATTGAAATTACGGAATAATTGAACCTGGTAACACCAGTCATCCCTATTATCACAACTACATTTGCACTTAAATAAATTACATACACGACAATGAAATATTTAGGACTAATATTGTGCCTGGCTTTATTATTAAGCTGTAAACAAAATAAGATTCTTCAATCACCCGATGGACAGATACAAACAACCATCCAACTGATTAACGGCAAGTTATCATACCAGGTGGTTAAAGGTGAAGAAGTGCTGATTCAAACTTCAACACTGGGTTTTAAACTCAAAGAATATGGTGACATCGTTGATGGATTTACCTTGATTAACAGAAGCAAAAATGAGCTTAACGAAACCTGGACTGCCGTTTGGGGACCAAAAAAGGAAAACGTCAATCATTACCAGGAGGCTAAGCTTGAACTGCAACATAAAACAAGTGGTTTATTTATCAATGTTATCTTCCGAAATTTTAACGATGGCGTGGCTTTTCGTTATGAATTTCCAAAGCAAGACGGCCTGGATGAGTTTACCATTATGGCTGAGCTAAGTGAATTTGCCATTGTTGGAAATCCCAAAACATGGTGGATCATGGCCGATTTTGACACCTATGAAAAACTGTATAACGAGACTCCTTTATCAGATGCCAAATGGGTTAACACACCGGTAACCATGCGCACCAACTCGGGCTTGCACATTTCATTACACGAAGCAGCACTAAGCAACTACAGTGGCATGACCCTTAAGCTGAAAGAAAAAGGCAGGAAAAACACCTACGTATCTGAGCTTGTGCCATGGGCCGATGGAACAAAGGTAAAAGCCAAAGCAGGTTTAAAGACCCCCTGGCGAACCATTACCATCAGTGACAATGCAGCTCAGTTAGTGGAATCAAACATGATTGTCAATCTGAATGAACCATCCAAAATTGATGATATTTCATGGATTGAACCAATGAAATATGTGGGTGTCTGGTGGGGCATGCACATTGGCACCGAAACCTGGGTGGAAGGTAAGCGTCATGGAGCAACAACCGAAAACACCATGCGATACATCGATTTTGCCAGCGAAAACAACATCCAGGGATTGGTGGTTGAAGGCTGGAATGCCGGTTGGGATAAATGGGGCGCTAAGGATGCCTTTGATCATGTTACCCCGGCTAAGGACTACGATTTAAAGAAAGTGGCAGCTTATGCAAAAGACAAAGGAGTTGAACTAATAATGCACCACGAAACCGGTGGTGATGCCATAGGCTACGAAGCATTAATGGATTCGGCTTTTAGCTTGTGTCAGCATCTTGGCATCAAAGCTTTAAAAACTGGCTATGCAGGTGGTATATACCCACGTGGCGAGCACCACCATGGTCAGTACATGGTTGAGCATTACCAAAAGGTGGTAGAAACGGCGGCTCAATATGGTATAATGATCAATGCCCATGAACCAATAAAAGCAACAGGTAAAAGACGCACCTGGCCAAATATGATGACGCGCGAAGGAGTAAGAGGCATGGAGTGGAACGCCTGGAGCGATGGTAATCCGCCATCACATACCGTAACCATTCCTTTTACACGCATGCTGGGTGGCCCCGTTGATTATACCCCGGGCACATTTGATATGATGCTTAAGAATTTTGAAAAAGAACGAGTGGCCTGGAATGCGGATGATATTAGCCAAACCAGAACGCACACAACTCTAGCCAAGCAATTAGCGCTTTATGTCATTCTTTATAGCCCCATGCAAATGGCCAGTGATGTTGTGGATAATTACATTGATCATCCGGCATTTCAATTTATTGCCAATGCCAATATCGATTACGATGAAACAAAGGTATTGAATGCTGAAGTGGGGCAATACATTACTACAGCGCGTCGAAGCGGCAAGAACTGGTTAATCGGAAGTGCAACCAACGAAGAAGCACGAACGCTATCCATCACACTCGATTTTCTGGATAAAGACACGGAGTATGAAGCAACAATTTACGCCGATAAAGAGGGCATTGATTGGTTGAATAATCCGGAACAATACACCATTTCGAAGAAAATGGTAAAACGCGGCGACAAGCTTGAATTGAAACTGGCTGCCGGTGGCGGGCAGGCCATTGCCATTACTAAATCTCATTAAACAGAGGATGCGATCTTTAGCAAAACGATGCTAAAGATCGCACCTTTAATCTCACTGTTATTTTACTATTTTTACATCCTCAATTAACCTCAACAAGAAATCATGGACGTAAAAATTGATGCGGGCTGGAAAAAAGTTCTTCATCCAGAATTTGAAAAGGAATATTTTAAGAAGCTGACGGACTTTGTCAGAAACGAATACCAGAGTAAAACCATTTTTCCTCCGGCCGCACAAATATTCAATGCTTTCGATTTATGTCCGTTTGAAAAAACAAAAGTGGTAATACTGGGGCAGGATCCATATCATGGTCCACAACAGGCTCATGGACTTTGCTTTTCGGTTAATAAAGGCATCAAAACACCACCTTCATTGGTCAATATTTACAAAGAACTTCACTCGGATGTTGGGATTGACATTCCCAACCATGGTAATCTGGAACATTGGGCACAACAAGGCGTGCTATTATTAAATGCCACGCTCACGGTAGTAGCACATTATGCCGGCTCGCACCAAAAACAAGGATGGGAGCAATTTACTGATGCCGTGATTAAAACAGTGGCTGACCAGTCGGAAAACATTGTATTTCTGTTGTGGGGAGCCTATGCTCAAAAAAAGGCCCAATTGATCGACTCGGGTAAACATCTGATTTTAAAATCTGTTCACCCCTCGCCTCTGTCTGCCCATCGGGGATTTTTTGGCAACAAACATTTTAGTAAAACCAATGATTATTTGCTAAGTAAAGGAAAAGAAGCCATTAATTGGTAATCGTAATTATGCAAAAACGCCTCCTGTTGTACTTAAACAATCAGAAGGCGTTCACTACTAACTACACCAAAATATTTTAAGTTCGGTAAGGCATTATCTCAATTAGCTTAAGTCTTTTGTCTTATATCTTCTACACCTTTACCAATTCGCAATTTCTTCCTTAACAATCTGCCAGTGTTCTTCATTCATCTCATAGGGTGTGAAAACACTAATTCCATCAGCCCCTCCATTTTTAGAAGCCTGGATGGCTAAACGAAACTCTTCAGGCGTGCCGAAAGCCGGCATAAACAAACCACTGTATAAAGGTGCGTTTCCTTTAAGCGCCGTTACACCTTCGATGCATGCTTGTTTGATCCATTCAATATCTTCGCGGTAAAAACTATTGTAATTCATTGGGTAATAAGCATCCAATGCCCAGTTATCCCACTCCTGTCGAACCAAAGTTTTAGAAATAGTTGGTGTTGGAAATACGGCCGCATTAACCTTATTTCCTTTAGCATGTACGGCCTTAGTTAATACATCAACAGTTTCTGTAACCATATCGTATCGAAATTGGCGCCAGCGCTCATTATCCGGTGCTGCATCGCCAAAAACAGAAGCATCTTCACCCGTTTCTTTTTTGTAACGCTCGATGCAATCATCGCAATAGCAAAAATCATATTCAGCATATTCTTTATCCATCACCAATCCATATACATCCCAAAGATCGCGGGCCAGTATTACATCGGAATGACGGATATAATCCAAATGAACGCCATCAATATTTGGCACCATAGCCAAATCCTCAACATACTTTTTCAGATAATCACGAACCTCTGTTTTGGTAGGGCAAAGCCATTTATAATAATCGACAAATGGCGGATGTTCTGCCGTTGACTTGCCATCGCGACTAACCGTATACCAATCGGCATGGTTCTTTAATAACTGATCATCATAACGGCGTAGAATATTTTGCCAGGCATGCAACTCTAAACCATGCTTATGTGCCAATTCCACGGCAGCTGGGTATTTCTCCAATGAACATTGGTACATCACACCTGAAAATCCAGCATCCTTCAATTTGACGAACATCTTCTCCAGGTCGGTGGCATTCTCATTTTTACCCTCACCCATCCAAACAAAGTGTTTGGCCGAAGATTGTTTTTGCGCAGGCTGGCAAGCCGACATTAGTGCAATCAGAGATACAAATAGTAACCCAATCAGATGATTAAATTTTTTCATAGTAAAACTTTTTAGAGGTTCTAATCACTAAGTTCAAGCTTTTATCTGAATACGCGAAATATATACACGGCCCAAAGCCATTATCTGAAATCTTGTTACAGGTAATTGAACAAATGTGCTACATCTTTTTTTCTTTGGTTAAGAAGAATCGTAACCCGACAAGAAGCATCTATTTTTCAAAGCACTTAAAAACATAGCATCTGATAATGCCTGATAAAGAAAAAAAACAGATATTGATCGTAGGACAAGGACTTGCAGGAACCATGCTTTCCTATCAGCTATTCAAAAAAAACATTGCCCATAAAGTAATCGATAATCCCGTGGCAGGAAGTGCATCAAGGGCGGCAGCAGGTCTTATCAATCCAATTGTTGTAAAACGGGTAAATAGAACCTGGCAGGCCGATGTATTTCAACCATACGCCCATCAAATCTATCAAGAGCTGGAGGAATTTCTCAGCGAGCGGTTTTATTACCCTCTGACTGTAAGAAAAATATATGGCAAGGACGATGAAGCATTTTGGCACCACCGTTATCAAAAAGAAACACTGAAACACTATATTTCATTTACTGCCAAACATGATTTACCCGATGGCATTCGCCAACCTTATGGTTATGGAACCATTCATCCATGCGCCCGTCTGGATATGGCAAGCATTCTGAAAAGTTATCGCCAGTTTCTGCAAAGAAACAATGCTTTACTGGAAGTCAGTTTTGATGATCAGGATTTAAAAATCAATCAAAATGGTATTGAATGGCAAGGAAATAAAGCCAGCAAAGTGATCTTTTGTCGCGGTAGTTTTGATGCTAACAGCCCGTTTTTCAAACATCTGAAATGGAATAACACAAAGGGGGAATTATTGGATGTTACCATTCCTGGGCTTAAGCTGGAGTACATATTAAGTAAAGGGGTTTTTGTTATGCCTATAGGTGATCATCAATATAAAATCGGAGCAACTTATTCGCACTCTTGGAAATCGCTTGAACCAAGCCCTGAAAAGCAAACTGAGTTACTCAACAAATGGTCGAACATTTCTGATTTACCCTTAAGCATCAATCGCCAATTGACTGGGATTAGGCCAACCTTTACTGATCGTCGTCCCTCGTATGGTTTTTTAGATGAACATCCACAAATTGGTATTTTCAACGGTCTGGGTTCCAGAGGAGGGCTGATGGCTCCTTACCTGGCAAATGCATTCGCTAATCTGATCAACCATTCCCAAAGTTGAGATGAGTCCATCATCCTTTGATCAATTATTCCTATTTTGTAGGAATTTCAAATTTGGCAAGTGATTCTATCTTCAAATAATAGGTTTATCAGGGTACCGCTGGTACTTATTCTGTGCTGTTTATTCTTTCTATCGGAAGGACAAAATGCTTATCGCTTTGAGCGTTTTTCAACTTTAGATGGCATGGGAAACAATTACGTTTCTGACATAAAAACCGATTCCAGCGGCTATTTGTGGATGGCTACATTCGATGGTCTGTCCCGCTTTGATGGTTATGAGTTTGTCAATTTTAAGCCTGGCCAGAATAACCCGTATTATACAGGATCGAATATCATTAGTTTTATTTATCCCGACAATAATGGTAAAATATGGTTTGGTACTGTTGGAACGGGATTATCGGTGATAGAACCTGAAACAGGAGATTTTAAGAACTATCATTCTCTCGGACCAAAAGGACAGCAGATAGCCGGTAACAATGTGACTACTATTTGTCAAAGTGATCATCATATCTGGATCGGCACCTCAAATGGCCTTAGTATTTTAAACACGCTAACGGATTCAATCACCAACTTTAAACTTTCAGAATTTGGCGTCTCAGATCAGATTACTGCCCTTTTTGAGTATCAAAACGGATATGTATGGCTTGGCACAGAACAGGGGTTGCAGTTGTTGAAGTTGCAGGATAATAAACTAATTGAGTATCCCAATTTTAATCATCTTCAAAACCGTAGTCGTAATTACGTCAACCAGATTTATAAAGATGATAATGATGATTTCTGGATTATTCACTCAAACTATGTTCAGCAAATTACCACCCAAGCCAGCGGCCAGTTGCTCGTTGCCCTAACTCTAAATCGTTCTCAGGTTAGTGAACTTACCGGATTACGCCATTACTTCAATGCCTTCACACAAATCGATGCCAATAATTATTGGGTTGGTACCAATAATGGCCTGATTAACCTGAATACAGAAGATCAATTAAAAATCAGCTGGTCCAAAAATGACTTATTTAATGCCGAGAGTCTTTCAGGAAATAACATTACCAGCATGCATAAAGATCGTGAAGGTGTGATATGGATAGGAACAAGGTATAGTGGCTTAAATAAATATGATCCGTTTAAACAACCTTTTGCCAAATACATGAAGCGTCTGGGCGAATCATTTACCATGCGCAGCAATGACGTTCGCACCTTATTGGAAGATCGGGATGGAAATATCTGGATTGGATATCGAGACGAAGGCCTTGATCGTTTTAACATTGAGCAGGGGGAAGTGGATCATTTCACCTCCAGGCAAGATGATGCAAAAAAAATACCTTCAAATGTTATTCGAGGCATGTATCTTGATAAGGAAGGACAGATTTGGCTGGGCTCGTCAGGTGGCGTTTCAAAACTCGTTAAAAATGGCACATCTTACCATTTTGAAAATATTACCCCGGATTTAATCCAGCAGCTGGGCACAATGGGTAGTGTTTATGAGTTTTTTGAAGACTCTAAAAACCGATTCTGGATAGGGTCGACCGGCGGATTAATACAATATGACCGACAAACTGGTGAAGCACACATTTATCAGCACAGCAATGAAGGTAACTTTGGCAACCGAAATTTCATTCGTGGCATAACCGAAGATGATAAAGGCAATATTTGGATTGCCACCGACGGAGCAGGAATTGATATGCTCAATCCTGAAACTGGTCAGTTCACCAATTACCAATCTGTTTTAACCGATAAAACTTCACTGTCCAATAATAAAGCCTACTCTGTTTTATTCGACACCCAAAAACGACTTTGGGTTGGCACACACAGTGGTCTGAACTGCCTGGAACCCGGCCAGGATAAGTTTAGATTATACTCCGAATTTGAAGGCTTGGTTAATAATGTTGTTTACAGTGTTAACGAAGATCGTGAAGGTTACATTTGGGTTTCAACGGCCAATGGCTTATCGCGTATTTCACCAGATACCAAAAGCATCAACAACTACCTGCAGGGATTTGAATTTTCCGACGATGCCTGGTGGCAAAACTTTAAAGGCGAATTATTATTTGGTGGCATCAACGGTTTTTACAAGTTCGATCCCGGATTGATGGTTAATAATCAGGTAGCCCCCAGAGTTTATGTGCAAGGCTTTAGTCTTTTAAACGAGCCCATAATAAGAGGTCAGGAAATTAACAACCGGGTATTATTAAAGAAACCTATCAGTCAGACCGACAGTATCGAGCTGGCTCATTATGAAAACTTTTTTACTTTTGACTTACTGGCTATTTCACTGTCAAAGCCCCAGCAAATTCATTACCAGTATCAGCTGGAAGGATTTAATGACAAATGGATTGATGCCGATTTCAGGGATCGAAAGGCGGTATTTACCAACGTTCCCTATGGACATTACCGATTTAAACTGCGTGCTGCCAACGCCGATGGCAAGTGGAGCGAAACCAAACTTGTACACATAACCATACATCCGGCCTATTACCAAACCATCTGGTTTAAAATAACCATGTCGGTTGCCTTGATTCTGTTACTACTGGTGGGCTATCGCCTTCGCTTAAGAAACCTGACCCTTCAAAAAGCTAAACTGGAGTTTGAAGTTGAAGAAAAAACGAAAAATCTTCGCTCTCAAAAAGAAGCCATTGAGCAACAAAACACGGTGCTTGAAAATCAGAAGAAAGAAATTGAGGAACAGCGCGATAAAGTGGTGGAGATGACAAAGCAGGTGCACGAAGCCGACGAACGAAAAATTCGTTTTTTCACGAGCATATCGCACGAGATCCGAACACCTTTAACATTGATTTCAGCGCCCATTGATAAGCTTTTGAGCTCAATGGACTCAAAAGATAAACATCTAAGCGACCTTAAGTTGGTTCAACGCAATACGAAACGTCTTCTAAACCTGGTTAATCAACTATTGGATTTTAGGAAGATAGATACCGGTCACATGTCGGTGCAATCGCAAAAAGGCAAACTCGATGATTGCATCCAGAACATTTTCGGTAACTTTAAGCCACTGGCCGATAAAAAGGAGATCGGCTATACTTTGCAAATATCATCGGACTCCTTTGAGCTTTGTTTTGATGCTGATGTGATTGAAAAAGTAGCCGTAAACCTCATCAGCAATGCTCTGAAATACACTCCTGAAAAAGGCATGGTAAAGGTTTTACTTACACGGAATGCTGATAAACACATCACTTTATCCGTTTGCGATTCCGGTCCGGGTATTAAGGAAGAACAGCAATCGGCGATTTTTAAACGCTTTTACCGCGATGAAAACAGTGCCAATAAAGCAGCCGGTACCGGAATTGGCTTAGCCCTTGCCAAAGAGCTAGCCATTTTGCATGGTGGCGACATCTACCTGAAACAGAATCCGGAAGGAGGCAGTTGTTTCGAATTTGAAATTCCGGTAATTGAGAGTTCTGAATTGATTGCAGAAACACAATTTATTGATTCAGACTTTAAACAGCAAGCAATTACAACTGAAGTTGATGACTACTCGGTTTTAGTTATTGAAGACAATGATGATTTGCGCGATTTTATTAAATCATCCATTCAGGCTAAAGAAATTTACGAAGCTCCTGATGGTGAAAAAGGTGTTCAACTGGCTCTTGATAAAATTCCGGACATTATAGTATCAGATGTATTGATGCCTGGCAAAAATGGCTATGAGGTTTGCCGACTGCTGAAACAGGATGAACGCACCAATCACATCCCCATCCTCTTGCTTACAGCTTTAGGTGCTGAAGAAAATCAGCAGATAGGTATTGATTGCGGAGCAGATGACTACATCGTGAAACCCTTTAATCACCGAATTCTGGCAGGAAAAATTCACAATGTAATGCAGGCCAGACAGCAGTTTAAAGCCAACCTTCAAAAGAAATTAGCACCTGGCAGTCAGGAAGTCAAATCAGATTGGAAACAGAATCTTCCCCCATTTCTGAATAAAGTTATTAACCTGATTTACGAGAACGTTGAAGACTCTGACTTTGGTGTTGAAGAATTGGGCAAGCAATTAGGTATGAGCCGATCTACCCTGTACCGTAAACTAAAATCCATCAGTGATAAAAGTGCAATCGAATTTATTCGCGAGGTGCGCATGCGCATTGCCTACGAACTTATCCAGGATGATCCACATATGCAGGTTGCAGAATTGGCCATGAAGGTGGGTTTTGAGGATGCCGATTACTTCAGACAATGCTTTAAAAAGCAATTTGGCAAAACGCCGCGCGATATTGTTTAGTGATTTACGAACAAAAATCTGGGCTTATTGGATAAATTCGTTCAACTTAAGTATGCTTTTCTTGCTCTACTCAACCCCAACTCCATCTCCTTATTCACCTCTGCTTTAGAAACTTTCCAACTCACTGCAACAAATCTCCGGTATATCTGACACAAACATCAGGTATCCCAATTTCTGATCCTCTTTACCTTGCACCTTGAAATTAATGTAAATTTTAGATCAGATGAGAAAAACGATTCTTGGGTTACTTTTATTAACATTTGCCTTAAGCGGCAATGCCCAAAACCAGTGGACAAAACTATTCAATGGCAAAAATCTTAAGGGGTGGAAGACATTAAACGGAACAGCAGAATATAAAGTTGAAGACGGTGTAATAGTAGGAACAAGTAAAACCGGTACACCTAATACTTTCCTTACAACCAAAAAATACTACAGCGATTTTATTTTAGAGTATGAAATCAAAATGGAACGCGGTCTTAATTCCGGTGTTCAAATCCGAAGCAACAGTTTAAAAGATTACAAAGACGGTCGTGTACATGGTTACCAGGTTGAATGTGATGATTCTGATCGTCGCTGGACAGGTGGTATTTATGATGAAGGCCGACGTGGCTGGATTTACCCACTAAAATACAATCCGGAAGGTAAAAAAGCCTTCAAAAACGGCGAGTGGAATAAGGTACGCGTCGAGGCCATTGGTTATTCAATCCGCACTTGGGTTAATGGCATTCCGGTATCTAACCTGTTTGATGATATGACTGCTAAAGGTTTTATCGGTTTACAGGTTCATGGTATTGGTAACAAAAAAGAACTTGAAGGTAAAACCATCAGCTGGAAGAACATTCGCATTATGACAGAAGGACTGGAAGATGCCAGAACTCCAATGAAAGATGTTCGTTTGGTTAGCTACCTTAAAAATACTTTGACTGAAGACGAGAAAGAAGATGGTTGGAAATTATTATGGGACGGCAAAACAACTGACGGATGGCGCGGTGTTAAGCTCGAAAATTTCCCTGAAAAAGGATGGCGTGTCGAAGATGGAACATTGGTTGTCGAAAAAGCTGATGGTGCTGAATCGGGTAACGGTGGTGATATTGTAACTGTTGCTAAATACGAAAACTTCATCCTGGAAGTGGATTTTAACATAACCGAAGGAGCCAACAGTGGTATTAAATATTTTGTACAAGGTAACATCAACAAAGGTGCTGGTTCGGCCATTGGTTGTGAATTTCAGATCTTGGATAACAAAAACCATCCTGATGCCAAAAAAGGTGTTTTAAATAACCGCACGCTGGCATCTCTTTACGACCTTATTCCTGCCAGCGGAAAAACACATAACATTGTTGGTAAATGGAACAGAGCCCGCATTGAAGTAAGAGGTAATAAGGTTATTCACTATTTAAATGGCGATAAAAAGGTTGAGTATGAGCGTAACACACAAATGTGGCAAGCGCTTGTAAACTACAGCAAATACCAGAAGTGGGAAAACTTCGGTAACTTCAAAGATGGTCATATCTTATTGCAAGATCATGGTGACGAAGTGCGATTCCGCAATATTAAAATTAAAGAATTATAATCAGAGATGGGAGCAAACAATAAAGAACAGTCGAGGAGAGATTTTCTGAAGAAAGTGGGTTTGGGAGCAACCGGAGTAGCACTAAGCAGCAGTGTCAACGCCATGTCGGCACGAAGCTATAAAAGAATCATCGGTGCCAATGATCGAATTTCGGTTGCCATCCAGGGACTCGGACGTCGCTATGGAGCTTTCTTGCCAGCTATTACCAACGCTGACAACAACATCGAGTTATTATACTTATGCGATGTAATGGACAAGCAGTTGGATAGCGCCAAGGCAAAGGTTGCCAAGATGACCAGCGATAAGTTCAAAACCGAAAAAGATATTCGCAAGGTATTGGCCGATAAAAAAGTGGATGCTGTTTTTATGGCGACTCCTGACCATTGGCACACGCCAGGTGCCTGTATGGCCATGCAAGCTGGTAAACATGTTTACCTTGAAAAACCTTGTAGCCACAATCCAAAAGAAGGAGAAATGGTAGTTGCTTTCCAAAAGCACTACAACAAGGTGGTTCAGATGGGTAACCAGCAGCGTTCTTCTGTTGAATCAAATCAGATTATTAACGATATCCATAATGGTATTATTGGTACAGCCTATAAAGCGGTTGCATTCTACAGCAATAGCCGAGGAGAAGTACCTGTACCGAAAAAGCAGGCTGCCCCGGCAGGTTTGGATTGGGAGCTTTTCCAGGGACCATCACCGCGCAAAGCATATGAGCACGATACCTGGAACTACAACTGGCACTGGTACGGTTGGGATTTTGGCACAGCCGAAATGGGTAACAATGCCACACATGAGTTAGATATCGCTCGCTGGGCATTGGATGTAAAATATCCAGAGAAAGTAGATGTTTGGGCAGATAAGATGCACTTTAAGAATGATGGTTGGGAAATGTACGATACCATGGAGGCAAGCTTCCATTTCGACAATAACCGCCTCATTCAGTGGGATGGTAAAAGCCGAAATAACTACAGTACCTATGGCGCTGGACGAGGAACCATTATATACGGATCTGAAGGATCGGTATTTATCGACCGCGATCACTACAAATTATACGACCGTAAAGGAAAGTTAGTGAAGGAAGTACGTTCCGGCAGCAGCGAAGATGGAACCCAGTTAGGTGGTGGCGGTGATCTGTCAACACGTCACTCGGTGAATTTCTTCGATGCCATTCGTGGTAAAGCAAAACTGACTTCTCCAATTGAACAGGGAGCTATCAGTCAAATGCTAACACACTATGCTAACATAGCTTACCGTGTTGGTAAAGGATTTGAAGTTGATACCGAAACCGGTAGAATATATGATCGTGATGCCATGAAACTATGGCGCCGTGATTATGAACCTGGTTGGGAACCAAAATTATAGTTAGTGCTTAAGTAATAAGATGTCCCAAATCTTGTTATATGTTCATTGAGCGGGGCTTGTGTAAATCACATTTACACAACCTTGCTCAATGAACAAACTTTTTTGGGCACCTTGAGTAATAAATAAATTCTGCATGACATATGGAAGTCTATTCTCATAGCTTTTGGGCCATGAACACACGATTTGTGATGATCATTCCGGGCATTGATGAACACACCGGCCACGAACTGGCAAAAGGTGCAGAGTTTATCACGGAGGTATGTGAACAAAGACTTTCGCGATTCAGAGAAGGATCAGAATTAAGTCGGCTTAACAAGCTGGCTTTTGAAAATCAATTATCCGTTTCACCCGAAATGGCCCAGGTAATCGATGCCTGTCATCACTATTACCTTCAGACCAAAGGGCTGTTCGATCCGGCCTACTCTCCGGTTTACGACCTGTTAAATACAGCTAATCAGCGCAACTCAGAGGCACACCTTAAGCTTCATCAACAATGTGGCTGGAAACAAATTTTGTGGAACAACACAACATCTAAAGTTAAATTCCTGACACCAGAAGTTAAACTCGACTTTGGTGGAATAGGAAAAGGATTTGCAATAAAAGAAGTTGCCGGCTACCTGAAAAAAAATGATATCAAAAATGCATTTCTGAGTTTCGGAGAAAGTGCTATTGCCGGTATTGGATCACATCCTTATGGCGATTACTGGCCGGTCGCTAATTCTTCCCTGCTTAAGGACGAAAAAGAGAACCATGTGTTTCAGCTCAAGGATGAATTCCTTTCAGTTTCCGGACTTCACCAAAAAGATTCTGATATGGCCAAAGCTCATATTTATCACCCCATAAAGGCAATGATGCTTGATAAAACAGGAGAGATAATGGTGAAGAGCCATTGTCCTGTTGAAGCAGAAGTACTATCAACAGCAGGCTATATTGCCAATGACAGTCAAAGAGAAATACTAAAAGCATCTTTTCCTGATTCAAGATGGCATTACAATAACGACGTAAATAATACACTATCCAATTAATAATAATCGATGAACAATAAACAACATAGACGAGATTTTATAAAGAACAGCGCCATCATAGGCGGCAGCCTGTTACTGCCTGGTAAAATGTTTGCGAATCTGGCCAATTCACCTGGTTCAGATCGAAAAGTGAAGCTTGGAGTAATTGGGGTTGGCTCACGCGGGAAGTACCTGATTCAGATCATTCACTCACTGGGTGAGGATAACCCTTTTGAAATTGTGGCAGTTTGCGATAACTACGAGCCTAATTATCAACAGGCAATCAAACTCGTTGGTTCCAAAGCCAAAGCCTATTATGACTACCGAAAACTTTTGGAAACAAAAGACTTAGATGCTGTCATCGTGGCTACTCCACTTTATCAGCACGCACACATTGTAATAGATGCATTGGATGCAGGCATTCATGTATTCTGCGAAAAAGCAATGGCACGTACGCTTGAGGATACCAAGAAGATGGCCGATGCTCATTATCGCACAGGTAAAATATTGCACATTGGTCATCAGCGTCTGTTTGATCCAAAATACCTGAAAGGCCTGGAAATGGTGCATCAGGGGAAATTGGGACCCATCACACAAATGCGTGCTTATTGGCACCGGAATAACGATTGGCGCCGAAAAGTTCCCGCTGATAAACCGGAATTGGAACGACAGATTAACTGGCGATTATATAACGAATATTCATGTGGATTAATGACGGAGCTGGCCTCTCACCAAATTCAGGTGGCTAACTGGGCTAAAAAAACGATGCCGGTATCAGTACGCGGTGTCGGTAGCATCAATTACTGGAAAGACGGCCGCGAGGTATACGATAATGTGGCACTGATCTATTCTTATGCCGATGGAACTCAGTTTATCTACGACTCGATGACCAGCAATAGACATTATGGTCTTCAGGAACAAATAATGGGACCTAAAGGAACTTTGGAGCTGGAAACCAACACTTACTTCGCCGAGAATCCGCCAAAACCTGAAAAGCCGGCGGGTATTCTTCAGTTAATTACAGACATTGAGAGAGGAATATTTGAAACAGTGCCAATTGGAGGAGCATCCTGGCTGCCGGAAACAGAAGTGAAATACAAGGGCGAAACAGTTGCCGAAGGGAAAGCAACCGATGGAACACCGGAGCAATTAAAGGCCTTTGCCAAAGCAGTTATTGCTGATAAACCTATTCCAGGATTATTCGAGCACGGTTACCATGCCTCTGTCTGGACTCTATTGGGACAAGAAGCCATGGACAATGGTCAGGTGGTGACATTACCTGATTTTATGAAATTAACAAATACCTCCAATCAATAAATGACTAATACAATATGAAGCCAATTATCATTAGTCCTCAACATATAAGAAGAGAATTAATCGTTGCATTAATTTCCTTTGTGATTGCCAATGTTTTAAACATTTATGCCATCATTCATTATCAAACAGAATGGAAAGAGTTATTTACCTACCTTCCTGTTGTTATAATACTAACCGGAATAATTTACTTCTTAATCCTTTTGATCAGAGGATTGATTCTGGGAATTAGAAAGATTGTAAAACTTGTTCGTGTTACTAACCTCAGTTAGACGAAAAATTTCTGATTCAGATCGCTTATAAATAGTGAGTTTCAACCGAAAATTATGAAAGAATAGCGGGCTATTTTGATTAATTTTAGGGAAGAAAATTGCTGTTTATAAGTGAAGCAACTATGCTTTGTCATAAAAAACTAATCTACTGCGTTAAATTTTTCGAGCTAGCTCGCTAGCCCTTCAAAATCTGCCTTGTAGATCAATTCTTTATAACAATCTGAATTCTGAAATTTAAATCGAACTGAGGTTACTAAATAATCCTTTAATCATAAGAAAAGCTACCCTTTGCAGAGTAGCTTTTTTTATATCCTAAAAAAGCAATCCGTTAAATCGCCTCTTCGCTTTTATCTTTCGAGCGCTCGCGTTTACCATTAAACACAAAGTTGATACCAAATCGGGCATTGACATACTTGGCACTTGAAGGATTAAGGAATGAACCTAAATTATCGGTCACACCGTAAATCTGAAATGCTCCAAGATTCATACGCATACCTGCACCAAAATTGGCCGGTGCATTCTTCATATATGAGTAAGTAAAGGCTGTTGATAAAAAACGACCAGCCTGCAAGCCTGTCGCCACAGTCAACTGCGGAACCAGCTTATCATCAACAATGTAGTTTTTTGATACCACGCCAAAGTTTAACCACTTTTTAAGCTGATAATCGGCCGACACATTGAAATTACCCATTAAGCCAGTATTGTAACTACTCTGATCGTCGCTTAAACGAAAAGTTTCTTCAAAATCATCAGCCAAGTCTTCCAGGTAATCTTCATCACCTTCATCACCTGTTATTTCGTCAGAAACATCTACTCCATCATAATCAAAAGTACCTTTTGTGTATAATCGAAAAGTGCCATCTTTCCACTTGATAAAACCAAGATCGTTAACTGCCGCACCTAGTAATAGTTTATCGGTTACCTGGTAAGTTGCACCAAAATCAAATCCCCATCCGGTATTTTTTGTCGACGTCAACATGTTTTCAGCATCATCGCTTACATCAAGATCATCAACATAACCATCTTCATCATACTTTAAGTCCAGGGGGATATTTGTTCGAAAAGATGCATCCGACATAATACGCATACTGCCATCTTCGAATGTTTCAATATCCATATTAAAATGCTCTGACTGCACATTAGCAACACCCATCACATATTTGACACGCATACCCAATGTCAGGCGATCGTTAATAAACTTAGATGCGCCAATGGCTACTTCGTGGTAATCCAATCCATTAACATACAAGTCTGAAAAAGAATGGTTAATAGGTTTACTCTCATCGTAATTCCAGTTACCATAGCGTAAATCCATTAATGACAAGGGGTAATTTACCTTAGCTTTTAGCTTGTGGTTGATGTCGAAAGTGAAAAACCACTCCTTTACAGCAAAGCCAAAACCCAATACCTGTATCGATGCTTCTGTGGCAAACAGGTTATTATCCTGCATCTGACCGGCCGCATAATCGAGATCAACTATTAATGAATCACGCTGTATGCCTGTTCCTTTGCGAATAATATCGTCCCACGAAAAACCCGTATGCGATCCATTAAGCTGGATACTTCCTAAAGCAGGCATGGCCAAATACCATTTTTTTACTGGTCGAAAGGCGGCATTAAGCTGCGTTGATTGCGGAATGCCTTTGGTAAACATTAAAGAATTATCCTGTGCCATTGCAGAAACACTCACAACAATGGCTATTAAAGCAATATATAATTGTTTCATTATTTTCTTGTGAAGAGGTTAGTTATTGTATTCAACTTTACCGCGAATTACCAGTTGCATTTCTAAAGAATTCTTCTTTTCAAATACAACAGTCTGTCCTTTTTCGTAATCAGTAGTATTTAAGCGAACTGTAATGCGTAGTTCCTCAGAATTCCTAAGACTTTCAACCTGAGACTCCGAGAGTTCAACAGGAAGAACAGCTTCACCTGGTTCAATTACTTTACCCTCTGAATTAACTTTAGCTGGTTTTGCCAACTCAATATCCATGGTTTCGATAACTGATGCCGTTTCTTCATCATAGAAATTAACAGTAGCCGATGCGCCAATTGGTAAATTATTGATCACATTAAAGATTAACGATGCCTTTGTCAGATCATCCAACATATCAATATCATCCAATTCCACCACTTCTTCCTCCAGGTTAGCATTTAACTTTAACTCAAGAGGGACTTCAAAACCATATCCAATATAAATGCGATCCTCGTCGCTTAATTCAATTGGAGTTTTAACTACTCCTCCAGGATTCAAGGTTAGTTCACCAGCATACTTCAATACATCGGGAGTCTTGGCAATAAAAGATTTGACATCGGAATTACCTTTGTGCAGTGTATGTCGCGAGCGTGTAGACTCCTCACCATCCGCTTTTGCCACCATATTAAAAGACTCGGAACTTAAGTTAATGGTACTATTATCATTTAGCACGCCGCTTAAGTCGGTATCAATTTTACCCATAAAAGGCGTGCCGTTATCGATGATAATGCTCACTTTAGGATCATCAAATTCTATATCGCCGGGAATATCATTTAACACATCAAAATCAAGGTCATAACTACCCTCATCCATGGTAACCTTATTTTCACCCATGGTTCCTTTTACATAACTCAAAGATAGATCACCCAATTCTAAATCGATATTACCAATTGCGGTACCATAAGTTGCCTCATCGTTCAGTGGTTTAAACGTTACCTGAAGATTTAGTTTATTATCGGCTAAACTTATGCGGTCGCCCGAAAATGATTTAACGACACTCTGATTATTTCGCACCTCTAGTTCAACCGTGCGATCTTCTCCATCTTCAATCGGAATCGTTAAAGAAAGTAATAGCGGAGCCTCCAGATTACTGCCTTGTGCCGAAATACTATAGGCCAGCTCCATCACACTAATAGTGGCACTTGGAATTGTAAAATTTAAAGATTGTGTGAAAGATATTTCCTCCTGCGAATTAAATAAAATAAAAGAAACAGGAAGACTTACCTTCTGTGCCGAAATGCGGAAGAAATCATTAATGCCCACATACTCCATGGCTTCATTTTCCTGAAAGAGGATAATCCGCTCACCATCGTATTTAACCATGTCTGTTTGGTCAGACAAAATATCGGCCATTGTAACTTTTGATTTGGCCAAGGGGATAGCAACACCTGCCGTCGTTTCAAAATCATCTACTATCAGATCAGTGTTAAACTCATCTTCAATACAGCCTGCCAGCATTGATATCGCCAGTAGACCGATCAACATCTTTTTCATAAACAGTTAGTTTTAATAAAATCCAATAAAAAGTTGCCCAATCAGATAACAGCAACTTTGTTTTCCCTTAATTTGTACAGGCTGTACAACGCTATACACGGCTTAAAGTTTCACTTCGCGACAGCAATTTGACATTAAAAACTGCCAACTAAATTGCACAAATAATTAAAAGCTATTTATCAGGTATTTACATTAACTGAAACGAAAAATTAATTTTAATAGGATTACACCAATGTCCGAAAAAATTTGATAAAAAAAGCCAGCTTAAAAGCCGGCTTTTCACAATCGTATTTAGGTAATCTGTTTATTCAAACATGTTTCTCATGCGACTAAAAAAACCGTCGCCACTTCCTTTTTGGGGTTCAAAGCTTTCGGCACCCTGCAGTTTTTCAACCACTTTTCTTTCGTCTTTGTTTAACTCCTTAGGAATATACACCTGTATATGAACCAGTAAGTCGCCCTTACCATAACTATTAACTTCTGGCAGGCCTTTACCTCTTAAACGAAGAATTTTACCTGGTTGAGTACCGGCATCCACCTTCACTTTAACAGCTCCGTCAACAGTTGGTATTTCGGCTGTTTTACCAAGTATCGCGTCAGGGATACTGATGTTCAAACTATATATTAGGTTGTTGCCATCACGAACCAGCTCAGGATGCTTTTCTTCTTCAATCAGCACCAAGAGGTCGCCATTAATGCCACCACGACGTGCGGCATTACCTTTACCGGAAACAGATAACTGCATTCCCTCTTCAACACCAGCAGGTATATTCAGGCTAATGATCTCTTCATCGCGCATAATACCCTCACCGGCACAATGCTTACACTTATTGGTAATGATTTTACCTTCGCCTCCACAAGTAGGACAAGTAGAAGCTGTTTGCATTTGCCCCAGTATCGTATTTGAAATACGCGTTACCTGACCCGTACCATGACAAGTTGAACAATTGCTGTGCGACGAACCATTTTCGGCACCCGATCCGCTACAATAGTTACATTCAACGTATTTCTTTACCTTGATTTTTTTCTCAGCACCATTGGCAATCTCGCTTAAATCAAGCTTTACCTTCACACGAAGGTTAGAACCTTTATTAACGCGGCGACCACCACGCGATGAACCACCAAAGCCACCAAAACCGCCAAAGCCACCTCCGAAAATATCTCCGAAATGCGAGAATATGTCATCCATTGACATACCTCCGCCACCAAAGCCACCGCCAGCAGCTCCACCAACACCGGCATGTCCGTACTGATCGTATCGCTGACGTTTCTCGTCGCTCGAAAGCACTTCATAGGCTTCAGCTGCTTCTTTAAACTTTTCTTCAGCAGCTTTATCACCCTGGTTTTTATCGGGGTGATATTTAATTGCCTTTTTACGGTAGGCTTTTTTTATTTCTTCTTTTGAAGCACCTTTTGATACTTCCAGCACTTCATAATAATCTCTTTTCGACATAGCAAAGCTTGTTTATTCGCCTACAACAACTTTAGAAAAACGTACAACTTTCTCGTGTAAAGTATATCCTTTTTCGATACAGTCAATTACTTTACCTTTCATCTCTTCACTTGGTGCAGGTATTTTGGTAACTGCTTCATGAACATCGGTATCGAAATCCTTATCCTTGGCCTCAATTTCTTTCATTCCCTGTTGTCCAAGGAAATCATTGAACTTCGTATGAATAAGTTTCATTCCTTCTTTTAAAGCCTCAACATCTTTCGCATCGTCCATGTGAGCCATAGCACGATCAAAGTCATCAATAACGGGCAATAGAGCTAATAGCATTCCTTCACCGGCCGTTTTTGTCAACTCCATCTTCTCCTTTAGAGTTCGTCGGCGATAATTGTCATACTCAGCACTTAAACGAAGGTATTTATCATTTACTTCTTTTAATTTCTCTGCCGCTTGTTCTTCTTCCGTTTGCTCAGGAACTTCCTCTTTCACCTCTTCCTTAACTTCCTCATTTGTATCAGCAGTTTCCTTTTCATCGGTCATTTCATTAATCTCCTCTGCTGCCTGTGCATCCATTGCCTTTTCTTTAGCCTTTTCCTTTTTAGATGACTTCTTATCCATTATATTATGCTTTATTTTTTTGTTTTAGCTTCATTAGAAAATAATTCAAACAGAATTATTCGCGTGCAAATTTACAATTATTCTGCCATATTATTTTTAAAAGACAAATTGACAGAGAATATCGCACGATTCAGCTATTTGAAGGTATTAAATGACAAAAGGCACCTTCGGAATTACCAAAGATGCCTTTTTGCCATATTTTTTAGTCATTATTTAACAATCGATTCAAGCTCTGCTTCTAAAGCATGACCACGTAAGTTTTTCGCAATGATAACACCATTTTTATCAATCAGAAAGTTCATTGGAATGCCGTTTACGCCGTATAATACAGCTGCACGACTCGACCAACCTGCCAAATCGCTAACATGATAAGGCCATTCCAGTTTATCATCTTCAATGGCTTTTTTCCATGCTGCCTGACGCTTATCCAATGAAACACTGAATACCGTAAATTTACTTCCGGCTTTAAAATCTTTATCCTTATAATTTAAATAAGCATCAACCACCACCGGATTCTCGCGTCGGCAAGGACCACACCAACTTGCCCAAAAATCAATTAAAACCACTTGACCTCGCAAACTCTCCAATTGCATTACTTTACCATCGGGGTTTCGCAATTTTATATTAGGTGCTATTTCACCAACTTCAGTTCCGGTTTTTTGAGCATTAACCGGCATTACCATAAACAACAATACCAAGCCTATCCAAAAAGGATATAATCTTACTTTCATCATAATAAATAATTAGGAGTCATTAAATCGCTGCAAGGAAGGCTAGCGATTTTTCAATCTGTGAATACTCGACGTCATACTTAAGGATACGTCCCTCACCGTCAATAAGAATATTAACCGGCTCTTCGATGTTATACATCTTGCTAATGCTACTATTAGCACCCATGAAATCGCAAATATGCATAAAATTCATGGTTTCATCCTGCTCTATGGCAAGGTTTAACGGAGCTTTAAAGCGATCCAGAGAAATACTTACTACAACAAATTCATTGCCCTTTTGAAAATTCACATTCTGGTAATTTTCATGAATCTGGTTTAAATAGTAATTATTCATCCGAGACTGCGAATCGTAGGAGGCCCAAAAATTAAGAAGAACCATTTTTCCTTTCAGATCTTCTAAATTAAAAGGCGTACCATCGATCAGCTCAGTTTGAATAACCGGGGCTTTGTTGCCGGCTTCCAAACCAATAACTGTTTCATGATTGTCGGTATTAAACGACAAAAAGAACAAGCTCACAGTTACAGTAGCTAATATTAAATTTAGCTGCCTCATGATACATTAATTGAATTAATATTTCGGTGTAAAGTTTCAGAAAAATAAACGAGGTATTTTTTCTTTTTAGATTAACATGCAGAATTATGTGACTAGTGGGTGTTTTCTGCATGCAAATGTAAATCGTCCCTGAGCGATTTACAATTTTGGGAGACTTGTTTTTATGAAATCTATTTTTATATTAGTCAATCCGAATTTTCAACTCGCTGATTAACTGTGTTTTATAGGGCCGAATCCTTAATTAACTACATTAGATTAATTCTAAATAGGACAATTCAAATGTTATAATTAAGCCCTAAGAAGTTAAAATACATTAAATTCTTTTGATGCGTGCACCCAGTTTTTGTAATCTTAGGTCAATATTCTGGTAACCACGGTCAATCTGCTCAATGTTTTGAATGGTACTTTTTCCTTGTGCAGATAAAGCAGCAATTAACAGAGCAACACCCGCACGAATATCTGGTGATGTAAGAACAGCGCCTCGCAAAGAATTCTCTTTATTTAATCCAATAACAGTTGCACGGTGTGGATCACATAATATGATGCGTGCACCCATATCTATTAGTTTATCAACGAAAAACAATCGACTTTCGAACATCTTCTGATGTATCAGCACGCTTCCCTTAGCCTGAGTGGCCACAACCAGAAACACACTTAACAAATCAGGCGTTAAACCGGGCCAGGGAGCATCTGCTATGGTCATGATTGATCCATCGATGAAGGTATCTATCTCATATTGTTCCTGCTGAGGAATATAAATATCATCACCCTGCACTTCAAGCTTAATGCCCATACGCTGAAACATCATCGGAATAATTCCCAAATGCTCAATTCCAACATTCTTAATGGTGATTTCTGAACTGGTCATGGCAGCCATACCAATGAAACTGCCTACTTCAATCATATCGGGCAAAATGGTATGATCACAACCACTCAATTCCTCAACACCTTCAATCTCCAGTAAGTTTGAGCCTACGCCACTAACTTTAGCACCCATCGCAATCATCATCTTAGATAATTGCTGTAAATAGGGTTCGCAGGCCGCATTATAAATTGTGGTTTTACCGGGTGTTAACACCGCTGCCATCAATATGTTGGCAGTTCCGGTTACAGATGCTTCATCCAGCAACATGTAGGTTCCCTTCATTTGCGAAGCTTCCACCGTATAAAAGATGTCTTCGGCATCGAAATTAAACCGGGCTCCTAGCTTTTCAAATCCAATAAAGTGGGTATCCAATCGTCTGCGCCCTATTTTATCACCACCTGGCTTTGGAAAATATGCTTTACCATAGCGCGCCAATAATGGGCCCATAATCATAATCGAGCCTCTTAATGAGGATGCTCTTTTTTTGAATGCAGGGCTTTGAAGAAATTCCAGATTAACATTTGCCGCAGTAAATTCACAAGTATTTCGATCGATACGATTGATTTCAACCCCCATCTCGCCCAACAGGTCAATCAGGTTATTAACATCAACTATATCCGGAATATTCTTGATCGTCACTTTTTGTGAAGTCAGCAATACAGCACAAATTACCTGTAAAGCTTCATTTTTTGCACCCTGAGGTGTAATTTCTCCACTAAGGCGGTGTCCTCCTTCAATTTCAAAGCAATTCATTACAAAACAGTTTAAGGCGGGTAGTATTACTTCTTCTTCGGCTTATTTTGAGGTCGTTTCTTGCGATTATTACGGTTCTGGTACTGCTCTTTGAATTCGGTCAACTTGGTACCTTCTTCCGCAATCAGCTTACCGTTCGACATGCGCTTTAAATCGTCGAAAATACGTTCATCGGTTACCGAATCCTTATTCCAGATAAACAATGATTTTTTCATGTGATTGGCAATCATCACAATCAGATGTTTCCTCTCGGTTTCATCTTCCAGTAAAATTGCCTGCTCAATCATTTTCTCGGCCAGCTCTCCATAATGCTTGTAAGTAATTTTACTATTGCGATAAGGAATTTTTTCTGGTCGTTTTGTCAACGTTTCTTTCTCCAACAACTCATATGGATAATCGATGTCGAGTTTAAAATCAGACATGATCGCCAAATGATCCCACAATTTGTGCTTAAAATCATTTACATCGCGCAAATGTGGAAACATGTTACCCATGATACCAATAATGGTTTGGGCACATTTAGTTCTTTCTTCACGATCCTCGATGGTTACCGCATGGTCAACCATTTTTTGAATATGACGTCCATATTCAGGCAGAATCAAATTTTTACGATTAGAATTGTAATCCATTAATTGGTATTAAAATCTTACTTGTTTTATTATCCTTCAAACGGTGGATGTTCTACGGAATCCTCTCTTATAATTCCTTACGGAGTAGTGTTACCTTATTGTCTTTTAGAACCGTAACTGAATGGCACAAAACTAAGTCAAAATTTTTAGTTTGGCAAATTTGAGTAATAATTGTTTCTGCCCGGCATTAACGAAGCGTACTGTGGCTTTCGTATTGGGTGCCACCCCTTCGATGGCAATTACCTCTCCCTGACCAAAACGCTCGTGCTCTACTCTCATACCAGCCTGGAGTTCACTGGTGTTAGAAGATTTAAAGTTGATTTTCGGTTTGGCCTGCCCTGATTCCGATGTATAATTCATCCGAATCCTTGGTTTTAGTGATCCGCTGCTCTGATTATTCAACGGCTTTCTGAAAGAGGGCTGTGGTTTTTCATTACCAACAAAATCTTCAGGGTTAATATCGAGGTATGATTGATCAATATCGGCAATAAATCGACTTGGACGACTATAGGTCAGCTCTCCATATTTATAGCGTGATCGGGCGAATGAGATAGTAGCATTGTGCTCGGCTCTGGTAACGGCTACATAGAACAGGCGCCTTTCTTCCTCCAAATCCTTTTCACTTTCGGATGATAAGGCCCCGGGAAAAAGACCTTCCTCCACACCCACAATGTATACATTTTTAAACTCCAGACCTTTGGCTGAATGAATGGTCATCAATGTAACTTTGTTAATATCATCAGCCTTTTCGTTGTCCTGATCGGTTAACAAGGCTACGTCTTCCAAAAAGTTAACCAGTTTAGCCGGCTCTCCTTCTTCCTGTTTTGTTTCGGTAAACTCTTTGATACCATTTAAGAGTTCGTCGATGTTATCCATGCGTCCCTGTCCTTCGATTGATTTATCATTGTGCAAATCCTTCATGATACCACTCGAAGAAGCTACTTCGGCAGCCAGTTCGTAGGCCGACAAGTTTTCGAGCTGTGCCTTGAACTGGGCAATCATCGCCACAAAGTTGGCCAGTTTCTTTTGCGTACCGGCGTTGATACCAAGCTGGGCAATATTCGGATTGATCATCACATCCCAAAGGCTACGGTCGCTGACATCTGCGGCCATGGTTAATTTATCCATGGTGGTTTTTCCAATACCACGGGCCGGATAATTAATAATGCGTTTGAGCGCTTCCTGATCCGACGGATTGATGGTAACACGAAAATAGGCCAGCAAATCCTTGATTTCTTTGCGCTGATAAAACGACAGACCACCGTATATTTTATACGGTAAATTCTTTTTCCTCAATGCCTCCTCAAAAACCCTCGATTGAGCATTAGTGCGATACAGGATGGCAAAATCCTTATAATCGAGATGCTCTTTCATGCGTTTTTCAAAAATATCATTGGTAACTAAAAAGCCCTCTTCTACATCCGAATAAGCCTTCATCACACGGATTGGTTTACCCTCATCATTGGCCGAAAACACATTTTTCTGAATTTGCCCTTTGTTTTTAGCAATGATACTATTGGCAGCATTCACAATATTTTGCGACGAGCGATAGTTTTGCTCCAGCTTAAACAATTGGTAACCGGGGTAATCATTCCGGAAATTGAGAATGTTTTCTATTTTCGCCCCACGGAAGCTGTAAATACTTTGCGCATCATCGCCCACAACACAAATGTTTTTGTGTTTCTCGGCCAGCTTTTTAATAATCAGGTATTGCGAATAATTGGTATCCTGGTACTCATCCACCATCAAGTAATCGAACTGCTCCTGGTACTTCTTTAATATATCAGGGAAATCGCGGAACAGAATGTTGGTATTGAGTAATAAATCATCAAAATCCATCACCCCCGATTTATAACACTCCTTCATGTATTGGGCGTAAATTTCATAAATCATGGGCATTTGAGAGGCCTTGTCATGAGCCGTACGATTAACATCACGTGCATAAACCACTGGTGTTACCAAATCGTTTTTAGCAGCCGATATACGCGCCAATACACTGCCCGGCTTGTAGGCTTTCTCGTTTAGCTTCATCTTTTTAACAATGCTTTTCACCAGGTTTTTCGAATCTTGCGAATCGTAAATGGTAAAAGATGAAGGATAACCCAAATGCTTGGATTCATAACGCAGGATACGAGCAAAAATAGAGTGAAAGGTTCCCATCCACAGATTGGTCGCATTGTGCTGACCAACCATCGAACCAATACGCTCCTTCATTTCTTTGGCCGCTTTATTGGTAAAGGTTAAAGCCAAAACACGATAAGGTTTAACACCTTTGGCCAACAAATGTGCAATGCGGAAGGTCAACACCCGTGTTTTACCCGATCCGGCACCTGCAATTACCAAAGATGGCCCTTCTGTTTCAACCACCGCACTGTGTTGGGCTTCATTTAAGCCTTCTAAATAATCCTGCACGTTATCTGATTTATAAAATTCTAATGCAAAAATAGAAGTTCATTTGAAACCTTCGAATGAAGCATGTAATAATATTTACCTTTTTATCGTTTAAAGAATTATTATAGCTTTGAGAAGGAGAATAAGTTATAAAGTAAAAAGGCAGAAGACAGAACATAAAAATCTGTTGGTGCCTAATTGATTTGGTAAGATGATAAATTTAAACCTGATGAGTCGTTACTCAACCATAATAATCCTGCTGGTAAGCACAATTGTTTCCATAAGTGCACAAATTACCTCCAATGCCTTTTACACCGAACAAACCCAATACGGAGGCGGAGCAATTGAAGATCCGATCTTTTTTTACGATAATATCAGCGCTGCCAGCTTAACAGCACCATCGGGTGTTGAATATCAATGGTTTCAATATTCAACAAGTTCAAATACCTTTGAAATAATGCCTGGAGAAACAGGTAGTTTCCTGAATATTACAGAAGAAAATGGCTACCAGGTAAAAGTCAAAGATGCCACTGGCACTACCACTGACTATTACTGTTGGAATTTTGTGCCATTACTGAGCATTAGCTCAATAGAAACTACTCCAGACCAAAGTGCCTGCCGCGAACTAAGGCTGACAGTGAATATGGTTAAGCCATTAATCTACTATAATCATCATAGAACGGATACTCCAAGCAGAGAAGTTGATTATGGTTATTCGTGGAGCTCATCGCCGATTGGACCTATCGAAGGTGAAACAGATAAATCAGTAAAAATTACGGCCCCGCTCGAAAACACAGACTATTTTGTTACAATTGGCAGTAAATTTAGTCCGACCTTAACTCCTGTTGATCAAGATTTAACCTACACATCTGTAGCAGTAGAAGCCAAATACAGTTTTGAAACAGAAGGTACTGCCGATAATGAAGCCACTGAAGGATCAGCTCCCATGGTTGTTCGTTTTACCGATGAATCACTTGGCAATATATCGGATTGGGAATGGACTTTTGGTGATGCCGGAAAAGATTTTATCCCCGATCCCACCTTTACTTTTCAAAAATATAATGAGGATGGTTATCCGGTGGTTTTAAAAGTAACCAACCTTAACTCTGGCTGTTCAAACGAAAGTGATCCTGAGGTCTTTACTGTTAATGAAATGATTGTGTCGGCGCCCAATGCCTTCACTCCTTTCAGTTCAATCGGACAAAACGACGAGTTCAAAGTAGCTTATCGATCGGTAAAGAAGTTTACCATGCTGATATATAATCGCTGGGGGCGTAAAGTTTTTCAAACAAACGATCCGGCCAAAGGCTGGGATGGACGCATAGGCAACCAGCGTGCCGAAGCCGGTGTTTACTTTTTTAAAATTGAAGCCACTGGTTTTAAGGGCGAAAAATTAGATTTAGATGGCGTTGTGCATCTGATCATCAAAAACAATTAGAATAAATATTCAACTATAAGGCATAAAAAAAGGAGGGCAACACCCTCCTTAACTATTTAATCTTCTTTTTCCTCTTCTTCAAAGGCTTTCATTAATTCAACCTGGATTTCGGGCGGCACCTTATCGTATGCTGAGAAGTCCATCGAATAGAATCCTCGACCACCAGTAATACTGCTTAGTGAAGTTGAATATTTATTCATTTCCTTTAAAGGCACCTTGGCTTTAATCACCTCAAAACCTTTTTCGCTCGACATACCTTCGATCAAGGCACGGCGTCCCTGGAGGTCACTCATCACATCACCCATGCGATCGCTAGGTACTTTTACCTCCACATCGTAAACTGGCTCAAGAATTTTCGGTCCTGCATTTTTAAAGGCATCACTAAAGGCATGACGTCCGGCCAGCTTAAATGATATTTCGTTAGAATCAACGGCATGCATCTTACCATCATACACAAATACCCGAATATCACGAGCATAAGAACCGGTTAATGGCCCCTCTTCCATTTTTTCCATAATTCCTTTCATAATGGCCGGCAAGAAACGAGCATCAATGGCACCACCAACAATACACGAATTAAACACCAATTTACCACCCCATGGTAACTTAACCACCTCTTCATTCTTCACGTTCAGCTTTATTTCCTGACCATCAATCTTCATAGTAGCTGGCGTAGGCATATCATCGAAGTATGGTTCAATTATCATGTGTACTTCACCAAACTGACCTGAACCACCCGATTGCTTTTTGTGACGGTAATCGGCACGAGCCACCTTCGTAATGGTTTCGCGATAAGGAATGCGTGGCGATAAGAATTCTATTTCAATCTTATCGTTATTTTCTATTCGCCATTTCATTGTATTTAAATGGAACTCGCCCATACCAAATACAATAATTTGTTTTAATTCTTTTGAATATTCAACACTTAAGGTAGGATCTTCCTCGTGCATGCGTTGCAGTACCTCACCTAGTTTTTCATCATCGCTATCATTTATAGCTGAGATAGCAGCCCGATATTTTGGATTTGGATACTTTATGGCATCAAACAAGAATTCTGTTCCCTTAGCATTTAAAGTATGATTTGTATGTGTTTCTTTAAGCTTTACTGTTGCACCAATATCACCTGCTACCAGTTTTTCAACTTTATGACGGTTATTTCCGGCAACACAATACAATTGAGCAATACGCTCTTTAGCATTTCGATTGACATTTTGTAAATCCATGCCTTCTTCCACCTGACCAGACATCACCTTGAAATAAGATACTTCGCCCAAGTGAGGTTCGATACTTGTTTTGAATACAAATAAAGAAGTCGGTCCGTTTACATCGTAAGGAACTTCTGTTCCGTCTTCAGTAGTAGAAACCGGCATTTCAGAAACATTAGGAACTACATTGCCCAGAAACTCCATCAATCGGCGACCACCCATATCTTTTTTCGCCGAAACACAGAAAACAGGGAACATATCGCGTGCAATCAGACCTTTGTGTATACCCTGACGCATTTGATCTTCGTTTAAGGTTCCTTCTTCGAAGTATAGCTCCATTAAGGACTCATCGTTTTCAGCTGCTGCTTCTACCAATGCATTGTGTAGCTCATCTGCTTTGTCTTTTTCATCGGCTGGCACATCCAGGATTTCAGGTTCGCCGCCATCGGCACCCCATTTGTACATCTTCATCTTTAATACATCAATCACAGCATTAAAGTCGGGTCCTACGTTCACCGGATATTGCACGATCACCACTTTACTGCCAAATACTTCATTGGCATTATCCATGGTTTGCTCAAAGTTGGCCTTTTCATGATCCAATTGATTAACCACGAAGATAACCGGCTTTTTATGCTCATCGGTATATCTGAACAGGTTTTCGGTACCTACCTCAACACCTTGTGTGGCATTTAAAATCATGAGTGCCGTATCCGTTACATTTAAAGACGTGATGGCACCACCAATGAAATCATCCGATCCGGGGCAATCAATAATGTTAAACTTTCGACCTAAATATTCGGTGAATAGTACAGACGAAAAAACCGAGTAACCATATTCATGTTCCACTCGGTTATAATCAGATACTGTATTATTACTTTCAACGTCGCCACGACGTTTGATGACCCCGCCTTCGTACATCATTGCTTCCGCGAGGGTGGTTTTACCGGAGCCGCTACCACCGAGCAGCGCCAGATTCTTTATTTGATCAGCTTGGTATACTTTCATAAAGCTTAATTTAAGAGTTTGTAATTATTTTAGGTAAATTATGGGTATCCGTAAAATTAGTAATATTTAAATAACATACAAGTTAATTACCCTTAATCTGACTTGGATATAACACTTTTAGCCAGCTCACTATCAAAGGATAATCAGAGTATTAAATCCGCAATGATTGTACAAGGAATAAATTGCCTGACCTTTCAGGTTGATTATGCCGCCTATTATCCGTAATTTGACTCTTCATTTATAATCCTCACCCAATGGTAATAGAAGGAGAAGGACAAAAGCTAAAGATAATCATCGGCGAATCTGATATTGTATACCAGCGACCACTGTACGAAGCCATAGTATTTGCTGCTAAGAAATATAAGATGGCCGGGGTGACTGTTTATAAAGGTATCGTATCGTATGGCGCCAGCAGTATTATCAATAACAGCAAAGTATTTAACCTGTCGGAAGAACATCCTGTTATCATTGAATTGATTGATCGGGCTGAACGTATTCTCAGCTTTTCGGAAATCGCGAAAAAGCTGCTTGAAAAAGCAAATAGCGGAGGAATTCTCTATGCCGAGAATGTTGATATTCTGATGTACAAAGGATACAAAAGCTAGATCATTCGCCCCATTTCTCTAACATCATTTTTTATCGGCTATTGCTCTGTCCAGATTATACTGAATAACATTCATTGAGCTATTAACAGTGTCGTTTCCATTACGAGACCTCAAGAATAAGCTATAATCATTTGTAAATTATATATATTTGGCGCAAATATTTTGAATGCCATGATCAAAAGATACGCCGTTACATTTATTATTTTACTGTTTAGCTTAAATAGTGTTCTTAGTCAGAAAGTTCCTTCACAGCGACCTAAGCTATTATTGTTTATTCTTGTTGACCAGTTAAATACCGAACAGATTGTGGCTTTCAGAGATCAGTTTTCGGATAATGGCTTTAACCGATTAATTAATGGCGGATCATTTTTCAGAAACACTTCCCACGCTGGTGGATCCAGCTATATGGGCACCAATCTGGCAACCATTGCAACCGGAGCCCACCCTTCTACCCATGGTATTATTTCCGATTGGTGGTTCGATCAAATTCGTTCAAAAGAAGTACATGCTGCCTATGGTGATATTGTTAATATAAAAGAGGGTATCAAGCAGTACCCATCCACTCAAAGCTTAATGTCATCAACCATTACCGATGAATTAAAATGGATGACCAATGGCAAAGCACGGGTTGCTTCCATAGGATTGAATCAGGATCACCTGATTTGGAGTGCCGGTCATAACCCGGATTACATTTACGAACTTAATAATTCATCTGGCGATTTCGATTTGGTTCAAAGTACCGATAGTGCATTAACAGCACCAACCTGGGTGAAAAAATTCAATCGTAAAGATTTACTTTCTACATATAGTAATCGCGAGTGGGGACCTGTTAAAGATCTGAATCAATATTACCAAATGAGGTTCTTCAGCGATGAGCGAAGTAATAACCATGCCTTTATTTACTCATTGGCCAAGCAAGAAGGCGATGGGGCTTATATACCGGTCATTCACTCGCCTTACGGCAATAAAATCATTCGTGATTTTGCCATGTCGCAAATAATTAATGAAGAATACGGTCAGGATAACATTCCTGATATCTTAACCCTTCATTTTACCTCCCGAACAGTTCATGGGAAGCAAAGTGGAATGTTTAGTGCCGAAACGCAAGACATGTTACTTCGTTTAGACATGGAAATTGCAGATATTCTTAAAACCGTAGACGACGAAGTTGGATTGGAGAATACATTGGTGGCACTTACCTCAATAGCTGCTCCCCAGCGTAATCTGGCAGAATCGCAAAAACACAAAATACCAACAGGCGTTTTTAGTGGTGAAAAAGCAGCTTCGTTAACCAACTTATTTTTGATGGCAAAATATGGCCAGGGGAAATGGGTGATGACCTATAACGATGCCCAGCTTTACCTTAATCATAAGCTGATTGAAGAAAGAAAAGTGGATTTGAAAGAGATCAAACAAGAGGCGGCTGATTTTTTGAGTGATATGCAAGGCATCGCCTATGCTGTTCCGGTTGAAGAACTCAATTATTCGGCATCAGACATCAATTCACTGAAAAGTTTAAAGCTTAACTATTACCCCAATCGTTCAGGAGATATCGCCATAAAGATCAGGCCCGGATGGTATGAAGAGCTAAATGATGGAAAGAAAATAAATCGTGCCTGGAGTGCCAGTCATTTACCGCTCATTTTCTTTGGGTGGAAAGTAAATCCTCAGAATGTTTACCAGGCCATTTCTGCTACACGAATTGCACCAACCATATGCTCTTTCCTTGAAATACCATTTCCCAACGGCTGCGAAAGTGAGCCTTTACCCGGACTTACTTATTAAGATCCGAAATCACTTTGGTAAATTCCTTGAGCAGGGCCATGTCCTGCTCCAACACATTTCCAACAACAGCAATGTCGGCACCGGCCTTTAGGCTGCGTGTTAAAGTTTCTGTATCGCGTATACCGCCACCAACCATTAAAGGAATGTGGATGGCTGCTTTAACCTCATGAATCATTTGGGTGCTAATTGGATTTTTGGCCCCACTACCCGCATCCATATAAATCATTTTCATGCCCTGATACTGACCTGCTAAAGCAGTAGCCACAGCAATATCATTCTTATCTGCAGGAATCGGAAGCGTTTGACTGATGTACTGTACCGAGGTATTCGTTCCACCATCGATCAGCATATAACCTGTTGAAATAGCTTCTATATTGTTGGCTTTAATATGTGGTGCTGCCGCCACATGATGACTGATTAAGAATTCCGGATTGCGACCGGAAATTAAGGACAGGAATAAAATGGCATCCACCTCGCGGCAAACCTGTATAGAAGACCCCGGGTACAACACCACCGGTATATCGATGTATTTTTTAAGTTCCTGAACAAAATCTGCTACTTCAACGCTAATTAAGCTTCCACCGATCAAAAGCAAATCAGGATTGGCCTCTTTCAACAAGTTCTTAAGCTCAGGCAAGCGACTGATTTGAAACTTATCAGGATCAATCAAAAATGCCAGTTGTTTTTGTTGCTGATGGTAGCGCGTAAGTATCTGATCGTATATCATTTTCTAATTCAATTAACAATGCACCAAAGCATATCCGTCCTTTAGTTCGTAATACAGTTTGAGTTGTTTTGACTCGCCATTATGGATAAAGTTACAGTTTAATTCACCGTTTGAGTTTAGTTTAAAGGGGTGAATTAAAAATTGATCATTAAAAATAACACCATAAACATCATAATACTTGTAAAGGGTTTCCTTGGCCGACCACAAAACAGTCAGGTATTCAATATTACTTTTTTCCTCAATATATTTGGCTTCCTGGGGATGTACAAAGCGCTTGGCCACCTTTTCAATTCTTGAAGAACACAATTCGATATCGATGCCGGTTGGCTGGTTCGACACACAAACCGCAGCAAATCCTTTTGTATGGGTAATGCTGATATATGGCTTACCTTTCTTCAGGGCTGGTTTACCATTAGCTGAATATTCCAATTCAGGATAAAACCCAAGCGCCTGTTTTAGTAACAAACGCGAAGCCAACCATTCTTTCTGTCGCGATTCAATTTTGAAAGCATCCACCACTTCAGCATCTGCCTCGCTCAAGTTCAGCAACTCCTTTAATTGCTCAACAGATTCTTCAATCTTCCAGACAGCAACAATATGATTGTTTGCTTTTTCAACAAATGATTGTAACGGCATGCTTGCTTATTTATTCCACTGCAAAGTTTCCATCAGACGAATAACATCCTGATGAACAAAATTAATTACCGGTGCCAGGCTATCTTGGTTAGGGATGGCATTAAAATACAATGAGCCCCTTAAAAAGTGATTTAAACTATCAGTAGCATAAAACTGCAACGGTGATGCAGCATTTCCTTTAATCTCGTACAACACGCCACTAACGTTCTTTTCTGCATCGTAAAACATACGCTCATGGATAGCATCTGCCTTAATACTGTGCTTATAGGCCAGCTTACGACTATCTTCCATCAGCATATTAAAATGATTACCCACCGGCTTATAGCTCATATGAATCTGCCCCTTAAACTCAGGGTAAGAAATGTTTAACCAGTACTTTTCAGCATTAGAACTGGTGTCTGGCTTAACAACAGCATAGGCCGGATATTCAAATTTGTATGGATAATCACCTTCAAACATTTGATACGCCTTTTCGGGCAAATCAATTCGAAAGTATCCGCGTGCTTTGGGAGTATAGCGTTGCTTACATGCAAACGTCAGCACTACAACAGCCAATATCAATAACCACTTATTTATGCTATTCATACTTACTTCTTTAACTCAAACTTCACCTTTTTAATTCGCCGGTTATCGGCTGCTTCAATGGTAAATACGCATTTACGATATTCAACCACTTCATGTTTTTGAGGAATCTCACCCTTTAACTCCAGTATAAGACCAGCCAGTGTTTCGGCCTCACCCCTAACCTCACTAAACATCTCTTCGTCGGTATTGGTAATCTTATGAAAATCGTTCAACAAGATTTTAGCTTCGAACACCAATGTTCCATCAGGTAATCGCGTATAGAACTCCTCTTCCTCATCCAGTTCATCACTAATATCGCCCACAATCTCTTCCAAAATATCTTCAAGTGTAACAATACCCATGGTTCCACCATATTCATCAACCACAATGGCCATGTGTATCTTCTGCGATTGGAACTCTTCAAGCAGATCATTAATCATTTTTGTTTCGGGCACGTAATAAGCCTTTCGGATCAGCTTCTGCCATTCAAATTCTGCTCCCTCGTCTAAATGCGCCAGCAAATCCTTTACATACAGAATGCCTTTTACATTATCTGGCGTGTCCTCAAACACAGGTATCCGCGAATAACCCGAATCGATAATAATCTGTAATACCTTATTGTAATTGCTCTTTATCTCAACATCGATCACATCGACACGGGCGGTCATAATTTCAGACACATCGATATTCCCAAACTTCACAATGCCTTCCAGAATATCTTTCTCTTCAGATATATCACTACCGGTAAGCTCCAAAGCATGGGAAATATCGTCCATCGAAAGGTTTCCAACTTTTTTCGCAATTCGGCGATTGACCATGTTGGTAGATTGAGTCAGAATCAAACTCAGCGGTTTTAATAAACGGGTTAAAACCATCAATGGATAAGCCATAAAACCGGCAAACCTACGGGAGGCTTGTGAGGCATAAACTTTGGGTAGAATTTCGCCAAAAAATAAAATGATGCCCGTAATAAAGAATATTTCCACTATGGATTTTAACGTTGAATTATCGCCAAAATCAACAATACCAGTAGCAATAAAGGAGGTAAGAATAACAATTGCCACATTCACAAAATTATTGCTGATCAGGATAGTAGCCAGCAACAATTCTTTATTCTTCAGATGCTTAAGCACTTGCTTATTGCGCTTACTTTCGTGCTCTTTCAGGTACTGCAGATCATTGGGTTCGAGAGAAAAATAGGCTACCTCAGAACCAGAAATTAATGCAGAAAACAGGAGCAAACAAAGATTAATGATTATAGCAATTAGCGTTCCAAGGGTAAATGGTAAAAAATCCAGCCCTGATGGACTGGAGCTAAATATCATGCTAATACTATCGGTTTCCAAAAATGTAACTTTTAAAATTTAGAATGGTAAATCATCCGTTTCGTCATTTCCTAAGAAAGTCTCTTCCTGGGCCGTATTGTTATTCGGTGTATTTTGCTCAGGTTGTTGAGTCATCATACCACCTGCCTGAGGTGCTGCTGCCGGATTGTCTGATTTACGCCCTAAAAGCTGAAGGCTATCGGCATAAACCTCGGTTGTATAACGCTTATTCCCATCTTTATCATCGTAAGATCTGGTGCGCATTTTACCTTCGATATACAGTTGTGTACCTTTCTTAACATAGCTCTCAACTACTTTAGCCAAGCCACGCCACACAACAATGTTATGCCATTCTGTACGCTCAGGTATTTCCTGACCGTTTCGTGCCGTAAAACCTCGTTCAGTGGTTGCAAGCGGAAAATTAGCCACAGCACCATCATTTTCGAAGTGTCTCACTTCCGGATCTTTACCTACATTACCTACGAGAATAACTTTATTAACCGACATGTATTTTACCGTTTAAGTTTAATTTAGTTTTAAAAATACAAAACTTTGAAATTAAAACAAAAGTAGCTTAATCCTGACGATTTACGGTTCTTTCATCGAGAAAATTCGCCAAGACCTGAGGAAAGGGGTATTTGTGAACTTCTTCAATCGCTACGTTAATATGTTCTCCTTTTATGGTTTTTAATAATTTTTTATCGGCTTTGTAAAAATTTACGTGTAAAATCTGATGGCTCAGTATATGCTTTTTGGTATCGATACCAGTTAGGTATTGTTTATTAGTGCACGCATATTGTTTTAATTCACGATTGCTGTTAAACTCCAAAAGTGGGAATTGATATAAATTCTTCCAGATACCATCTGAAGTACGCTTCTCTATATAAATACCTTCTTTGTTTTCAATCCATAGGTAAATAAGGTAACGGTGCCGTTGTTTTGTCTTTTTAGCTTTTACCGGTAAAAAATCAACCTTACCTTGCGCAAGGGCAATACATTTATTGGCGAACGGGCACCCGTTACAATCCGGATTGACAGGTCGGCACACCAGGGCGCCAAACTCCATCATCGCCTGATTATGATCTCCCGGATGTTGTCGGTTAAGCAAGTCATCAGCAATCAGAGCAAACTCTTTCTTTCCTTCGGTAGAGTCGATTGGCGTACTTACACCTTTTAAACGCGATATAAAACGATATACATTGCCATCAACAACAGCATGAGGCCGGTTAAAGCATATTGAGGCGATTGCAGCCGCTGTATAAGGACCAACTCCTTTTAATTTTAGTATCTCTTTATGGCTTTTGGGAAAATATCCCTGGTAGTCAGATACAATTATTTTGGCCGTAGCATGTAAATTTCTTGCGCGTGAATAATAGCCCAATCCTTGCCAAAGTTTGAGTACTTCCTCTTCAGAAGCAATCGCCAAATCTTCAATTTCCGGATATGTCTCAATAAATTTAAGATAGTACTCAGTTCCCTGAACCACTTGCGTTTGCTGCATTATTATTTCTGACAACCACACTTTATAAGCGTCATTTGTTTCGCGCCAGGGAAGCAAGCGTTTGTTCCAACTGTACCATTCCAATAATTCTAAAGCGAAATCGGTCATTATTAAAATTTTATGCAAAAGTAAAGCATTTGTTTTTTTTTATTGAGATTTCATATATCTTTGCAATCTGATTTTCAGAAAAAAGAGCGTAAATAATTGATAATTAAATAATTTTAAGAAAAAATGACAAAGGCTGATATCGTAAACGAAATTTCAAAAAATACTGGAATTGAAAAAGTTACAGTTCAGAAGACTGTTGAAGCTTTTATGGATACTATCAAAGGTTCTTTGGTTAAGGGTAAGAATGTATATTTGAGAGGTTTTGGATCTTTCGTAGTTAAAGAGCGTGCTGAGAAAACTGCTCGTAACATCTCTAAGAACACAACTATCATTATTCCTGCTCACTTCATTCCTTCGTTCAAGCCATCTAAGAGCTTCGTAACGAAAGTGAAAAATAACGTAAAGTAATTATAAACATAAAAACGTTGAGCCATGCCAAGTGGAAAAAAGAGAAAAAGACATAAGATGGCTACGCACAAGCGTAAGAAAAGACTTAGAAAAAACCGTCATAAGAAGAAGTAATCTTCTTTGGTCTTAAGAATTTTTACAAACAGAAAGTGTTACACTTTCTGTTTGTTGTTTGTATTAACAAACAACGATCTTTGAAATAAAATTGCGATCATATAGTGAATGCAGAACTGTTTGTAGATGTCACTCCTGATCATCTTTCATTAGCATTAATGGAAGATAAGCGATTAGTTGAACTCCGCAAGGAGACCAGTAATGTTCAATTTGCCGTTGGCGATATTTACCTGGGTAGAGTTAAAAAAATCATGCCCGGACTTAACGCCGCATTTATTGATGTAGGATACGAAAAAGATGCCTTTTTACATTATCTAGATCTTGGACCACAATTTCGTTCCCTACAGAAATTTCTGAACATTGCTCAAGCTAAAAAAGGAGTAGTGTCATTGCACAAGCTTAAATCGGAACCCGATATTAATAAAAACGGGACTATTCCGGAAGTTCTTACAGCAGGTCAAAACGTATTGGTTCAAGTTGCTAAGGAACCAATTTCAACAAAAGGCCCGAGGTTAACATCGGAACTATCAATAGCAGGCAGAAACATTGTATTATTGCCCTTCTCCGATAAAGTATCGGTTAGTCAAAAACTTTCATCATCAGAAGAAAGAGCCAGACTGAAGCGACTTTTAACGAGTATCAAACCCAAAAATTATGGTGTCATCATCAGAACCGTGGCAGAGGGTAAACAAGCAGCTGAGTTAGATAAAGAACTACGCATGCTTGTAAAACGATGGGAAGAACACACATCGCGTATTAAAGATGTGAAAGCTCCCGGGTTGGTAATGGGCGAAATAGGACGTACTTCTGCTTTATTAAGAGACATACTTAATCCTTCGTTTAATTCAATTTTTGTTAACGACGAAGAAGTATGTAAGGAGATTAAAGAGTACGTGGGGCTTATTGCTCCCGACCGAAAAAAGATTGTAAAACATTACAAAGGTGCAGCTGGTATTTTTGACCAATTTCTTGTAAATCGCCAGGTCAAAGCTCTATTTGGCAAAACCGTTTCATTCAAAAGCGGTGCCTACCTAATCATTGAGCATACCGAAGCACTTCATGTTATTGATGTTAACAGTGGTAATCGTTCCAAATCAGCTTCTAATCAAGAAAACAATGCATTAGAAGTGAATCTGGCTGCTGCCGATGAAATTGCCAGACAACTACGATTACGCGACATGGGAGGCATTATTGTTGTCGACTTTATTGATATGCAGAATAATGAAAACCGTCAGAAAGTTTTCGAGAAAATGAAACAGGCCATGGCCTCAGATCGCACCAAGCACAATATTTTACCACTAAGTAAGTTTGGCTTGATGCAGATTACCCGCCAACGTGTAAGACCTGAATTGCATATTAATACTGCCGAAGGATGTCCAACCTGTAATGGATCTGGCAAAATAGAACCATCATTGTTCTGGCCGGATAAAATTGAATCTGCTGTTAAGAAAGCTGTGTATGACCTAAGAAAGAAAAATTTGATCCTGAATGTACACCCAATGGTGTATGCGTATCTTAAAAAAGGATTCCCTTCCATCCATTTAAAATGGAGATTTAAATACGCATTTAACCTGAAGGTTGTTGCATCCGACTCACTAGGAATACTAGAATTCAAGATATTAGATAATGATAAAAATGAGGTTGACCTGTCATAGGTCAGCCTTTTTTTGTTTATGCGTGACGTAAGTCATGGAAAAACCCCCTCTCTTCCTGTCACCCACTTTTTTAATTCAGGTGTCTTTAGTCTAACAAAGCTTACAAACGAATCATAGTGTCAAAAGTCATATCGAAACAAGAGTAATTAACGTCTTGATAACAAATTATGATGCACTTTGAAAAAACTAAAAGTTGTAACTTTGTAGACATATAAAGATGTAGATATATTGCTTTGCTAATTGACTTTATTAAAAATCAATTGTAAGGAAAACCAATAGATCTCGACAAATTGAGAAATTAAAAAAGTTGAACAAAAATAATTGGCACAGCAAGCCAATAGACTTTTTGTTCGGGATTAAATATCAAATGTGATGCGCAATTGTACTGGATTTAGTTCAGATAACTGTAAATTACATTCGGCAACTGAAACAAATTAAAACGTATGAAAAGGACATTAGCAGCTTTAGTACTTATGTTGACGGTTTTGGCAGGAAGTTTTGCCCAATTCGAACAGCATATTTCCTGGAAATTCTCAACGAAGAACATCGGCGACGGTAAAGTCGAAATAATTTGCGAAGCAACTGTTGATGAAGGATGGCATGTATATTCATCAGTTCTTCCTGAAAACACCGCTTTTCCAACCAATATTGAAATTGAAGAAAATGAATCTTTCACCATTCTTGACGGAATTACCGAAGAGCCTGAGGCAACAGCTCATTACGATGAAACATTTGAAGCTGAGTTAAAATGGTTTGAGAAGAAGGCAAGCTTCAAAAAAGTAATTCAGCTTAAGCAAAAAGGTGATGTTGTGGTTAAAGGCTATGTTGAGTCGATGATTTGTAACGACGAAACCTGCATGCCACCTGAAATGGTAGATTTTGAGGTAACAGCTTCTACAACGGAGACTTCTGACGAATCAGAAGAATCATACTGGGCTATTTTCTTATTAGCTTTTGGTGGTGGATTAGCTGCACTACTTACCCCATGTGTATTTCCTATGATACCAATGACAGTTAGCTTCTTTACTAAAACCAGTGCGACCAAAGCTGCCGGTATCCGAAATGGTATTCAATATGGTATATCCATCATCGTTATATACCTTATCCTTGGAGTTGCGGTTTCTGCTATTTTTGGAGCAAGTGCCTTAAATGAATTATCAACCAATGTTTGGTTTAACCTTTTCTTCTTCCTATTATTAGTTGTATTTGCAGCCTCATTCTTTGGCGCATTCGAAATTATGATGCCAAGTTCCTGGGTTAATTTTGCAACTAAAAATGAGGAAAAAGGTGGATTCATCGGTACTTTCTTTATGGCGTTTACTTTAGCTTTGGTATCATTTAGTTGTACAGGGCCTATTGTAGGAGCCTTGCTTGTTAAAGCGGCCACAGGAGGTTACATGGGACCAATCATTGGTATGTTGGGATTCTCATCAGCATTAGCTTTACCATTCGCTTTTTTTGCTGCTTTCCCAGGCTACCTGAACTCATTACCAAAGTCAGGTGGTTGGTTAAACTCGGTAAAAGTAATTCTTGGCTTCCTGGAATTGGCCTTTGCTTTCAAATTCTTATCAATTGCCGATATGACGATGGGCTGGCACATTCTTGAGCGTGAAGTATTCATTGCCATTTGGATTGCCATATTCGGAGCAATGGGTTTCTATTTGCTAGGAAAAATACGTTTACCACACGACTCGCCCATGGAACATATTCCAGTATCGCGTTTCTTAATGGGACTTTTGGTGATCAGTTTCACCATTTATATGGTTCCAGGTTTATGGGGTGCACCAGTTAATCTGATCAGTGGTTTCCCACCACCAAAGAACTACGCAGAATCACCATTTGGTGTGGGTGATCAAACACCGGTTCAGGGCCTAGTGAGTAGCAGTACAGATAGCCATGGTGGCATGCCAGAAGGAATGTACTATGGACCACAAGGTATTCCGGCTTTCAAAGATTATGACAAAGCTTTGGCTTATGCAAAAGAGGTTAATAAGCCGCTATTACTTGATTTCACAGGCCTTGGATGTACAAACTGCCGTAAGATGGAGGACAAAGTATGGTCGAATGAGAACATTAAAGCCATGCTTGCCAACGATTACATCCTGGTATCTCTTTATGTTGATGATCGCAAAAAGCTGGATGAGCCCTATGTTTCAGAAGTAACTGGTAAGAAAATCAGAACTGTTGGACAAAAGTGGGCAGAGTTCCAGTTGGAGCGCTACCAACAACAAGGACAACCTTACTATGTAATCATTGACGAGAAAGAAAATACACTTAATAATCCTGTTGCCTACGATCCGGATATTGAAAAATATAAGAACTGGCTCGATGACGGACTTGAAAAATACAAAAACAGATAAGTTCATTATTAAGTAAATGAAATAGTTAAAAGCCTTTCCTATCGCAGGAAGGGCTTTTTTCTTTTGGCAGGATTATTATTGCGTTGATGGACGAAAAACTACATTTAGTAAAAATGTTTTGGGTATTACTTTATTCAAATAGTTAAATACTTTAGTTTTAATCCATTAATTGCATAAAATCGTGCTCATGAACAAGTACATTTTACTTTTATCAGTCTTTATACTTTCAATTGCGGGGGCTACGGCACAGAAAGATTTTGGCCAATTATCAGAAGAGCAAATCTATCGTAAAGGAAATAAATATAATACTTGGTCGGTTACAGTTGGCGTTGGTCCTGTTATCTATTATACCGATGTTATTGATTACACCGTTTTTCCTAGCAGCAACTGGAAATTTGCTCCTACTGTAATGATCAGCAAACAGTTTAATCGTCCCTGGGGATTAGATTTACAATGGCTTAAGGCCGATATGTATGGCCAGAAGAACCATCGCTATTTTGAAGGTGATTTATACGATATAACCCTTAATGGAACTTTTAACATTAATCAGCTTGCCATCTTTGGCCCCATAAGCGATAAGTGGAACATCTATGCCAAGCTTGGTATCGGATTAACTTATTTCAGAAGTAAGCTCTATCGACTTACACCTGGAAGCTACACCGATCCGGAAACGGGTGAAATCGAATTCTTAAATCCCGGCGATGTATTAAAAGTCAAACATGTATACGAAAATGTGGCTGGTTATCCAACTCCTCACGGATGGCTGTCTGAAGATTACCTGGTACAAGGCTATGAACGTCGTGGTAGCGATGCACCCGATAAAGAAACCAAACGACAAAACGAAATCGTTATACCATTTGGTATCGGCGTTAAATATCGGGTAAGTAAAAGCTTCGATATAGGCACAGAAGTTTTAATGCGCAAAATGAATGGCGATAATCTGGATGTAAATCTGACTGGTGCCGACAACGACAGTTATATGCTTGCTTCAGTAAACCTTACCTATAAAATTGGCAAGAAAAATAAAAGACACGCCTCCTGGACTTATAAGGATTTTAACATGAACTATAAAAGGCGTCGTAATGACGACCCGATGGCACATAAGTTAGATTCTTTGAAACGTCAGATTGCATTAATCGCATCGATGGATTCGGTAAAAGCCGATACCAGTACAATTGTTACCGAATCGGTAGAATATAAAGAAACAGTTACAGCATCCATCTTTTTTGATTTTGACAAATCCAATATCACAAAAGATGCCCACATGTCACTGGCCAAGGTGGCTTATGTAATGAATCAGGACAAATCGTTAAGGGTTAAAATAGTTGGATACACCGACGAAAGAGGCTCCTATGAATACAATGTTAAACTAAGTCAGCGACGCTGTCAGGCTGCATTAAAGGTACTTGTTGATGAATACGATATTGATGCCGATCGTTTCGTTATTGATTACAAAGGCGAGGCGGAGTTACTTTCTGACACACAAAAACTGGCACCTCGTGGGCTTCACCTGGTTAATCGCCGTGTTGATCTTTTCGTGATAATTGAATAAAAAGGTATGAGAGTTCGCAACTATACAATAATTACTTTAATCACACTTTTGTGCTGCTCCTCAATAACCAGGGCTCAGTTTTCTTCTGACGACAGGCAGCTGGAAGAGCACATGCGCTATTCTCGCGAAAAGATTTTTAACACCTGGTCATTAGCTATTGGATATGGTCCTTTTATTATGCAAAACGATTTAACTTCGTATGCTGTTTTTCCTGATAAGCACTGGAATTTTGGCCCCATGCTTAAATTATCCAAGCAAATACATCCGGCATGGGCTTTTGATTTGCAGTTTTTTACTAGTGATTTCAGATCAGGTAATGAGGTGTATTACAGTACCGGTAACATTAACGACTATTCTTTTAACGCAGTTACCTACATCAATCAATGGTTTAATTACCCGGGACCCATGAATGATAAATGGAATCTTTTCCTGAAGGTAGGTGTTGGTGTTACTTCATACCGAACGCGGGTGCACCACACCAGCACAGATGAAGTGGTTCATTACAGTGACCTAGTGCCGGGAAGCGAAGATGAAGGATACATCGTTCTTGGCTACGACCCTCAAAACCCGGATCGAAAAATTGCCAGAGTAAATGAGCTGGTTATTCCCTTAACGATTGGTACACAATACCGATTGAATCGTAGTTTTGATATCGGATTTGAAACTTCTATGCGGTGGTCATTGGAAGATAAACTTGATAATATCCTGACCGGTGCCAACAATGACAAATATTGGTACACGAACATTCACCTGGCCTATAAGTTTGGTAAAAAAGATAAACGTCACTCAAGGTGGACCCATCGCCGATACGGATTTAATGTATTTGAGCGGCCAAGAAAAGATCCTTTGGCTGATGAAGTGGCCTTATTGGAAGAAGAGTTAAGACAATACGAAGCCAATCGGGTAATTACGGTTGATACGGTTACCATTCTTCATCATGCCATGCGTGTATATGGCAGCAACAATATGGTATCGGTATATTTTGATTCAAACAAGAGTATACTCGATACCAAGGATCAGGTGGAACTGGCAACTACAGCATTGTACATGAAGAAAAATCCGGGATCAAAAGTTGATATCTATGCCTACAACGACAGTGATGATGACAAAATAAAAAACCTTGAGATTAGCAAAAAACGATGTGAATCCATTCTATCGTATTTTGTCGACGATCTGGGTATAGATAAAAACAGGTTTAGTTTACACCCACGAGGAGACAATGACTTACTCATCCCCAAAGACAAACGCAAAAATTCGCCCATTCGTGTTATTAACCGCCGTGCCGATGTGGTAATTATTAAGCCATAAGCATCGAACCAAATACCCCGAACAATGTTTACCAAGTAAGGGATATTGCTACTTTTCTTAAGAAGAAAATAATATTCATGAAATATTAACATGATATTATTGAAGTAGTTTTAGTTACCAAAAAATGTAAACATTTCTATATGCAAAAAACTTTAAAATTAGCTTGCAAAGGGTACAGCGATAAAGATTTTATCTTCGACATTTTTTCAGATAATGGCTTTGTTACTGATGCCAATCAATATCTCCATTCGAATCATCACAACGATTTGAATACGATCAATACAGATATAAATGACGTTCGGACCGAAGTTGAATCTGAAACTTAAAGAGTAACTGATGGCAGCAAACTCAGAAAATACAGTACCTGTAATATACTACGACGGGCGATGTAACTTCTGCCATCTGTTGATTCAGCGCCTTAGTAAAACCAAATTAGAAAGTAATGCCCACTTGTTTCCTTATCAGCTGGTGAGCAATAATGAACCTTCATCCCTCTTATTTATAGAAGATTCAGTCGTATACGAAGGGGGTTTGGCCGCTCTTAGATTATTAACAATTTGTGGCGGTTTTTATAAAAGCCTATCCCAATTAATAGGCTTGCTTCCGAATAAAATAATCAACCGGCTTTATTTTATGATTGCACGAAACCGCTACCGCTGGTTTGGCACCAAGTCATGCGTCATCAATTACAACTGAAGACTGCCTTCTTGCTCTTCTTTAAATTTCTTAGCCAAAACACTCAACAGTTTGCTAAATGTTTTAAGAGCGACTTCCGTTTGCTCTGATACGGCCTGATTCTTAAGCTTTAACAAAAAAGAGCTATAAATTGCTGTCAAACAAATCTCAACTTCATTTTCCAATGCATTACCCGATTTGTTATCAAATTCCTGAATACTTGCCGCCATACTGTTGTATAGATGCTGATAAGCCATCTGCTTAGGTGATTTTAACAAATGATTATGCAGTCGGTTAACATCATTTACAGTATTGATATTGATCTGTAGATGTCCTTTTTCAGATTTGTTCTCCAAACGCATCATCTCGCATAAATTCGACCACCAATCCCGGATCTCAAGTGTGAGATCCTCATCTTGTTTATAACCCGAAATAATGTGCTTATCGATTAAGGACATATCCAATTTATTGGCCCTGATCAAATCTTCAACCTGCCACATATACAGAACATACTCAATGATATTCTCTTTCTTTTTTTGTTGCGCTACAATCATAGTTCTATTTATAAATCCCAATCACCTTCCTGTAATTTCTCCAGATCACGTCTGTCTTTCTTTGTGGGGCGTCCCATACCTCTATCCCGATTAGCATTAGAAGCCAATCGCGACAATTCAAGCATCTCTAATTGATTGGGAGGCGTAATATCCTTTACAAAATCAGGTGTTAGTTTTGCACCCATTCGCTTTTCTGCCACATCCAACACCTTATAACGACGCACGATGGGCGGCACGCGTATATCAATTTCATCACCCGGTTTAACAACACGTGATGATTTTACCGGCATATTACTCATTGAAACTTTACCTTTTTTGCATGCTTCGGCAGCTATACTGCGGGTTTTAAACAAGCGCACAGCCCAAAGGTATTTATCAATTCTCACTCCTGATCCACTCATCATTCCAAGTTGAATTATCCTGAGACTTATTTATTATTAAACTGACTCATAGCCTGTGCTGCACCAACTGTTGCAAATGCTTTAATAATATCTTCTGCAACTTTAGTGCGCTCCATCAGTTCAGTCCACTCTTCATCGGACCATTTCCCTAACACAAAATCTACCTGACGACCGCGCTGAAATTCGTTACCAATACCAAAACGCAAACGAGAATAGGCGGCACTACCAAGGGTGCTTTGTATACTCTTAAGCCCGTTGTGACCCGCATCACCTCCTTTGGTTTTTAAACGTAAAGTTCCAAATGGCAAGGCTAAATCATCAACCACCACCAATAGGTTTGATAACGGAATTTTCTCCTTCTGCATCCAGTAGTTAATGGCCCGTCCACTCAAATTCACATAGGTATTTGGCTTTAGCATGATAAAGCTGCGTGCCTTAAACTTGAACCGCGCAACACCTCCATAACGTTCTTCTTCGAAACGCACTTCATTTCTTTTTGCGATCGTATCCAAAACTTCAAACCCCACATTATGGCGTGTTTGATCGTATTCTTCTCCAATATTTCCTAAACCAACTATCAGGTACTTCATGTCTGAAGGTGTATTATCCTTTTCTTTTTTGAAATAACTTATTAAACGCTTAAGCATTCTTCTTTTATTAAAAGCAGGGCTAAAAATACAAAAAACCTCCATATGGAAAATATGGAGGTTTCTGATATAGAGTTGTAATGTTACTCTGCAGCTTCCTGAGCAGCAGCACGTGCAGCACGAGTCAAACGTACAGCAACTACTACAGCATTCTTAGCATTCAATAACTCAAGGTTTTCGAATGATAATTGACCAACCTGCATTGTTTTACCAAGACCTAAGTTGTCGATATTGATATCCAATGTATCAGGTAAATCTTTTGCTAAAGCTTTTACTTTTAATTTACGCTTCTCTAACTGAAGCTTACCACCGGCTCTAACACCTTCTGCAAAACCGTCAAGTTTAACAGGGATTTCAATTACAACAGGCTTTTCTTCTTTTACTAATAAGAAGTCAGCGTGAAGCAACTGCTCTTTTACAGGGTGGAATTGAGTATCCTGAAGAATAGTAGGATAAACAGTTCCGTCAACATTTACATTTACAATGTATACGTTTGGAGTGTAAATGATTTTACGGAACTCAGCTTCTGAAGCTGTAAAGTGAATGTTAGTTTCACCACCGTAAATTACACAAGGTACTTTACCTTCTGAACGTAAAGACTTAGTTGACTTTTTGCCTAACTCGGTACGAACTGTACCTTTAATTTCAATAGTTTGCATAATTCTTTTTTTAAGTGCTACTCAAAATTATAACCATGTGAGGCTTAATTTCCCATCACACGCTTGCTCTAAAGCGGCTGCAAATATAATACTTTAGATCAAGAATTGATTACTTATCGACTGATAATTATATACTTTCTCAATCGTATCGGCAAAAAGCTGTGCTACAGAAAGCACTTTAATTTTATCACTCTGTTGCTTCAACGGAATTGAGTCGGTTACATATAATTCTGTAAGACCTGAGTTTTCGATGCGTTCGTACGCCGGTCCTGAAAGAACGGCATGCGTTGTGAAGGCACGAACACTTTTGGCTCCTGCTTCTAACATCATATCGGCTGCCTTGGTTAATGTACCAGCGGTATCAACCATATCATCAACGATGATAACATTTTTTCCTTCTACATCACCAATAATTCGCATCTCATCTACCACATTCGCCTTTGAACGTTGCTTATGACAGATCACCATTGGTGTTTCCAGGAACTTCGCATATGTGTTGGCACGTTTCGTTCCACCTACATCCGGCGAAGCAATTACCAAATCCTCAAGATTCATGTGCTTGATATGCGGCACAAAAATCGACGAAGCATACAAATGATCAACCGGAATATCAAAGAATCCCTGAATTTGATCGGCATGTAAATCCATGGTAATAACACGATCAACACCAGCGGCTTGTAACATGTCGGCAACTAATTTAGCACCAATCGCTACACGAGGCTGATCTTTACGATCCTGACGCGCAAAACCAAAGTATGGCATTACTGCCACAATTTTATAGGCCGACGCGCGCTTGGCTGCATCAATCATCATCAATAACTCCATCAGGTTATCTGAAGGAGGAAATGTTGACTGACATAAAAATAAGTGTGACCCACGAACCGTTTCTTCGTAGGCAGTTGTAAATTCACCATCGCTGAAACGTAAGCAGTTAACACTACCCAATTCTCTGCCCGAGCAAAGACTAATTTTTTCAGCAAGATATTTGGTACTAGTACCCGCAAATATCTTAATAGGAGCTTTCGGTGGCATTTAAATAGATGTTTATCAGATTATTTCAATGTTGCTTTGTGGCTGCAAAGGTAAGCAATTCATATTTTCTTAACATGATCAATCTCTATAAAAAAATATAATTGTGCATTTTTAACACTATCTATTTATAAGGCAAGTGCTTACCACTTACCATTCAAATCGTCGATAAAATCAAGCAATGCTTCACTGCCATTTCCACTTTTAGCTGATGTATAAAAAACAGGTGGTAATTCTTCCCAATGTTCCAGAAGTTTCTCCTGGTACTCTTTCATATTGCTTGCATACTGTGTTTTATTAAGCTTATCTGTTTTGGTAAAAACAATAGCGATAGGAACTCCATTTTCGACCATGGAATTCATAAACACCAAATCAATCTCCTGCATTGGTATTCTCGAATCAACCAGTACAAATAAACACATCAGGTTTTTACGGTTTGATATATAATCGGTAATTAATTTACCAAAAGTTGCCCGAATGGTTTTCGAAACCTTTGCATAGCCAAACCCAGGCAAATCAACCAAATACCAACTTTCATCAATCATAAAATGATTAATCAGTTGTGTTTTTCCAGGTGTAGATGATGTTTTAGCCAGTGCCTTTCGGTTGCACAATTGATTAATTAAAGACGACTTACCAACATTGGAACGACCAATAAAGGCATATTCAGGCCTGTCTTCTTTCGGACATTGACTACTTTTGGCACTACTTTTATGAAACTGAGCAGAAAGAATCTTCATAACAATCAAAATTTGGTCAAAGGTAGAGCCATTTTCAATAGCATAAAAACGTCATTCTTGTTAATTATTGAATAAATATTAACAAATATCATGAAAATAAAATTTGTTGTTATTATTTTAACTTTTTGTTATTTTTAGTTGTTTTTGGAGCTACGAGCCATAATTTGTTAATAATCAAAATTCAGCCACCGTTATTTCTACCAAACAGACAGTAAACTTGCTAATAAAACTTATAGTTTTGTAATTGTTTAGTTACAGTTGACATTATAGAAGTATATAAAATGAGAGTACTTAAGTTTGGAGGAACATCAGTTGGCTCGGCACAACGCATGAAGGAAGTTGCTGATCTTGTTGATGATGGTATACAAAAGATTGTTGTATTATCGGCCATGTCGGGAACAACCAACAGCCTTGTTGAAATTGCCAGTCATTTGTATCAGAAAAATCATGATGCAGCAAATGAAATTATCAGTAGCCTCGAAGAAAAATATGAGAAAGAGGTTACACAACTGTTTAAAAGCGAAGAGTACATTACAAAGGGTAAAGAACTGATTAAATCACATTTTGAGTTCATTAAATCGTTTACAATAGATATGTTTACGGTTTTTGAAGAGAAAGCGATTCTGGCACAGGGTGAGTTAATTTCTACAGCGCTATTTCATTATTATTTGCAAGAGAATGGTAAAGATTCGGCACTAATGCCGGCTCTTGATTACATGCGCATTGATAAGAAAAATGAACCCGATGCTGATTATATAAAAGAAAACATTGAAAAAGTTATTTCGGAACAAGGCGAAAAAAACATTTATATAACCCAAGGGTACATATGCCGAAACGCGTTTGGTGAAATTGATAATTTACAGCGTGGGGGCAGCGATTATTCAGCATCATTAATTGGAGCAGCTATTAATGCTGATGAAATTCAGATTTGGACCGACATTGATGGTATGCACAATAATGACCCGCGTTATGTTGAAAAAACACAAAGCATATCTGAGTTATCATTTGATGAAGCAGCTGAGTTAGCCTATTTTGGTGCGAAGATTCTTCACCCTACAAGTGTACTTCCGGCCAAGTTGGCCAACATACCGGTTCGCTTGCTCAATACCATGGAACCAAAGGCCGAAGGAACATTAATTTCATCGAAACAGCGAAAAGAGCGCATGGCCGCAGTAGCCGCCAAAGATGGCATTACAGCTATTAAGATTAAATCGGGCCGAATGTTATTGGCTTACGGTTTTCTGCGTAAAGTTTTTGAGATATTTGAGAGTTATAAAACGCCAATTGATATGATTACCACATCAGAGGTTGGTGTTTCGGTTACAATTGACGATAATACCCACTTAAATGAAATTGTAAACGACCTTAATAAATACGGAACGGTAGACGTTGATCATGACAAAGTGATTGTATGTGTGGTTGGCGATTTGATTGCCGACAATAAAGGCTATGCCAATGCCATTTTTGATGCTGTTAAAGACATTCCGATTCGCATGATTTCATACGGAGGAAGCAACTACAACCTTTCTCTTCTAATTAATGCAGAAGACAAAAAGCAGGCATTAAATCTATTGAGTGATAAACTATTTAACTAGGGCAGGGATGGGATTTAATTTACCTGTTGACCGATTAAGTCAACAACAAACACCATATTATTATTATAACATGGAGCTGCTTAACGCAACTCTTGATGCCGTTAGAACTGAAGCTAACGAGTATGGTTTTAAAGTGCACTATGCAATCAAAGCCAATGCCAACGATCGTGTTTTAGGCGCCATAAAAAATGCAGGTTTTGGTGCCGATTGTGTAAGCGGAAATGAAGTTAAAAAGGCGCTTGAAACAGGCTTCAATTCCGATAGTGTTGTTTTTGCAGGAGTAGGTAAAGCCGATTGGGAAATCAATCTTGGGCTTGAGAATGATATCGCCTGTTTCAATGTAGAATCGATACCCGAGCTGGAAATTATCAACGAACTGGCCGAAAAAAAAGGCAAAATAGCCAAGGTGGCATTGCGAATCAATCCCAATGTTAACGCCAATACGCACCATTATATCACTACCGGTCTTGAAGAAAATAAATTCGGTATCAACCAATGGGATTTGGAAAATGTGATTGAGGTATTGGCACAACTCAAAAATGTAGAGTTGGAAGGCATTCATTTTCATATCGGCTCACAAATAACCGATTTATTATCATTCAAAGACCTTTGTCTGCGGGTAAATGAATTACAAAAATGGTTTATCAGCCATCATATTTTTCCTAAAGTTGTAAACGTAGGTGGTGGACTCGGTATCGATTACGAACAACCCGATGAAAATGCCATTCCGGATTTTAAAAGCTTCTTTAGGGTTTTTGATGAATTTCTTGAACTAAAACCCGGACAGGAATTACATTTCGAACTGGGACGATCGATGGTTGGCCAGTGCGGTACATTAATAAGCCGTGTGCTATACATTAAAAATGGTGTTAACACCAAATTTGCCATAATTGATGCGGGCATGAGCGATCTGATTCGTCCTGCACTTTACCAGGCGTACCATAAAATTGAAAACCTGAGTTCGACGCAGGCAACGGAAAAATACGATGTAGTAGGTCCCATCTGCGAATCGAGCGATTGTTTCGGAAAAGCTGTTGATCTGCCCAAAACCGATCGGGGCGATATAATTGCTATTCGTTCTACCGGTGCATATGGCGAGATAATGGCTAATCGCTATAATTTGCGAGAGCTTCCATCGGCCTATTATTCCGATGAGATATAGATAACAATTGGTCAAGCAGTCCAAAACTTATAAAATAAAAGACATAAGTAGAGTAATTCCTTTGCTTATGTCTTTTGCATTTTATTCCCCTATTTAAAGATGGCAACTCCTTCATCGCCGGATGCTTTTGCCCAGCCTCTGAACATGCCTGTTGAGTTCATTTCCAAAACCACATTACCCTGTTTATCAACAGCTATTACACCGCCATTTCCAGCGTCATTACTCAATTTACCATTAACTACCAATCGTGCAGCTTCCTGAATACTTAGTTCCTTGTACTCCATCAATGCCGAAATATCATGCGCCACTGTATATCGGATATAATACTCACCATGTCCGGTAGCCGATACAGCACAAGTGTGATTATTGGCATAAGTTCCGGCACCAATAATTGGCACATCGCCAACACGTCCGTAGCGTTTATTATTCATACCACCTGTTGACGTTGCTGCTGCCAGATTACCTTTTTTGTCGAGTGCTACACAACCTACTGTCCCATTTTTACCAGCCTTCTGCAAGGTTCGTTGCAACAACTGCCAACGTTTCTCTGTGAAGAAATAGCTGCTATCTACCATCTCAATGCCATTTTGTGATGCATAAAGTGAAGCCCCTTTGCCAATGAGCAATACATGGGGCGATTGATCCATAACTAAACGTGCTGCACCAATCGGATTGCGAATATCGCCAATCCCGGCAACTGCACCCGCATTTAAATTACTTCCATCCATTATGGCTGCATCCAGTTCGTTACGTCCATCATTGGTAAAAACAGCACCTTTCCCGGCATTAAAAAGTGGATTATCCTCCAGGTTCTTTACCACTAACTCAACCACATCCACTGCTGATTGACCTCCATTAAGGGCTTTTTTTCCAATATCAAGTGCTTCTGACAAAGCAGCTTTATAGTGTAGTATATCCTCGTCCGAGAAATTTGCCCGATCCATATTGCCAGCACCTCCATGAATGGCAATCGCCCAATCTTCTGGTTGATTTTGATTTCCCTGACAGGCTGTAATCAAGACGAATAATAAAGGAATTAGATATTTCATGAATATGTAGTTTTCTATTTTACTTTAAATATAACTATTCATTCACATATTCCAGAATATCTCCTGGTTGACATTCCAACACCTTGCAGATAGCTTCTAATGTTGAAAAACGGACGGCCTTAGCTTTACCGGTTTTCAGAATAGAAAGATTTGCCGTTGTGATGCCAATCAAAGCGGCTAAATCGGCACTTTTCATATTCTGTTCGGTCAACACCTTATCTAGATTAATTACAATTGGCATAATTAAATTGTTAATTCATTTTCTGATTGTAATGAAACTCCTTTTTTAAACAAGCCAGTTAGTCCAATTAATGACAAACCTAAAATAAACCAGGTAAAATCGAATACAAGACGAGGTGACACATCTAAAGTAAATGGCAAACTGGTGTATCGACCATCTGTAAATGATGAAAACCAGATATTGTTGCAACTTCTAACCAAAGTATAGGATATTAATAATTGTATCACGACATAGGCCAGTAATAAGAAACCAACTTTATTTATCCGTTCATAAATATATTTGGAAAAAGACAAGTCTCTGCTCAACAAATCAAAAAGTTGACCTAGATGATGAAAGATTAATACACTAAAGGTTAATCCTAAATAAGCGTTAATCAGCAAGAGCATTTTCAGATGCCAAATGGATGTATTCGCTCTTAAATAACCTTTCGACTCCAATTCAGGTTTAAAAGAAAAAGTAGCCACCTCATTCTTTGGCCCAAAATAAGTATCTGAAAATTGATTTCTGGTAACCGATTGCAAAGTACATCCATGTGATTCAAATACCCTCATTAAACTATCATTCCCTTCATTATGCCTGTTATGAAAATGAAGGCTTCCTCCGTACCGTTGATTCCCAAACTCTTTTTGGATTAAATCATATTGCAATGTGGAATCTGGAAACGAAATTCTTGTTTTAACGGGAATCGAATACCCTTGTGAATGGTGATTCCCCACATAAAAGGTACCAAGTTCGCCATCGGACGTAAAAACATCAAAAACTATTGAAAGAATCAACATTAATAGACTCAACCAAAATCCGGCATTCACAATTTTCAGCAAAAAGGCAAACATTCCTTTTCTATTTTTCATACTCTTAGGATTAGTTAATTATCGTTTTTCGATAACAAACCTACGATAAATTATCGAAAAACGATAATTATAATTTCAGACACTTAAAATCCGATCTGTTTAAATTCATGAATTTTACGCTTAAACACGATTTTTTGTCACTTGATGTATAATTGAAATACATGCCGTATATTTAATTTATATTTGCTATTCCTAAACACAAATTACTATGACATTGATGCAGTTTCTTAACCTAGTTCTTCTGAATTTAGTAGTTCTAATGGCACTGGGTTATTATTGGAGTTTTTATACCCATAAACTTTTTAAACCTTTTGAGTGGCTGGAAGCACGAAAAATGAATCAGCATCAAAAACAGATATCGAAACAAGAAAGAAAGTTTAAAGATAAAATACGCTTCTATGCCTTTTGGCTTCAACTCAAACGTATTAGTGAGAAAAAAATTCACGGTTCTATTGCTGAATTAGGTGTGTATAAAGGCGAAACAGCCAAGCTGATTCATCATATGTTACCGGATCGTAATTTTTATTTATTCGATAGTTTTAGTGGATTACCCAAACAGGTTATTAAAGAGGATTGCGACGGGACGGTGAGACCTCAAACCGTGCAATTCGATAACACTTCGCCACAAGAGGTTCTTCAATACATTGATGGCGACAACGCGCATCTTCACATCAAAGAAGGTGTTTTTCCTCAAACAACAGAGGGTATGCCTGATGAACAATACGCCCTGGTGCATATTGATGCAGATTTATATCAATCAACAAAAGATGCACTTGAATACTTTTACCCTAAGTTAAATCAGGAAGGTGCCATTATCATTCACGATTACAATCATAATTGGGAAGGGGTAAAAAAAGCAGTTGATGAATTTTCCTTGCACATACCTGAAGCTTTTGTTGAGCTACCAGACATGTATGGCTCGGTTATAATGATCAAAAACAGAAACTAAACCTCCATGAAACAACTTTTACTTTGCCTGACAATCGCAGGCTTTATAAGCACGACAACAATTGGTCAAGAACTTCAAGAACGTCCAAAAGTTGGGTTGGTACTTAGCGGAGGTGGAGCCAAAGGACTGGCTCACATTGGTGTTCTGAAAGTTTTGGAAGAAGCCGGAATTCGACCTGATTATATTACCGGAACCAGTATGGGTAGCATTATCGGTGGCCTATATGCCAGTGGCTATACGGCACACGAGCTGGATTCGATTGTGCATGCGACTGACTGGGCTGTTGTGCTAAGTGATCAAATTCCATTGAGCGATGTAGTGCCCGAGGAGAAGTCTGATTATAATCGCTTTCAGGTAGAACTGGACATCAGTAAAAAAGGATTAAAGTTACCTCCCGGGATGGTGCGCGGTCAGCGAATTTCTGAAATGCTTTCCGGACTAACGTGGCATGTATCATCATTGGAATCATTTGATGAACTACCCATTCCTTTTAGATGTGTAGCCGTTGATCTGGTACAAGGAAAGCCTTATGTATTTAAAGACGGTGATCTATCGCAAGCCATGCGGGCGAGTATGGCGATTCCATCGGTTTTTACACCAGTTGAGAAAGATGGTATGTATTTGGTTGATGGCGGTGTGCTCGATAATTTCCCAACATTATTATGTCGGGAAATGGGTGCTGAAATAATTATTGGAGTTAATGTTGGCTCAAGTGACAAACCCGATATCGAAGATCTTAAAAACATTACAGAAGTAATGATGACCTCTGCCATGATAGGTAGCAGCATTGTATTACAACAATCCATTGATTCGACAGACTATTTAGTTACACCTGTTTTGCCCCCATATGGAACAGCCAGCTTTTTTGATGGCGATTCAATCGTTGCCCGGGGAGAAATGGCAGCACGACTGCAACTGGATGACTTTATTCACCTATCCGATTCACTGAATTTATTTGCCTCCCCCAAGGTTAAAACGGTTGAACTAACAGCAGATAAAATTATTGTGTCGGACATAAAGGTCCAAAACCGTCATCATGTATCAATCAATTATTTTTTGAATAAACTCGGTATTCATGAAGGTGATACCATTACGCGCGCAGACATAGATACTGGTATCAGGCGCCTAATCGGATCTCGCTTTTACAATCAGATTACATACGACCTGAATAAGGTTAATGATGAATATGTTTTAACCTTTCATACAGAAGAGGCCTATTTGACTCAGGCTAAATTTTCATTACGTTATGACAATGAATTAAAAGCTGGTTTAATTTCCAATGTCACCTTACGAAATCTCTTGACCAAAAACAGTCGCTTATCCTTGACTGCAGATGTGTCTGAAAAACCTCGAATCCACAATGAAATAATTGCTTATCTGGGAGAGCAGCAATCAACAGGTTTTATTGCCGATGCTTACTTTGAGCGCACGCCTTTGCCCATTTACAAGGATCACAAAAAAACGCTCGGCACCTTCAATTATTATAAAACACAGGCTGGTACAGGTGTCTTCTTTTCCTATAAAACCCGAACAATGATTTCTGCTAAATTTGATTGGCAAGAAATCAGAGTCAGCCAAAGTTCCGGCCTCTCCGACATATTTGATCAAGGAGTAGATCGATTTGGCAATGGTTTTGTGTTTGGTACGCTGTCTATTGATCGAAATACACTAAACAATCGTTTTTTCCCAACCAAAGGCCATCACTTATTAATGTCGCTGAAAGCCAATTTTAATGCCTACGATTATTACAACGGCGAATCAACAAGTAAGGCCATTATCAAACCATACATTGATGTGCCTAATAAAAACTATCTGGCCGGATCGATTCGTTATACCAAATGTTTCCAGACTGCCAAGAATGCTTATTTCGAAACTGGCATTTCTTTAGCTGCTTTTTCAGCCGACGCCCCATTCTTTGACATGCATTACATTGGAGGTACAGCTTACAATATCAGTACAGGCGATGCAGCTTTTGTGGGCTTAAATTATCGTGAGAAGATTGCGGAGAACTATGGTTTGATAAGTGCCAAATTCAATTTCAATCTAAGTCCTACTATTTATGCTCATACAGTGTTTAATGGCATTTTCTCGCCAAACTTTGGGAATGATTACTTTGCTGATCAATCTTATTACCTGGGCCCCAAAGAATCAATCATTGGATTTGGTGGTGGTATAGCCATTAACAGTATTATCGGCCCCATAACCTTTGGCATGGGAACCAATGTTGACGATTGGAAACCAAGGGCTTATTTTAGTATAGGTTATCCATTTATGTAAGATGCAGAACACATTTAAACTATTGTTAACACTTTAACTTTCAAAAATGGCATTCGATGAACATTTAGCAGATCGCTTACGCATTAGTTTAAAGGATAAACAAGTGCAGTATGTAGAAAAGAAAATGATGGGAGGTTTGTGCTTTATGGTGGATGATAAGATGTGTATAGGCATAGTTAAAAATGACCTGATGGCTCGCATTCATCCAGACATCTACGAACAATGTTTATCTGAAGAGGGATGTAAACCAATGGACTTTACTAAAAAAGTTATGAAAGGTTTTGTGATGGTTGAACCCATTGGCATTGATATGGATGAAGATCTGGACAAATGGGTTCAACGCTGCCTCGATTTTAATCCTTTTGCTAAATCGAGCAAGAAAAAGTAAAATTCTTATAGATATCTTATTCTGTACTCTTTTGTTAAAGTGTGACACACTCTAAACCTTTTGACACTTCATTTGTCAATAAAGGAAACTTTTTAACCATGGACTTACAGATTAAGAACCGCACCTTTATTGTTTGTGGGGCAACAGCAGGATTTGGAAAGGCAACAGCCATTTCTTTAATGAACGAAGGCGCTAAGGTAATTGGCATTGCCCGCAAGCAGGAAGGACTGGATCAAATGTCTGCCAATTATAAAAGACGCTTTATCCCGCTAAAAGGAAATATTACTACATCCGATACTATCAACCAGACTGTTAATCTGGCGCTTCAGCATAAAATCTCAGGCATACTTATCAATGCTGGTGGACCACCTGCTAAATTATTTGAGGAAACCCGTTTGTCTGATTGGGATGAAGCTTACCGCAATTTGTTGCGTTGGAAAGTGGAATTGACCCAAAAACTTTTGCCACATTTTAAAGAGCAACAGTATGGTCGTGTGGTGTATATCGAAAGCTCTTCGGTGAAACAGCCTTACGAAAATCTGGTATTGAGCACATCGCTTCGTCTGTCGGTAGTAGGCATGATGAAAACTGTTTCACAGGAAGTAAGTGGTCAGAACATCAATTTTAACATGATTGCTCCCGGCTCTCACGATACAGCTGCCATCAATCGTTTAATTGAAAAGAAAAGCCAGATGACCAATCAGGATTTTGACACCACCAAAGAAGCTTTTATTAATGCGATTCCTGCCGGTAAGTTCGGTAATCCTTCCTATTTAGGAAATCTCGCTGCCTGGCTTCTTTCACCAATGGCTGAGTTTGTTACCGGCCAGGTTTATGCCCTGGAGGGCGGCGCTGTTAAGTCTACAATGTAAGGTTTATGGTTCTGAGTATTGGAGTTCAAAATCCGGTAAATTCACAACTTCCTGATTCAAAACATTTCGAAGTATAATGGATTAATTATTGCCATTTTCTTAGAAACGTTCGTTAAAGCAGAGGGCTAAATAATCGGGCAAACGATTCTTTAGCTTTTTGCCAGGGGGCACGCTTACGCCATTGCTCCAATTGAACCGGCTCCGAATGGGCAAGGTCATCCATAAAGTAAGACTTTACCTCTTTTGTCTTTTCCTCATCATAGATAAATGCCTGTACCTCATAATTCTGCTCAAAGCTTCTAAAATCCATATTGGTTGTTCCAATAGTACAAACCTCATCATCAACCACCATCATCTTACTGTGTAAAAATCCCGGTTGATACAAATAGAACTTCACACCAGCCAACAGCATTTCCTTAATATAGGATTTGGTGCATAAAGCCGTAAAATAAGCATCACTTTTCTCGGGTATTATAATACGAACATCAACGCCTCCCATAGCTGACGCTTTTAAAGCCATTAATACACTTTCGCCCGGCATGAAATAAGGAGTGGTGATGTAAACATACTTTTTGGCATTGGCGATGGCCTGATAATAGCCCATCATAATGCCCGGCCAATCGGAATCGGGACCACTGGTAACAATCTGAACCAGTTTATCTCCACTAGGTTTTTTATGAGGAAAATACTTGGGATCAGCAATATCTTTTTGACTTACAAAATACCAATCGATAAAGAATACCGATTGCAACGCATTTACAGCATCACCGGTAATGCGCAGGTGCATATCGCGCCAAATACCATAGGCAGGATTACCTTTAAGGTAACGATCCGCAATATTTAATCCTCCCAGAAAACCTATCTCACCATCCACTACCACAATCTTGCGGTGATTGCGATAATTAACCTTGGAAGTAAGCGATGGGAATCGTACCGTTAAAAAACTATATATCTCGATGCCATAACTCTGAAGCTCTTTAAAGAACGGCCGCTTCAGCTCCCAGCTGCCAACATCGTCCACCAGCATGCGCACTTCAACTCCTTCGCTGGCTTTTTGCTTGAGTATATCCAGAATTCGATTGCCAATCTCGTCCTCATCAAAAATATAATACTGCAAATGGATGCTGTGTCTGGCCGATTCCAAAGCATTGATGATGGCATCAAAAGTATCCTCGCCATTATTCAAAACATCCACCTGGTTGCCAATGGTAAGTATCGACGAGGAATTATTTAAAAATAACTGAATCAGCTTTTTATTACTCTCCAAAAGTGGCGTATCGTCCAGGCTGCCTTCAGATAGCTTATGACTTTGTGAGTGAGCAATCTCGCTTAGTAAATCGTGATTCTTTAAACCCTTTCGACGGATAATCTTCTCTTTACGTAAATTCTGACCGAAAAACACAAAGAATACAACGCCTAATACCGGTACAAATAATAACACCAGTATCCATGGTATCGCTTTTAACGGGCTCCGGTTTTCGAGCATCACAATAAAGACAATACCCAGCATGGCAAACACATAGCCCACCTTTATAATATTGAATACCAAAGGCGGTATACTCTCTATAAATTCCATAGTTGTTGGTCAGATTTCATTCTGACGTAATTTACAAATTATTACGGTACACCAACAATTTACTGCTACCAAATTGCTGTTGATTATTAGGCAATATTCTCAGTTTTGGAGCTTGTATTCCTTTTTCAAAATTAACATCGCCAATATAACGGTAAGCTTCATCCCATAAATTACATTGTATGAATTGTGTTAAGGTATAACTCCCTCCTTCAATAATCACTGACTGTATTTCCCGTTTCCACAATTGTGTCAGCACTTCATCGATTAACTCATCTTCGGAAACCTGAACAAAATCAACAAGTCCATCCGTTTTTGATTTCAATTCGTTAAAAACCAATGTGGGGCATTTCTGATCTATTAAGTGACACTGTTCGCCTAATCGTAGCTGCTTATCAATTACGCAACGTAAAGGCTGATGACCAGCCCAATCTCTTAATGTTAACGATGGATTATCTTTGATAGCCGTTTGAGTGCCAATTAATATAGCCTGCTCCGAAGCCCTTTGTTTATGCACTGCTCTGCGAGCCCAATTATTGGTTATCCAAGTGGGTTGACCATAATTTTCAACCGTTCGTTCAATATCCACAAAACCATCTTGCGATTCGGCCCACTTCAGAATAATATAAGGACGTTTCTTGTTATGAAAAGTAAAAAAGCGACGGTTTAATTCCAAACTTACCTGCTCCAAAACACCTGTTTTCACCTTCACACCAGCGGCCTCCATCATTTTTACACCTTTACCGGCCACTTCAGAGAAAGAATCGATGCAGCCAATGACCACATTCGGGATTTCATGGTCGATGATCAGTTTTGAACAGGGTGGTGTTTTTCCATAATGGGCGCAAGGCTCCAAGTTGACATACAAGGTGGAATGCTTCAGTAAACTTTTGTCTTTTACCGAATGAACAGCATTTACCTCAGCATGAGGTTCACCTGCTTTTCTGTGATAACCCTCGCCAATAATCTGGTTTTTATAGACTATAACACTACCTACCATAGGGTTAGGGTAAGTTAATCCCTCAGCCATTTGCGCTAAACGCAGACAACGTTGCATGTATTTTTCCTCTTGGGATAAATGATTCATCGGAGTTTCGTAATTTTGCCGCTCAAGATACGAAAAATGAGTGGCACTACGGTTTATCAATTCACAGCACTGCTACAATCTGGGTTAAAAGAACTTTATCCAGAGCAGGAAATCAATCAGATGGCAAAACTCCTGCTTCAGCATGTATTAAAAGTGGGCAACACACAATTGTTGTTAATGAACCGTGAACTGTTGAGTGATGATCAACTCCGATCACTGGCAACAATGACTCAACAACTTCAACAACACATACCCATACAATATATCATGGGTTCCACCTTCTTTTATGGACTGGAATTTTGTGTTAACCCTTCGGTTCTTATTCCGCGACCCGAAACGGAAGAGTTGGTGGATTGGATTTTAAGTGACAACGCAAGCCCAGTCAATGTTTTGGATATCGGCACCGGAAGCGGCTGCATTGCCATCAGCCTAAAAGCCAACTTACCAAATACCCAGGTGTCAGCCTGGGACATTTCTGAAGCAGCTCTGAAAACTGCTCGTCAGAATGCTAATCAATTACAACAGATTGTAGATTTCCAATATGTAGATGTATTAGCGCATCAGCCTACTGATGAACAATTCGATTGCATTGTGAGTAACCCACCTTATGTGCGAGAATTGGAAAAAGCCATGATGGAAGCCAACGTGTTGGAGCATGAACCACATACAGCATTGTTTGTGGATGATCAAGATCCATTGATTTTTTACCGAACAATTGCCCAACATGGCTTAACAATGTTAAAACCTGGCGGACGACTTTACTTCGAAATAAACGAATACCTGGCCAAAGAAATGATGGATTTGCTAACATCCCTTGGTTATACTTCAATCGAATGCCGAAAAGACATTAATGGTAAAGACCGTATGATGAGAGCTATAAAGTAGTTAACATTACATAACTCCATATCAGTCTATATTTTAAATTATTCTATCAGTCATTTATAATTGAATTGCCATCTTAACAATTCAAAGCTGCTCAATCATTAAACAAAAACTCGAAATTTTTATAGGGACATTTCCCTTTATTGATTTTTTTTATAGTTTTACGAACGATAAACAATATGTATTTAATTGTTTATCTGCAGTATTTTATAAACTATAACCAAATACAATATTAAAATATAATCTATAAATATTATCTACTAAGATTCATCACGTTTTTATTAAGTAAAACTTTAACTAATCATTTTAATCAACAACCTTAACTATTGTAAGATGAAGTATAACTACCTAATGATCTTAGCCCTATGGTTCAGTACAATTATGCTTGTTGCGGCCCAACAAACTAATTACCAAGAACTGCCAATTAATGCTAATTTTGATAAAAATACTGACGGTTTCTATTTTGTACAAACAAACCAACGAAATTATTGGACTAACAATAAATTAGACGTACATACCGGCAACTGCCTTTTTATTACCCCAAACGGAAATTACAATGATTATGCAAAAGCTGCCTCGGTATCCCATTGTATTAAACCAGTTGATTTTAATAGCACACGGTCTGCAACTTTAAGCTTTGATTGGCGATCGAGAGGCAATCAAAATGACAAGCTGGAAGTGTTCTTAGTACCAGCCGACTTCAACATTACAGCCGGTGCAAAAATCCATGAAAATTATAAGCTTGGAAGCTACTATTATAAGGATAAAGTAATACATACTTCGCTGAAAATTGACCCTACAAAAATTTCTCAGAATAAAATGCTGCTTGTATTTTCATGGTGCAATGGAAATACATATGGTACTAACCCTCCTGCTTCTATCGACAATGTTAGTATAACTGCGCGAACACCAAATACCAACAACGACATTGTATCGCTTAAACTTAATAATGCCTCATATTATGCAAATATTAACCATTCTAATCACACCGTTCGTATTCAAACACTAAATGAAACTTATTCTGAATTAATTCCAGAGATTAAATTGCCCGAATTTGCGTCCATTTTTCCGGCGAGTGGTGCTGCTCAGGATTTTACACAAGATGTACAATATACCGTAACAGCCGAAAATGGACAAAAACAAGTTTGGACTGTCTCTGTTAGTGCACCTAACTACCAGACTTTACCTATTAATGCAGACTTTGAAAATGGCCTTGATGGTTTCATTCTTGATCAAGGCGGACAGTATAATTATTGGACATTTAATGATTTGGATATCTATAGTGGCAAGTGCCTTTTTATTACGCCAAATGGAAATTACAATGATTATGAAAAAGCTGCCTCAGTATCCCATTGCATTAAACCAGTTGATTTTAATATCACACGATCCGCAACTTTAAGCTTTGATTGGCGTTCACGTGGTAATTACAATGATAACCTTGAGGTTTATTTAATATCTCCTGATGTCAATATTTCAGCAGGAGAGGAAATAAACAAAGCTTATAAACTGGGTACATATAACTATAAAGACGAAGTAACAAATACAACCCTGAAAATAAATCCCGATAAAATATTGCAAGATAAGATGCTTCTTGTATTTTCATGGAGTAACGGAAACTATTATCCAGACAGCCCACCCGCTTCAATTGATAATGTTAAACTAACAGCACGCACACCAAACACCAACAACGATATTCTTTCGTTTAAGCTTAAAAATGCATCATATGAGACTATAATTGATAATGAAAATCATACCGTTCGTATAAATACCCTTAAAAGCGATTATTCTGATTTAATACCAGAAATTAAACTTCCTGAATTCGCATCCATATCACCAGCAAGTAGCACTTCACAAGATTTTACACAATCTGTGCAGTATACTGTAACTGCTGAGAACGGGCAGAAACAAATCTGGGCAGTAACAGTAGGAGCACCCGAATATAAGTCATTGCCAATAGAAGCTGACTTTAATACCAGTACGGATGGATTTTTGTTTGATCAAGGTGGGCAATATAACTATTGGATGTATGGCCAGGTAAATGGGCATAACGGAAATTGTATGTATATAACCGATAATGGGAAAGATAATCAATATAGTAACTCTGAAACTAAATCTCATTGTATTAAACCCATAAATTTTAATGGAATCAGATCAGCAACATTACAATTTGATTGGAAGGCCAAAGGTGTGAAGTATACTGATCATTTGAGTGTTTACCTAATTCCTAAAGGCACCGAGTTTTTGGCCAACAAAGCTTATCGTCTGAATACATATAGCCAATCAAGCATTGTCAATCACGTAACAATACACCTCGATGAATCAAACATTACAAATGACGAGATGCACTTAATCTTTTCTTGGAGTAATGATGATCAATTAAGTTCAAGTTATGGTCCTCCTGCCTCTATTGATAACATTAAACTAGAATCTTCAACGCCTACCGGCTTTGAGAATATTTTAAACTCAGAATTAGAACTTTATCCTAATCCTGTAAATGAAATTCTTAATATTGAGTTCAACCTAAAACAATTGAGCGAAATCAAAGTTGAGGTATTTAATTCTGCAGGTTCACAAATCTGGAATCACTCATTAACTACCTCTCGAGTAAATGAGAAAATACCATTTGCCAATTTACCAATAGGAGTGTATCTCATAAAGATCACCGGTGGTGAAGAAACTATAACAAAAAAGGTGATAAAAAAATAAAGATAGTGCTTTAGACAATCATAAGGCTACCAAATTCAGGTAGCCTTTTCTATAATAAAAGGATAACATAGTCCATTAACCATAGCATTATTCTAATAAGAATAAAACAATATTGATTAGAATCAAATGATGAAGGTTTTTAAGGACTAAACCTATAATTAATATTAATCAATTCATACGATACTCGCGAGGTGTCATTCCAGTACGTTTTATAAACAGCTTGCTAAAAGATTTTGATTGCTCAAAACCTAAATAAAAGCCAATTTCACTTATACTCATATCCTTGCCTAACAACAATTCTTTTGCTTTGTTAATTAAGTAAAAATCAATGTGTTCTTTGGTGTTCTTGCCAGTCTCCTTCTTCAGCAAATCACTCAAATAGTTAGGCGACAAGTTTACTTGATCGGCACAATATTTAACCGTTGGGAGTCCTGATTGCGTCGGTAAATCCGTGTCAAAATAATTCTTAAGAATTTTTTCCACCTTATTAACTACCCTTGAGTTTTGTTTTTTCCTGGTTATAAACTGCCTGTCGTAAAAACGCTTACAATAATTGAGTAACAATTCCAGATTCGAAACAATTATTTCTTGCGAATGCTTGTCAAGGTTTTGACTGTATTCATCTTTAATATTTTTGATGCAATCAATTAATCGTTGTTTTCATCATCCGAGATGTGCAAGGCCTCATTAACATCATATGAAAAGAAATTGTATGTATTAATTTTGCTTCCAAGCTCAGTTCCAAACAGAATATCAGGATGAAAAATCAAACTCCAGCCCTTATCATCCAATATATCCGAAACCAAATGCGATGGATACATTACCTGGTTTGGAGCTGAAAAAGTTAAGGTTCCTTCCTCAAAATCATAATAAGTTCGACCATACTTTAATTGCCCGCTCGAAGTCTTAAGTGAAATAATATAAAAATCTGTACTCGCCCCATCAAAATCCATTTCTGAGGAAATATTCATTTCATCAAAGTGAATAAAGGATATAGCAGGATGCTTAGGCGGCTTTACTCCTAATAAATTATGAAGCTGAGAGATTGATTTTACATTAACTATATTGGGCATTATTGTACTTGATTAATTATAATTTGATAATATATATCGGCTCTTTCTTTCGAGAAGTAGTCAATATCCAACCCCGAAAGACCTAGAATAACCATCGCAATGGCAAGTGCCTGCCAATTTTTATTTTGCAGAAAAAAGAAAATAATAAATGAAGTTGCAAAGAGGCCACTTGCCAAATATTTGGTATAGGTATACAACGACTGAAATCCTTCTACCCTCGTTTTCTCTGAGTGAACAAAAGCCACTGTGTCTTTTAAATAACTGGCTTGGTATTGAGCCATCTTCTTTTGGTTGGAGTAGGCATTAAATGCCCCTGGCAAACCAATAATAAAACCAATACAAAATAAGGGTATTACCAATGCTTGTGCTGCTTGAGTTGTTGCAAACTTCAATAAAAACATGGCTATGATTATTAAAACAACTCCAAAAACGAGAGTCAATATCGCTTCAAATATTTCACCCTTTGCCCAGTCAATTGTTGCATCTATTATTCGCATCTCATTCATATACAAAGATAAGTTTTCTGGTTTTATTACTATCTGATAAAGTGTTATCGTGCCTGAACCAATAGCTTTAAATGGAGAAAAACCATCCCGATTAATTCGCACATTAAGCCTTGCAATTTTCTTCTAACAGACCTTCCGCGACACAATTATTTTAAACGTTTATAAACATAGGTTTGCCCTAACCATTTTACACCCATATACCCGGTAAAATGCAAATCACCACCTTTAATACTCACAAAGCACTTCCACGTTTTACCTGTTGATGAATCATAAACTTTGCCGTCGTCGTATTCTTTCCCATCAAAAGCCAGATCTTTGATATAGGTACTCCCGATAAGATCCTGCTTTCTGAGTTTCGGATCTGGGTTTTCCGTATCCTTCTTAGAAGTTCCATCCTCATTTACAACATCTTTACCATACAAAAGCTTTCCAAAGTACCTGGCATTCTGTTTGTAAATTTCCATTTTACTGGTTTTATCCTCCAATTCCCAAATGCCAATTATTTCATCGGCTTTAATTTGTGCGCTAATGGAGTTGATACTTGTTAATCCCACCACTAGTAACAGGATTGTTTTCATCATTATTCTTCCAATCATTGTGTTCATAAGCTTAAAGAATTAGTCAACACAAAGATGAAGGTTGTAGATGATTAAAAAGGGATTAAAATACTGTAATAGGTCGCCAAATTACTTATTGTGCAGGATCATGTAGTTAAATAAAACTACTTGAATTCATTTACAATTAACATCCATTATCAACAAGTTGATCACCATTCATTCCTCCGATGTAAATCATTTTTTGTTATCGTCGATAAGCAATTCCTGCTCTGCCATGGCTCTTAGTTCAGCAAAAAAGGCATTGAACTCCTGATCAAAATCCCGATAGTAATCTTCCATCTGCTCCATGGCCCAGCGCGAATGATCTGGCAAGGATGAGTAATTCGACATTATCTGGAGGCTTCTCTCAATCCCTTCTTTGGTGGCATAGGTTTCAAGCCGACGACTCTTTACCATAAATGGCAGAAACCGTTTAACATTCCCCGGCAACTTAAAATAATTTCGCATAAGTACCTGATGAACATGGCTAACGTATTTTTTTAGCGGCATTGAAGAATAAGAATTCCAGTTGACCCCCAGAAAATGATCATAAAACACATCGATAACGATGCCTGAATAGCGTCCATAACACTCTTTAAGGCGCTTAGCACTTTCTTTTACAAGGGGATGCGTATCGGTAAAATGATCAATTTTTCGGTGCAACAAAATCCCCTTACGTATGGCTGGTGCATACTTTTCATAATCGCGCCCTTTTACGTGGTCGCCAATGAAATTACCAATTTGAACCTGGGGGTTATCGCCTGATAGATATAAATGAGCCAAAAAATTCATAGGGCAAACATACTAAAATACACCAATAACAACATTAATTCAAGTACAACATCCTGTTTCTTAACATGTTTATATCATTAGTCTTTTAGATATGCAAAAAGTATATTTATAAAACCTCATGCCATTGAGTATGAACACCTAAAATTTAGTACTAACCAAATCGACAAGATTATGCAAAAAGCGATTATTATCGGTGCTGCCGGTAGGGATTTTCACAACTTCAACACCTTTTTCAGAAACAATCAGGATTACAAAGTGGTAGCTTTTACAGCCGCCCAAATTCCCGATATTGATGGACGAAAGTATCCGGCCGAACTGGCAGGACAGCTTTACCCGGATGGTATTCCTATTTTTGCCGAAGATGACCTTGAAAAACTGATAATTGAAAAAGAAGCTGATGTATGTGTCTTCTCGTATAGCGATGTGCCTTATAATCGGGTTATGAACCTTTCAGCACGTGTTAATGCGGCTGGTGCTTCGTTTATGCTGTTAGGTCCTAACGATACACAAATCAGAAGCAACAAACCAGTCATCTCCGTATGTGCAACCCGCACAGGCTGCGGCAAAAGCCAGACTTCGCGTAAAGTTATTGAACTATTGATGGAACAGGGCTTAAAGGTCGTTGCCATTCGTCACCCAATGCCTTACGGCGATTTGGTAAAACAAAAGGTTCAACGATTTGCCACTGTTGAAGATTTGGCTTTTCATAAGTGTACCATCGAAGAAATGGAAGAATATGAACCTCACGTGGTTCGTGGCAATGTTATATATGCCGGTGTAGATTATCAGGCTATTATTGATGCGGCCGAGAACGATCCTGACGGCTGTGATGTCATCCTATGGGATGGGGGTAACAATGACTTCTCATTCTACAAACCCGATTTATTAATTACTGTTGCCGATCCACACCGCGTTAATCACGAACTATCTTACTATCCGGGTGAAGTTAATCTTCGAATGGCCGATGTGGTGGTTATTAACAAAATGGATAGTGCTTCTCCGGAAGATATCAACCAGCTTCGCAGCAACATTGAGGCTGCTAACCCAATGGCGACTGTTGTTGATGGCGCATCTCCTATTCGGGTGGATGATATTGCGGCCATTAAAGGCAAGCGTGTGTTGGTGATTGAAGATGGACCAACATTGACCCACGGTGAAATGAAAATTGGTGCCGGTATTGTTGCTGCGAAAAAATTTGGTGCTTCAGAAATTGTTGATCCACGCGAATATGCTGTTGGTAAACTGGCTGAAACCTATCAAATATATCCTGAAATAGGAACCTTATTGCCAGCCATGGGTTATGGCGATGAGCAGGTAAAAGATTTACAGGCCACCATCGATAATGTTCCTTGCGATTCAGTCATCATTGGAACACCAATTGACCTAAACCGCATTGTTGAAATAACAAAACCCAATACACGTGTTTATTACGACTTACAAGAAATTGGCCAGCCAACATTATGCGAGTCAATTAAGGAATTTGTTAACAGTCATAATTTAAAATTGAGTAAAGTCTAATTCTGGATTTTATCGAGTGGTGGGGCGTCCGCCCCGCTGCTCTTATATCTTTACACTCCTAAATCCAATCTTTTCCAGCTTGTTCTTCGCATCAATGCTTCCTCCGGATATTTCTACATCATAGGCTGCAAACTCTCGCCTAACAGGATAAGCACCCCGTAAGTACTCAAATCTTTCTATATCGCTTCGTAAATCGGCATCATCGCTTTTAAGAGGATAGGTGTGTAATATGGCCTCTGCCAAAATCAATTCAAAAGTTTTGTTTGTTCCATCTATTGCAATAACAGGATGCTTAGGTTGCGGTATATTTGAAGCCTGCCAATTATCAATTCCCAGGTTGAAATACCGACTGATGGCTTGCACACTCATCTGGGTACCTTTGGCTTTTCCATCTTGCGAATAACCGGCAATATGCGGCGTAGCAATCCATACTAAATCAAGAAGTTCAGCATCAATCTTAGGCTCACTCTCCCATACATCCAAAACTGCCGCTTCAATTTTTTTATTCATCAAAGCTGCTTTTAAAGCAGTTCCATCAACCACCTCACCTCGAGATGAATTGATAACAACAGCATTGGTCTTCATTTTTGAGAGTAAGTCAGAATCACATAAGTGGAAGGTTTTATCCTCACCATCTCTGATTAATGGCGTATGAAATGTTATAACATCAGCTTTACCAACAACTTCATCTAATTCATAAAAATGCATGTCGCTTTCTTCTCTGGCGCGGGGCGGATCAACTTCATAAACTATCATTCCCAAAGCCCGGGCCATAGCACTTACTTTGCTTCCTACATTACCAACACCTACAACTGCAATGGTGCGTCCTTCCAATTGCCATCCTTTTTCCTTAACCAACAAGGCCAGCACAGCAGCCACATATTGCTTCACCGATTCGGAGTTACAGCCAGGCGCATTGGTCCAATCAATACCATTATTTTCGCACCATTTAGTATCGATGTGGTCGTAGCCAATAGTGGCGGAGGTAATCAGTTTCACCTTCGTATTCTCCAGTGTGTTTTGATTGCATTTAGTTCGGGTTCGGGTTATAAGTGCATCAGCATCCAATAATACCTCATTATTAATAATAGCTCCGGGCAAATATTGTACTTCAGCAAAATTTTCCAAGGCTCCTTTCAGGAATGGAATTTTATTATCTGCGATTATCTTCAGCATAGCTTTTTAAAAAGTAAGTTCCAAAAATAACAAATACTGGTAATTAGGTGCAATTGTTAAATAAATATGCTGTAAACGCATTATTCTTCTTAATGAATAGCAAATCAGCGAAAAACAATTAAAGTCATATCAAATTAAATTTACCCACTTTAGAAAAAAGTGTATTTTTGCCGACAGTTTGAAGACTATTCTACTGTTGTGTATTTACAGCATAAATAAGCAACAATAGAAACCTGTTCGGAAGCACGGTAATATCCGGGCTTTCGAGCATGTTCCATGCAGGATGAACTGTATGAAATATTAAAATTTTAAAAACGTAATGGACAAGAACATTTCAAAGTTGGCAGCCGACAACATTCGGATTTTATCAGCCGCAATGGTTGAAAAAGCAAAATCAGGTCACCCGGGCGGTGCAATGGGTGGTGCAGATTTTATGCATGTATTGTTTTCGGAATACCTGAACTATGACCCGACAGATCGTACCTGGTTTAATCGTGACCGTTTTTTCCTTGATCCTGGCCATATGTCGCCAATGTTATATGCTGGTTTGGCATTAACCGGTACTTATAGCATGGATGAATGTGCCAATTTCCGTCAGTGGGGCAGCCCTACACCAGGCCACCCGGAAGTTGATTTTGAAAGAGGTGTTGAAAACACATCTGGTCCACTCGGACAAGGTCATGTGATGGCTGTTGGTGCAGCTATTGCTGAGCGCTTCTTAGTTGCACGCTTTGGTGAGTGGATGAGTCACAAAACCTATACTTTCATCTCTGATGGTGGTATTCAGGAGGAAATCTCTCAAGGTGCAGGACGAATTGCCGGCCACTTAGGCTTAAGCAATCTGGTAATGTTCTATGATTCAAATGATATTCAGTTATCAACAGTGTGTGACGATGTGACCATTGAAGATACTGCTAAAAAATACGAAGCATGGGGATGGGCTACCATGACTATTGATGGTAATGACCATGATCAGATTCGCAAAGCTTTAGATGCTGCTAACGCTGAAACTGAAAAACCATTCTTAATTATTGGTAAAACAATAATGGGTAAAGGTGCTGTAACCGATGGTGGCGATTCATTTGAGAAAATGGTATCTACCCATGGCCAGCCTCTAAGTGCGGCAGGTGCATCATTCGCCGATACAATTAAGAATTTAGGTGGTGATGCAGAAAATCCTTTCCAGATTTTTGCTGAGGTAGCTGAGTTATATGCCGAAGCGCATAAAACCAAAGCGGCCTATGTAGCTGACAAAAAAGCAGAACAGGACGAGTGGGCTAAAGCTAATCCTGAATTAGCGGCTAAACTTGAAAAATTCATCACTGGCGAAACAGATGTTGATTACGCAGCCATTGAGCAAAAAGCAGGTGCTGCAACACGTGCTGCTTCTGCAACTGTATTAGGTGCATTAGCTGAGCAGGTTGAAAACATGATTGTAATGTCGGCCGACCTTGCTAACTCTGATAAAACAGATGGTTTCTTAAAGAAAACAACTGTATTTAAAAAAGGTGATTTCTCAGGTGCCTTCCTTCAGATTGGTGTAGCAGAGCTTACAATGGGTGCTATCGCTAATGGTATGGCTCTTCACGGTGGTGTTATTGCGGCTTGTGGTACTTTCTTTGTATTCTCAGATTATATGAAGCCTGCTGCCCGTATGGCTGCCTTAATGCAATTGCCGGTTAAATATGTCTGGACACATGATGCCTTCCGCGTAGGTGAAGATGGTCCTACACACCAGCCTATTGAGCAGGAAGCACAAATTCGCTTAATGGAGAAATTAAAGAATCACCACGGTGATAATGGTATGTTAGTGCTTCGTCCGGCTGATGTTAACGAAGGTACCGTAGCCTGGAAAATGGCCATGGAGAATACCAAAACTCCAACGGCTTTGATTTTGTCGCGTCAGAATATTGCTAACCTTCCTGGAAGCTCTTATGAAATGGCGCTTAAGGCTGAGAAAGGTGCTTACATCGTAGAAAAAGATGCAGACACTCCTGATGTTGTTCTATTGGCATCAGGTTCTGAAGTAGCTACTTTAGTAGATGGTGCTAAACTGTTGCGCGAGCAAAAAGGCTTGAAAGTAAATGTAGTTTCAGTGATTTCTGAAGGATTATTCCGTAATCAGGCTGCCAGCTATCAGGCAACCGTATTACCAGCCGAAACACCTCGATTTGGTATGACTGCAGGATTACCTGTAACTCTTGAAGGTTTGGTTGGTGCCAATGGAAAAGTATGGGGCTTAGACCACTTTGGTTATTCAGCACCTTATACGGTATTGGACAAAGAATTTGGTTTCACTGGTGAAAATGTATTTAACCAGGTTACTGACATGCTAGGTAAATAAGCAATTGCTTACTATAAAATCTAAAAAAGGGTGATGGTTACGTTTAACCAATCACCCTTTTTTTTCAGGCTAACATCATTCATTCTCATTAAGTTGTAAAAAGCAGAGCCGCTTTTAACATCAATCTGTCAAAAGCCTTGTTAACCTGATTTACCAATTTATTAGAAAGCAAAGGAAATGGCATGATGTGCGAATAGGGATATTTAAAATCCCATTCTTCCACACGCATCCCTTTTAAAGTATTTTTAACTTTATCAGCAATTGCCACGTTATCATTCTTCAAAACAACCGTTGATACACGATCTTTCATCGAGAGAAAACACTTTCCACTTCGTTTTTTTAAGTTCTTTAAGGATAACATATCAACAAACGAACGTCCTAATGACGTTTCATTCATCACATGCAATACGGTTGGATCAAACTTATTTTCTGATTCGTAGTAGTTATGCAAACGTTCAAATGCCTTACTATCCATAATATACTTCGATACCCCTTGCCAATCGGTAAAAGTACTACCACCACAAAAAATCAATAATTTACTATTGGCCAACTCCTTATCTCCATTAGCCAGAAATAATATCTGAGCTAAAAAGGAGCCAATTGAATAGGCAAAAAAATCAATCTTGGCTTCTTTCATAATCATGGGGTGATGACCAGATCGTATGTGATCAACCAAATCCAATATATCGTTGGCGGCCTGATAACCTGACAAAAGAAAACGTTCCGGTCGGTTCGTTAGTCGCTCACTTAAGGCAACATTGGCAACGCTTAATTGATTCACCTCAGGCAATATTGATCGCCGATGCTTCACAAATGAACTCATTTGCCGCGGATCACTCCATGCTTTAGGCGAGCGATTCATATGGTGGGCTATGGGAAAGAGTATAACTGTCTTACGTGTATAGTTGGCCAATTGATATCCCCAGGCCAAATACTTATCCCAACTACGTTCATTTAATCCATGCAGTAAAATAATACAGCCATCAGATTGTTGTTCCTTATTAGGGTGAAATATGGGATAGATAAAATCTTTGTTTAATTCAGAATCAGGTAGAGAAATATCAAATGGTAATTCTGAATTTTGATACAGATTCTTATACCGGGAATGAAACTCTTGTGTTAAAAAACCAAAAGCACTTTCACCGGGAGAGTGTGTGGCAGCTCCCGATGAAAACCGTGCCTTCAGAGTTTGATATAGAAAAAAATAATTCATGGAGTTTCATAAATATGCGATGTTTCTATTTCTGTTTACATCTTCGATACAAACCAACTCAAGAAAATAGTGCTTTGCAATTTTATGTGAGTTTCGCCCCTCTGATGGGCTTAAACAGGCATATGCGGGGTGAAATTTTATATATCGGGGTGAATTCTGGGATTGAAATCGGGCTTGAAAAAACAAAAAAGTCATCTTATCCATTCTTAAATTAAAGTTTATGTTGCATCTTTATGCAATCATGGATTTTAGTAAAGCGATACCATCCTTTCTGCTTAAAAAGAAAAACATTGTCAGCCTTATTTTATTTACGGCTGTGTTTGCTTTGGTATTTATTAATATCTATCACCCCTTTAATGTCAGTAACTGGTTTTCTATTTCCAAAACTGAATTGTTCTTCTATTCCAGTCTGGTTATTCTTACAGGGGTATTGGTGGTTGTCATCAGTCGGGTCATAATGTACCATTCAGCTAAAAGAAGTCGGCATATTTCCATCGGCAATTATTTAGTGTGGATTGCCATCGAGATTATTAGCATGTCGTTGTTTTACACCTTATACGAGTTGCTGATTTTGCACGACACCCGACCATTTGAAGAAGCCTTTAAAGTGTCGATTCAAAATACGGCTCTGGTACTGCTAATTCCTTACACTGTATCGTGGTTATATTTTGCCTGGATTGATAATAAAGAAAAGCTGGAAGCCCTGGCAGAAGGTGGTCATGAAAAAATTGAACCGGGTGGAATGGTCTTGTTTAAAGATGAAAAAGGGAATATGCGCTTGTCGATTAAACTGGAAGATTTGCTTTACCTGCAAGGTGCTGATAATTATGTAACCATCTATTACGCTGATCATCAGAAGCAATCCAAATTCCTGTTACGCAATACCCTTAAGAATCTCGAATTAACATTGAAAACTCACGAAGTCATTCGCTGCCATCGCTCCTTTATGGTTAATTTCCAGAAAGTAAAGCTAATTGAACGCACTAAAGAGGGGCTTAGAATTAAATTAAATTCAGAAACTCCAATTGAGATTCCAGTATCTAAAACTTACACCGAGTCTGTCTTTGAACTCTTTAGTCTGCACAATTAAGAGTTTGTACTCTTACATTTATTGCAACAATGTTGCATCATCAAATTTCTTACTTTATTTTTGCAGCCCATTGAGCAACTTTCATATTTAGTTGTTACATATTTAAAGAGGTAAATAATATGCATAAATTATTCATTATAAACTTAATTAGCTTAGTATTTTTGCTAGGTTGCAAAACCAACAATAACAACAATTTAAAACCTGTTGTAACAGCAAGTATTGCGCCGCAAAAATATTTTATTGAGCGCTTAACAGGTGATTCCATAGAAGTTAACATCATGATCCCGCAAGGTTCTGATCATTCAAGTTACGCACCAACAGCAGGACAAATCAAAAAGTTGGCCAATTCGCTTGCCTATTTTAAAATGGGACATTTAGGGTTTGAAGCTGGCTGGCAAGAGAAGTTAAGTTCAGCAAATCCACAGATAAAATGGTATGATCTCTCCGAGGGCATTAATATGATTCAAGGTGAGCATCACCACCACCATCATGATCACAATCACATTTGTACAGGGGGCATTGATCCTCACACCTGGACATCACCTCGTGAGGTAAAGCACTTAGTTAAGAATCTGAAGTTGGGACTCATAGAGCTGTTCCCTCAACATCGAAGCCTTATCAATGCCAACTATGAGCAGTTTATCGGCGAACTGGACGAGATGGATGAACGATTAAACATCCTGGCCGAAAAAGAAAAAGGATTAGCATTTATGATTTTTCATCCGGCCTATACTTATTTAGCTCGGAGTTATGGGTTTGAACAAATGACCATTGAATTTGAAGGCAAAACACCAACGCCATCCCGCTTGAAATCTACCATAGAAGAGGCCAAACAGAAGAAAATTAAGACCATCTTTATTCAAAAGGAATTTGATCAGTCAAATGCTCAGGTTATTGCCAATGAGATTAACGCCCAGACGGTTCAGGTACATCCACTTGCTGAAGACTGGAAGACTGAAATGGAACGTTTTATCAGTCATCTCGAAAAAATTTAGTCTTGATAATGAATCCTTTAATCCATCTTGAAAATATTAGTGCCGGCTACGATAAAAACATCGTACTCAACAATGTAACATTGGATGTAAAAGACAATGACTTTATAGGCATTATTGGACCAAATGGCGGTGGAAAAACAACTCTTTTAAAGGTTATTCTTGACTTACTAACGCCGGTTTCCGGTTCCGTTTCAAAAGCAAAAAACCTGAGGATTGGTTATTTACCACAAGTTAATTCAATCGATAAGAAGTTTCCTGTTACTGTCAAAGATGTTATTTTATCAGGTCGTTTTTCGACGGATAGCTGGTGGCGTAAGCCCAACAATAGCAAACATCTGACCAAGGTAAATGAGTTGCTTGATTTTATTGGTCTGGAACATTTAAAAGACAAGGCTATTGGTCAACTTTCGGGAGGACAAATGCAAAGGGTATTTCTTTGTCGTGCCTTAATGAGTGATCCTAACTTATTGATTCTTGACGAACCCAATACCTATGTGGATAAAACTTTCGAGGCCAATCTGTATAATTTACTGGGCCAATTAAATGAGCGAATGGCAATCCTGTTTGTGTCGCACGATGTGGGAACCATTTCGTCGATGGTAAAGACCATTGCTTGTGTTAATGGCGGTTTGCATTATCATCATTCAAATAAAATCACCAACGAAATTCTTCAATCTTATAATTGCCCGATTGAGCTTGTCAGTCATGGTCATGTTCCGCACAGGGTATTAAAACACCACGACCATGAATGAAATAATGGAGCTTTTTAATTTCGCTTTCTTTAGAAATGCGATGGCTGCCGCTATTCTAACATCTATTATTGCAGGTGTAGTTGGCAGTTATATTGTTGTTCGTCGAAGCGTATTTTTGAGTAGCGGTATAACGCATGCTTCATTTGGTGGAATGGGATTCGCTTATTTTATGGGCTGGCCTCCTTTTATTGGCGCAGCGTTTTTTGCCGTTTTTTCGGCTCTTGGAATCGAATGGACCAGCAAAAAGGCGGGCTTGCGTGAGGATAGTTCCATCGCTATCCTTTGGTCGCTGGGTATGGCCATAGGTATTTTATTCGTGTTTCTAACACCAGGATATACGCCTAATCTTATGTCATTCTTATTCGGTGATATTCTTACTGTACAGATTTCAGATTTATTTTGGTTACTTGCCATTACAATCATTTGCATAGCATTGGTTGGTCTTTTTTATCAGGCAATTGTTAGTGTCGCTTTTGACGAAGAGTTTGCCAAAGTTTCAAACCTTCCTGTACAAACCATTAAATACATCAGCGCCGTAGTAATCGCCATCGCGATTGTACTATCGATAAAAGTAATGGGAATCATCTTAGTGCTTTCCTTATTTACCATTCCAGCTTCTGCAGCCAATTTGTTTGCCAATAACTTAAAAAAGATGATGTATCTATCCGTATTAATCAGTGTTATTGGAAGCATCAGCGGACTGTTGATTGCTTATTTTCTTGACCTTCCGTCGGGTGCAACAATTATCTTTACCCTTACTGTACTATATGCTGTGGTTCGTATATACAATTACTTAAACAGATAACTCATTCCTGTTCTTATGTTGCTCTAACCAAATATCGTATTGAATGAGAATATCTTTTAAATCCCTCACTTTTACAGATCCAATCTCCGAAAGAAATTGTTGATCCATTCCTAATAGTTTTAATACTTGCTTTATATCTTTTGTCTCTTTTGATGAAAACAAACGCATCATACCTTTATCATTGCTTGAGAGATAATAATCATAGTAATACAAGTATTCAACATTTCTTCCTCCTCCTACACCAACGGTTTCATGCGATAGCATTCTAGAATCTCTAAACATCGAAATACTACCTCGATAAACAACATTTAGAAAACGTCCCTTCCGGCGCTCAGATCTGATAACACTTTTATAATTCAGTAAATTACTTTCGAATTTATAATCTACACCTAAATAATAGAAACCAAATTCCTTAATCTTATCGGGTGTATAATCAAATTTACCATCTTTACATTTAAACAAAACCATCGAATAAAAACCTTCTAAATCAACACTTTCTATATTATAGGCTCCTGTTGTTTGACTGTGAATGGGAACATAAACAAGCCCTTCAATCAATACATTATTATGACTTATAACATAGCCTTTATACCACCTATTGTTTGCATTTGAATATATTGATACGATACTTAAAATTACAAGAAGCATATATTTCATCTGTACATCTTTTTAATTGAATAAAACTTGTCGCAACAAAATTGATCGGAACTCACATTAAGAACTAATTATCGTTTACTCAATTCTTAAAATGTTCAAATAATCAATCGTTATATGTTTTAATCACTATCTGCGATAACTAAAAAATAGTCATTTCAGACTAAATATAACATTTACATTAAAAATCTTGACATGAATAAAATTAATCACTATCATTGTGATATTATTTTAATATCACTATGAAACAAGAACACATAACCCAACCAGCTAATGGATACCTGATGTTATTGGTATTCTTTATTTTGCTTGTGACTTTGATTACAAGCATTTCGATAACCGGCAACTTTGCATTTTTAAGTGCATTACCTCTTCTATTATTGATTCTTCCAGGATTCTTCATTGTCAATCCCAACGGTTCGAAAGTTTTGGTGCTTTTTGGTGCTTACAAAGGCACCGTAAAAGAGAACGGATTTTTCTGGGCCAATCCATTTTTCAACAAGCAAGCCATCTCATTGCGTGCCCGCAACTTCGACAGCGACCGTGTTAAAGTGAACGACAAGATCGGAAACCCGATTTTAATCAATGTTATTTTAGTCTGGAGAGTAAAAGATACCTACAAAGCTGCCTTTGAGGTTGATCACTACGAAGAGTTTGTAAGGATTCAAACAGACGCCGCTGTTAGAAAACTGGCCGGCTCCTATCCTTACGATAACTTCGACGATGAGCAGGCCGAAGTAACATTGCGCTCTGGCATGCATGAAGTTAACGAAGCACTGGAAGCTGAGATTACCGAACGTTTGGCCATCGCAGGTATCGAAGTAATGGAAGCTCGCATTGGTTACCTGGCCTATGCTCCTGAAATTGCAAGTTCAATGCTCAAACGTCAGCAGGCGGTAGCGATAGTGGCTGCTCGTAAAAAAATTGTTGAAGGAGCTGTTGGCATGGTTGAAGATGCATTAACACAACTGGCAGAGGATGATATTATCAATTTTGATGAACATCAAAAAGCTTCCATGGTTAGTAATTTAATGGTAGTTTTGTGCGGCGATAAAGAGGCGACACCTGTTATTAACACAGGTACATTACACAATTAATATGAGCAAGAAAAAATCATTTGTATTAAGAATTGATCCTGAAACTTTTAAGCAGATTGAGAAATGGGCTGATGATGAATTCAGAAGTGTAAATGGACAACTCGAATGGATGATTCATAAATGCCTGAAAGATGCCCGGCGACTGAAACAGGAAAAAAAAGAGCCAAAAACGGATACTGAATAATATCTATAAGGCTGTTTCTTATTTAAAACAGCCTTATTTAATTACACTGTCACTTATTCAAGCTAAAAACAGGGAAGTTCAACCCATGGTTGCACCTCCCTTCATTGTTTTAAAAGTTCTGTGGCATATCATCTGATGTATCCCAGAAAATTCGTTTATTCTGGCTATCTCCCTCAGGATCGACAGGTACCGCAGGATTATTATCATGTTCCGATGCTACATACAATATCCTCTTTATGAAACTACCATTAGGAACAGTAGTGCTAATGTTGTGTAAAATTGGTTGAAATTTCGGATAATCGGTACGTCTAAATATTGCCCAGCCTTCTATCCCATTTGTAAAATTACCCAACCATCTTTGAGTAATAATCATTTCCAATTGCTCTTCCTTTGAACCTGCCAAAGTGGGCAGTCCATTAATATAGGCATCTATCTCGTCGGCACTTATTAAGCTTGGCTCTTCGCCCACATAATCCTGACCCCAGAATTGCATATTCAGCTCAATACCTTCCTTGAAATAAACTTCTGCATCTGATGAAGAACCAATCCAGCCTCGAAGAGCTGCTTCGGCTAACATAAATTTACTATCACTTGCCAAAGCAGCAACATATGGACAATCATATTTAAAATACCCTTGATTACCAGTACTATACTTGTGAGTATTCTTACTCGCATTTTCAACATCTCCATTTGCAATACCATTGTAAAATCCTTCTCCAGATTTCTGGAACCATAAAGCCAATCGTGGGTCGATAACTGAACTTGTGTTTTTCAGATAACCTTCCAGTGTCTTACTTAAACCATTCTCAGTCCACTGGCTGAAATACAGAAAGTAATTATACCAAGTCACACCATCGCAAGGTTGTAGAGCATTTTGTGAGTTTTCTAATATCATACCACCATTGAAGGCATCAACAAACTCATCTTTAGCATTTGAAGCATTAACATTTACTGTTCGTAAAGCAAGGCGCGCACGTATTGTATTTCCAAACAATTTCCAGCTTTCAATATTACCCCCAAAAATAGGATCATAAGTCGGAGAAATAGTCTTCTGATCTGCGCTATTAGATAATCCGGCAACTGCTTCTTTTAATTCATTAAGAAGATCAGCATAAATATCAGAACCTCTGTCATATGGAATTTCCGATCCACCTTTATTTGCTTCTGAATAAGGTATGTCTCCCCAGGTATCAACCATTTGACTGGTTAAAAATGCATACCAGATACGCGCCACATGGTAAACATTATCCATTTCTGGATTTACCTCTGCAATATCTTTGATTTCACGAAAATTATTCCCCACATAACTAACATAAAATTGCTTCCATCGTCTTGTAATCCATTTATCTGTGTGTCCATAATAACTAGTGTCAAAACCCGGGTGTAAATTAGCCCAATGCTGGCTATAAAGATCATGGTATAAATTTGTACAAACCTGATAACTATCCGTATATCCTTGTATTAACATGGGTAATAGAAACAACTGAGCATCTTCAATTGTAGCAAGACCATTTGGATCTTGATTCATTTCTGTAAAATCATCGGTACAACTCTGTAGTTGTATTATGACCACAAACAATATTAGTATAGCAAATATTTTTTTCATTTTATATCAAATTAAAATTCAACACTTAAATTAAAGCCATATGACCTTGTAAAAGGAATACCAGCATAATCAAATGCTTGAGCAGCCACATCGCTTGTATAATGCATATCAGGAGCATTTGGGGTATCACGTTGTAAATAAGCCAAATTTCTACCCACAGCACTTAAGCGTATCTTGTGTATCCAATTAACCTTAGCGAATAACGACTCTGAAAAAGTGTATCCAACACTAACTTCTTGAAGTTTAATATATGATGCATCATAAAGATAATCCTCGGCTACACCATACATGCCTCCATAATTACTATAATAGGATTCTGCTGATATTGGGGTTGAGTTTTTTGATCCATCTTCGTGAACTCCATCAACAATAAAATTATCGCGCTTCTCAGTTCTCTTTGAATTACCATTTTGACTTAGGATCGCTTCATAGGATGAGATAATATCTCCACCGAACTGAAAGTTAATTAAGGCTGAAAAATCAAGTTTTTTATACTTAAAACTATTTCTGATTGAACCTGTTAAATCTGGGTTTATATTACCTATTACCTTGGATTCATTTGAAAGAGTTAATGGCTGGCCATCTTCACTGACTAAAATATTACCTTCATCATCACGCTGCCACGTTTTGCTGGCAACAATTTGTCCATACTCTTCTCCTTCTATTGCCCATACATTGGCTATTCCCATACCACCAAAGTCTGTGGTCTTAACTATGTCATGCAGCTCATTAACCATTGATTTATTGTGAGCAAGATTTAAAGTTATATCCCAATTAAAATCTCTTGTTTTAACTGGCACACCGTAAAGCATTATCTCATAACCTTCATTTGTAATACTTCCTGCATTAATCCTTTCGGCCGAATAACCAGAAGACTGTGGGGTAGGAACTTCCAGAATTTGGTTTTTAGATTCACTATCATAGTAAGTAAAATCCAGACCAAATCGATTCTGGAACATTTTTAAATCCAAACCAACTTCAGTACTTGTTACGATTTCCGGCTTCAAATCATAAAGTGCTAATGTGGAAGGAACTCTTGCATATGCCGTATTTTCGTATCTACGACCTATTTTATAATTATTTGCTAATTCATATGGATCAGTGTCTTTACCAACCTGACTCCAACCTCCACGGATTTTAGCGAATGTAATTGATTTGGGAAAATCAAAAATTTCATGTAGCAACAATGAAGTATTTATACTTGGGTAAAAATAACTCCTGTTTTCTTCTGGTAATGTCGATGACCAGTCATTTCTGGCAGTTACATCTAAATAAACAGCATTTTTATAGCCAATACTTGCTAATCCAAAAACACTTTGAATCTCCTTTTCTGAATATCCTACGCTAGCTGTCAGGTTTGTTCCATTATCATAAAAATAACTTCCGGGAATTATCAATTGTCCTGAAGAGTTTTTATTTCTTTCTGTGAATTTAGCCATACGGTTCGCTCCTACTGTAACATTAAGGTCAAAATCATTAAAACGATTATTATATCTTAATGTAAATTCAGTATTTTGTTCACTTACAATGTTTTTATTGTTTTTATAACCACCTTTATCAGCACTTGCAGAATCCAACAAACGCCGTTGTTCCCATGTGTAAGTATAGAAATCTAGGCCATGCATTAATCGAGCAGAAAGCTTATTTGTAAGCTTGGCAGTTACTCCTATATTTCCAAGAAAACGTGTTCTTTCATCGTTATTATTTCTCTGATACTGCATGAAATAAGGATTTCGAAGGTTATCAGTAGGACCTAGATAATTAACATGATTTCCTTCAGCATCAATAGGATCAATAATGTCTTCAGTTCGGATAGTTAAAGGCATAATAGCAAAATGAGAGGTTGGTCCCATAACGCCATTCTCAGGTCGATTTTCACCAAAATAATTAATGAAATTAGCTTTGAAATCAATACTGAAAATATCATTTAATTTTCCATTGATAGATGCTGTAAAATCATATTTTTCAAGTTTTAGCTTTTCATAAACTCCGTCCGTTTTATTATAGCCAAAATTAACACGGGCAGTCATCTTTTCATTACCACCATACAAAGCTACATTATGCGTTTGAGTAACTCCTGTTCGAAAAAAGTCATCTAAATGATCGGTATTAGCTTTTAACTGGTATGAATCATAACCTTCTCTCCAGTTATCTACTGTTTGTCCGGTAATTTTCTCTCCCCATGAACCTTGGGCATATGGCGAAAATTCCCCTCCTGTACCTTGCGAATAGGTTGTTTGATAATCATTTAAATCTTTTATCTTATCTACTACAACACTACCATTATAAGAAACTCCTATACCTTCTCTTGCAATCCCTTTTTTAGTTGTTACTACAATAACACCATTACCAGCACGAGAACCATATAAGGCAGCAGCATTAGCTCCCTTAAGAACAGTAATACTTTCTATATTATCCGGATTAATATCATCAACAGTACTAGCAATATCGATACCGCCCCATTCACTACCTTTTCCGGGTTGATTGTCTTGCAAAGGAATACCATCCACAATCCAAAGCGGATTATTATTCCCAGCAAGAGAACTATTACCTCTAATTGTAATTTTTGAAGATGACCCGGCTCCACCAGCTCCTTTTGAAATAACTACACCAGCCACTTTACCCTGTAAAGCATTAGCAACAGATGGATCCTGCGTTGTATTTAACTCATCTGCTCCAACTTCTTGTACAGCATATCCAAGTGCCTTTTTTTCTCGTTTAATACCTAAAGCCGTCACAACTACCTCATCCAATCCTGTAGCTTCTTCCATTAAAACAACATTCACTTCTCGGGATGTTCCTGCGATAATTTCCTGATCCTCGAAACCGATAAAAGAAAATAATATGGCATCATCCCCTGAATCAACTTCAATTGAGAATGTCCCATCTACTCCTGTTATAACTCCGTTCTGAGGATTTTCCTTTTCATAAACATTTACGCCCGGTAAGGCATCACCATTAATATCAGTCACCTTACCTGTAATAATAATATTATTCTGTATTGCAGACTGCGATAAATTAGAACTCAGAATAATTTTGTTCTCAATTACTGTAAACTTTACTGCTTGCTTATCGAACACTTCTTCTAATAACCCAAAAATGTCTTTATTATTAACATCTAGATCAATACTTTTTTTCAAGTCTAGCATTTCATTGCTATAGAGAAAAACATAATCACTTTGCTTTTCAATTTCATCTAATACTTTTTCTACAGTTGTATTCGAAATCTTTAAACTGAAGTTCGACTTTTGAGAGTAGGCCTCAGAAGCAACCATGTTAATCGATACAATCAAAAATAGAATTAGTGTACATTTCATTATTCGTCCTAGTTTCTTCAGGCTATAGGAATCCCATATATCCTGAAATTCAAGAAATTTTTTCATAAATTTGTTGTGTTTTTAAAATAGTACTTTGGTTTAATAACCTTAGGAAGCAGCAGGAAGATGTTGGCGCATTATCCTGCTGTGTTTTTTTTCATAGGCATCAATTTTTTATAAATAGATTTATTTTCTTTCTACTATAACTTCCATCATTTAATTTTTTACTTGGAACTACCTGATATTTGATAGGTAGCGACAGTGTCATTAATTGGAAAACCTCTTCAATGGGTTCATCAACAAAGGTTCCTCGATAAGTAATTGTATTTAGTTCTTTATTAACAATCTCAATATCCACATTATACTTATCTGACAGTTGCCTGCAAACATCCTCTAAAGGATTGTTCTTAAAAATCAACCTTCCATCAATCCATGCTGTAATCTGCTGTGCTTTAACATTCTCGACGCGATAACGAGAGCTTTCTACAATTAATCTTTGATCTGGCTCTAACAAAACCTTTTGCTGTCCTTCAAAGAAATAAGCCTCTACTGCGCCCTCTTTTAAAACCACCTCCATAAAATCGTTTTCCTTGGAATTAGCAGTAAATTGGGTACCTAACACTTTAACTGTACCGGCTGGGACGTTAAGCTTAAAAGGTAATTGTTTATTCGTTTGTACATCGAAATATGCCTTTCCAATTAACTCAACCGTTCGCTCATTTTCAAAGGATAAGGGTGCAACCAGTTTAGAGCCTCCATTTAGTATAACCAATGAAGAATCCGGAAGGTAATAATGTAGTCTCCCGTACTCGGGCGCAATTATTTCAGCAAAACTATTATTGGTAATCGAATCAGCGCTTTCATTATTAAAAAAGAAATAGGTTGCTGCGAATAGCATCGGAATAAACAATATTGAAGCTGCATAAGTATACCAACTAACAATGCTTTTTTGAAAAATACTTTTCTTATTAACAGAATCGTCTATACTCTTATGTATTTTACTTAGTAACTCGTCATTTAAACTAGTTCTGTTGCTTAAATTCCATTGCTCATCCCAATCCTTTCTGACAAACTCATCTAGTTCCGAATCTGATTTTTGTAAAAAAAGATTATGAATGAATTCACCCGGTAAACGCTTCGAGTTATTGAGGTAATCAGTTAATTTATTTTTATCATTCTTATTCATAATTGCTCGTCTATATAGTAATGTCCATGAGAAATTAAAATCTCACATAGAAAAATGATTTTTTTTAAATAAAAATCTCATTCACTTAATTACCTGTCACTTACGAATGTGATGATTATTGAAAAAGTAATAGAAAAATTAAATACTCAACGTGTGAAAGGCGCTTACGTATATATTTTAGAATATCGGATATTTGGTTATCTACAGTTGCTCTTGATATATTAAGCTTTGTCGATATCTCTTTATTGGTGAGCCCACCAATTCTACTTAATTTAAAAATTTCACGCTTACGAGGGGATAATCGATCAACAATTCGTAAAACCTCCTGGATTGTAGATTGATATTCGATATCATCAAGTGTTGAATTATCAGTAATAAGGCTTTCACAAGCCTTTTCATTCAGATACTTGTTTTGGTAAGCTTGTTTACGAAATACTTTGCGAATTAAATTATAAGAAATCTGAAAGAAGTAAGATTTAATATTGGTGTCGCTTCTGAGAGAAGATCGATGCTCCCATATGTATATAAACACCTCCTGAACCACTCCCTCAGCCTCAACCTCAGATTTTAAATAACGTAAGGAAAACGAGTAGATCATTGATTGATACCGATTAAAGAGTTCGTCAAAGGCACTCGAATTTCCATTTCGAACTTGCCTTATTAAAATATCAACAGACATTTTTCTAAACTCATCCATAGTATAGGCTAGGTATCAATTAATCTAAATCGTTTAGTTTGGTTTGTTTCTATTAACCTGTAAGGTCGGCAATTAGTCAATAAAAACATTTATTCGACAAAAAGCATTGTCATTTCTGTAAATATAAACGGATAAAATTTAATTTAATGTCAAAGCTTCTTGCTAATACAATTATAACATAGAATTTCAAATTAACAAGATAAAAAACTCGTGATCTACTTTAGTAGCGACATTTTTTTAATTTAAATCTATTGGAATAATAGGGTTAAACTCGATTCTTAACCCTAAAAATGTAGTAAAACCTCAAATAAACGCCAGACTTGTTTGAGCTATTATTCAAACACTTAAGAAAAACTATTAAATCAAAGCGCCAAAGATAAACAGTGGCGCTCTATTAAGAATTATTAATATAAAACATCAGCGTTTGAATACGGATATGCATTTTCATCAGTAGCCCACCTCTTATTAGGTCTTCTGCTCATCTCAAAAATCAGCTCTCCTCCTTCAGCTATATCACTATGCTTTATGTAGCTATTGGTGCAAGCCTGACCATTAATGGTTACTGATTTAACATAAATGTTTTTGGCGGATCCGTTCTTAACCAATACCCTTAACTTTTTACCATTCTCTAAATCAATTGTTGCTTCATTAACTGATGGCGAACCAATAACATACTCACCTGATCCGGGACAAACCGGATAAAAACCAAGAGATGAAAAGATATACCACGCCGACATCTGCCCACAATCATCATTTCCACAGAGGCCATCGGGTTTGTTTAAATATTTAGTATTCATAATTTCATGAATCCTTTCGGCTGTCTTCCACGGCTTTCCTGCCCAATTATACATATAAGCCACATGATGACTCGGCTCATTGCCATGCACATAACCACCCATAATTCCTTCACGCGTAATGTCCTCTGTATGCTCAAAATACTCATCAGGTATGTACATGGTAAATAAAGAATCTAAATGCGCAGCGAATTGATTCTTACCTCCCATCTCTTGAATTAAACCACCAACATTCTGTGGCACATAAAGCGAATAGTTCCAGGAGTTACCTTCAATAAAACCAGCTCCGTGGGTATCCAAAGGATCAAAGTTATCAAGGAAATTCCCATCCTTTGTTTTGGGGCGAACGTATCCTATTTTCACATCAAATAAATTTCGCCAATATTCCGATCGCTCAAGATATTCCTTAGCAATATCGTTTTTACCAATTTCCTTTGCTAATTGCGAAATTGCATAATCGTCGTAGGCAAATTCAAGAGTGATTGAAGCTCCATACTTATGTGTTTCATATGGAACGAAACCAAATTTTTTATAATCACCTAAACCATCGTATCGATCGTAATTAGCACTTGATATACAGGCCTCTAAAGCTTTTTCTGCATCGAAGCCACTAATTCCCTTATTGTATGCATCGGCAATAACCGGCACTGCATGATAACCAATCATGCACCAGTTTTCATTTCCGAAATGACTCCAAATAGGTAATATACCATGTACATTTTGTTCGTAATGTGCCAGCATTGAATTAATCATATCCGACGATCGCCTGGGCTGTATCAGATTTAAAAGAGGGTGTTGCGCGCGGTAGGTATCCCACAGTGAAAAAACTGAATAATTGGTAAAACCATCTGCCTGATGAATATTATGGTCGATACCACGATATTTGCCATCTACATCCATGTATTCACTTGGATGAATAAATGAATGATACATAGATGTGTAAAAGGTAACTTTTTTCTCTTTTGGTGCATCGATCTGTATACGCTTTAACTCTTTTTGCCACATGGCTTTCACTTCTGAGCGTGTCTGCTCAAAATTAAAATGTGGCACTTCAGCATTCAGGTTTTTCAATGCACCTTCGGTACTTACTGCCGATAAAGCAAATTTCACCTTTAGTTTCTCTCCCTCTTCTGTTGAAAAGTTAAAGTTAACCGTTAAAGCCTTGCCAGCCATTTCGGGGAAATTATCGGTTGTATCAAACCTGCGCCAATGCCCCCGGTACTTTACCTCTTCATTATTTTTACATCCATATGTTTCAATGGGCTTTGAGAAACTCATGGCAAAATATTGATAATTAGTACGCGCCCAACCCCGGGTAATTCTGTATCCGGTTACCAATGTATCATTCTCAACCCTAAGCATTGACCATAGCACTTTCCCATCGTAATTATAAATTCCATGCGTTAAATCAAGAATAATATGTGCATTATCAGATTTTGGAAACGTATATTGATGAAATCCTACGCGTTGAGTAGCTGTCAGCTCCGCCTTAATATTATAATCATCTAATTCGACAGTGTAGTAACCAGGCTCTGCTTTCTCAGTTTCTTTTCGAAATTTAGAACGATATCCTTTTGATGTATCATCTTTTGTTCCTGGGTTATATTGCACTTTCCCAACAGTTGGCATCACTAAAAAATCACCAAGATCGGAATGCCCCGTGCCACTTAAATGTGTATGCGAAAATCCAACAATCGACTGATCTGCATACTGATATCCGGCACAATAACGATATACTTCTTTATTGTATTTTCCATTATTAAAAAACTGCACACTATCGGTGTCAGGACTTAACTGAACGATGCCAAAAGGCGCACAGGCTCCTGGAAACACATGTCCCATTTCTTGTGTCCCTATAAACGGATCAACATATTGTGTTAAATCTTCTTCCTGCGCAATCCCCATAAATGCTGCAGAAAAAAGCAAAAGTGTAAGTAGTTTACTTCGCATGATTATAGATTTGTAATTAAATTAGAGGCTTATCATTACAAATCTACAATTACCCAATGCTATATCCACTGACTTCAATCATGAAAAAAGCGCCAGTGGTTAAAAAGGCGCTTTATCTATGTTTTTTATATCAAATACTGAAATAAATCGGGCTTTTCATTCAGGTATTCAGCAATAAAACCATTTTCTTCCATCCGCTGTTGCAGTCCATTAAAGTCCTCCGGTTTTTGAATTTCAATGCCAATTACTACAGGGCCCATTGCGCGAGCTGTTTTCTTTTTATATTCGAAATGTGTGATGTCATCACCAGGCCCCAATACATCGCTCACAAATGTTTTAAGTGCACCGGCACGTTGTGGAAAACGAACAATAAAGTAATGTTTTAAGCCTTCATAAAGTAACGAGCGTTCTTTAATTTCTTCAGTACGTGTTATATCGTTATTACTTCCACTAAGGATACAGACCACATTTTTGCCAATAATCTGTTCGGCATAAAAATCAAGAGCCGCTATGCTTAAAGCACCAGCTGGCTCAACCACAATGGCCTCGTAGTTATAAAGTTCAAGGATTTTTGTGCAAATTTTACCTTCGGGCACTAGAATAATATCATCTAAAACACGCTGACAAATCGGTAGGTTGATGGCTCCTACACGCTGAACAGCTGCTCCATCAACAAACTTATCAATTTCATCCAGTTCAACCACCTCGCCGTTTTCCATGGCTTTTTGCATAGCCGGTGCACCCGCTGGTTCTACGCCAATAATTTTGGTCTCAGGAGTAATTTGCTTGATGTAGGCTCCTAATCCTGACGCCAGACCACCGCCTCCAATGGGTACAAAAATATAATCAATCGGTTTTTCGGCTTGCTCAATCAACTCCAAACCAACGGTTGCCTGTCCTTCGATAATTTGTGGGTCATCAAAAGGATGAATAAATGTTCGTCCCGTTCGCGCGCATTCTTCCATGGCAGCATTATAGGCATCATCGTAGGTATCGCCTTTAAGAACAACCTCAACAAAGCCCTGCCCGAACATATTTACCTGGCTTACCTTTTGCTTGGGCGTTGTAGCCGGCATAAAAATATAGCCATTGATACCCAATTCCCTGCACGAATAAGCTACGCCTTGTGCATGATTACCAGCGCTGGCGCACACAATGCCTGAAGCCACCTGTTGTTTGGTTAAACTCTTAATCTTATTGTAGGCACCACGTATCTTATAAGAACGTACGGATTGTAAATCTTCCCGCTTAAGATACACGTTGGAACAATACTGTTTCGACAGATTGTGGTTCTTCATCAATGGGGTGGTTTCCACCACTTCAGAGATAGTTTGTTTTGCTTTTTTAACAGCATCAAGAGTCGGGTAAAAATCTGAAAATGCTGCTATTCCGTTTTTTGTTGTCATTTTGTTGGTGGGGTATTTTAGTCTATAATAAAAAACCTGTCAGGTTGTGAAATCCCGACAGGTTTAGCATATTAGTTCGTTTTGATGTAATTAGCGAGCCAATCACCTACTTCGGATGTTTTACTGACTTGTCCATCCTTGGCAATGTCTTCCGTCACAACACCTGCATCCAGCGATTGATTAACGGCATCGCGAACGGCTTTGGCTTCATCCAATAAGTCCAATGATTCTAATAACATGGCAGCTGATAAAACGGTAGCTATCGGGTTGGCGATATCCTTACCTGCCGCCTGAGGATATGAACCATGAATTGGCTCAAATACAGATGTATGAATACCTACTGATGCAGAAGGTAACAATCCTAATGAACCAGTTATTACAGACGCCTCATCACTGATGATATCGCCAAACATATTTTCAGTAACCATTACATCAAACTTCTTAGGCCACTGAATTAACTGCATGGCTGCATTATCAACAAACATATAGTCTACTTCAATGTCTTTATAGTCACTTTCCATGGCCTGTGCTGTTTCGCGCCACAAACGTGAGGTTGCCAATACGTTGGCTTTATCCACAACTGTTAATCGCTTTTCGCGCTTGCCGGCATAAGAGAAAGCTAATTTTAAGATTCGCTCAATCTCTTCGGTAGTATAGGTACAAGTATCAAAGGCTTTCTTCAAATCTTCCGAACGACCTTTTTCACCAAAATAGATACCGCCTGTTAACTCACGCACCACCACAAAATCAGCCCCTTCAACGATGTCTAAACGCAAAGGACTTTTATCTAATAATGAAGGAAAAGTAGTAACAGGACGAATGTTGGCATACAAGCCTAGTTTTTTACGCATGGCTAATAAACCTTGCTCAGGACGAACTTTTGCCTTTGGGTCGTTATCGTATTTCGGGTCACCAATTGCACCAAAAAGAACGGCATCCGACTGCATACAAATCTCATGTGTTTCATCCGGATACGGGTTTCCCACCTGGTCGATGGCTGTAGCCCCAACAAGTGCATCCGTATATACCACCTCGTGGTTAAATTTCTTAGCAACGGCATCAATTACTTTTTGTGCCTGTGCCACTATCTCTGGTCCGATGCCATCACCCGGCAAAACTGCAATGTTTAATTTCATATTTTTAATATTAAGCCGCTAGAGGCTAACATCTAGAGGCTAGTAGCTTAATTAATTATTTTCAAATTTCCGTTTTCTATCAAGTTAAGCATTTTAACGGTAGCTTTTATAGCTGCTTCTGTTTGGTCGGCATCCAGCCCGCGGGTTTTAAAAAGCTTTCCTTTAAATTCCCAGGAGATGACTGTTTCAACCAGGGCATCAGTTTTACCTCCGGGTGGAATGGTTACGATGTAATCTTCCAATACGGGATGGTTCTTGCCCAACTTATCGTATATCTTCCACAGGGCATGCATAAAAGCATCGTACTGACCGTCGCCATTGGCTGTTTCCTGATAGACTTTACCATCTATTTCAATACTTACGTTGGCTAAAGGCATCAGACCCTTGGTTAGCTGTAAACTGTAATTTTTTACTTTGATATGCTCTTTTATCGATGAACTTTTCAGTACATCAGAAATGATATATGGTAAATCCTCGGTTGTAACGGTTTCTTTTTTATCACCAAGCTCTATAACACGTTCGGTTACTTTCTTCATCTCTTCCGATGAAAGGTCGATGCCTAATTCTTCAAGGTTCTTCAGAATATTAGCTTTGCCCGATGTTTTACCCAAAGCATATTTTCGCACACGGCCAAATCGTTCCGGCATTAAGCGATTGAAATACAGATTGTCTTTATTATCCCCATCCGCATGAATACCGGCACACTGGGTAAAGACAAATTCTCCGGTTAGTGGTTTATTGGAAGGAATTCGTATGGCCGAGAAACTCTCCACAAGCTGACTAACCTTGGTAATTTTAGATTCCTCAATGTTGGTTTTAACACCCAATTGGTCGTTGACCAGTCCAACAACACTGGCCAAAGGTGCATTACCAGCCCTTTCGCCCAATCCATTGATAGTTGTATGAATTCCCTTCACCCCTGCTTTGATGCTGGCAAATACATTTGCGACAGCTAAATCATAATCGTTATGGGCATGAAAATCGAAATGCAAATCAGGATAACGCGTGATAATGGATGAGCAGAATTCAGTTACCTGGTCGGGATTTAATATGCCCAAGGTATCCGGCAGCATAAAGCGTTTGATGCTACTATCCTGCAATTGGTCCAATATGAAATACACGTAGTCCGGTGAATCAATCATACCATTCGACCAATCTTCGAGATAGATATTAACATCAATCGCCATCTCTTCGGCAGCAACCAACACCTGTTTAATATCCGCCACATGTTCTTCAGGGGTTTTCCCCAGCTGACTGGTAACGTGTTTTAAGGAACCTTTAGTCAATAGGTTTATCACTCTGCCTCCTGCACTTTGAATCCACTCCAAAGATGTGCGCCCATCCACAAAGCCAAGCACCTCAACTTTATCAAGTAAGCCTTTTTTCGATGCCCACTCTGTTATTTTCTGTACAGCCCGATACTCGCCATCACTGACTCGCGCTGATGCTACTTCTATTCTATCCACCTTTAACTCTTCGAGCAACATGGTCGCCATGGCCAGCTTCTCCGATTCGTTAAACGACACCCCGGTAGTTTGCTCGCCGTCGCGTAAGGTGGTATCCATTAGCTCTATTGTCATCCTTTGGTATTTGTGGTTAATGTTTTTAACAGAGACATAAGATTTAAGAAATAAGAAACAAGATTATTTGGACGATGAGAAGTTCAAAATAAACTCCTCAACTGATAAACTATAAACTTTTTGCGTCTTTCATCATCCAACTCCGTCCGGCGATGGCGCGCCGAACGGTAGTCAAGATGACTTTCTATCTATTATCAAACTCTGCAACTTTAGTTAATAGCCAGTGTGAGTAGGTAGTAGGCAGAAGTATCAATCCCCCACCTAAAACCTTGTAACTTGAACCAAGCTATTAATAACTCCTCCTTCTCCAAGGAGGGAAAGGCTATATTCTTTAAAACTCAGCGTCTTTGCGTCTCTGTGTTTATTTAAAACTTAACAGCCTTTGCTTCATAAGCTTCAATTTCATCACTCAAACTCAATAAATAGTCGATATCATCGTAACCATTCATTAAGCACTTCTTTTTGTAGGAGTTAATTTCGAAGCTTTCCGATTCACCGCTTGTAACGTTGGTGATGGTCTGATTCTCCAAATCAATCTTCACCGCTGCTTTATTATCAGCGTCAACCGCTTTGAATAAGCCCGCCAAAAAGCTTTCCGAAACCTGCACCGGCAACACACCATTATTTAATGAGTTACCTCGGAAGATATCGGCAAAGAAGCTTGACACCACAGCTTTAAAACCATAACCGGCAATGGCCCAGGCGGCATGCTCGCGGCTTGAACCACTTCCAAAGTTTTTGCCTGCCACTAAAACAGTACCTGAATAGGCCGGATTGTTTAAAACAAAATCGGCTTTAGGCGAACCATCCTTCTCGTAGCGCCAGTCGTAAAACAAGTTATCACCAAAACCTTCTTTAGTTGTCGCTTTCAGGAAGCGAGCCGGAATAATCTGGTCGGTATCCACGTTTTCGATTGGCATTGGCACAAACGAAGTCTCAACTGTTACAAATTTATCTATAGGCATATTTCTTCCTCCTAATTAAAAGTTAAAGATGGTTCGTGGATCAGTAACAACGCCCGTTACAGCAGCTGCTGCCGCCGTTAACGGACTGGCCAACATGGTGCGGGAACCTGGTCCCTGACGACCTTCGAAATTACGGTTCGATGTTGCTACTGCATACTTACCTGCAGGTATCTTATCGTCGTTCATAGCCAGACATGCAGAACAGCCTGGCTGACGCAATTCAAAACCAGCGGCTTCAAGCTGTTCTTTCAAGCCCTCTTCAATAGCCTGTTTTTCAACCTGCTTACTACCCGGAACAATCCATGCTGTAACACTTTCAGCTTTTTGCTTGCCTTTAACAGCCTCGCAAAAAGCGCGTAAATCTTCGATACGACCATTGGTACAGCTACCCACAAAAACGAAATCTACTTGCTTACCTGCTAACTTATCTCCCGCCTCAAAACCCATGTATTCCATCGATTTCTGGAATGAGTTCTTTGAGCTATCTTCAATTGAATCCAAGGTAGGAATGTTTTCACACACCTTAGCTCCCATTCCCGGATTGGTTCCGTAGGTAATCATTGGCTCAATATCGGCTGCATCAAAAGTCAGTTCTTTATGGAATTCAGCATCTGCATCAGACACTAATGATTTCCAGTGAGAAACTGCTTTTTCCCAGGCTTCACCCTGCGGTGCATTTTCACGCCCTTTGATGTATTCAAAAGTCGTTTCATCCGGTGCAATCATACCACCACGGGCACCCATCTCGATAGACATGTTACATACGGTCATACGCGCTTCCATCGATAGACTGCGGATAGCTGAACCGGCAAACTCAACAAAGTAACCAGTTCCTCCGCCTGTAGTCAGCTTAGAGATGATATAAAGGATGATATCTTTTGAAGTAACGCCTTTATCTAGCTCACCTTCAATGTTGATGCGCATGCTTTTGGGCTTAGGCTGCATAATACACTGGGTAGCCAAAGCCATCTCCACCTCACTGGTTCCAATACCGAAAGCAATGCTTCCGAAAGCACCGTGCGTAGAAGTGTGACTGTCACCACAAACGATGGTCATACCAGGCTGTGTTATTCCCAGCTCAGGACCAACAACGTGCACAATTCCATTGTAAGGATGGTTTAAACCATACATGGTAATGCCGTTTTCCTCACAGTTCTTCTTCAGGGTTTCCACCTGATGACGCGACAACTCATCCTGAATGGTTAAGTGCTGGTCAACTGTTGGAATATTGTGGTCGGGTGTAGCAATAACCTGTGATGGACGTGCTACTTTCCCTCCGCGAGCTTTGATTCCACCAAAGGCCTGCGGACTCGTTACCTCGTGGATGAAGTGACGGTCGATATAAAGGACGTTTGGCCCGTCATCAATGGTTTTGACGACGTGGCTGTCCCATATTTTATCAAATAATGTTTTTCCCATTTTTCTTTTATTGTCGATTCGCTAAATCGGTTAATCGTCGAATCGATGATTTACATATCCGGCCTTAACCGATTTTTGAAATAGAATCCAAGAAGGCTTCAACAGAGGCCGTGATGATATCCACATTGGCAGAGAAACCATAATAAGTATGGCCTTTGTGCTCGATGGTTACATGCACTTTACCTAAATCGTCGCTACCTCGTGTTATGGCCTGAATCAAGAATTCTTCCAAATGAACTTTACGTTTCACCAGGTTTTTAACAGCTGAGAAAGCCGCATCAATTGGTCCGTTTCCTGAAGCAGTTTCGGTAAATACATCGCCATTAAAGCTAACTGCTACCGTAGCTGTTGGAATGGTAGAGCTACCTGAAATCACCTGCAATGATTCCAACTTGATTGAACGGTCTTGCTTTTCTTTCTCTGAGCCTGCCAAAGCTTCCAAATCTTCATCAGCCACATCTTTTTTCTTGTCGGCTAAATCTAAGAACTGCTGGTAGATATCGTCCAATTCAGGTCCTTCGAATTCATAACCCAAAACATGCAATCGGTGCTTCAAAGCAGCACGTCCACTGCGGGCAGTCAATACAATGCTTGACTCTTTAACACCCACATCAGCCGGGTCGATAATCTCATAGTTCTCACGATTTTTTAATACGCCATCCTGGTGGATACCTGAAGAATGCGCAAAAGCATTACGACCAACAATGGCTTTATTAGCCTGAACTGGCATACGCATCAAAGTAGAAACCAATTTACTTGATTTCATGATTTGTGTGGTATCAATGTCTGTTTGGTAATCCAAATCGTGATGCGATTTCATGGCCATCACCACTTCTTCCAATGATGTGTTACCCGCACGTTCGCCTAATCCATTAATCGTTACCTCAACCTGGCGAGCACCATTTACAACTCCGGCTAAGGTATTGGCGGTTGCCATACCCAAATCGTTGTGACAGTGTGTTGATAAAATTGCCTTATCCACATTAGGCACATTATTAACCAGGTAGGCAATTTTTTCACCGTATTCCTTTGGCAAGCAATAACCCGTTGTATCAGGAATATTGATAACAGTTGCTCCTGCTGCGATAACGGCTTCCACAACCCTGGCTAAGTATTCATTATCTGAACGACCGGCATCTTCGGCATAGAATTCTACATCTTCGACAAAACGTTTGGCATATTTCACAGCCTCAACAGCACGTTGAACGATTTCGTCTTCGTTAGAATTTAATTTGTATTTAATGTGATAAGGTGAAGTACCAATACCGGTGTGAATACGTCCGCGCTTGGCATATTTCAATGCATCAGCAGCGACTTCAATGTCCTTTTTAACAGCACGTGTTAAGGCACAAATGGTTGGATTTTGAACAGCTTTAGAAATCTCGACCACCGAATTAAAATCTCCGGGGCTCGAAATAGGGAAACCAGCTTCAATAACATCCACGCCGAGCTTTTCGAGCTGACGAGCTACTTCTATCTTTTCAATAGTGTTTAACTGGCATCCCGGCACTTGCTCGCCGTCTCTTAATGTTGTATCGAATATGTAAACTTTATTATCCATGGTTAATGTTTTAAGTTTTACCGAATTCCTTTCCCCTTCGGATTTTTGTTTTGTCTGCGACAAAACAGCCATCAGCTAATAGCTATCAGCTGTCAGCTATTTACTAGTCGCAAAAAATAAAGCCTACAGGTTTAGCTAACCTCAGCTGCCCCCGCAGGCTCATGTATTATTGGTTTTCTGGTCTCAATTTACGGACGGCAGCACCTGCCTGCCACATTTCTGAATCGTTAAGCTCCTTCAACTCAGCATCTAACTTCACACGGTAATCTTCCTGGCTGTTAGAGTCAATTGAACGCTGTGCTTCGTTACCTGCAGCTACTTCAGAATATAATTTTTCGAATACCGGCTTAGTGGCATCGCGGAATGGCTTCCACCAATCCAAAGCACCACGTTGTGCTGTTGTCGAAGTATTGGCATACATCCAGTCCATACCATTTTCGGCAACCAATGGCATCAAGCTCTGAGTCAACTCTTCAACCGTTTCGTTGAATGCTTCTGAAGGCGTGTGACCATTGGCACGCAACACTTCGTACTGAGCGGCGAATATACCCTGGATACAACCCATCAAGGTTCCACGCTCACCAGTCAAATCGGAGTAAACTTCGCGTTTAAAATCTGTTTCGAACAGATAACCCGAACCAACACCGATACCTAATGAGATTACACGGTCTTTAGCTTTACCTGTTGCATCCTGGAAGATGGCGTATGAAGAGTTCAAACCACGTCCTTCCAGGAACATACGACGTAATGAAGTACCCGAACCTTTTGGTGCAACAAGAATTACATCCACATCAGCTGGTGGTACGATACCAGTGCGGTCTTTGTAAGTGATACCAAATCCGTGCGAGAAATAAAGCGCCTTACCTGGTGTTAAGTGTTTCTTAACCGTATCCCACATCTGAATCTGACCGGCATCAGAAAGCAAGTATTGGATAATTGTGGCTTTTTCAAGCGCCTCTTCAATTTCGAAAAGTGTTTCACCAGGAACCCAACCATCAGCAATTGCCTTATCCCATGTTTTTGATTCCTTGCGCTGACCAACAATTACGTTAAAACCGTTGTCTTTGAGGTTAAGGGATTGCCCAGGACCTTGCACACCGTAACCAATTACAGCAATCGTTTCGTCTTTTAAAACTTCACGTGCTTTTTCCAATGGGAACTCTTCCCTCATTACAACGTTTTCTTCAACGCCTCCAAAATTAATTTTTGCCATGATTTTATTTGATTAATGTTTATATTTTTCTTTAGAAACTAGAAGCTAGAGTTTAGCTACTAGCTTTTCATTTTACTTCTGACTTAATAGTTCTGGCTTCTGCCTAATCCAGAAGACTCTTTTCCTTTTCGAGTTTCTTCAGATAATTTGATAGTAACTCTTCTTTGAGTTTTGTTACCGCAATTCGGCCTGAACGAACAAATTGCTGAACGCCAAAGTGGTCTAATTTTTCAAAGAGCTCTTGCGTTTCACGCTTATGCCCTGTCTTTTCAATGACGGTATATTCTTTCGTCACCTCAAGGATACGTGCTCCATACTGGCGAACGAGTCGTTCAATTTCATTGCTATTCAGTAGCGACTCAGTTTTTACTTTATATAAAGCCACTTCCTGGTGAACGATTTCATCAGCTGTAAACACATATGCTTTTATCACATCAATGCGCTTCTCGATTTGCAACAGCAATTTATTGACTTGCTCGCGCGATGTAAATACCACAATGGTAAATTTATGAATGCCGGGTATGGCCGATTCTGAAGTCGTCAGGCTTTCGATGTTAATATGACGACGAGTAAATACAGTTGTCACCTGGTTTAATAAGCCGACGTGATTTTCAGAATATATTGATAATGTGAATTCTTGTTTCATTTTTTAAAATGTTGAATTGTCGAATTGGTTAATTGTCGAATTGATGAAATTCATCTTGTAATTATCAATCCTTATTCAAGACGGATATCTGAAACCGAAGCACCCGTTGGCACCATTGGGAATACATTACCTTCTTTTTCTACCACTACCTCTAATAAAAAGGCGCCTTTGTGCTCTGCCATACGCTGAACAGCCTCATCCAGATTATCCCGCGCTGTTACTTTCTCAGTTGCGATACCATAACCTTTCGCAATCGTCTGGAAATCGGGGTTAATCAACTCTGTTGAAGCATAGCGTCGGTCGAAGAATAACTCTTGCCACTGGCGAACCATCCCCAAAAAGTTGTTATTTAATAAGATGATTTTCACATCCGCTTGTGTTTGGAAAATGGTTCCCAGCTCCTGGATGGTCATCTGAAAGCCTCCATCACCAACAAATAAGCAAACCGGACGGTCGGGTATACCCAATTTAGCCCCCATGGCCGCCGGCAAACCAAAGCCCATAGTTCCAAGTCCACCTGACGTAACCACACTTCTGGTTTGTTTAAATTTAAAATATCGGTTTGCTATCATCTGGTGCTGACCCACATCGGTTACCACAATGGCGTCATCGTCAAATTGTTCGGTAACACGACGAACAACTTCACCCATTGTTAAGCCTGCTTTAGCCGGATGCAATTCTGGTTGTATAATTTTCTGGTCTTCAATTTTATCACAAGCTTTAAATTCATTTAACCAGGTTTCGTGACTGTTTTTTGAAACCATATCCGTGATCATCGGTAAAGAATCTTTCACATCGCCCAATACCGGTACATCAGCATAAATGATTTTATTAATTTCAGCCGGATCAATCTCCAAATGAACCACTTTGGCATTGGTGGCATATTTCTGAACATTACCAGTTACACGGTCGTCGAAACGCATACCGATGGCGATGATTAAATCGGCCTCATTGGTTTTTACATTGGGACCGTAGTGCCCATGCATACCCAACATACCAACATTCTGCTCAAAATCGGATGGCATCGCTGATAAACCTAATAAAGTCCAGGCTGCAGGAATACCTGTTTTCTTCAGAAATTCCATCAATTCGTTCTCGGCGCTACCTAATACAACACCCTGACCTACTAATGCCAACGGCTTTTTAGATAAATTAATTAACTGAACTGCTTCTGCCACCTGCTCCTTTTTCACCAATGATTTTGGTTTGTAACTACGAACCTTATCAACTGGTTTGTACTCAAAATCAAACTGAGCAAACTGAGCATCCTTCGTGATATCAATCAACACAGGTCCAGGACGACCTGAGCGTGCAATGTAAAAGGCTTTGGCTATAGCTTCCGGAATTTCTTCAGCACGCTTTACCTGATAATTCCATTTTGTGATTGGCTGAGTAATACCCACCACATCTGTTTCCTGGAAAGCATCTGTTCCTAACAAAGGGGATGCTACCTGTCCGCTAATCACCACTAAAGGCGTTGAATCCACCATGGCATCAGCAATACCCGTAACTGCATTGGTTGCACCCGGTCCACTTGTTACAAAGCAAACGCCAACTTTGCCAGTGACTCGTGCATACCCCTGAGCCGCATGAACAGCACCCTGCTCATGACGGGTTAAAATATGGTTCAGCTTATCCTGATAGTGGTAAAGTGCATCGTACACCGGCATTATTGCCCCACCCGGATACCCGAATAACAAATCTACTCCTTCATGCAATAAAGATTGCATTACTGCTTCGGAGCCGCTCATCCGTTTCAATTTCGTTTCTTTGGCTTCCATTGTTGTTTGCGTTTGTGTTTCCATCTTTTTCAAAGCTACTGGCTGCTAGCTTCTAGCTTCTAGCAATTGCCATTATGGTTATTGTTTTGCTAATCATGCCATGAGGCTATTATCTAGTTTCTAACCTCTAGCAGCTTACTAATCAATTAATCTTACAGCGCCCTGGTCAGATGCGCTTACTAAGCTCGCATAAGCCCGAAGAGCTTTTGATACATATCGTTCGCGATTACCCGGCTTAAAGGCCTTATCGCCTTTGGCTTCTTCTGCTTGTCTTCGTTTAGCTAATTCGTCATCACTCACCTTAAGTTCTATCTTCCTGTTAGGTATGTCAATAAGAATAGGGTCTCCATTTTGAACCAAGGCGATGTTTCCTCCGCCTGCCGCTTCCGGTGATGCGTGCCCAATGGATAAACCAGATGTTCCGCCAGAAAAGCGGCCATCGGTTAACAAGGCACATTCTTTACCTAAATGTTTCGATTTTAAATAAGAAGTTGGGTACAACATCTCTTGCATACCCGGTCCGCCTTTTGGTCCTTCGTAACGAATAATGACCACATCACCAGCTTTCACCTCATCGGATAAAATACCTTCACATGCATCATCCTGTGATTCATAAACCCGGGCAGTTCCATTAAATGTAAAGATGGACTCATCAACACCGGCTGTTTTAACAATGCAACCTTTCTCGGCCAGGTTACCAAACAACACAGCCAAACCACCATCCTTAAAATAAGCGCCTTCGACACTTCGAATACAGCCTTTCGTGCGATCCAGATCCAACTCGGCATAAGTTGTTTTTTGCGATCCCATCGTCAGGTTAAACATGCCAGCGGGAGCACTGCTATATACTTCTTTGGCTTCTTCAGAAGCTGATGCCAAGGTCATATCATAAGCTTCCAAAGCTTCTTTTAAACTTGGAAAATCGACGCGACTCACATCTGTGTGCAATAAACCACCTCGGTTTAATTCGGCCAAAATCCCCATGATACCGCCCGCACGATTCACATCTTCAATATGATAATGCGAGTTAGGCGCCACCTTACACAACACTGGTGTCGTGCGTGATAAGCGGTCAATATCATCCATGGTGAAATTAACACCGGCCTCGTGAGCAATGGCCAAAATATGCAATACCGTATTGGTTGATCCCCCCATGGCGATATCCAAGGTCATGGCATTTTCGAAAGCCTTATAGCTTGCAATCGAACGCGGCAATACCGATTCATCGCCCTCGCCATAGTAGCGATCAGTTATTTCTACAATCAAATCGGCGGCTTTTTCGAACAAACGCTTACGATTAACATGAGTCGCTACTATTGTGCCATTACCCGGTAAAGCCAAACCAATGGCTTCATTCAGGCAATTCATAGAGTTAGCAGTGAACATACCCGAACATGAACCACAAGTAGGACAAGCATTACGCTCTACCTCATCAACCTCAGCATCAGATACCGAATCATCGGCAGCCATCACCATGGCATCCACCAAATCCAAAGCTTTGCCACCAGCTTTACCAGCTTCCATCGGGCCACCCGATACAAAAACGGTTGGAATATTTAATCGCATGGCAGCCATTAACATACCCGGGGTAATCTTATCGCAGTTACTGATACAAACCATAGCATCCACCTTGTGGGCATTCACCATGTACTCAACACTATCGGCAATGATATCGCGCGATGGCAAAGAGTACAGCATACCATCGTGCCCCATGGCTATACCATCATCGATGGCAATGGTATTGAATTCGGCAGCAAAACAGCCATTGGCTTCAATACGCTGCTTTACCATTTGACCTATGTCGTGCAAATGCACATGGCCCGGCACAAACTGTGTAAACGAGTTCACCACCGCAATAACAGGCTTACCAAAGTGATTCTCTTTCATACCATTGGCACGCCAAAGACTTCTGGCTCCAGCCATTCGTCGGCCTTGTGTTGATGTTGCGCTTCTTAGTGTTATCTTCATTTTTACTTTCGTTTGTATCAAAAAAAAAGAGCTTTTCTCGTATTCGTGAGAAAAGCTCTTAGTAACTTATATTCGTTTGTTTATCTACATAGCATTCTCACTCCTCTAGGTTCTAATAATGACCACGAGAATAATAATAATGTTGAGAATGAGTGATAAATTGAATTTCATATCGAAATTATCTTCTTTTATAATTTGCACACCCAAACGGCATGCTGTTGCTTTTTACGTTAGCAAATGTAGGATTGATTTTTATAACTCCAAAGAAATAGTCAAAAAAATATTGCTTTTTTTTACAATTTGAATTTTTAGCCCTTATTTATCTTACTATTTACGACCTCTTCTTATATAATAAGTATGGGTCGAAAATTTTATCACATTTAAAGATATTTTCGTCTTATTTTTAACATTTGATTTTCTGCACATTATAAGACCGAAAGATTCTTTTACAAATCAACATCAATTGTAAGTTCAAAGAGGCGCGTGACAAAAGTCAGTTTTTCTGACGCAAAGAATCTGTATTTAAAGCCAGGAATTCTTCGAACACCTGATTGATGGCACTCATCATATCATAATCGGAAAGGTCAGGGTTTATTTTATGTTTAGTTCGAAGGAAGACCATAAAGGAGTCCAGCTGCGCACCTTCAAGACTTGTAAGGTATTTCATATTCTCCCTGGAAGTCATCTCCCGGAAACGTTCATAACGTTTTTCATTCCTCAGAAACACCGCATACTTTTTCTCTTCCCTGGTGGCTCCCCCTCCTCCAAAACGACCTGTGAATCCGGCTGTACCAGATTTTTCTTTTTCTGCCCGCCTTAAGTCAGTCATCGTGAAGCCAAAATTCATTTTCATGCTATTATCAGGCATCATATCCATATTGGCAACCATATGACGAAACGAAGCATAAGATTTAAACATCAAAACATCCACTGATTCAATTTCATAGGTCTTTTTATTTACCGCCCAAACTAAAGTATCGCTTAACATTTGCTCATTTACAACAATCAATGTATCCCGATAGCCTAAACATCGAAAAAACAACGTATCATTCACATGTGTATTTAACTTAAAAATACCATCATCGTTGGTTTCTTTACCAAAACCCGTTTGACTGTTGGCAACAAAAGCAAATGGAACAGCCTTTGCATTAATATTTGATACAATCTTTCCTATTAACAAAGTTTGATCTGCCTCTTCATTTTGGGCCAAAAGTGCCAATTGGCCACCCAGAAACAGAATTATCCACACTACCAGTCTATTCCTCATCTTTAAAAGCCTTAAATAAATCAATTACTTTATACTTAACACTTAAAGGCGTATCCTTTTTACTGAACTTGATGTTGGCGTTACAGTAAATAACAAACTCCTGCAAAGCCTCATCTTTTAAACCACTCACCTCAGCCATCATATGAACCGTTAACATATTACGCTGCTTATCCTGTTTTCGCAACTTCATCATCCGCCTCTTTTGCTTTTCGCTTTTCGAGGCATAATAGTAGATAAAATTAGCCGGCTGAAATACAGCAGCAGTAACACTTGGTTTGCTTCGATAAGTTGGCAAATCATCCAATGGCATATCCGGTTTTCGGCCCAATTCGATATCACCGGGAAGCATCAAATCCATCTCTTCCCTCTCAGCAAGTTCCGCGCCAAGCTTATCTTTATAGGCTCTGTAATGGCGATTCGAATTAATATCAACTTGTTGTATCTCATACGAAGTTTGTTTAAGCGGAAATAAATACATTTGATCCGACTCAATATTTAAACTGTCCAATCGAAAAACCTTCGACTCAAAAGCCAGCGACACAACCTTAATACTATCGTCTGCATCCAGAATCACTTTAAACTCTCCCGTTGAATCGGCAGCAAACATATTTAGCTTTTTATAACTGGCAATCTGGGCCAACGGAATGGCCTTATGATCCGACTCCCGCACTATTTTCCCATGCAGCCATACCTGTTGCTGCCCCTTTACATCCTTAAAGGCTAAGCAACAGAAAAACAGGATATATATAAACGTTCTAATTTTCATACAATCTGGTTAGGGAAAGCTAATATAAAATAGAACAAATGGATGTACAGATAATTTCAACGTACGGTCAATTATTAACAGGATTTAACAAATGAAACGTGTGGAGGGCATCAGCAGCAAACAATCGTATCATTTTATAGCTGGCTATTTGTGCAACCGATACCAACTTACTATCAGCCTGATTGATCATCTGACCAGGCAGCCAAATCTTTTTTACCTGTGCAAACAGCCTTGCATTTGATAATACGATCAATAAAATAAGGGTGAAATGTTTCATTTTTAAGAATTAGGTCGGAACAAATTACTATAATTTAAATATGCATTGTTATTTTTTCAACAAAGCGAAATAAATTTAATAGCATTTAACAGCCTCAATCTAAATAGTTAAAACAAAAACCAGTAGTAATTTTTTATAGTGATATCTGATTAATAAGCTCTATTTTTGCACGCAATAGACCAATAGATCAATAGTGAATTAGATTGTTAGTTTATTAAAAAGTTGATTGAGAATAAATACACAAAAACACAATAAAAGAAATTACAAATGAGTGATTTGAAAAATATAATCGAAAAAGCGTGGGACGACCGTTCGATGCTGAATGATACTGCTACTGTTGAAGCTATTAAAACAGTTGTTGAAAAGCTGGATAAAGGTGAGCTACGTGTAGCCGAACCAAATGGTGACGACTGGACAGTCAACGAATGGGTGAAGAAAGCGGTGATTCTTTATTTCCCTACTCAAAAAATGGAAACCATTGAAGTTGGACCTTTTGAATTCCATGATAAGATTGCGCTTAAGAAAGACTATGCAGCGCAAGGTGTTCGTGTGGTTCCTCATGCGGTTGCTCGTTACGGTGCTTTCCTTGAGTCGGGTGTGGTAATGATGCCATCGTATGTTAACATTGGTGCCTATGTGGGTTCGGGTACTATGGTTGACACCTGGGCAACTGTTGGTAGCTGCGCACAGATTGGAAAAAACGTTCACTTGAGCGGGGGCGTTGGCATTGGTGGCGTATTAGAGCCTGTGCAGGCCGCTCCCGTAATTATTGAAGACGATGCTTTTATTGGCTCACGCTGTATTGTTGTTGAAGGTGTGCGCGTTGGTAAAGAAGCCGTACTTGGCGCCAACGTTGTATTAACAGCTTCAACAAAAATTATCGATGTAAGCGGCGACGAGCCTAAAGAATACAAAGGTTATGTTCCTCCTCGCTCGGTAGTGATTCCTGGTAGCATTACCAAGAAATTTCCTGCTGGCGAGTATCAGGTGCCTGCAGCATTGATTATTGGTCAGCGCAAAGAATCGACCGACAAAAAGACCTCGTTAAACGATGCACTGCGCGATAATAATGTAGCGGTGTAGATAATAGGCCAAAAGACATTTAGAATCTGGGCTTTAGATGATTTACAGCTTAATTAAGTTGATAAATCTTTAAAATATTTTAGAGGATTTCCAAAAACCAAGCTCGCTCATCGAGCGCAGTCGAGATGAAATTTGATTGATACTGATATCAACCATTAATCACTTCGACTGCGCTCAGTGAACAGATGCTTACAATTTTTTTTGGATATCCTCTTTTTTATTTATCAGCTAAAGGTATTTTTGCGATCACTTACTAATCTTTTTTCTAATCATCTTTATACCAAGAATAAAGCTGGTAATACTAACGATGGTTCCTCCAATAGAAATAAGTATCATCCATAATTGTCGCCATCCTTCATAACCTGACATAAATGAGAATTTAAAAGTATGCAAGCCCTTGTATAGCCACCACCCCAACCGCGATGAATTATTTACAACCTTAAGTAACCTTCCTGTTTTGGGACAAACAAAAAGCTTGGTTTGAAACTCATCTTTAAGGTTTAAACAACAAACAGGTAAGGGTAAATCATATCTTTTAGATGGCTGATAATAATTTGTGTAATCTTGCACAAAATGAATGCTATATTGCTTATGAGGTAATGCCTCTGCCATCCAGTTTTCAATGAACGTTGATTCAATAGCTGGCAGTGGTTTTACCTGTTCATCCACAATATAGCATTCTGACTGATTAGGGGATTTAGTATACACTTCATAAAAAATACGCCCCATAGCATTACGGCAGATTATTCGTTTGTTATTCGCTTTCTGCGATAGTATTTCATATAAATTTAGTGTTGCCTCTTTAGTAATTGTTCGATCTGAACTATTCCATACACTATTATAATCAAAGTCTTTTTCTTTGCTTACCAACCATGTTGGCACATCGGCCAATGACATTAAACCACTCAATATAAACGAAAACACTATCAAACCAAAAGTAAGTCCGCTTATGTGGTGCCAACGCAAAGTCGCCTTTCGGTACGGACTAATTTTTCCTTTTCTCAAACGAACTAATCCAACAATTAAGCCCGACAAACAAGCGATGCAACCAATTGCGCTTATCCAAATAACAACAGAGCTCCATAACTGCACTTTCAACCTTAATGCTTTAAAGTACATCCAGTGTGGAATAGCACCAAACCATGCCATAGTGCGCGACAAAGAAGTTGTTTCCTGTACAATACACCCCTTGCTGGCCGAAACGTATAGCTGTGTTCCTTTGGCATCATCAAGCCAAAATTTATAAATTGGGAAATAGGCTTCGTAATATGACCATGGTATCCATTGATCAAAATCGTTAATAACTTTATAACGATAGATTGGAGCGGAGAATACTGACTTGACGATACTTTCACATTCTTCTTTTTTAAGCTCAGAAACTTCCTTTAAAGTTTTGGCATTATATACCTTACCTAACTGACCTGGCATTCGATATATTGGTTCCCCATTTAACATTTCGAGCGAAAACAATACATCACCTGATTGTTTGAACAAAGCAGTGGGTGTAGGTAAAGAATCATAACCTGAAATTACATTCAGGCCATGATAATATTTCTGTGGTTGAGGCTTGGGGAAAGAATGATAAATCATTACAATCCCAGACACAAACCAAACCACAAAGAACAGACTCATCAACAGACCGGTCCATCGATGAATAAAGAACATGAGTTGTTTGATGTACTTAATCATTCTATCCGTTAAAAATTAATTCCAATGGAAGCTTCGTAAGAGCGGCCCATACCGGGAACAAATTGATGGCTCATCACCGAATTGTCGTAATACGCTTCGTCGGCAATATTATTGGCATTAAGTCGGAATGTAACCTTTTCAAAAGTGTAAGCTACAGTTGCATCAAACACGGTGTACGAAGGCAGTACGTAGGTATTTGATGAGTGGGTATAAACATCATCGACGTAACGCCCTCCTAAGCCAAAACTTAAATTCTTTAAACTTCCGGTTGGAACGGTATAGTTTACCCAGGTAAAAAGCTGATTTTCGGGTGCATGTCTAAGTGTATTGCCTTCTTTGCTTGCTCCATCTGTATATTTATTATCAGCAAATGATTTGTAACGGGCCTGGTTAAAGCTGTATCCGGCATTAATAAACAAACCATTGGCAGGGCGAGCCATCAAATCCAATTCAAAACCTTTGGAATCAACCTGACCGACCTGACCATAAACCCTTTTTCCATTGCCATCATCTAACCGTTCAACAATGTTTTCTTTAAGGATGTAATAAGCACTACCATTCAGGCTAAGTTTATTATTAAATTCCCATTTAAAACCTGCTTCGGCCTGGTAACCTTTTTCCGGCTTATAAACTTCCTCTCCATCGGCAGGAAAAAACTCTTCACCGTCAGCATCAATATAAATGTAGGATTCGTTAAAGGTGGTTCGTAATGGTCGGAAAAAACTGGACGCGGATGCATAAAGTGATAAGTCTTCGTTAGGCAGATAAACTAAACCTGCACGATAGGAGAAAGCCTTGTTCTTAATCGACTTCTCAGGATTTTTGGGATCAAAATCATAATCAAGCCCACTGCTTATTTTACCATCGCGTCGCGCATAATTATAAAAATCAAAACGACCAGCCACCATTAGTTTTAATGATTCGCTAATATCCATTAAGTCCTGAAAAAACAAGCCATGCGACTGATCGTCCATAACTGCAGCGCCTGAAAACTGCGTTTTTATATAGCCTTGGTTAAGGATTGGATTGACTACTGGCACAATAGCATACAATCCTTCTCCATATACATCATATGAACTATTTAACGGATCATTCATTGGTGCCACATTATATCCCTTGTAGCTTATTCTGTCAACATACATAAAAGAGTATCCTCCTACAACATTATGCCTTAATCCACCTGTATAAATCTGGGTATAAAAATCCGCATTATATTGGAACGTTTTGGTCTTATGGGAAAAGCGCAATGGAAAAGTGCGTTGTAAATAATCAAGACTAATGTACTTTCTTTTATCACCATTCATGTAATAATGATCGTAAATAGGATCATCAGAAGTTAGGTAACTTAACTCCTCCGTAGAAAAATAATCAATATCATCATCGTTATACGATACACTATTTACCAACCTGGTATTAGGATTGAAACTATGTTCCCAAATAGCAGAGACATTTTGATTTTTGTGTTTCAAAAAGTCTCCCGGATCATTGTATCGCTGCTCGCGCTTAAAACCCTTTGGCAAATCACCCACTGAATATACTTGCTTTTCTGTAGATGCTTCAAAGATATCATTGGAAAGAGCTGGCATACCAGTTTCGGTGCCATATACGTCATCATTCGCACCTAACCTAAGTTTAATCACATCTGCATTTGTCACTTGATAATCAAGAGCCAGATACGCATTGGCAACTTTTGTACTATTATTGCGCCATCCTTCACTTTCGATGAAACCGGCATCAAAACGATAGTTTAATTTGGAATTGATCGCTCCCTGAGCACCAATTTGCATTTGTTTATTATTCCAGGTACCGTATGCTAAACGTGCATTATAAGCCGCTGTGGCAGAAGGTTGCTTTCGAACAATATTAAGAATACCTCCCACTGCCGAATGACCATACATAACTGATGCCGGGCCTTTAAGGTACTCGATGCTTTCAACAGCTGTAAGACTTGTAACAGGGGCACTGTTTGACCAGTTCATACGTTCATCACGCATGCCATCTACCATAATTACCGGTTTTCCAAAACCTCTAAAGGTAAATGTTTGAAAACCTCCATAATTAACCGTCGCTCTAACACCAGTAGAATAGCGCATTGCCTCATTCAGGTTATTAACTCCTCTAACATCAATCATTTGTCTGTTAACACTCGATGTTGCAATCGGGATGTGATTAAGCGGAGCGATAGTTTTTAATGCCGTTTGCTTTCTTGTAAACACCACATCAGCATCAATTTCAATTTCTTTAATAAGGAAGGTATCCTTATCGATAGTTTGACTCAGCGTAAATTGACACACTAGTGCCACAACAACACTTAAAATAATTGTTTTCATTCTATTTGTCTATTAAGTAATTAAAAAGCTTACTAACAGACAATATTCCGTACGGCAGATAATAATACATGAATGGCCGGAGCCTTCATCTCGCTTTTATCCCGAAAGCAAAGAATACTGTCGCGCATAAAAGGCAGGTCTTCTGGCTCTCCCCGTTCTGATTAACCTTCCCATCCGGTCGGGCGGACAGTGGCGTGTAGAAATCAAAACATTTAAAGAGGATTACAGCTGCGGGTACAGCTCCGAACTTTCATCGGATTCCCTTTTCATTGCATAAAATGCAAAACCCAAAATGCGACGCAAATGTATATCTTTTTTCTTAGCAAACTCATCAAATTAGTGTTTTTGTTTAATCATTTTTTGATTTCTTAAAACATTACATTTTTCACAATGTCCTTCTATGCGAGTTATATTGACTGACAACTTCGAGTCTTTTTTCTATTTTTGTGCAAAAATAAATAACCATGCACGACGACTTAAAACAAGCACTTGAGGTGTTGCGCTCAGGCGGCATCATCCTTTATCCAACCGATACCATTTGGGGCATAGGCTGCGATGCGACCAATGCCGATGCGGTAAAAAGAATTTACGATTTAAAACAACGTGCCGATTCTAAAAGCATGTTGGTATTATTGGATAATACAGCAAAATTAGGAGGCTACGTTAACGATATACCTGAAGTAGCATATGATATGGCTGAACTGACTACTAAGCCACTTACCATTATATACGACGACGCAAAGAATTTAGCTTCGAACCTGCTGGCTGAAGATGGCAGTGTGGGTATTCGCATTACCGAAGAGCAGTTCTCCAAAGAGTTGTGCGCCCGCTTTAAAAAACCAATTGTATCAACCTCGGCCAATATCAGTGGTGAACCATCGCCTCAAAACTTTGGCGAATTGAGCGAAGCCGTGAAAGAAGGTGTGGATTACATTGTTAATTTCCGTCAGGAAGAAACCAAAAATCCGGCACCATCCAGCATTGTTAAGTTGGCAAAAGACGGACAAGTAACGATAATACGAGAATAGTATTTAGCAGCAATTCTTTTACTGGTAGCTAATTGCAAAAGCCTTACAACATGCAAGAAACAACTTTTAAACATAGTACCCCTGTTCAAGTTCGCTTTAACGATATTGATGGTTTGGGTCATGTTAACAACACCACCATCCAGGAATATTTTGACCTAGGTCGCATGCATTACATGAATGAAGTATTTGGGCCATCCATTTTAAAAGGCGATGAAACACTAATCGTTGTTAATATCAATACCGATTTTATATCGCCCATCTACCTGAAAGACTCCATGGAAGTACAAACAACCATTACAAGCTTGGGCAACAAGAGTCTTCAAATGGTGCAACAGGTGGTTTGTAATTCTTCAAAAACGATTAAAGCCAGCTGCAAGTCAGTGATGGTGGGCTTTAACAAAAAAACAGAAGAGGGACTTGAGTTATTGCCAGAATGGCGTGAAGCAATTACTTCTTTTGAAGGAATATAGTTAATAGCTGATCGTAATTAGTTAATGGCTATCAGCAGAGAATATCAAAAACCGCTTAGCGCTTCCATGCGCTTAGCGGATTACCAACTAACTACCAAATACCAATAAATTAGATCAAACCTTCCGGCAAATCAAAGATTACCAACTGTTGCTCGTCGTCAATGCCGGCAATAAATTGATCAACAATCGGAATCAGCAATTCTTCTCCGTTGTTATCGATTTCGAAGAGTGGATTTTTAGAGATCTCCTGCACAGCTACAATCTTACCGATTGAACCATGACCCACGGCCTGGCACTCGTAACCCACCAATTGATAGGCCGAAAATGGAGCATCAGCCTCATTATCTTCCTGCTCTGATTTTTCAACATAAACAGGTGCATCTATCACACGTAAAGCTGCATCATCACTTTTTAACTGCTCCAGCTTTACCAAAACATCCGATTGCTTTTTCTCCCTGGCTTCTTCTAAATAAAAAGGTACCAAGCCACCATCCAAATCCAGAAACACGTATTCTGCATCCATATCATCAATGGAAAATTCGTCAAAAAGACGAATCACAACTTCTCCGGCTATGCCATGGGTTTTAACCACTACTCCTATCTGACGGCAGGTATGCTTTTCAATCATTGCTTATAATTTTGCAACAAAGGTAGCAAAAAGCTTAAAGGCAACATTGCATCTGAATTTGCTTACTTGCTTCTTTTATACAAAAAGGCCTTCCAGCGTTCTTCGGTCAGGTGAGCTTCCTCCATTGCCGCCCGCGAAAGGCTAAAAAACAAATCCGACAGCCGATTAATAAAAAACAAGATAGATCGTTCAACAGGGTATTGTCGGTGCAAAGCTGTTAACTTACGCTCCCCCTTGCGCAATTGTGATCGTACCACATGACAAAGCGCCGAAACCTCATTACCACCGGGTAATATAAAGTGGTCGGAACGACTGCTTAAACCAGCCTCAACCTCATCAATCCATTTTTCGCAATACTTATCCATATCTTCGGGCAAAGGCATGGTATTCTTATCTTTGAATTCACTCGGCGTTGCCAAATGACTCATCACATTCATCAGCTCAACCTGCACCAGGTGAAGGCGCTCCTGCCATTCATGCTGCGGATCGAGTTTCGCTCGCAGTAGTCCAATAAAAGAATTAACCTCATCAAAGGTACCATAGGCATCTACCCGTATATCATCTTTATTAACCCGTACTCCACCTAAAAGATCAGTCTGGCCGCGATCGCCTGTTTTTGTATATATTTTCATTTCAGTTCGTGTATTTGTTTTCAATAAGAATCAGAACCTAAACAAGTTTATGCAACTAAAGTTTAAAGCCTTTCTTTGTTTGTTAAACAATACTTTTTACTTCTTGTTTATCCTTTACAAAAAATGAGATGATGAATAAGTTGGCGGATATAAGGGAACACTACCAAAAAGGTAATTTAAATAAAGACGATTTAAACAACGATCCTGTTGTTCAATTCAATAATTGGCTAAATGAAGCCATAAAGGCTGAGTGCAACTTGCCAACAGCTGTAACACTGGCAACAGTTGATGCTGATCTGATGCCGAATTGCCGGATTGTTTTACTAAAAGATGTGAGTGATGATGGTTTCGTATTTTTCACCAACTACGAAAGCGAAAAAGGACAAGAAATGAACCATTCGCCTAAAGCTGCCCTCAACTTTTTTTGGCCCGAACTGGAACGTCAGGTGCGCATTAGAGGCAAAATCGAAAAAGTTAGTGCGCAACAATCCGATGACTATTTTCAATCCCGTCCGCGCGAGAGTCAGCTGGGAGCCTGGGCTTCCAATCAGAGTTCAATCGTACAAAAAGATGACGACTTACTTTCTGAATACTCAAAGTTGGAACAACACTACAAAGATCAAAAGATTCCTCGACCGAAGCATTGGGGCGGCTATCTTATAAAACCTGTAACGATAGAATTCTGGCAGGGCCGTACAAATCGCATGCACGATCGCTTTCAGTATTATTTGGAAAAGAACGAGTGGAAAATTCGTCAACTGGCACCGTAAATAACCGTATTACTCCCGGGTTAAGCCATGAAAAACGCTCTCAAGACTGTGTTCCTGCTGCATCATTGTTAAAATGCACAAATCATTTTTGACGGCGTAATTAAATAGGTGTTCGCGAATTTCGCCTTCTGCCTTTATTTCATATTCTGTTGACGATTTCTGATTAACCGTCTCCACGCCTTCAATTTTTGTGAGTGCATCAACATCCGTTTGTTTATTGAACTCAACAAAAACTGAGTTGCCACCACTTTGCAGTGCTGATAAATCGGTTGAAGGATGATCAACCACTAAATCGCCACGGTTAAGAATAATCACCCGCTCACAAATGGCCTCCACCTCTTGCATAATGTGGGTACTAATCATCACTGTTTTTTCTTGCCCCACGCGTTTAATCAAATTCCGAATCTCCAATATCTGGTTCGGATCGAGTCCGGTTGTGGGCTCATCTAAAATCAACACCTCCGGATCATGAATAAGCGCCTGTGCCAAACCAACCCGTTGACGATACCCCTTAGACAAGCTACCTATTTTCTTGCTTTGCTCTAGCTGCAAACCGGTTAACTCCACCATTTCGGCCACACGCTGCTTTCTATTGGGTAACTTATACAAAGCCGCCACCATCATCAGGTATTCCTTCACATACATATCCAGGTAAAGCGGATTGTGCTCAGGCAAGTAGCCTATTTTTCGCCGAAAATTCTCATTATATTCTGTATTACTGATGCCGCACACTTCCACTTCTCCATCAGACTGAGGAAGCAAACCCGAGATAATCTTCATCATCGTTGATTTACCGGCTCCATTAGGTCCTAAAAAACCAACAATCTCACCGGTAGAGATAGCAAACGAAACACCCTTAAGCGCTTTCTGGCTTCCAAAAGTTTTTATAACATCCTTAACAACGATCGACATAATGAATCAGATTTATGACCCAAAATTAATAATTGATTATTAATTCCAATAGTTCGCTAACTTTTAGTCAGTGTCCTGTAGTGAATAGTTTATCAATCCTTATGACGAAAAGTTTCGAAATGAACATTAATAGCTACTTTTGCATTAATTTCAATGAATCAACAAATCAGAACAATGTCACAAGAGTCATTATATTGCGAAGACCTGTTTAATTACCATCGCAATCCAACCAGAAAAGTGAAAGTCGGTACGAAAAACATTGGAGGCAACAGCCCCATTCAGATTCAATCGATGACCACCACCAACTCCCTCGATGCAGAAGCAACAGCCCAGCAGGTGATGAGCATTTGCGACGCAGGTGCCGACATTGTTCGAATTACAACCCAGGGCCGTAGCGAAGCACATACATTGGCAGATGTAAAAAAAATCATTCGCGATAAAGGTTACATCCAACCATTGGTTGCTGATATCCATTTTAATCCGAATGCGGCCAAAGTAGCTGCTTCCAATGTTGAGAAAGTACGCATCAATCCCGGTAACTTTTCGGGGGGCGCCAAAAAATTTAACCTCGACTACACAGACGAGCAGTATCAGCAAGACCTTGAATTGGCAAAGGATAAACTCAGCTCCTTCCTCAATGTTTGCAAAGAATACGGCACATCCATTCGTGTGGGTACCAATCACGGCTCCTTATCCGACCGCATCATGAGTCGCTATGGAGATACACCACAAGGCATGGTTGAAGCCTGCATGGAATACCTGAGAATGTGTGAAGAGCTGGATTTCAGAGATATTGTCCTCAGCATCAAAGCCAGCAATACCCGCATTATGGTACATACGGTGCGTTTATTGGTGGTCGCCATGAAAAAAGAAAACATGAATTACCCGCTTCACCTCGGTGTTACCGAAGCCGGAAGCGAAGACGAAGGTCGCATTAAATCGGCCGTAGGTTCAGGTGCTCTTTTGGTCGATGGGCTGGGCGACACCATCCGGGTATCATTAACCGAAGATCCTGAAAAAGAAGTGCCGGTGGCCAGTAAACTGGTAAATTACATCACTGCCCGAAGCAATCATCAGGAAATTAATACTGTTTCTGTGCAGGATTATACTCCTTTTGAATTTAATCGCAGGAAATCTCATTCGGTGTTGAACTTTGGAGGCGATCATGTTCCAGTTGTCATTGCCGATGCAATGCAAACTCTTCGGGGCAAAGGACAAAAAGCCGATTACCAGTTTATTGAATTACCCGAAGACATTAAAAACCACTACCAGAAATACATTATCCCTTTTGCAGCGTGGAAAACAGCCAACACATCTTCGAATACCTATCCCATATTAGATGCGAATGAACTGTTAACGACGCCAGAATTGCCTTCAACTTGCTTCCTGGCTATTTCTTATCCGCAACTTTCAGATGAAGTAATCAATTGCTTAAAGGAGAATAAAAACATAATAATCTTGCTTCATTCCGATCACATTAACCGACCGGTAGAGCAACGAGCATTCTTTTTTAAATTAAATCAGGCAGGCTTAAGTCATCCCGTTGTTCTTAATAATTATTATCAAGAAGACGAAGTGGAGAATTTCCAGATTAAATCGGCGGCCGATGCCGGCATTTTATTTCTCGATGGTTTTGCCGACGGTTTGTATTTAAGTAATGAAGGAAGCATTTCAGATCAGGAAATAATCAGTACTTCGTTTGAAATATTGCAATCATCAAGGGTTCGATTTACTAAAACAGAATTTATTTCCTGCCCTGGGTGTGGCCGTACATTATTCGATTTACAGGCTACCACCAAACAGGTTAAAGAGCGAACATCGCACCTGAAAGGATTAAAAGTTGCGGTGATGGGCTGTGTGGTTAACGGCGTAGGCGAAATGGCTGATGCTGACTATGGATACATTGGTTCGGGACCTGACACCGTGAGCCTGTTCAAAAAGCGTGATTTAATCAAACGTAACCTGCCTCGCGAGCAAGCTGTTGAAGAACTCATTAACCTGATAAAAGAAAATGGCGATTGGGTTGAACCGCCCATAAATTGATTTTAATCAAAGAAATATGTTCAGTCGTGGATTTTTTCAGAGGTTCCGAATGATTTTTTTGCTATATGAGTCTAATTTTATAAATTGCGTTTTCCAAAATATAACTAATTGAGTCTAGCCTAAATGAAACAGACAATTTTAATTTTCTTTGCTTCGGTTTTAACCATAATTAGTGCTCACGCAGGTGAAATTGAGCTGAAAGGTACATTTCAAGGTGAGAACCTTTATGTGAAGAATCCATTTGCTGCTTCCGGTGTTGGATTTTGTGTTTATGAGGTAACTGTAAACGGACAAACCACAACCGATGAGATAAACTCCAGTGCTTTCGAGATTGACTTAGGAGTATTTCAGTTTATTATTGGCCAGCCAATTATTGTTGGCATAAAATACAAAGATGGATGCGAACCAAAAGTTCTGAATCCTGAAGTATTAAATGCCAGAGCCACATTCGAAATCGCTGAGATGAATGTTAGTGGTGATCAGTTGAGCTGGACAACCAGTAAAGAATCGGGTGCCTTACCTTTTATTGTGGAGCAATATCGCTGGAACAAATGGGTAAAAGTTGGAGAAGTTGAAGGCAATGGCTCAAACAGCCCTAACTCTTACAATGTAACAGTTCGTAAACACAGTGGCGAAAATAAATTCAGAATCAAGCAGGTTGATTACAGAAACAAGCCTCGCTACTCCAAAGAGGTTAAAAGTATTTCTGAGAAAGAGATAGTCAGCTTCGGACCAAATAAAATTGTTAGTACCATTAATTTTTCATCCCCTACATTATACGAGATTTACGACGAATACGGAGGAATTGTATTCAAAGGCTATGGAGCGGAAGTTAATGTATCGGGTATTGAAAAAGGTCGTTACTATATTAATTACGACAACAAAATGGAACGATTCACAAAGAAATAATCAGTATAAAATGATATTTGAAAAGGTGATTCGCTATGAGTCACCTTTTTTTATGCGCAAATTGACAGAAAAACACTCAATTCACTTGCATTTAACCAATGAGTTAACGCTCAATAAAAACAAATCATTAATTTTGCAAGCCTGAATGTAAAAAGAAATAAAAATGGAACAGATTCGTCGAACAAAAATTGTTGAGCTGCTAAAAAGCACAGACTTTGGTGCACAAGCAAATGTGAAAGGTTGGGTAAGAACCAAGCGAGGTAATAAGCAAGTTAATTTTATTGCACTTAATGACGGGTCATGCATTCATAATATTCAGATAGTGGTTGATGTGCCTAATTTTGATGAGGAAATACTAAAGCGCATTACTACAGGCGCAGCTGTATCAATTAATGGCGAGATTACCGAATCGGCAGGAAGCGGACAGAGTGTTGAAATTCAAGCTAAGGAAATTGAAGTAATTGGCGATTGTGATCCTGAGAAGTATCCTATTCAGCCTAAAAAACACACTTTGGAATTCTTGCGCGAGAATGCGCACCTTCGTTACAGAACAAATACTTTTGGTGCGATTGCCCGTATTCGTCACGCCATGATTTTTGCCGTGCATGAATTCTACACCAAGAAAGGTTTTATCAACATTCATACACCAATTATCACAGCCTCTGATGCTGAAGGTGCCGGTGAAATGTTTAAAGTCACCACTTTAGACTATGAAAACATGCCTCGTACCGAAGAGGGTGAGATTGATTACACACAGGATTTCTTTGGTAAAGCAACTAACCTGACTGTTTCTGGTCAGTTAGAAGGTGAGTTGGCAGCATTGGCAATGGGTGAGATTTATACTTTTGGTCCTACTTTCCGTGCCGAAAACTCGAATACATCGCGCCACCTGGCCGAATTCTGGATGATTGAGCCGGAGATGGCTTTCTATGATTTGGACGACAACATGAATTTGGCTGAGGAATTCCTGAAATACCTGATCAAATATGCATTGGACAACTGCATGGATGATCTTCAATTCTTAAGTAAGCGTTTGCAAGACGAAGAAAAGAACAAGAAAGCCGATGAGCGTTCAATGGAATTGATTGAAAAGCTTCAGTTTGTATTGGCCAACGATTTTATCCGTCTGCCATACACCGAAGCCATTGATATTTTGAAAAACTCAAAGCCTAATAAAAAAGGTAAATTCAAATATCCAATCGAAGGATTTGGTAGTGATTTGCAGTCGGAGCATGAGCGTTACCTGGTTGAGAAACACTTTAAGAAGCCGGTGATCCTGACCGATTATCCTAAAGACATCAAAGCTTTCTACATGAAGCAAAATGATGATGGTAAAACTGTGCGTGCAATGGATGTATTGTTCCCGCAGATTGGTGAAATCATTGGAGGTTCGCAGCGTGAAGAAAACTACGACAAACTTGTAACGCGCATGAATGAGATGGATGTACCGGCAGAAGAAATGTGGTGGTACCTTGATACTCGCCGTTTTGGTTCTGTTGAACACAGTGGATTTGGTTTAGGTTTCGAACGCTTGATGTTATTTGTTACTGGTATGGGTAACATCCGCGACGTGATTCCTTTCCCACGCGCTCCAAAAACAGCGGAGTTTTAATCGATTATTATTTAAAAAGATACAATGCCGGTTTTGATTCGAAGCCGGCATTTCTTTTATAAGCCAATCTTAACATTTTTTGTAGAACCTTGATAATATGCCACTTACCCCTGTTCAACAATCACTTAAGATTGATTGACTTTAAACAACTTGCAAAGCAGTCTTATATCTTTTGTCTAAGATCTTACGATCTATTCTTAGGTTTATTCATCAAAAAAAGGGGTGCTTATATCGGTTTTGAGTAATAAATCTTAATTTTGTTGGGGGAGTCAGTTACAATTATTAGTTTGCGGACTGAGGGATTGACAACTTAAGAATCGATTGAAGCATTAAGAATGTTAAAGCAAAGTTTACAACAAAAGTTACTTCAAAAGCTATCACCACTGCAAATTCAGGTGATCAAGCTGTTGGAAATTCCAACGGCCCAATTGGAGCAACGCATAAAGAAAGAGCTGGAAGAAAACCCCATACTAGAACTGGAACGCGAACAACAGGATCCGGATAAGGATGAACAGGAGGTACCTGAACAAGAAGTTGAACGCGATGAACTTTCCATTGACGAATACATCAACAACGAAGATATACCAGCTTATAAATTACAGGCACGTAACTTTTCAAAAGACGATAAGCACGAAGACATACCGTTTTCTACCGGTGCTACATTTCATGAGCACCTAATTGCCCAATTGGGATTACGAATTCTTACCGACAGACAACGTAATATTGCGGAATACATCATTGGTAATGTTGACGAAGATGGTTACCTGCGACGTGAGGTAGATGAGATCATTGACGATTTGGCATTTGCTCAAAACATCGAGGTAGATGAACGTGAAGCGCTTGATGTACTGGAAATTGTGCAGGATTTTGATCCGGCAGGCGTAGCTGCACGCGACCTTCAGGAGTGTCTACTGCTTCAGATTCAACGCAAAGACCGCTCTTATCCTGATATTGAAAACGCCTTCCAGGTGCTGAAATATCACTTTGAAGAGTTTACACGCAAGCATTACGATAAAATTACCAAGCGCCTGCACATCGATGAAGATGAGCTAAAAGATGCTTTGGCAGAAATACTGAAGCTCAATCCAAAACCAGGAAGTTCTTATAGTAATCCTATGAGCAAAACGGTTCAACACATTATTCCTGATTTTGTATTGGAAATTGAAGACGAGCAATTTCAATTGAGCCTGAATAACCGAAATGTACCGGAGTTACGCATCAGCAACACCTACTCGGATATGCTTCAGGATTACAGTGCCAATAAAAAGAACCAGACACAGGATAAGAAGGATGCTGTGATGTTTGTTAAGCAAAAGCTGGATTCGGCAAAATGGTTTATCGATGCCATTAAGCAACGCCAAAATACATTGATGACGGTAATGAATTCCATTCTGGATTATCAGCATGATTATTTTATCGAAGGTGATGAAACCAAGCTGAAACCAATGATCCTGAAGGATATTGCTGAACGCACCAACCTTGATATTTCAACCATCTCAAGGGTTTCCAACAGCAAATACATTCAGACACACTTTGGTATTTTTCCATTAAAGTATTTCTTCTCCGAAGGTATGCAAACCGAATCCGGTGAAGAAGTTAGTACCCGCGAGATTAAGAAGATTCTGGAAGAATGTATTGCCAACGAAGACAAACGCAAGCCTTTAACAGATGATAAACTGGCTGCTATCTTAAAGGAAAAATCCTATAACATTGCCCGACGCACGGTAGCCAAATACCGCGAGCAATTGAACATTCCGGTCGCCCGATTAAGAAAAGAATTATAACATCAGCCGGTTCACTCCGGCTTTTTTAATGCCCTTTATGCGTATCTTATCAAAAGCCCTTTCAACCATTTTCCACCCGATGATGATTCCCACAATCGGATTATTTTTAATTTTCAATTTGGGTGGTCACTTTGCTTACTTGCCAATAGAGCTAAAACGCAATGTTTACCTCATTATATTTTTAAGCACTTGCATTCTACCTTTAAGCCTCATTCCATTATTTATTTTATTGGGCCTTGTTAAAACGGTATACATGCGTGAGCGAAAAGAAAGGATATTACCCACCTTTTTCACAATAATCTTCTTTTTCCTGGGGTATTTTTTCCTCAGCCGAATCTCCATCATGCCTTCCTTTATCGAGCATTTTATGCTGGCCACCATCGTGGTGATCATCATTGCTTTGGGTATTACCTTTTTCTGGAAAATTAGTATGCACATGCTTGGTATTGGCGGATTAACAGGCGCCATACTTGCTCTCTCCATTCGGTTTGGAGTGGATAGCTGGCTGGCATTACCCATACTCATCTTGCTTGGTGGCATGTTGGGCTCTTCGCGATTGTATCTGAATGCACATACTCCCAGCCAGGTTCATGCCGGTTACCTGCTTGGCTTAACAACCGTTTTTGCCGGATCTATGCTATTTCAGTAAAATAGGTGACATACAAAAAAAGCCACCCTTTCGGATGGCTTCGTATCTTTTGAAAAAGATCGGTCTGAATTACTCAGCAGCTGGTGCTTCTGGAGCTTCCTCAGCACCTTCTTCAGCAACTTCCTCACCTGCAGCTTCTGCAGCAGCAGCTTTAGCAGCAGCCTCAGCTTCAGCAGCCAATTCAGCTTTCTTAGCAGCAAGAGCTTCAGCTCTTTCAGCATTGATCTTCGATTCCTGCTCTAAACGCTCTTTGTTAGCGTCGGCTTTCGCACCTGCTAATTGATCTTTCTTAGCTTGAATCTTACCTTCTTTTTCAGCTAACCAAGCGTTAAAACGCTTTTCAGCCTCTGCCTCATCAAAAGCACCTTTTTTCACACCTTCCATTAAGTGCTTCTTCATCATCACACCTTTGTACGAAAGAATCGCACGTGCAGTGTCAGTTGGCTGAGCACCTTTGTCTAACCATGTAAGGGCTTTGTCAAAGTTTAAGTTAATTGTAGCAGGATTTGTGTTCGGGTTGTAAGAACCAATTCTTTCAATGAACTTACCATCGCGTGGTGATCTGCTATCGGCTACTACGATGTGGTAGTAAGCATACCTTTTACGTCCGTGACGTGCCAGTCTAATTTTTACAGGCATAGTATTACGTTTTAATATTAAACATTTGCAAAAACTCGTTTTGCGGATGCAAAGGTAACTCTTTATAAATTAACAACAAACGCTTATCTTATAAAATATTCAAAACTAGAGGCTAAAATTATATTTTAGCTTTAGCATAATTTCACGTGATGCACCGGGGAATGGAGCATGTCCCCCATTAAAAGGCTGAATAAATTGATAATTCTGCGAGAATAGATCATAAATACCTAAACCAATTTCCATTGGCAAATTAAATGCCTGTGTATATCTCGCATATACATTTACCAAAGCAATAGGATCATATTCAGACAATACTGTCACGTCCTGATCCTCATCATAGGCGTTAAATCCATATCTTTTACCTTTAATAATGATCGACGGATTTATTGAGAATTGATCACTTACTTTAACATGACTCTGAATATTGAACTTATGTTGCGGAAAGGCCAATGTGGCTTTTGAATTATTCGGAACCGAATAATATTCAATCTCATTTATACCATCCACCGAATAATAAGAGTAGTTGGCTATTAAATAGCCCCAATCACCGTTAAGTTTTGCCTCCAGCTCTATACCTTTTGAGCCATATGTAGTGGAATTGTAAAACCCTTCATACTCCACGTCATTGGTTTCATCGTAATAATATAAATATACCATGGGATCATGAATATCAGTATAAAACACATTTCCACTCAGTGCAAAATGTGGGGTAAACTGATACCCGATCTCCAGCTCGTAAACATCACTCTTCTCTGGTTCAATGTTTGGCGATATATCTTTTAACGAACCATCTTCATTTATTTCAAATGCAAATAAATTGGCCACACTTGGTGTTCTAAAAGCCTGGCTATACAAAACCTTATAATGGAACTTACCAAAATCCTTTGTCAGACTTAAGCGAGGTGAAAATGCCCCGTCAACCATCGAGTGCTTGTCGTAACGCATGCCCGCTGTTATATTAGTCAGCTTGGTTTTATAAATACCCTGTGCAAAAAACGAGGTATTGGACAAGGATAATTCATCGCTGTCATTAAACCATACTTCCTCTCCTCCATTCATACTTGCCTGGTCATGATAATATTCGCCACCTAAAATCACATTCAATTGGTCATTTGGCTGATATTCTAATTGCATATTTCCAAGCACCCTATTAATGGTAGGTTTGTAATAGCCTGTTATTTCATTGTCGGTTCCCCACGGCTTCTGACTTTTGAAATTAACACGTGGTGTCAGGCTTAGTTTATCATTCAACTCTAGGTTATACGAAGCTCCAGTAAACACACCACTGAAGTTCATCTCAAATGGTTGATTGGCCATCGCATCGTACAGCGAAACTGTTTTTTGCTGATAATCATCGTATATAAACCTAAAATCGAAACCTCTGTTTTGGATACCCAAATTGAGATTGGTACTTTGAGTATTCGCTCCATCCTCTTTCAGATCATAAGTATCACCATAAACATCTGTAAATATTTGATCAGAATAAATACCTTTTCCATAACTGGCTTTCAAATCAAGTTCCCAGTAGTTAAGCTTTTTGGCAAAATTCAGATTCACATTGCTTCTGGCCAAATCGCGCTCCATTTGTCCAACCTGTGCAGATACCTCAAATCCCTGAAAATTGACGGCCCGATGAGTAACAATATTAATTACACCTAGTTCGGCATTACCTCCGTAAAGCGATGAACCGGGTCCCCTGATTATCTCAATTTTCTGAATCTGATCAACATTCATTCGGTTTCCAAACTGGAAGGATGCAAAAGCCTGCTCCTGCATTTCCTGTCCGTCAATCATAACCAATAGTTTTCCTTCATAAGCCCAAAGCCCACGAATACCGGCACCAATTGAGTTTGTAACATCCATTCCGAAATCAAAACCCGGAACCAGATTTAATACATCAATCAAGTTGCGAGCTCCTGAGTTTTGAATCTCTTCTTTAGTAACCACAGTCACCACACCTGGTGTTTCATTAATCGATACCGAGTTTTTTGAAGCTACAGACACTTCCATATTAAAGATATCATCCAACTCGTCGCCAAAGTCCATTGAATCTACCTGTTGCGCACTCAACACAACGCATGACATTACCATGAATGCCAGCAAGACATACTTCCTAATACGTAACATTTTCTATCCTTTTTTTGATTTCCCCTTGCGAGTATAAAATCCCCTATTTATAGCTCACAGCTGTTGTAAACGCAATTACCTTTAAAAGGTTACTCTTAGATTGTCAATAACGACCTGATACTTATCATCTAGTACATAATAAACGTTTTAAAGAGCTTCAAATAAATGCAAATAGTTTCTTTAATTGGGGTAAGACTTTCAGCAATTAATTCGCTATTTTCGCATTCCAGCCGCGAGCAGACTGTTATAATCCGATAATTCTGATACTGAGATGTTTTTAATATTTGATACCGAAACAACTGGTTTACCAAAAAAATGGAAAGCCCCCTTAACTGATTTTGACAACTGGCCAAGAATGGTTCAGCTGGCTTGGCAGGTACACGATGCAGAGGGTAATTTCCTGTTTGCCAAAAACCATGTGATTACACCCGATGGTTTTGTGGTGCCCGAAGATGTAGTATCGGTACATGGTATCTCAACAGAGATTGCTCAGGAAAAAGGTATCCCGCTTAAGGAAGCCTTGCTCGATTTTATGGAAGATGTTAAAAACGTAAAGTTTATCATCGGCCATAATGTTTCGTTCGATATAAATATTGTTGGTTGCGAATTACTTCGTAGCGAAATGGACGAAACAGACCTTACATCTGCTCCTGTGATTGATACAATGACGGGAAGTAAGGAGTATTGTGATTTAAAACGTAAAGGTCAGCTAAAGAATCCAACCCTAACAGAACTTCACCTGAAGCTGTTTGGTGTTCCTTTTGCCGAGGCACACAATGCAGCAGCCGATGTGGAAGCAACCTCTCGTTGTTTTCTGGAGCTTATTCGTGTTGATGGTCTTAGTCCTGATTTACACAAGTTATCAGCAAATCAGATTCAGGCCTTTAAAGCTAATAATCCGACCACCATTCAGCTGGTTGGTATCGAGTATGAATCTTTTAAAGTAGCTTCGGCTTTTGATGAGGTATCCATTGAAGAGGAAGAGGCGAAATGGGAAGAGGCGAAGAAAAATATCGACCCTCAACCATTTGTACACCTGCACGTGCATTCGCAGTATTCTATCTTAGATGGAGCCGCTAAAACAGCAGATATTGCTGCCAAAGCCAAAGAAGATGGCATGGCAGCCGTTGCCATTACCGACCATGGTAGTATGTTTGGGGCTAAAGAGTTTCATGTGGCCTGCAGCAAGGCCGACATAAAGCCGATTATTGGCGTTGAAGCCTATGTTGCCAAGCGAGGCCATTTGCGTAAAGATGACAAAACAGATTCGGGCGGTCATCATATTATATTGCTGGCTAAAAACTATACGGGTTATCAAAACCTGATGAAGCTGACCTCAATAGCGCATACCGATGGTATGTATTACAAGCCGCGTATTGATAAAGATTTACTTGAAAAATACAACGAAGGCGTAATTGTAAGCAGTGCCTGCCTGGGGGGTGAAGTGGCTCAAAATATTATGGCCGGTAACATCGATAAAGCCAAAGAAACAATTCTTTGGTACAAAGATGTTTTCGGCGAAGATTATTACCTGGAAATCATGCGCCACCGTAATAATGATCCGCGTTTACGGGCTGATATATATGAAAATCAAGTGAGGGTGAATAAAGTGGTTCGTCACCTGGCTGCCGAATTGGGCGTTAAAGTAATTGCCACCAATGATTCCCATTTTATGAATCCGGAGGATGCCGAGGCTCACGATGTGTTGGTATGTTTGAGTACGGGGCGTGATTACGATGATCCAACACGCATGCGCTATACCAAGCAAGAGTGGTTTAAAACCACGGCAGAGATGAACGAGCTCTTTGCCGACGTTCCGGAAGCATTGGCCAATACGGCTGAAATTGCAGAAAAGGTGGAAGCATTTAAGCTGGATTCCAACCCTATTATGCCGCCTTTCGACATTCCAGAGGAGTTTGGCACCTTGGATACCTACCGCGAGAAATTTGATGAAGCCAAATTGATAGAAGAATTTGGTGAAGAACGATATGAAAAATTAGGCGGCTACGACAAAGTACTGCCCATTAAGCTGGAAAGTGATTACCTGGAACACCTCACTTTCGAGGGCGCAGACAAACGCTATCCCGGTGATGAATTAACTGCCGACAAGCGTGAACGACTGGAGTTTGAGCTGGAAACCATTAAAACCATGGGATTCCCTGGATATTTCTTGATTGTTCAGGATTTTATCAACTGGGCCAAAGATAATGGTGTACTGGTTGGGCCTGGCCGTGGTTCGGCAGCCGGTGCTGCAGTAGCGTACTGTGTTGGCATTACCGATGTAGACCCGATTAAATACGATTTGCTGTTTGAGCGTTTTCTGAATCCCGACCGTATATCGATGCCCGATGTCGATATTGATTTTGATGATGACGGGCGACAGGAAGTATTGGATTATGTAACCCATAAATACGGACAGGAGAAAGTGGCTCACATCTGTACTTTTGGTACCATGGCTACCAAGAGTTCGATAAAGGATGTGGCTCGTGTACTGCGTCTGGAACTTGCCGAAGCCAACCGACTGGCCAAGATGGTGCCAGAAGCGCCAAAGATGAGTTTCAAGAAGGCCTACAAAGAGGAGCCAGCACTGCTGGAAGAAAAGGAATCTTCGAATAAGCTTATTGCCCAAACTATCAGGTTTGCAGAGGCCTTAGAAGGATCGGTACGACAAACAGGAGTGCATGCCTGTGGTGTTCTGATTGGTAAAAACCCATTGGATGAGCACGTTCCTGTTATGCCAACCAAAGGCGAAGAACTTCTGACAACTCAATATGACGGTCGTTTTGTTGAAGATATTGGGCTATTAAAAATGGACTTCCTGGGATTAAAAACCCTTTCAATCATTAAGGAAGTTCTGGGTAATGTAAAGTTATCCAAAGGCATTGATGTAGATATCAACAATGTCAATCTGGAGGATGAAGAAACCTTCCAACTGTTTAGCCGCGGTGAAACAACGGCCATTTTCCAGTTTGAGTCACCCGGCATGAAAAAGCACCTCAAAGCACTGAAGCCAAACCGCTTTGAGGACTTGGTGGCCATGAATGCTTTGTATCGTCCGGGACCAATGGAATACATCCCTTCTTTTATTGCCCGTAAGCATGGTAAAGAAGATATTGTATACGATCATCCCATGATGGAACCTTACCTGAAAGACACCTACGGAATTACGGTTTACCAGGAGCAGGTGATGCTTCAGTCGCGGGCACTTGGTGGTTTTACACGTGGTGACTCCGACTCGCTACGTAAGGCAATGGGTAAGAAAATAATGGCCATGATGGACAAATTGAAAGAGAAGTTCATCAAAGGCTGTTTGGATAGTGAGGAGTTTGTTGGAGCCTGTAAAGATGGTAAAACTACCATTGGCAAGGCGGAGGATTTGATCGAGAAAATCTGGAAAGACTGGGAAGCATTTGCCAGTTACGCCTTTAACAAATCGCACTCGGTTTGTTACGCCTACATCGCCTACCAAACAGGATACTTAAAGGCCCACTACCCGGCTGAATTTATGGCGGGGGTATTAAGCCGTAACCTGAGCGATATTACCAAGATCACCAACTTCATGGAAGAGTGTAAACACATGGGGATGGATGTATTGGGACCGGATGTGAATGAATCGTACCGGAAATTTACAGTAAACAAAGAAGGTGCTATTCGTTTTGGAATGGCCGGGATCAAAGGTGTTGGCGAAGGAGCCGTTGAAGCTATTATTCAGGAACGGGAGAAAAACGGACCGTTTAAAACTGTCTATGATTTTGTAGAGCGTTTGCCATTAACAACTGTAAATAAAAAGAACATTGAAGCATTGGCCTATTCAGGTGCCTTCGATGCCATGGGCGACTATCATCGTGCCCAGTTCTTTGGTAAGCACGAGAATGATGACATGAACTTTATTGAGCATTTGATTCGCTATGGCAACCGTTATCAGGCTGATAAAGCTTCGACTCAAAACTCTTTGTTTGGCGCATTGGGAGGCGACATTGCCATAAAGACGCCGGATATGCCTAACAGTCCCGAGTATTCCATCATCGAAAAGCTAAACCATGAAAAGGAATACATCGGCATTTACCTGTCGGCTCACCCACTCGATCAATACAAGCTGGAGATGAATCATTTTATCCACCACCGCTTAAAGATGCTCGATGATCTTGAGGCCATGCGTGGCAGGGATATTACTGTTGCCGGCAGTGTGGTTAACGTGCGACGGGGAACCACCAAAAAAGGAAATCCATATGCCATTATGACCATGGAGGATTATACCGGATCGTATGAATTTGCATTCTTTGGAAATGATTTTACCGAGTATCTGCCATACCTCGAAATTGGCTACTTTATCATGGTCAAGGGGCGCATTCAACCACGACGATATAATCAGGATGAGCTGGAGTTTAAGATAAACAACATCAAATTCCTGAGTGAACTTAGGGATACTTTGGTCAATACAGTAACTCTAAAAGTGCCATTGAATGCCATTTCGCAGGAGTTGATTACCGAGCTGGCCAATATTCTTCATACCAATGAAGGTAAAGTAACGCTTAAGTTTTTAGTACAAGATCCGGAGACTAAAAATGCGGTTCACTTTCTATCCCGAAGCATGCGCGTGGATTTAAATGATGACTTAATAAAATACATCGACGAGCATCAGGATATTGAGATGAGCATTGCCTAAGTAGGCTTGATGAGAATCAGTTACATTTTTTTATCTATCTATTAAAAAATGTGTATTTTTGGACAGACCGAAGTTATTTTATATACCTTTGGTCAATTACGTTTAAATTAAGAAGTTAAAATTTTTATAATAATAAAGTAAAACAGATTTGCTATGTTGATCGAAGTTACTGATGCCAATTTTGAAGAGTTAGTATTAAAATCAGACAAGCCAGTATTGGTTGATTTCTGGGCTGAGTGGTGCGGACCATGTCGTATGGTTACACCTATTGTTAAAGAATTGGCTGAAGAATACGGTGAGAAAGCCGTTATCACTAAAATGGATGTTGACAGTAATCCTGGTACTTCTGTGAAGTTCGGTATTCGTAACATTCCTACTATTTTGTTCTTTAAAAATGGCGAAGTAGTAGACAAACAAGTAGGAGCAGTTCCTAAAACTATATTAGCATCGAAATTGGATGCTTTAATGTAGAATTTGCATACGAAATTTTGAGGCTGTCAATAACGTTGACAGCCTTTTTTAATCCTTATATTAAAACTACCCCCTTTTTATCATGAAACATTTAAGTTTAATGGTCGCGATTATGGCAATTACGCTAAGTAGTTGTCAATTTTTCGCACCGCAAAAAGAAGTTGTTAAAACCAACAAAAGTGCCGATGGCACCATCATTAAAAAACGTCATTTCAATGATGATCCTAGCTCACCAGTTGAGTGGGAAATATCAATGAAATTTCAGGATGGCAGTAAATCCGCCATTCGCCATGGTATTTCAAAGCGCTTCACCAAAAGCGGTAAGTTGGCAGAAACAATTAACTATGTCAACAACAAAAAAGAAGGCGTTCGCTTAACATACCACTCAACCGGTAAAGTATACAAAGAACAGCCTTACAAAGACGGTAGACTTCATGGTGTTTGTAAACGTTATGACCGTCAGGGCAACATTACAGCCGAGTACGAATATAAAAACGGCTTACCTGGAGCAGGAATGAAGCGCTACACCAACTTAGGTAAATTGCGTCCGGATCCTGTACTTAAGATTGTTAAAAAAGACAACATTCGCACTAGCGGCAGTTATATCCTTAGCCTTTCATTGGTTGGTGATGGAGCTAAAAGTGTGAAGTCTGTTGAGTTTTTTGAAGGACAATTGATCGAAGGTAAATTCTTCCACAAAAACCTTAGCCCGGCAAGAAAATTATCGGGCAAGAAAGCAGAGATTCGTATTAAGTTGCCTAAAGGAAGTTCGGTAAATAAAACTTTCAATGTTATTGCCAAATGCAAAACTGCAGATGGAACATTAATTATTCAAAAATCGGTACACGTTGATGCCCGCGGAATTTAATGTTCTCTAATAAGAAATTGTAAGACCCTTGGAGTTTAATCCAAGGGTTTTTTTGTTATCCCATTATCATACCAACAATCGTGGCCGACATTAACGAAGCCAGCGTACCAGCCAGTAAAGCCCTGAATCCAAATTTAGATAAGAACTCTCGTTTGTTAGGTGCCAATCCGCCTATCCCGCCAATCTGAATACCGATGGAAGCAAAGTTGGCAAATCCACATAACATATAGGTAGCCATAATAACAGATTTACTATTCATTAAAGCCCCCGTAGATTTGAACTCAGCTAAACTGGTATAGCCAACAAATTCACTGGCGATAATCTTTTCGCCCAATAACTGACCCACCAAGGTGATGTCTTGCGATGGCACCCCGATAAGCCACATAAGCGGTGCCAGACAATAACCTAATATAAACTCAAGATTAAAGTGTTCATACTGCCCATTAGTCATTTCTGCAATGGCCGCATTCAAAGTTGTCCACTCACCAATCTTATCAAAACCGTAATTAATGAGCGCAATAAAAGCAAAAAACACTAATAGCATAGCACCTACATTTGCTGCTAGCTTTAATCCTTCAGTTGTTCCATTACTCATCGCATCCAGGATATTACTTCCAATTTTATCCATTGAAATCTTAATCTCTGACGCTATTTCTTCTGTTTGTGGCACCAATACTTTTGAAATGACAATGGCTCCCGGCGCCGCCATTACGGAAGCTGTTAATAAGTGCTTGGCAAACATTAGTCGTTGTGCCGGATCGTCACCACCTAAAAAACCAATATAGGCAGCTAATACACCACCGGCAACGGTGGCCATACCTCCCACCATCACCAAAAACATTTCGGAAGCATTCATTTTTGGCAGGTAGGCTTTAATCATCAGAGGAGCCTCTGTTTGACCAAGGAAAATATTTCCGGCAACAGATAAACTCTCAGCACCCGATAGTTTTAATGCTTTCGTCAGCATCCATGCCAATACCATTACAATTTTTTGAATAACGCCCAGGTAAAACAGCACACTGGTTAATGCCGAAAAGAATATAATGGTTGGTAGTATTTGAAAAGCAAAAATATAACCATAGCTACTGGTATCCAGCAGGTCTCCCAACAGAAATTCGGTTCCTACTTTGGTAAAGTCGAGTACCAACGTAAACAGTTTGCCAAAGAACTCAAAAATTGTTTGAACAAATGGTACATATAACACACACACGGCCAATAAAACCTGTATACCTAATCCGATACCCACAATCTTCCATGAAATTGCTTTACGGTTTAAACTAAATAACCAGGCAATTCCTATAAGAACAGCCATACCAAAAACACCACGCAAAATACTTTGAAAATCGAATGATGCTGCTGTTGAAACTTCTACTACTTGTTCGGTTGTTGTTTGAGAGAATATAACGCTTGTTAATAGCAAACAAAAAGAGGTAAGAAGATACTTCTTCATATTAATTTGGATTTTTGATGTTTTAGATTAATTCGATAAAAGATGGGGATAGCTATTTCTCCCGACGGTTAATTTCATCCCTTATCTTGGAAGCTTTTTCGTAGTCTTCAGCCTTGATGGCCTCATCCAGAAGTCGTTTAAGCTCATCAATGGTTTTAGACTTATATTTTACTGCTCCTTCTTTCGAACCGGTTGGTTCTACAGGAGTGATGGCATGTCCTTCTTCTTTCTTATCGAAATCGAGCACAATGCCGGCCTTTTCAATTATATCTTCGTAGGTGTAGATGGGACAGCCAAAGCGCAAAGCCAAAGCAACAGCATCTGAAGTACGCGAATCGATGTGCAGCTGCTCGTTGCCCTTTTTACAAACCAGTTCTGAATAAAAGATGCCTTCTTCTAGCTTATAAACCACCACTTCGGTTACCTCAATATTAAATGACTTTGAAAAATTTAGAAACAAATCATGTGTTAGCGGGCGTGGCGGCTCTAACCCTTCGAGCTTTATAGCAATTGACTGAGCTTCAACTCCTCCAATAATAATCGGTATTCTTCTTTCTCCATCTTCCTCGGCCAACACTAATGCGTAGGCGCCTGATTGAGTTTGGCTATAGGATAAACCAAGAATATTTAACTTGATCTTCTTTCTGCTCATATGTGCTATATCGATCGTAAACTCTTTTTCAAATTCTGATTTAAAAAGCCGAAAAAGAGCTGATTAGTGTTATTAATACGTTCAAACAAATATAGTAATTACTTTTTAACAATTGAGTTAAAGCGCCTTTTTAAAAGTGATTCATTATTTTTGAGAGGTATAAAAAACTAATTTTCAGCGCTGAATAAGCTCTTTTATTTGTGTTGAAAACTAATTTTATATACTTTTGCACTCCATTGAATCCTGTGGGGTAGAAAAAGTGACTTTAAAAAAGAAGTCCACCTCCTGGAGAAAACCATTAATAATTGGTGACATGTACGCAATTGTTGACATTGCTGGACAGCAATTTAAAGTTGAGAAAGAAAGAAAAATCTTTGTGCATCGATTGAGTGCCGAGGAAGGTGCTACAGTTGAATTTGAAAAAGTTCTTTTAACAGACAACGAAGGAGAAGTTAAAATTGGCGCTCCTGTTGTAGAAGGTGCTAAAGTAACTGCGAAAGTTCTATCACACGTAAAAGGTGATAAAGTAATCGTTTTCAAAAAGAAAAGAAGAAAAGGTTACAGAAAGAAGAACGGACACCGTCAGTGCTTCACGCAAATTCAAATTGAAGAAATCGTAGGTTAAAAAACTCAAAAAATTAGAATAAGATGGCACATAAGAAAGGCGTCGGTAGTTCGAAGAACGGTAGAGAGTCGGAAAGTAAACGACTCGGCGTAAAAATTTATGGCGGTCAGGCTGCCAAAGCTGGTAACATTATCGTTAGACAGCGTGGAACTCAGCACCACCCAGGTGAAAACGTAGGTATGGGTAAAGACCACACTTTGTTCGCTTTGGTAAATGGTACTGTTGCTTTCCGCAAGAAAAGAAACAACAAATCTTATGTATCAGTAGAACCATTCACTGCTGAATAAGATTATTGAAAAGATTATTAAATCTCCTGTTTTTATTACTTTCGTAATAATTTCAGGAGATTTTTTTTACTCGCTAACAATACAACAATATGTTGACCTTAAAATTCATTCAGGATAATAAAGAATTAGTCGTAGAACGACTGAAAATAAAGAACTTCGACGCCAGCGAAATCGTTGAAGCAATCATTGATCTGGATAACCGAAGAAAATCCACACAGGTGGAAGCCGAATCGTTTCAACAGGAGATGAATGGTTTATCAAAACAGATCGGTCAGCTTTTTAAAGAAGGAAAAGCAGAAGAAGCTAACCAGGCCAAGGCCAGAACTGGTGAGCTAAAAGATAAAATTAAAGAATTAAATACTTCCCTGGATGAAATTACGGCGCAGCTAAACGAACAATTGGTAGCATTGCCAAACATTCCCAATGAAATCGTTCCTCCGGGAAAAGGTGAAGAAGACAATGTGGAAGTTTCCAATGGTGGTAATATGCCCCAGTTGGAGGTTAAAGAACCACATTGGGACCTGATAAAAAAATACGACCTCATCGATTTTGAACTGGGTACCAAAATTACCGGAGCCGGTTTCCCGGTGTACAAAGGTAAGGGAGCCCGCCTGCAACGTGCATTAATCAACTTCTTTCTTGATGAAGCCGACAAGGCGGGTTACAGCGAAGTAATTCCTCCACTGGTAGTGAATGAAGACTCTGGTTTTGGAACAGGCCAGTTACCTGATAAGGAAGGACAGATGTACCACGTTACAGCTGATAACCTTTATTTGATTCCAACAGCCGAGGTGCCGGTAACCAATATTTTCCGCGATGTTATTTTAAAAGCATCTGAAATGCCGGTTAAGCACTGCGCTTACTCTGCTTGTTTCCGTCGCGAAGCTGGTTCGTGGGGCGCTCATGTGCGTGGCTTAAATCGTCTGCACCAGTTCGACAAAGTGGAAATTGTACAGGTAGCCCATCCTGATAAATCGTACGAGATATTAGATAAAATGGTGGCACACGTACAGACATTGGTAGAGAAACTTGAGTTACCTTGGCGCATCCTGCGTTTATGTGGTGGCGATACCAGTTTTACTGCAGCCTTAACTTACGATTTTGAAGTATACTCAGCTGCCCAGGAGCGCTGGTTGGAAGTAAGTTCGGTTTCGAATTTCGAAAGCTACCAGGCTAACCGACTAAAACTACGTTACAAAGAAGAAGGCGAGAAAAAAGCACAATTGGCTCACACATTAAATGGTAGTGCTTTGGCTTTACCACGTATTGTTGCCGCCATATTGGAAAATAATCAAACACCTGAAGGAATTAAAATACCTGAAGTATTAGTTCCTTATTGTGGATTTGATACTATCAAATAGGCAGAAGATATAAGGCAGAAGGCAGAGGTTATTAACAATACTTCTGCCTTCTGCCTATTTTTTACTTGTAAACTAGTTTAGCATGTATATTTTCAACACCACTTTTATGATTGACGATTCCGTGACGGATGAATGGAAGAAATGGATGAATCGCAACTACATACCAACCATGAAAGATTTGGTGAAAAACATTCGGGTGGAATTGTACCAGGTGATGGCGGTTGTAGAAGAAGGCAACACCAATTACTCCTGCCAGATGCAGGTGACTAATCCGACCGATCTGGATACCATCAATAAATACAATGCCATATTGATTAATAATGCCAAAGAATCATTCGGCGACAAATGCCTTACCTTCAGTTCTATTTTAAACGAAGTAAAACTTGGCTAAGGAGCGCATCATATTAGGCATTGACCCGGGTACCACAGTGATGGGCTACGGCATTATTCGTTCTGTTGGCTCCAAAGCCGACATGGTAACCATGGGTGTGCTTGAATTGCACAAGTATGGCGATCATTACCTGAAACTTCAAAAGATATTTGAACGGGTGGTGCAGTTGGTGGATACTTATCACCCCGATGAGTTAGCCATTGAGGCACCTTTCTACGGTAAAAATGTGCAATCGATGCTCAAACTGGGACGGGCGCAGGGTGTGGCTATGGCCGCTGCCTTATCGCGTTCACTGCCTATTTTCGAATATGCACCCCTGCGTATTAAGCAGGCCATCACCGGCAATGGTCGCGCTTCGAAAGAACAAGTAGCCATGCTGCTTCAAAACATGCTGAAGCTAAAAGAGATTCCCAAATACCTCGATGCCACCGATGGATTGGCAGCAGCCTATTGCCACTTCCTGCAAAATCAGAAAATCAACATTGGCACCGGCGCTAAAAGCTGGAAAGAGTTTATCAACAAAAACCCGGGAAGGGTCAAGAAATAAGCCCCGGTTAAGATTTCCCCTGCTCGGCGAAGTTTGCAACTTCGTCTAACTATACCAGTTGTCTTTGTCTACTTTACTGTCGCACGCTGGCGTGGAATTGCAATCCGTACCACTTATTTTATAATCAAAACATCTAATAAATATCTCCTCCCAACTCGACTTTGTTGGCAGCTTTAACAAACAAAAGCCACGCTATTGCTAACGTGGCTTTCTATTCTCATTTATTTATTTGCTCCTTAATGTTAGTTGCAAACTAACTTTCAATTCGAACGAAGTCTAAGATTTCGCTCAGCTAGGGCTTATTTATATTTAGAAAGTAATGTATTTAAAAGAATAATTTCATCCCTCATACTATCATCTTTATAAATAAATTCGACCTCATTTAATATTAGTTCGTATTCTTTTTTGTTTCTTATTACCCCTCTTTTTTTAATATTATTAATCTTTTTCAATCTATTAATTTCATCAACGTCTTCACCGATTTCATTTTTTAATAAACCTTTCAATTCTTCTTTATCCTCTTTCTCCATATCTTTCCATATCGTATCTATCTCACGATTTATTTTCTTTAGGGCTTTGCAATTACCTTTGATATATGCATTATCAGCTAAGGCTTTCATATATCTTAAAGCTATATCCCCACCATAACGATCTAACCAATTATGTATTAAATCGATACCTTTGCAAGGCAATAATACCATTAAGTCTCAGATTAATAGTTATTTAAGTTGGTTTTGTTTTGGATTTTCATTAACTTAAAGATGTGATTAAAAAGGAGTTACATATGAGTTTTGTATCGCATCATGTCGAACGTAGA
>JAOARW010000052.1 GCA_025210475.1 Carboxylicivirga sp. | reverse complement strand
GCATTTTTCGTCCATATTGACACCGCAAACCATTATCAACTAATAAAACAAAGGATGTAATATTTGAGCATTTAGCACAACATTACATCCTTATATTTTTTAAACTATCCTAAAATTCGGGTAGTTTTTCAGTGGCCTCCAGATGTACCACCCTTTTTCAGTTAATTATTAAGGAGTTTGAGGAATGGGCTTAACGTGAAGCTGTTTCAGTTCCCATGCAACGCACTTGAACAAAGTGCTTGTCAGCACCTGCATTGATAGCATCTTCGAATTCCAATTGGATTTCGATAGGCTTATTTTCTTCAAGGAAGATTAATGAACCAAGATGCAATACATCTTCCTCACCCTGAACTTTTGGTGAGTTGGCCTGCTGTGTAAAACGCTCTACGGGTAAACGAAGCTTCGTCTTGCGATCCTGTGAGATTGCTAACTTAGCTCGTAACAATTCTGGTGGAAAAGCACTCACTAATGATGAGTAGCTAATTGAAGCTGCTGTTGGACTGCCGGAAGCTGCCGCTTTACCATAAGAAAACTTGATACGGTCAACGGCAATATTCACACCTGGCTCAAGCTTATCACCATCCAAGTCTGAGATACCAATAACCTTATCATTGGTTGACTTTAATAAGTCGAAGTTACCACCTCCTTCAGTAATTTCGGCTGAGTGCAACAAATCAGCATCTAAGAAACGTAATTTGTTAGTGTCAAAATCTGCCTGAGTCTGGCGGGAGAACTTTTTTCCTTTCCCCATAAGTTTCAAGAACCTATGCGAACGTGTTGAATCTGTTTTTAACATCGTTATTTATTTAAATTAAGTCTTTTGAGAAATGCTCACCGCTTTAACACGGCGAGCTAAATAGTTTAGAAAAAATGGCTTTTAGGCCGCCATCAACATGTCATCTTCTTCACCGGCAAGACCGGCAATCAACATGTCATCATCAACTTCGTCATCATAGAGGTCATCTACTTCATCGCCGGCAAGACCTTCGATCATATACGTCTGACCGTTTTCATCCTGGACAAATTGCGGACCACCATTCAGACCATCAAGGTCAACGATGTTACCGTCTTCGTCGTAATACAATTCTCCTAAACCGTTGATGCTTGGAGCAAATTTGCCCATTGCCGGAACCTTCTCAGCTACTTTGGCAACCACACCAATGGTTCCAACAGCTGCTAAACCAAGACCTAGAGCTTTAGTAGCTTCGCTTTTACCTTTTAGTACCAGGTAAGTACCACCTGCTACAGAGATAAGACTGGCAATCGGGTTTGATGTACCATCAGCCTTTTTCATTAACTTCATAGCAGCACCACCGATAAAAGCACCACCTGCGGCTGCTGCGATTTTAGTTACGTCTTTATTCATTTTAAAATATAATTATCGGCAGTGAGCCGGTTAATAATTCATTATTGTTTGCAGGCTCATATTGGCCTGTTGTTTAGCTAATGCTGCTATTTGATCAGCTGTAAACTGATTGCCTTTAACAGCGTTATTAATGCGGATAAAATCCTGCACCGTGTAAACCTTTGGCGGCGGAGCAACTCGGACTGGAGTGACTCTTACCGAAGGTGATTTCACTTTTTGTGCTACTGCATCTCTCAACCGTTGTTGAGCTGCTTTAACTGCCTTTAGGCGTTTTAGCTTATTGGCTTTTCTCTTTCGGCGTTTAGCTCTGTGTTTGTCGTAAGCACTAATGCCGGCTTCAGCTAATGATAGCCCTGCTTTGGCTACCCATCCTGCACCAGGAATAAAGGTCAAAGCTGTGCTGACTATGGGAATTGCTTTTTTAATCAGTTTTAATCCCTTCTTAGCTACTTTACCGACCGCCTTTAAGCCCTTTTTGACTCCTCGGCGTATCTTTCGCCCAATACGTTTTAACCATCCGTCTAATGCTCCTAATGAGCCTAAACCATGTACCCGTTCGTACATGTATTCGCCGTCAAAAAAATAGCCGGCCAAACTCCCAACCGCTTCCGGTGAGTAATAGACCGTTGTATTCATTATGCAGCTGCTTTAGCTGTATTTGAACTCATTCGAGCAATTGCATAAGTACCAGCAATAGCTGCGACTATCATCACCATTGTAGTCGGGTTCATGTTCATGCCGAAGCCTGCCTGTTTAGGTTGCTCCAACTCCTTCATGCGATAAACCTGATCCATTACATTCTTTGTAATTTCTGCTTCCTGGGCTTTTGCAGCATCACGTGATATCAATCGTGCATCCATCGTCGAAAGGCCTTTATTGACCTTAGCTTTGGCATCGATGATCTCATTAATCAGCTTATTATCCGGAGCCACTGTTTTAACCAGGTTCAATATCTGATCAACTGGCAAAGATTTATCCATCGATTTGGCAATGTCCACCATATCTTTAGGTGAAACACTGTTAGCTGCCATTGCGGAAGTACCAATTGGTGCCAGAGTCCGGGATGCTGTATTTAATGATGCAGAAGGTATTGGTGTAAGACCTCGTGAAGCAATCGGTGCCATTGTTGGAGCTTGTTCTCTTTTACTGAACAGACGGAAAACACCACGTTTTGTACCGTCTCGTTTGTAAACAACCTTCTTAACGGCCTTTTTACCAATATTCTTGATTACACGACCGGCGGTCTTTACACCTTTCCAGAGTTTACGAAGAAAACCAAGCCCATCAAGTCCTTCAAACCCATTTAAACCATTAAGACCATTAACACGCTCATAATAGTCCAAACCGTCAAAGAATAACACATTGCTTCTGGTTTCTTCAGCAGCTTCCGGAGAATAATACAAGCTTTGGTCAATGGCCGCACCCTGCAATCCATTCAAGGATGCAGAAGGCGCACCATTTAGGTATTTAATCGGTTGCATAAACAAGTCGTATTTGCCTGTGAAGGGATGTTCTTCATTGAAAGTGTCCAGGACAGGGTCAACAGCGAAGTAAGAATTGCGATTCTCCAACGCTGATTGACGACCGTCTTTAGGGACAACAACATACACGTGCTGATAGTGTGCTTTGCCGTTTATCTTCACCATGCGCAGTGCAAATGGGATTTTCAGGTTAGAAAGAACTGATCCGATGAATATCGAATAACAGTCGCAGTCAACACCTGTAACGCGGTCTGCCCAGGCGCGTTTTGGCCTGCGTAGTTCCTCGTTGGCCGGATCGTCCGGCTTGTACTGCATGTGGTTGAAAACAAATGAAAATATATTGGATAGTGTGCTTCGTAGGTCTTTACCTCTCAGAACCGGAGCAATGCGTTTGGTGTCAACAAGCGTATTTTTAATAATATCGCTCATAAACTCGATGGTGTCGTGTGTGTCACCGGCATAACTCAGGTACTTGTCGTTGTACTTAGGAGCAGGAAAGAACTTGTCAAATTGTTTTCCGCTCTTAATTTTACGAGGTTCACTGGCTACCAGGCCTAAGCCATTTAGATACTTAATAGGATTCATCTACGCTATGATATTTTTGGTTAGTGAAATATCCTGTCCATTCACGTTGGTAGTAATCACTACTTTGAATTGACGTGGAGCTGCGGTAAATAGGCTCATGTTCCAAATGAGACTAGCGTAGGGAACCTGTACCTTAAAGTCAGAAATACGAGTGGTATTTTGTGCTTTAATGGTAAAAGAATTGTTAATTGCTGTCGTTGCCAGGTGTGATGGAGAACCATTCTTCAAAAAGTAGATATCAGCCTTTAGAAACTTCGCAGTGGCTGAAATAGAAGAAAGATTTATTAAATCTGCTGTCAGGCGAAAATCTAAACCTGACTTATCTAATCTATGCACTTTAGCACCGGCAATACGAATAGAAAAGTTCTCTTTGATGAATTGTTGTGCCTTTGCGCCAAATTTATCTTTATTCAGATAGTAAGCATAGTAAAGAGCGCAACCAACACCTAAACCTATGAGAATTTTCTTTGTCATGGTTCAAACATACCACCACGACCAAGGCCAATTCCGCATTTTTCGGCATTAATCGGCATTTTTCCGCACTTTTCGGCAAAATTCTGCAAAAATCGGCATTATTATGTTATTGAAAAATAGCTATATTTGCAGTGGTATTTAATAGAACGGTTGCTTAGGTAATATTAACCCTAAATATATCTATGCACCTGTATGGCAAAGCTGCCCGAAGAAATAAAACCCTCTCTTAAACCGAAAACCAAGAAAGAATTAGCGGTTGAGTTTGATGTTAGTCGTGATACGATTCGTAGTATGTGTAAACGTATTGAGATTGATAATCGCGGTAAACTCTCTATACCTGAATTAGAAGTGTTTTATGCACGTTATGGTGTGCCAGTAAGAGATTATGCAGGGTAGTTTATCTACATTTTTGTACATTTGTAAAAGCACACAAAAATGAAAGCGTTATGGATGTATTAGTTATTGAACCGAACAACAAAAGCAACTACAAGCTGCTTCTTGAGCTTGCTAAAAAATTAGGCAGTAAAGTGAAAACGGTTAAAAAAGAAGATGATGTTGCCACTCAGATTCTGAAAGGATTGGAAGATGCCAAGTCAATTGAGGAAGGCAAGACAAAAGGAAAAACTTTAAAACAGTTTTTAGATGGCAAATAGAATTATCCTTACCGCCTATTTTGAAAAACGATTTAAACGCTTATCTAAGAAGTTTCGCAACCTAAATAATGAGTTAGCTGAATTAGGTGCAGAGCTTGAAGATAAGCACGATTTAGGCACTCATCTTGGAGAGGGCATCTATAAAATAAGGCTTGCAAGTAAGGACAAAGGAAGCGGAAAAAGTGGTGGGTTCAGGATAATCACCTATTCGGTAAGTAAAAAAGTTAAAACACATTATATCTACCTGATTACCATCTACGATAAATCAGAAGAGAGCTCTGTCAAAAAAAGCACCATTATAAAGCTGATAAAAGACTTTTTTAATAGGTAATAAACTATGAAGTATGTTATTGAAGTAGATGATACAACCAAGTTTGGAAAGGCATTAATTGACATAGCAAAGGCGTTTACTAAAAAATACAAAAGCATCTGTGTGAAAACTGAGGAAGAGCTTCTATTGATGATGAAAGAGAAATAAAGCCCAGGCTAATTTTTAGACCTATTTTAATTATATATCTATGAGTAATATTGCTTCTAAATCTATTGAAGCCGGTTCAAAGCTCAAAGTACGGAGTGCATTAAATCCCTTATTATGGTTATGTGGGATTTGCGAAGTTCAGTTTCTAGCATTGGCTGCAATGATTAAGCCAATTCCTGTTTGGTTAATTGTATTAATAATGCTTCCTGTTTGTGCCGCAATTGTTGGTTATTTTGTCCTTTTGGTAATTGATCCTGATAAACTTCAATCGGAAGAATATCAATTACAAAAACGTGAGATGGAATTATCTCAAGAGAAAGGAGATAAAGGACCTATTGAAATTGATGCTAATGATGTTATTGTTGTAGATGATCCAAAAGGGATAGGACAATGAGAAAAGCATATTTATTAGTTTATTCAGATAAACTTGGTTCAAGAGACCAAATGAAAGAATGTTTGAACCAGATGAATGAAGTTTATACTTGGAGGTTTGATATTCCTCACAGTTTCTACGTTATTTCTGAATATTCCGCAGAAGACATAGCTAAAAGAATAATTGAGATTAGAGGACGTGGTCGATTTGTAATTACAGAAATATCTGAAAATCGACAAGGGATGGCTAATCCAGATACATGGTATTTACTACGTAATAAGAAATTAAAACCCAAGTAGACTAGAATCTAATCAATAGCCCCAAGTAATACTGGGGCTTTTTCTGTAGAACCACTTCCTGATCCAACCAGGTATTAAATTCAATTTCTCTCGTTCCTCAATCTCAATAATGGTATAAGAACAGCCTTCGAATGGCGTTTGTCGCTTAAACTTTAGTATGGTTGCTTCGGTTTCGGCTTGTTCCCTGGTTGTGGCCTTCAGCTCGTGATGGGAGAATCCTTTACACTTGATACTCCAGTAATGTATAACAGCAATATAGCGCATATTTAGTCTGTCGATATTAAAAGTTGACGTCAATTTTAAAGTGAAGCTCGGGTGATATCAAGAGGATCTATCTCCCTGAAGAAATAATATGACGTCATTTTTCTTTCCAGGAACAAAGCCGGCAATGTTCCGGAAGCGAATTTTGACGTCATTTATTAGTTTACGGTGGCTAATAGTTGTTTTTCTTTATCCGTACGGTTGGCAGGATTCTTTTTGCGGATGCGACCAAGCTCATGTTTAGTATAGATGGGTTCCATTAGTTCTAACTTACTTTGAGCTACAATCAAGTTACTTTGTAATTCCTCCTGGTTACTTTCGATATCAGCATAGTAAGTTTGCATTTCTTCAATCTTACTTTCGCGTTGTTTCAACTTACTTTTAAATGACTCCAACTCTTTACCAAGTAAGTTGGCTCTGTTCTTTTGGTAAGCTATCTCTTTGGTTTCTTTTGTTTCACCGGACCGGTATTCAATCAGTCCCAGGCTATACATGATAAGACCGGCAAATATGGCCATAAAGATGGTCATATAAATGCGTAAATCAGGATGCAAATCAAGGTTGAAACCTAAGAATACTAATGCAGCATCGAATATTGGGAAGGCTACTTTTTGCCATTTCAAATGACTTTGCTGCATAATGATGATGGTAACGATACTAAACGCGATAGCTCCAACAATCGCAAATACCTGGTGAATGGTTTCTTTGTTACCGGCAAGATGGAGCAAGCTTTTACTGTTTATGTAGCTGAGTTCAGCTATCATGCCCAGTAGGGCCAGGTTCGTAAGGAAGGATTGTAGTTTTTTATTCATAATTGCTTAGTTATTCGCTCTAAAAGCTCTGTTTCTACATCTGTCGCTGCAATATTTCGCTTTCTTGTTGCCAGGAATAAACGCCTCACCACAATGCTCACAAATTGTATCAATTAACTTAGGCGGTTTGCGCTCAATAAGCGCAGAGTGAGGCACATTAAAGTATTTTGCAATGCGGTTGATTTCGCGTGATGATGCGCCATGTGTACCTTTTAATATACCTTTTGTTCTACCTTCAGATATTACTTGGTTATAGAAGTCTGAATTAAGCGCACCAAGTTCTTTTTGATGCGCTAAAAAGGTTTTTACAAGTGATTTCATTTAAAACTTCCCATTTTGATTCATTTTAGGAGATTTTAATCAACCTACAGGTTTATTAATCGCCTGTAGTTTCCTCCGGAACATCTTCATAATACATGATCAGTTGAGCTAATCCTACCGTTGCCTCTGGTGTAATGGTTGCATCAGGATAGCTTTCTGCTAATACATTGTGAGATTGTTCCAACAAATCAGCGATACCATCAGGATCACTTACAAATTCATTCTTGGATAAAGCCTTAATTAAATTTTGCTTGTTCATTTTTAAATTAGATTAGTTATTATTTAAATACTTATTAAGTTGTCCCTGTACCTGATAGGCCAATAACCTGGCTAAGTTGTTTTTGGCATCTACTAATGCCCATTGTTTACCAACTTCTTCATTGAAATTTCGATGATCTACTATTCCTGACTGGCCAATAACTTCATGACCATTGGGAGTCGTAATCAGGCAAACCATCATTTTTTTACCCATACGCTGGTATTCAACGCTTTTAATGTTGTCAGCAATTAGCTGCTCTGTTACTGTAAATGTTTCCATATTTAATGTTAATTTGTTTTACAACAAACAATTAGTTCTACATCAATTTCTTCTGTTATAGGACGACCAGTCAATTTGCTTTTGATATGCTGAATAGCTTCATCTGTTTGCATCAGTTTTATCAATTTGGCTGCATCGTTAATATGAATAGCCTTTTCTTCCAGTGGCAATAAACCAATTGGAATACTCGCGGTTGTAATCTCTTTATCATCATCATAAACAACTTGCTTTAGCTCATTATTCGTACTGTACCAAATGGTATAAGGTGAATTATACTGCTTCTTTGCTGCCATGGCATCCAGAATGGATTCTGGATAAAGAGTTTCCTTATTATCGTTGATGATGGCTTTTACATATACATAACCTAAATCATTATCGATGTTGGCCTGAGCCTGACTAACAGTAATCGTGTCCATATTAAGCAGATTTATTAGTAAAAACATCGGTTGTATTCAGCACATTTGCGCTATCCCGTTCTTTACCGTCTCTGATAAAGAAACCATCCTGCATTAATTCGTGATAATGCTTTTCTGGCATTACTACTTCAATGCATCTTTTTCCAGTATAAAGGTTACATATGGCCCAACCCTTCTTAATTTCCTTTACATCTATCTGTACTCTAAATTGTGTCATGGTTATTCCTGGTTAATAAGTTTGATTACTTGCTCCTTTACTTTGTATTGTTGCACATTGAGTTGATGAACGGCGCGAATGGTGTGCATCATTTCCTCATTCTTTTTCTCCAGGTCTTCAATTTTCTTTTGAAGTTCAGCATTGAGTTTTGCTTGGTTCTGGAGCTGCTCCGGAAAAGTTTCAACCGTACTCTTTACGCAGATATCTAAAAAGGCATTGAGCGTCATTGTGCCGGAGTACATGTTTTCGTACATCTTAAAACCTTTATCAATCAAAGGCTGCATACTTTCGTGGTATCGGTAAGTCGTTTTTTTCTTTGTCATAGTGTGCTATCTTTTATGTTTGACGTCAATTACTAAGTGCAGCTGAGGTGATGAGCGCCGGAACCATTTTACTTCAGAAATATTTTGACGTCATTTTCTTTCGCCTGGCTTCCGGATCTTCGCCTCGAGCTTTGGTTTTTGACGTCAATTTGTATTCGTTTATCAGCTGGCCAAGGATCTGCAGCACTACTTTCTGACGTCATTTTTTAATGTCGGGAAGATGACATTCACCACCTTCCCTAACATATTGGTATTTGTTGCTTAGACTAAATTCTCTTATTCCTGGGCTGAAGTGTTTTCTTCAGGTTCAGACTTTTCTTCAGGGAATAACTCTTCGGCCAGTGCATTTCCGCAGCTAGCTGCGTTTTTTGCTAAATCATTTGGATGTTTTGCCAAATCAGGGTTAGCCGACAACAAGCCGGTTAAAGCACTGGATGCGAATATTGCTACTGCATCTTGTTTTGACATTTGTGGAGTTTCGTTTTCCATTTGCTTAAATTTGAATTTTAATAATTAATTAATGACGTGATAGGTGTTGGCTATCACTGTTAAAACTGCGATGGTTGCTCCGATTAAGGTCGTTACCTTTGACAACCGTCTGTAAATTCTTGATTCGGGGTTAAACAAATCATCAAAAAATGTTGTAAATTGCCCCTGTTTTTGGAACTCACTAAGAGTTCCCATTTTCAGCGTTTTCATAGTGTGCTAATTATGAAGATGAAAAAAGGAGATTGTGTGGGAGCTATCTCCTTTTTTACGTTATAGATCAGGCTCTTCCATAACCTGTGTGTTTGGCTAATTGTTGGCCCGTTTCCACATCGTAGAACATTGCCGCATTTATTTTCACTCCTTTTAAGTAGCGTTCATTCATTACGCCTAGTATGTAGTCAATTGATTGTTTGTCATCCTCCAGTGTTGAATAGCGTGTATGCTTTTGATTTTTTGAATCGTAAATGACAAGTTTCACCTTATTCTTTGCATATACTTGTGCAAATTTGTCGGGCGAAATGCGCTCGATAACACTATCCGTGGCCGTGTTGTAGAAAATGGCATTATTAAAATTCCGACGATATAACTTTTGCAGAATTCGCTCTTTCATCGCGTTTATAGTGTGCTCGTAGCCTTTTTTATCATCCTTTAGGAAGGAGTAGAAAGCTTTACCATTGTTTTCTTTGTCATAAACCATCAGCTTCACGCGACTCTGCTGATTGTCAAAAGCTCTTTTCTTCGATTTAGGCATAACTTTTTAGTTTAATTATTGGGAGTTAATCATTTATTCAGGTTAATGGCTTCAATAAAATCGTTGTACAAATGCGGTAAATGATCATTTATCCACTGTGTAGATCGGTTAAATTGATGCACATTCGGGTTCTCCAGATACAGGTTTATCACATTTTGCAACGATTCTTTTTCTTGTAATCGTTGCATATTGATGGCTTTCGTCTGGGTCTTTCGCTCTCGATCACGCTCACTCTGCTCATACCACCCCCTTGTCGCGACGAAGCCTTTAGGGTTATTAACATCCAGATAGTGACAAGGATAAGTGTTAGAAAAATCAAAACCTGAACGGTTAATCCAGGATGCAGCCTTAGAAACGCGCCACTTGTAGATTTTCATATAGTTAGCACCTTTCTGCTCATCTACAACGTTACCGAAATAGGTTTTCTCCAGGTACTGGATGGCCATTGTTGCTTCTGCCTGGTAAATGTTGTGTGTCTTGAACAACATTTTCAGCATAAACGTATACAGATCAACTGCTAGCTTAGTGCGTAACCATGCCATGTTGTCACGTTTCTCCGGTATTTTTTCCGCCGGAACGCCTTGTATTTTCTGGTAATTGCCGTCATTTTCGGCCGGAACTGCTTTTGTCTCTGTGGTGAGTACGTCTTTTTCTTCAGTTTCGTGCGGTTTTTCGCATTTTTTCTGTGATTCCGGCTTGCTTTGGTATTCCTGCCCGTTTAGGTTAAGGGTGGCATCGAGTTTAGTTGTGTTCGAGTTTTTGTTTAGTAACCCGTCGACCGGATGGGAGACTCCTTTTTCAACAGTATCACCTGGCATTATTTTATTATTACTTGACTCAGGTACAGTACTGATACTAGATACACCCCTGCAAATTGCACTTTTTTCCTTCTGAAAGCCCTGTTTCTGCGTTTCGCCCAACCAACGTGATGTTGGTACAAATTCTGGCTGCTCATAATCGTAAATCAATAAGAAATCGGGGTTAATCAACACTTCATTTCGGCGCTTTTCGCGACCAATTAAACGCCTAAATTCATTAGGATGAGTAGTGATTACTTTCGCTTCTTCGAGTCGCTTAAAGTGTCTTTTAATACTATCTGTAGATGTGTTAAGAATGTGTGCAAATAGGTATTTACTGGCTCCTTTTACCAGGAACCATTGTCCGCTCTTTATCCTGGATAGCTCAGGATGATCGGAAAGCTCCTTATTGTCCTTCCTGATATTTTTCGCAGCCATATTGATTAAACGGTAGTACACGTTCATATGAGCTGCTTTTAACTTCTCTCTACTGGGCTTCTCAGCATTATAGTAGGTGGTAAAATTACGCCACAAAGTGGTGTAATCCTTCCACCAGAAGTCCTTTGTTCGTAAAAATGGCATACTAATGTCCATCGGTCTATATTTAAGTTAAACGTGAGCAAACACCGCAAACACACAGTTTAGGGTGTTCGCTCGCCGTTTAGGTATGGGGTCAAAATTTAACGCATGATACCTATTTGCACATGCCATCCTTTGGCTTGTACATCATTTAAAAACTCCAATATGTCCCGATTAGCCTGCAATTCAACCGGAATGGAAACAATCTGTTCTTCGTGGTTCAGGTGTGCCCCGTAGCCCTGAAGAATAAATAGTGTCCAATCAAATTGAGTGCATGTTGCCGGTTTGTTGCCGGCATGTTGTTTGGGAGCTTGCACGTTCATTATCAGCGTTTTTAAAATAGCGTCGTGCGCTTTTTATATAATGTGGTAATCAGTTAAAAGCCGTGGCCGTCACCACGGCTTATCATCTTCACAATCCAACTTCTCCTGATTCCCGGATTTAAATCAAAACATCAAAAAAAGCGCACCTGGCAGGCCGTTGCCTGAGATGCGCTTTATGTCTAAATAAATATTCTACTATCTTTGAAATCCGCACCGGAGCAGCAACTCCATATTGGTGCGGATTAATCAAAAAAATGTTCAAAATGGTAAAACAAATTGCGCCTTCGCAAACTCCAACATACAAAAGAGTGCGTAAGGAAATTATGGAATGGGTTAATGACCATTCTGATTTAGTCGTTATTAATGATAACTGGTATTGTGGCATGACTAATAATCCTGAAATCAGGAAAGCAGCACACAAAAGCTGAATTGGTGAAAATCCGCTTTTCTTTAAAGCTTGGTATGCCGGTTCCAGAAGAATCGCGGAAGCTTTAGAAACATCTTTGCATAATGCAGGTATGATGGATAAAGATTCCAAAGGAAACATCAAGAATGATAGTTGGTACGTGTATGTATTTAAAGAAAACCCTAGCATGCTTGATCGTCTGGAAGAATTATTTGATACCCTTTTTTAGCCATTAACTCATCTATTTTACTAATAACCTCATAGTTACCTTCAGATTCCCAAATTTTCTTAATATGTGGAGCAAAATCCGTCACTGCTCTATCGATGTGTAATCGAGAGTGCTCCACTATTTTGGGCATATTTTTTTCAGTAGCATTTGTCAACTGCCACATATAATAATAAGCAAGTGCAAATTCAGTTAAATCATCTCTATCAGGAAGAGAGTTGTAAAATGAAGTATTTCTTTTGCGTCTAATATATCGGCTAAAAGCTTTATAAGCTGCTAATAGACAAAGAGAGGTCGCTATGGTTGCGATTATGCCTAGTTCTATTACGATTATTTTCTCCATTTTTCAATCAATTCGGTTTACTATTCGGTTACCGCTCAAACCCGCATTCTACCGTTGCTTTACGCATGTGCCTGCAACATTAAGTTGATGGCTCGTGCAACATGATGTTGCTCGCTATGTTGCACGTTCATGCTCGTTAATTTTCAACCTATTAGCCGTTGCTAATATTATGCGATGTTGTGCGCATAGTTGAGCGTTAAATTTGTAAAAAAACAATATTTGATTATCTTTACAGCGATAAAAACAATCAATTGTGCGTTTTTTGACAGTAGCAAAAGTAATCAAATGTGCGTTTTTACCAAATTTATTTTAAAATTAAATAATCAAATAATACGTTTTTGTCTATGGATACATTTGGAGAAAGACTAAAACACCTTATCAAAAAGTCTGAATTAAAGACAATTAAGGAGTTTGCGGAAAAAACAGGCCTACACAAAGGCTCTGTATCTAATATTGTAAGAGGTCGGAATAATCCATCATATGAAGTTATTCAAGCATGTATGGATTACTTTTCTGATGCTGAAATAATCTGGTTATTGAGTGGAAGAAATTACAACAGTGATTTACAGTTTGAAAATGAGCAATTAAGAAGAGAAAATGCGCATTTTAAAAGTAAGTTGGGGACAATAGCAAAGCCCTCCAGTAATCGAAGAACTCCTCGGTTACCTTTTCCTGAATTTAAAACCACTCAAAAAGTAGCAAATTTAGTATGAAAAGGTTTCTGATTCGGTTACTTAGTTTTTCTGCGGAAAGATAACGGATACAAAACCAAGTGGTTAGAGAGGTGGGTTAAAGTCCCTTCAAGATCACACTTTTGAATATCAAAATTCATCAAAAACCTGTAAATCGTTTGATTTACAGGTTTTTTCGTTTTTACACCATTTCGTAATAAACTAAAATAAACCATATAAATGCAGATTTTTTGTGACCTATTCAGTGACCTCTTGTTCTATTTAACAGGTGAGGTCACAGATTTTTGCTATATTAGTCACAATAAGGGCTTCAAAGGAAGTCAAAAATAATTATAGATGATTGATTTTGGTTCTGTTTGACATGTTTCTGTGACCTCTTGAGAGGTTTTTCGGATGCAAACAAAATTAATACACACCAAAATCAAAGAACATGAACAACATTTCAACCTTTGGCGTACAGTTTATTATTCGCCATAAAAGCAAACAGTCAGAGATGGCAGGTATTTACTTGCGCATCACTGTGAACAAGCAAAAGATCGAAGTTTCAACCAAGCTGCGCTGCCCCAAAGCATTATGGAATCAGTCCAAGGAGAAGGTTATGACCGGATCCGAATTTAATTCCAAACACATTAATCATTTATTGGATAATATTCGCGCCCGAGTTCTGAGCATCTACCAGGATCTGCGCATTCGGGAGCAATTGATTACGCCCCTGATCATTAAAAACCAATTCCTGGGTAACAAAGAAAGTGGACATACTTTAGTAAAGCTCTTGGACATTCATTACGAAAACTTCTCGGTTTCTCTGGACGCCCATACCATGCGTCATTATAAATCGACCCATCGCTACCTGAAAGCCTTTCTCAAAGAGGAGAAAAAGGTAGATGACATTTATCTGCAGCAGGTAGATTATCGTTTTATTCGCGAGTATGAAACCTTTCTGCGTTCCTGGCAGCCTTTAGAAAAGGGACAGCGAAAATTGGCTCATAACACGGTGATGAAACAACTGTCCCGATTGCGGACTCTGATTAATTTTGCCATTAAGCTCGACTGGATCAGCCACTATCCTTTTAAAGGATACAAGCTAAGCTATAAACAGGGGGATCGTAAATATTTGTCGCTGGAAGAATTGAATCGCATTAAAGACAAGACCTTCTTTTCCGAACGAATGTGTTTTATCCGGGATATATTTGTGTTTTCATGTTATACGGGCTTAGCCTATTCTGATGTAATGCTTTTAACGCCCGATAATATTGCCAGGGGCATCGATGGCAGCAATTGGCTGCTAACCCAGCGAAAGAAAACGGAGACAAGCGTAAGAATTCCTCTCCTTGCTAAAGCCGAGAATATCATCAATATTTATAAAGACGATCCTATGGCGGTTTCTCGTAATGCACTCTTCCCCAAAATCTCGAATCAAAAATTAAACAGCTATTTAAAAGAAATTGCTGATGTGTGCGAAATAGAAAAGAACCTGACCTTTCATGTGGCCCGGCATACTTTTGCAACAACCGTCACACTGGCCAATGGCGTGCCTATTGAGACCGTAAGCAAGATCTTGGGTCACACCAAGATTGCCACCACTCAAATCTATGCCAGGGTAATCGAAAACAAGATTAGCGAGGACATGAACGTCTTGCGTCAAAAATTAGAAGGCAATAAAGGCAATAAAAAGACCGGCAAGTCCTTTTAATTTCCTTTGTTTCTTTTAACGATTTCTAACGATTTCGGAAGCTGGTATTGGCACATTCCTTGTTAATCAGTGTGTTCTGATCTATAAATCAGTCACACAACGATTAAACCACAGAGGAATGTAACAATAAAGTATCGTAACGATGGCCTATTTATTAGACCAATTGGAAGAGTTGGTTGCCAATATCAGCAATCCGGAAGTATGCCTGATCAAACAAGGCTCAATGCCCAGCTCCACTTTTAAAATGGAGCTGGATCAGTGGCACCGGAACATTAAAGATAAGCTACTGGAAATATCCGCTGGTCAGGCTTCTGCCAGGCGGCTGAATATTCTTATAGGTGTTTATCAATCCAGTATCATCCGCTTGATTGACGAACTAAGCAACAAAATGTGTCCCTGTCAGGCTAAGGATCAATGCCATTCCAAACAAATGGAACCATTGATCCAAAGCCTGATTGCAACACTCAAATTTATCCACATTCAGTTTAGTGATTATTTCGATTCCAACAGCAAGCTTCCCCAGGTTTGTGAAGCCAACCATCGTGATATTTTAAAGCTAAAGATGTCGGATTTATTTAACCAATTCAGCCAGCATTCCATTAATGCGGAATTGTTGTTAGTGGTATTGCACCCTTTTACTGATTTTATCAATCAGAAAAAGAAGGCCTATTCTTTCAACGATAAATACTACCTCTATAATTGGTTGGAGAACCTGGAGGAACATTGGCAATTAATCGAAGAACATCAAAATACCAACAGGACTCTTTGTAAACTCTTAGTAATGTACAACCTCAACTCAAACAAAAGCATTGAGTTTATTACAAGCTATCTGACTGAGCGATATAAACAAGAAGACAGCAAACAGAGTCAGATTCTAAAGCTTAAGTACTTTCTAAAGAACGTTAAGCAAATATCAACGGCTGTTGACAAAGCTTATTTGCCTTTAAAACCATCGCTTAAGAAATACCTGATTAAATGGTTAACTCAAGAAATCAAATACATCGAAAATTCCTGCCACATTAGTGAGTATTCACAGGCAATTCATCAAAATACAAAAGCTCCTCTTAAGATCAAAAGCAATTTGTCAGTATCTAAGCTGGCATTATTCCTTAGGTTGTCGGTGGAGTCGGGTGTTTTTGCACCTGAAAATAAACGAGATCTTCTGAGGCATTTTGCCAATAACTTCTCATCAGCTAAAACGGATACAAACTCTTTTGATAGCCTTCATAACAAGTTTTATTCACCAGATCAAAGATCACTTGAAGTCATCAAAAAACTTGTATTGAAGCAGCTCAATTTCATCCAGGAAAATAAATTTTAAATTATTTTTAGCATCTAACGCATTGATTTTCATAGGGGGTTGTAGGGGGTTGTACAACCCCCTACAACTGTTTTCGTATTTGCAAATTGCTTTCCTTTGTTTCTGTTCAAAATCAATCATCTATTATCTGCTAACAATGAGTTACTAACAGCAACTTTTGTTGCAATCAAACACCTAAACAACATGAAGACCGAAAGCAAAAAGCTGCTCACCGAATTACTAACCACTTCCGACCTGGTTGATTTCAGAAGGGCATTATTAAGCGACATCGATAAGTTGCTTAAAGAAAGAATCAAACCAACCCCTAAAACCTGGCTCAAATCCAGTGAAGCCAAAGCGCTTCTGCAGGTATCCAACGGCACCCTGCAGAACATGCGTAACAATGGCAGTCTGCCATTTACAAAAATCGGTGGCGTCATTTACTACAACCGCGAAGACATCCAAAAGATGCTTCTCGAAAACAAACAGACATACTAAACCCTATTAGGCGAAGCCATTCAGTAATGCACTGCATTGTCAATCACTACTGACTGCTGTATAAAAACCAAATTCTAACAATGAACTACATCAAGCACCTCAACCATATTTTCGTCTTGATGGACCAGACACCGGACTTAAAACCCTATCACATAAGTCTCTACCTGGCATTGTTCAGAAAATGGAATAGCGAGCATTTTATTAACCCCATAAGCATATCGCGCGATGACATGATGAAAACCGCCAAAATAGGTTCTCCAAAGACATATTTGAAAGCACTCAAAGAATTGCAATCAAGGGGATTTATTCGTTACGATCCATCCCACGATCCCAACGTTGGAAGTCTCATTAACTTGTTCACTTATGAACAAGCTACTTGTTCCCTACTTGGGTCAAAAATGCCCCCTTATATAAACATTAAACATACACACTATATAGAGGAGAATAAAAATTTAAATTTTAATCAAAAAATGGATACGTTGGAAAAGCAAAAAAATGCATCTCAAATTCAAAATGAAGATTCAGATTTTGAACATCAAAAATCAACTTTCAAAAATCAGCAATCACGAAACCAAAAACAAAAATCCATTCCGCCACCTTTCCAACACATCCAAATCTATTTTCAGGAAAAAGGTCATCCGCAAGATGAAGCGCAACGTTTTTTCAACTACTACGAGGCCAATGGTTGGCTGGTTGGTGGCAAAACACCCATGAAAGACTGGAAAGCAGCCGCCCGAAACTGGATGCTCAACATCAGCAAGTTCGACCAAAAAGGGCGCGAAACCCACAAAAAACAATTTCGCAGCCACCATCCTCCAACAACTACCAGGAACCACTCTAAACTTTTCAACTCATCAACTATTCTCACGCAGTTGCGCGAATCACTTCTGTCTTCTGCCTAAAAACTTCTAAACTCTTAAACGCTAAACTTTTCAACTCCAAAATCCTCCACCATGCCCCACTACCAAATCCAAAACAACATCGTCTATTTTGATTTTCAAAAATCCCTCGATTTAATCACTCAAAAAGGTCAAGCCTTATATGGACATCACTTTCGCCTTTATAATGAAGATATGGCCATTATAAAGCAGTTATTCGCCTATTTTATTCGTGATGAAGAACATGCAAAACAACAAGGAATAAATTTGCGCAAAGGAATCCTGATGATCGGACCGGTTGGATGTGGTAAAACTGCCTTGATGAAATTAATGCCATTAATCCTGCCAACTCAGCACCGTTTCCCGGTTAAAGCATGCCGCGACATCACTTTTGAATTTCAAAAAGAGGGTTACGATGTGATTCATCGGTACAGCAAGCGCAGCTTCACCATCTCGCCCGGCCTGAAAATTCCCAAGACCATTTGTCTCGATGACCTGGGAACCGAGACCAACATCAAACATTTTGGCACCGAATGCAATGTCTTGGCCGAAGTCATCCTTAGTCGCTACGATCTTTTTATCTCCGACCGCCTCATTACCCATGCCACCACCAACCTCAACGCCACAGATCTTCAAAAGCTCTATGGCAAGCGGGTGCGCAGTCGCTTAAGAGAAATGATGAATGTGATCATTTGGCCGGAGGATTCGGTAGATAAAAGAAAGTAGTTAATACACGAATGCTGATTTGTAATTAGTTAAGTGATTTTGATATATAAGAGCAAGTAATAATTACTTGGATAAAAATCTCACCTTTCACACAGCCAGGCATACTTTAGCAACTACAATTACATTAGCTAATGGTGTACCCATTGAAACCATTAGTTCAATGTTGGGACACAAAAATATCCGAACTACCCAGATTTATTCGAAAGTAATTAATGAGAAAGTTAGTCATGATATGAATGAACTGAGAAAGAAAATTTAAAGCGGGCTTATCTTTAAACATTCTTATGACCAACAGGATATTTCTTAAGTTTTTGTCGCACCAAAACATAAACTTGCTAATAGCTTCGCTTAAGAGACGGGCATTATTATCCGTTTGGATATTCTACATAGTGGTTTGAAAAACTTCACTTGCGACACATACATTGGGGCTTTTTTTACATGCGTAAGCCACCCTCTTTTTAAGGTCGGATTATTGGCAAAAGGAAACGGAATAAAAAGCCTTGCACGTTGGAAAGAAAAATCAAAGCAAATGGATTTTAAGCTGACAAGAAGAAGGGTTTGTTTTTTCGGTACGAATAAAGACAAACTTTTCGCTGTCGGCACTGTGTGTTGGGAAAGAGAATGCCTTTGATTGATTTTGGTGGGTTTATGCCGAACGCTTTTGCAATATATCATGACCGATCACAATCTTGCTGTGGCATGTAAAAAAGCATAAGTTACCAATAAGACTATTCTAACCCAATTTGCTCAACAGAGCAATCAAACTTTTCATCCCAAATGAAAAGTCCTGCTGAAGGCACAGGAGTTTTTGTGGTACAAAAACACATCTTGCATACACCTTTTAAGAGCTAAAAACAACTCTATATATTTCACAATTAAAAAATGCCGAAGCATATCACTTCGGCATTTTTTAATTGATCATTTCGATTTGCTAAAAGCAAGTATAGCTATGTATTAAAGTTGTGACATAATCTGCTCCAACCACCTATCAATTCTTTCCTCTGTTTTATCACTCTCATTATCTTCATCAATTGCCAAACCAATTAGTTTTCCATCTATTTCCGATACAGAAGCATCATAGCTGTAATCTTCCGTATCAATCTGACCAATAACCTTACATCCGCTATCTTTAATTTTGTCGTAAATAATTCCCATGGCATCTACAAAAGAATCAGAGTAAGACTCACAATCACCCAAGCCAAAGAAAGCAATCGTTTTATTATTTAAATCAGCTTTTACGAAATCAGGTAAGAAACCTTCCCAGTCATCTTGTAAATCACCAATACCCCATGTCGAAACACCAATAATAAGGTTTTCGTAATCGTTTAAATCGGTAATTGATAAACCATCAACATTAATTTTGCTGACGCCATTTCCTAGTTTTTCTTCAATGGTTTGAGCTACTGACTCCGTATTGCCGGTACTTGAACCGTATAAAATTGCAGTTTTTCTCATTTCACAACTTGTTTATAGTTTGCTTTCTTTTCTTTCGTTTTATCTTTTGTTTGCATCCAGTCCTCACTAGTAAGTTTGAACGCTCCTGCCATTAATAATCTTACACTTTGATGATCTTGATGGAGGCTAACTGTTCGTTTAGTTTTAAACATGTCTGTTGTTTTTTATTTGAGATCAAAACTAAATGAACAAGTCTATTCAATCAATCCTTATAAATAACGATTTAAAACCAACACAATGATCAAAGCCGGCAAAATACATTAAGCTAAAAAACTCATTATGTGCAACTTTCAATAAGAAAGCATTTCCAAATCATAAGATGTTGCTAATAAGATATAGTGAGTACGAGGCATTCAAATTCAGCTATTCAACTTTGTAAGTTAAAATCCTACCTGCCTTTTTTATTGTTGGTATAATTGAAGCCATCAGATAATTCATAATGCCAGCTTTACGCCAGGCTTTAAAATCTGTATATAGTTTACTAGATTCTAATTGCAGATTGTCGGCCCAGTTCTCTAACTGCTTATCATCATCGCACCCCCATTTAAAACTTGTTTTACTAAGTTTAATAGCATCGTGGCGGTGCGAGTTCTTGCACAGCCAACTGTTAACAACATCAAAAATCAAACGACTATTGTTAAAACGTGATGATAAATTCTGAATTACTGACTTAACCTGCTCTGTTTCAAAAAACATTAGCACACCTTCTATAATAAAAAGAAAGGTTGAATCAGGATGCTTATCTTTTAAATGATCCATCCAATCTGTTTCAAACATTGAAGCAGCAATGAATTGGTTATATACGCCTTCGGGCATCAACGATTTCCGTAATTCAATTACTTGGGGCAAATCCAACTCATAAAAGTAAGTACCTTGTTCGATTGCATCAGCCAGACGCTTATATCGGGTATCGAGGCCACAACCAACATGCACAATCACAGCGTTAGGATTATTTTGTATAAACGTCTTCGTATATCTATCAAAATAGGCAGCTCTGATTGCAACTCCAATAGAACTGCGTATTGCTTTATCGTATTTTGAGAAGTCGTAGTCAATACGATCCATTAATTCACTCGAAAAAGGATCTTTAAAAACGGAATCTTTACGTTTAGTCTCCTTACACTTCATAACCAAAGGGATAAAAAGGGTATCGGCTACAGGATCGGTAATGCTATTGTTTATTTTTTTCATGTTATTTATATATGAAAGTGTTAGTGATATCATACTTTTAGATGATCAAGAATGTTGTTTATTGATTAATTCATTGTTTCCATTGCAACAATCGTAGCCCATTTGCAAAGTGATGTGATTAACTTCAAACTGGTGTTGCAAAAGGTTTTCAATTTCTAGTCGTACCTCCATCAGTTTAAGCATATCCATATTTTCTTTCAGATTAATATGCGCTTCAAAATGAACCTGCGAATCATCTAGTTTCCAGGCATGAATATGATGTATGTTATCTACCAACTTAATACTTTCAATGGCTTTTTTCACTTCAGTCAAATTTAAATGAGCCGGTGCTGCCTGCATTAATATATCGATGGTTTGACGGACAATACCCCAGGTATGGTAAATGATGTAGATACCTACCAATATGGTTATCAAAGGATCGATCCATACAATATTAAATTTCCAGATCGCCAAACCACCAATAATGACTGCTACCGATGACAAAGTATCTCCCAATAAATGCATGTAGGCTGCTTTAATATTCAGGTTTTCATCTTTGTCTTTATTTAAAACCAACACCGATAGCAAGTTGGCCAACAAACCAAAGCTGGCAATCAATAACATTATACCACCTCTTATGGGTTGTGGATCAATAAATCGCTCATAAGCTTCGATGAAGAGATAGAGACAGATGGCGATTAATACGATGCCATTAAAAAATGCTGCTAATATCTCTATCCGTTTATAGCCAAAGGTGTGCTGTTTATCGGCCTGTTTACGACTTCGTTTTCCGGCCAGAAAGGCGATAAAGATGGCCGATGAATCTCCCAGATTGTGCAAGGCATCTGATAATAATGAGAGACTATTAGATACCAATCCACCAATCACCTGAACTATGGTTATGGAAAAATTAAGAAGCGTTACCCAAAGTAGTTTTCTACCATTTAAATCTTGACGGTGGTGATGGTCCGCGTGATGTGAATGTTTCATTGTTATTCCGTTAACATTTGTCGTTTTACCATTTTAGCAAATAAGCGACCTTGGTTTTTGAGTTCGGTCGGATTACCACATTCATGCACTTGCCCATCCTTTAGCACTACAACCTTATCGGCATTGGCTACAGTGCGCATACGGTGCGCAATAATCAGTACTGTTTTATTTCTGATCAGTTCGGAAATTCCTGCTTGTATCTTGGTTTCATTTTCGGCATCCAGCGATGCTGTAGCTTCATCTAGCAACACAATTGGTGCATTCTTAAGTAAAGCCCTTGCAATAGAGATGCGCTGTCGTTCACCGCCCGATAAGGTTTGTCCGTTTTCGCCAATGATAGTATCGTATGTATCCGGCATTTTTTCAATAAAGTCATGACACTGAGCCAGCTTAGCGACTCGAATAATCTCTTCGTCAGTGGCATTTCTTTTTCCAATGCGAATGTTATCCTTTACCGAAGCGTTAAACAACACTACATCTTGAAAAACAACAGAATAGTTCTGCAATAATGATTCGGGATTAATTGTGCTGATATCTTTTCCTCCCAAGGTAATTTTGCCAGAATCGACATCCCAAAAACGGGCAGCAAGCTTTGCTGTGGTACTTTTACCTCCTCCCGAAGGACCTACCAAGGCTGTTATTTCTCCCTGCTTAGCCGTAAATGAAACATTTTGCAACACTGGCTTATCACTTTCATAGGAAAAATTAACCTGATCAAAAGTGATGTCGTAGTGATTGGTATAGAAATCGGTAGAACCTTTTTGTGTTGGCATGGCTTCCATTTCCTTCATGCGCTGGATACGTACATCCAAATAGAAAAGGGCTGCCAAATTGTTAAATACTTCATTAACAGGCTCATAGGTATGTGTCCCAATAACCAGAAAGATCAGGTAGGTAAATAATTCAATAGAGCTGGAAGCCAATAGCTGAGCCCCAATTATAATGACACTTGCCAGTCCCAATTTCAATATCCCCTGCGCGCTGTGAACCATGGCACCGGTTATCAACTCAATGCGCGTCAATTTTTTTTCATATTCATCAAGGCGACCATCTAACTGATCGACATACCTGGCTTCATTGTTATAAGCTTTTATTTCCTGAATGGTGTCCAAACCTTCTTGAATTACCTCACTCACATCTCTTTTTTTGTCATAAATCGTCTTGTTTTTTCTTAACTGACTCCTTTTACTCATAAAAATGATAAAGCCGGCCAGGGGCACTACCCAAAACAAGGCCATTGCCAATTGCCAATTGTAAAAAAACAAGCCGGTAGCCATAAGTGTAATGCTGATAACAGAAGCAAACAATTGCGGCACAGCATGCGAAAAAGTGTGTTCCAGTTCGGTGCTGTCGCTCATAATAGTAGAAGTAAGATCAGATAAATTATGCTCTCCGAAAAAAGCCAATGGTAATTGACGTAGTTTCTCGGCCAGCGACACTCGTCTGTTGGCGCTTTCATTATAAATGCTTGTAAACGTGCTTCGGTATTGAAGTCGGGTTATTACCCAAGTAACCAACATAAAAATAAGGCCAAGCAAAAGATATAAGTACATACGATTGATGCCATTCAGTTGCTTCGAAAAAACACCTTGCAGGTAATCGCTAAGAAAGATAAACAGGAAGATGGCCGGAAGCATTAATGCAATGTTCAGCAAAGTAGAAAATGCGGTTCCTCTTAAAAAGTCTTTGGCTCCTTTGTGGGATAAGGCAAAGCGGTGTTGAATACTTGATATCATGGATTCATTTTTTGACAACGTACATGTTTGATATTTTCTTGCACTATATTAAAAATGCCTGCTTGCTTAATTTTTTTATAGTGGATTTTCTTGACTGATGACCATCTTCGATAATGACGGTTCCTTCTGACTTTAATAAACGGGCAAATTCACCTTGCAAAGCGTCGGTATCTTCAATCATATGAAACATATCCAATGCAAGGATAATATCGGCCGTATGCATGGGCAATGGGCATGTGTATGAATGAGACAATACCGCTTCAACGTTGTTTAGTTTTCGTGTTTGTATAACTTCTTTCACTTTATCCACAGCCAATTGATGAATATCGGTAGCATAAAGCTTTCCATTGGTGCCGATTGCCTCTGAAACCAAGTGAACATAGCGGGCTGGTCCACAGCCATAATCGATTACAGTTTGTCCGTTTTTTATTTCCAGTGTTTTAAAATTGTTACGGGTGTAACCAAATACGTCCCTCACTTTCATTAAAAAGGTCATCAGATGAAAAACCCAATTGGGCATGGTTTCTCGCTTATTTATTTTCGTTGTGTCCATTATTGAGATCAGTTCTTATTATTAATAAACAAAGGCGTAAATTCCCGGGAATCCTGTTCTGAAACCTCTTGTAGAACCGTTTCAATATCTCGATTAATAGTCCAGTTAACAGCTTTCTGGTATTCGTTCCAGAGTCGCAAGTAAATACCTTCGCTCGCTAATAGATACTCGTGGCTTCCTGATTCTGAAATGGTTCCTTGATTGATAACAAGTATTTTATCAGCATTCGATATGCTCGTTAAGCGGTGAGCAATCATTAATACCGTTTTACCTCTGGTCAACTCTTTAATAGCTTTTTGCAACAGATGTTCATTTTCAGGATCAGCAAAGGCTGTGGCTTCATCCAGAACAATAATTGGGGCATCTTTTAATATGGCTCGTGCCAATGCTATTCGTTGTTGCTCGCCTCCTGATAGATAAGTACCTTCAGTTCCTATTTTCGTTTCTAATCCCAATGGCAAGCGATCGATGATCTCATTGCATTGGGCAAGGTGAATGGCCTTCTCAATTTCCTGCTCCGTTGCTGATGGTTTCCCATAGCAAATATTCTCACGCAATGATGTTTTAAATAAACGAGTACTTTGAAAAACAAATGAGACCTTTTTCATTAACTCCTGATGATCTACCTCTTTTACATCAATGCCTCCAATAGTAACACTTCCCATGTCAACATCCCAGAATCGAGGTAGTAATTTCGCGATGGTTGACTTACCACTTCCTGACTCACCAACCATAGCAAAAGTCTGTCCTTTTGGTATTGAAAAACTAACTGAATCAACGGCTTTATTCTTGCTGCCTGGGTAAGTAAAAGAAACATCTTTAAAATCGATATTATAATCATTAATCGACTGCGGATTGGAAGATGGTTTCAATGGCGGTGTACTGCACAAGTCATTCACTCGATTCACTGCCTCTTCGGCCTGGCCTAGTGCCTGATTAAGATACATACTTTTCATGATACTGCTGGCAAACAAGGGCGTTATTAGAATGTAGAACAATAAATTAACGATTGTCGGTATCACTTCACCATTAAAGCTAATAATTATAACTGCCAGAGGAATCAATAAATAGGCAAAACCATGGATTATTACTGTATAGATCGACAAGGGATTTTCACAGTTATTGGTGTATGCAATCACCATGTCGCGGTAACGAATGATGCTATTATGGAAATTCTTAAATGAATAAACCGTTTGTTGAAAGACTTTAACAACCGGAATTCCACGCACATATTCAATGGCTTCGGTATTCATTTCCTCCAAAGAAGTCATGTATAGTTCCATAAAGTGTTTGCCTTTTTTACCCATCATAAAACTCATGATCAGCATGGAGATTATAATGGGCACCAATGTGGCGAGGCCCATTCGCCAATCAATTACAAAAATCAAAACAAATGCAGCTAACGGAGCTACCATACTTCCTGCCAAATCAGGTAGCTGGTGCGCCAAAAACGAATGAGTGATGGATGCATTATCATCAATAACTTTTCTGATTTTTCCACTTGTATTATTATCAAAGAAACCCAATGGCATATGGATTATCTTTTTCATTGCCGACCGACGCATATTGGTTTCAACCCTAAAAGCAGCCAAATGGGATAGCATTAATGCAAAAAAATAAAGAGCAATGCCTGAAATGGCCATGCCCATGGCCCACCAAGCATATTGTGCCACTGAATAATTAAAGCCGAGGTCATTACCGCTAAATAGCTGATTGATTATTAACCAGATAAAAACAAGTGGCAAAAGGCTTACAAGCGTACTTATTATTGCGGTAATCAGAGCCATGGGGAGCAAAAATTTCCGCTTGCCCATATAACTCATTAATTGTTTTAAGGTTGTTAGCATAGTATGTGTTTTATAGTTCCGTCAAAAAAGAACAATGTTCATCTTTGTTCAAAAAAATTTAAGCTTTCATAATTCTTTTCCATCCGGCTGTGCCAAATTCGATGTATTCGGCAACGAATGTTTCAATTTCTTGATCAAGTAGGTCGTGAGTAACAATTTCACCGATGATGGTAATCCACCAGGAACTCATGGTATGAATAAAGAACACCGAAATATTACCATTGATTTTAGGATATTTCTCTTTCATCAATCGAATATATTCGAGCCCTAAGGTTGTGTGTCTGTCAGTATATTCATTCACAAAATTAGCCAAAGATGAACCATGCGATAGAAATAACAATAATTTCAATTCTTCTTTAAAGGTCTTTATCAAACCCACAAAAGCATCAATCATTTCACGTAAATACACTTCGGATGTAAATACATCAAGGCTAATAAAGTGTTTGTCATTATGATCATTTAACATTTTATCCATCGATGAAGTTAAAGGACGCATTACTTCACAGAATATTTCATCCTTGTTCTTGAAGTAATTATAAATGTTACTCAAGCCTACATTGGCATTTTTAGCCATGGTACGCATTGATGCATCTTTATAACCTTTATCCAAAAACTCAATTCTGGCCGTTTTGAGTATATTAGATCGAATGTCACCTTTTTGATATTGCATAAGTTGAAATCTTGATAGCAAATTAAGAACACTGTTCTTTTATGTGCAATCCTCATTTATTATGATTTTGACTAAAAAAAACAGGCAGTAAATAATTACATAATGGTTTTTCAGTTTGATAATAATATCAATGTGTTTGTGAAAATTACTCTATTCGGGTATGTAGATAATCTCACCATTATCTAGTTGATAGGCTACAACTGCACGTTTTCATTATTACCCAATTAACCGGATTCGACGGATGCCTTCTAAGTGTCTATTTTTTCATCTTTTTTGTTGAAAATTTCCATGTTCTCCTGTCCCGGATTTTTTAGCATGGTAAAATCCTCATTCGAAAACATTTCTGTCATCTTATAACGAGCCACCAATCAACCTGTAAAACGAAGCCATCTTTATTGTCTTTTATCAGTGGAATGGCTGTTTCTGTTATATCTGCCAACGCCGACACTCATTCAACCCTCTCTATATTAGTATTTTGGTGCGACACAAAGGGTAAGTCTGACTTTGAGAAAACACTCAAAACCGGTGCCCAACTTCCTGCAAATCCATCTCTTGCTTGTTTCGTACCAGACTAAACCTAGCCGACTTAAAATCCGGTAAAATGTCTTTATTATCGCTGTGTCTGCTTCTATCAAAATGTTCCTCTCAGCCACCCATCATCACGTCAAAACATAATTCCAGATTTTTATCGGCAATCTTATCTTGTAGTCCCCGATTAATCATATTAACACTAAAACCAACAGGGGTAGTATGAGTTAAAATTTGATGTCTAAGTTTCCAAATAATGGGCCAGGTAATACTTGTAAGACGTTATTAACGTGGTTAAAAAATGAAAGAAAATGTCGGCTATATCTTCTTGTAATAACTAAACAGCAAAAAATTAGCTTTTAACCAAATGATTGGTGATTCAGGAAATCGTTTTGTGACAACAACCGTATTACTATCATTATATACTTGATTAATGCCATTAAAAGCCAATATATTAGTAGCTGAGAGCGTCAAGCGTAATCGTTTTTTTAATAATAAGCGATACATATTGGCTCTTAAATCATAATAAGAATCGCTTGTAATTGCGTAACTAACCTTTTTACTGTTATAACTTATCATTGAATCAAAAATAAGCTGACCCGGCAAATGCGTGCGCAAACGAATGCTTCCATTCCAGTTTTTATTTTCGATGCGTTCAGGCGTGTAGAATGAACTGTAGTTATAAGTAATGGCACCAAAAAGTTTTGTGTGTTTACTTATGTTCCAATCAATATTGGCACTTAATGAGGCATTGAGACTTTCGTCTCCATTTTTCCAGGTTTGAACAATTAAACCATCCTCGTTTCTCAGATATTCAGGTATAATCTCTTTTAAGTGTACATTGCCTCTCAACTGAATTCCATACCCAATCTTTTCAATATCGCTTCCCTTGCTCATACCGCCTGCTGAAAACATCACATAATTGGTGTTTTTACCATAGCTCAAATAAATAGTTGTGTTGGTTGATTGCTTCAGGGCAGAATTACCTTTTTTAAGTGTGTAATCATCAATATAAGTCAGTGCCTGAAATAATTGCACATGTGTAGGTGGAGTAATCTGATTATGAATATTCAATAGCAACTCTTTGTTATTCATTAAAGACAATCGATATTTAAACGACTGTTGTGTATAGTAGAAGTTACTTGTTATTTTATCTTCATCAACCATCTGGTTACTCTCGTGCCTGCCAAAGCCATTTAGTTGTAGTTTAAAATAATGACTAATACCCTTTTGGGGACGTATTAACCGCGAAGCCCCAACGCTTAGCTGACCTTCTATGCGGCTGGTGGTTCTATCATCGCTATAATGGTTCAGATAGTCCCAAGAGTTGGATGAGAAATTGTAATATTGCCGGTTTGAAAGCTGATCGGTGAAATTCGCATTAAGTCTTCCATTTAGATATAACGCAATTTTCTTCCCAATAGTATTATGACTTAAAGACAAAGAAGCTGTTTGATTCTTACTATCGTTCAAATTACGGTACTTCTCGGTTTTAACACTCTCTTGTAACTGTGTGATATTGCTATTGTTTTTATTATAGGATGCAACAGCATTTATTAATAAGTAGGAATGCAGGCCTGTATTAAACCGTTGATAATAGGATGCTGAAGCATTAAAGGTTTCTGTCGTATTTTCTATAAGGTCCTTTGTATTGGCAGCAGAGGAATTGATAATTCTGCGATTCTGCTCTGCATTGTTTTTGTTGTATTTAATATTAAGGCTTATATTTTGGTTGCGATTTGGTTTGAGCCTAAAATGGGCAGCCGGACTAAGATTTTTATAGCGATTGACGCTACTTATGTCTCTACTAATTTGCGTGTTATCAAAGTGTCGCTCTTCATTTTGGTCTTCGCATGATGAAGTGTGCTGATAATCAATAACCGGATTAAAGGTGAACTTTTTGTAACGTTTGCTTAAATCAATATTGGCTGAGTATTTTTCTTGTGAACCTAAACCAGCAGAGACGTAATAGATATCGCGCAAATCACCTTTGGGAATTATATTAATAACAGGTGTATAAAAACCAAAGCGTCCATTGGGCTCGGTAATAATTTCGAGGCGTTTAATATTTTTGGCTGCAATACCGGTTAATATAAAGCCAGGCTTACCACCAAAGTAACTCCCCATGCGCTGGCCATCAATAAGGGTGGTAAAGCTGTTGTATCCCCCGTACAACACATTGCCATCAATATCAATACTAAGACCGGGTATGCTTGTAATAATATCGGCCAGCGACAACTCACCTAAATTACCCATTTGGTCGATGTTTAACGCAATATCGCCCTCCTCATTTTGGTCAATCAATGGTTTCCAGGTAACTATTACCTCTTGTAAGTTAACCGTATCGGATGCTAATGAAATAGTAAGCTGTTTTGGTGATTTATTTAAGTCGATAAGCAATTCTTTATTTTGGTAGCCCATGCTACTAACCGAAAGAATAACCCGATTAACACTTGTTCTGTCAAGAGAAAAATAGCCAGCCTCATCCGTTATGGTGCCAGATAGATATTGACGCGATTGGCAATCGCTAAGAACAATATTTGCATTGGCAAGCGGGATACTTGTTAAACTATCCCGAACAGTGCCCGTTAGGTGATTGTTTTGTGATAAACAATTAGAGTTAAATAAGACCTGTATTAATAATGATATTAAAATGTGAAATTTCAACATTATTTATATAAGCATTAGATTTTACCGCATACAGATAGCTTGTTCTGGACATATCCTTTCACAAGCACGACAACAGTTACATTTTGGTACTATAAAGGTAATATTCCCACAGCCATCTGTTTTTAGAGCATCACGCGGACATTCATATACGCACCACATACATTGGACACATGCATTAAAATCAAGATATGGAAAACATTTTTCAGTCATAATATTCATTCGTTTATTGGTTTGTTAAAAATAAGTTCTATCGTTTCTTTGTTGAGAAATGGCATAACAATATCTTTCGAAATTGGCACTCTAAAGCTTTGTTCTGGAGCTAATGATAATGAAGGCCATAGGGCTTGAACCTTAACATGCTCTTTTTTATCGAATGGAGATAACTTAATTGTAAGCATCTCTTTTTTATCCATATATATACTGCCGTGTTTGCTTTCATAAGCTCGGTTAATTTTATTGACAGTATTCCATTGCACAGGAGGAAGTGATGAGATTATCAGAAAACCATTATGATATCTTATTGTCGCGTCATAGTCTACTAAATCTTCTATTTTTATAAAAGTAATTACCTCCTGAGTTCGGATAGCTATACCTCCGTTATTAACCTCCATACCATTCGGGATTTCGCCTTTTTTCAGGTTACTTGCATCAAAACCAATTGATTTACATCTTTCAATTACAATATCAGCTATATCAAATATGTTATTTTTGCCTACTACCGGTACTACTTCAAAACCATCAGCTACCAAAATAATTCCATTAGGCAAAGGCTCATTGGGATTAAATAGCTCACCGTTGAAATAGCGGTTGATGTATTGCGTTAGAGAACTTTTAAGCTCTTCTGGTGGGAACTCAACAACTTTATTTTGTGTTATAAAGTTGTTATTCGCCATTAAATAACCTGCACTGGCTATACCTATGGAGCCAAGCCCCATGGTTTTTAAAAATAATCGTCTGTTCATTTGGTGTTTTATATTCAGGTGAATTAGATCAGTCGATAATCATCGAGTATTAATATCAAAGATAAACCTAAGCATTAGCATCTGTTATTGCGTTAACAGGACATTCTCTTGCGCATACCCAACAGCAAGTCATAACCACCAATGCATCGTCCAAGATTCTCCTGAATTAGAAATTTCTATAGCGTCCATAGGACATTTTAAAATACATTTTCCACAATTAATACATGCTTCTGTAATTATAGGGTGACAGTCTTGTTCTTTCATACTCATTATACTTTACCTTTAATTGATTTTTTTTAATATTTGCTCATTAAGAAATGTTTTAGCTACATCATGAGATATAGGAAAACGAAGACTTTGATTAGGTGCAAAAGCAATATTGGGTTTAAGATTCAATATTCGAACAGATGTTTGATCTTCCTCTAGTAGTTTAGTAACCATTATTTTTCCTTTTTTATCACGAAAAGAAATCATTCTGGTACTCTCAAATGGTTTTTCAAATTCACTAATTGTTTCCCATTTAATCGGGGGCAATGTTGTTTTGATATAAAGAGGATTGGAACATATAATTAAGGCGTCATAGTCTTTTAACCCCTCTATTTTATTGCCGTAAATAGCTTCAGAAGTTCGTATCCTATAGCTGCTTTTCCCAACCTCCATCCCTTTGGGAATTTGGCCGTTTTTAAGGCTACTTGCATCAAAACCTATTTTTTGACATTGTTCAATAACCTGATCTGCAAAGTCAAAAATCGTATTTTTACCCACTACAGGTTTAACCTCAAAACCATCAGCTACCAATATAATTCCATTAGGTAATGGTTCATTGGGGTTAAATAGCTCACCATTAAAATAACGATTGATGTGTTGTGTTAAGGCACTTTTTAATTCTTCAGGTGGAAATTGAACAACTTTGTTTTGCATTAAAAAGTTGTTATTAGCCATTAAATAGCCAGCACTGGCTATACCAATAGTGCTTAGCCCCATAGTTTTAAAAAATAATCGTCTGTTCATATCTTCAATATCAAGTGTTATTTTTTTTATTAATCATGCTTAATTTGTATCATGCACCTCTATGCCATGTGCGAAACAATTATCTTCACATGCATGGCAACATATACAAATATCTCGTTCCCATGTAACTCCACCATTTAGTCTAACTTTTAAAGCTTCGGTTGGACAATAATCAACACATCTGGTAGCCATAACGCAATTAGGTGTAGAAACTACAACACAATGTCCAATAGAATATTTTTTTTACAATTAAAGATTATAAATATTGATTTAGATATTTAATGTTGACAACACATTAGGATTAATTAAATCACTAATTTGCGCAATATTAACAGCAGCAAATGTTTCATCCATATCAAGTGTTGGTTTTAAGCGTCTCACAGTTATTGTTTTTTCTATATAATCGTTAGTCCATATGCGATAAACTTTGCCAGATTCCATACCTTCATAAATGCGCATTGTATTATTTTTCACTTCATCATGTTTTTCCATTGAAAGTTTTACTTTTTCAAATGAAAACCACTCATTAGGTGAAATTTTGGCAGAAACAGTAATCAAGTTTTTATACAGTAATGTTGCATCGTAATTTTTCAACTCTTCGATTGGCAAGTTAAGATAAGTTGGTGTTTTGATTCCACCTGATAACACTTCCATTCCTACCGGGATTTTTCCGTCTCGAAGAGGTGTTGCATCAAAATTACTGCCCAGTCTCTCAATTATTTGTTCAGCACAATCAAAAACATTATTTTTTTCTTTATTAATTATGATTTCAAATGATTTTGCAAAATGATGTCGAGGTATTATTACTGTACGATCAATTTTCGTATTAAATATACCAGCAAAATGCTTGTTAAGTATTTTATAAAGCTCTTTTTCATCATATTTTTCCATTTTGATGATTGATTTCTCAGCTTTAAGTTGAGTACTTAGCATGGGCAGTGTAGCTATACCAATAGACCCAAGCCCCATGGTTTTTAAAAATAATCGTCTGTCCATTTTGATTAGTTTAGTATAATAATAATATGTATAAACATATACATATGTGTTCTTTCAAAAAAGACAATTACATTAAATCATAATAAATAAGGAGGGCGTAATATTTTGACATCAGCGCTGTAGGCAACATCGGGAGAGGTATTTGTGTCTATATTTATAATCAAAATAAATAATTATACAACAGTTATATCATCAGTAATAAGGATGACATCACCCTTATTAGGATATCAAGGTTTTAAATAAAAAGGGAAAAAGATTGACACTATGGTTTTTGTTGTATTTGGATATTATCTCTGTTAAATAAAATTGAGAGTATTGTTGATATAGTAACATATTACCAATAAATAGGTGAATGACCCAAAGCATTTACTGTATTATCTAGGTAAACTCTGGATTTATTAATAATTAAAAAGCAATATAAATGATGCCCCTACTATCATTAAGAAAAATAGCCATGCTTTTACAAAGCAAATAATGTTCCTTAAACAAACTTCCTTCAATAATAGAAGTTAAGAATACTGAAGTGCTTTTGATGGAAAGAACCAACGCCAAAGAACCGCCTTATGTTTATGACGGTATATAATTGCAAAACAAGCCACCAGTAGAATAATCCAGAGGCATTTACCTTTCTCTGTCCTTGCTGATTGTCCATTATTTTCCTAACTAAATAGACAAAGAAGATGTTGAGAGTTAAAAATAACTGCTGAAGCGGTAAAATAACATCTCGCGTAAGTCGCTGCCAGGGCGGGCGTTGATTTTTGATTTTGTAATCATACTGGCGTGAAACTTATCTTCTTCATCGACTCCTTCGCTTTTAATAGAAACACTAAATGAGCCAAAATCGTCAAAGCGAACAATATTACCATCTTCCAGATGGCGTTTTAGTAGCTTTGCTAAATCGATTATCACCGCTAGTGCATCGGTATCGCTTACCGTAGCAGAATTATCTTCAATTTCGTCATTCTAACTTTTAAAACTTGCTTAGCCACTCGATTTGGCGGTAGCATACCATTTCTTTGGAGCGTCCGAATTTCCGGGATCGCCTTCAGCGCGTACTTAATATTTAACTGGCATTGATTAAAAATTAAGTTGGTCAAAATTATCTTAATGAATACAACTTACTAAAGTTCGGTGACAATCATAATATGTTATAAACATCAGTTGCAGTAATTAAAGAATCTCAATTATTACAATACGCTTGTAAACAAAAACAACCAATAGTTTAAACGTTCAACCATCGGTTGTTTTTTTGATGCTGTTATTAATCCTTAGTATCTATAAGTCTGTAATAACTTTCTAACAAAGCTTGATGCCTTATGTTGAAGGTTAATACTTGAAAAGGAATTATTGGGTAGTATTTTTTTACTAAAAACGATGGAAAAATACGGGAAATCCTTTTATGTCCAATGCTTTTTTGACTTCCCTATTGGCAGGATTATATGAGTAAAATGCATTGCCCGATTTTGAACTGCTGCAGAAAATGATTTGATTCCCGTTTCTATAGATGCCCATTCCATAGCTATTCGACAACGGAATGTCTTTAATGCGAGTAATTGTTTTCGCATATAAGTCTACCTCAAGAGCTATGGTTGCATCGGCTGTATAAGCATTATCATTTGGCCCTACATAATCCGGTGAAAAACCATACGCATATAGTTTTCCATTACCACCATAACACACGGTTTGAATAAAGTTTACCTTATTAGCATCACCTTCGATTACAGCCGTATTAAACTCCCACATGAAATCTTTGTCAAATTCTGTTTCGCCCTGCTTTATGCGTAAAATGCCAGTCTTATGAGTTGGCATCTTACCAAAACCACCAATACAGATAATATAGATATCGCCGCTCTCATCCTTAAAAATAGTTTCCTCAGCAATTGGGCGTGTTGCACAAGCAAGCCCCGTTGTTGATTCCGTAATGCGTTTAATGGATTTATCCGTTTTTGTGTCGATTATAACCACATCGGCGACTGAAAAATCGGCTTGTGGAAAGTTTTCGGCATTAAACTGATTGAGGCCAACATACAACTTATCATCCCGAATTAACATAGCTCCTGGGTTAGGATTATTATCTCCACGGGCAAATTCACGTATATCTATTTTACCTACTTCCTTCATGGTTTCAGGATTAATAATCATGATCTCCCCTAAACCGGCCATACTGACATAAGCTTTGGTATCATTTAAAAATACCATGTTGGTAGCTGCTGCCTTGGGTTTTATATTTAAAGAATTGCCCTTCTGAAGAATTCCATCATTAATGGTGTATTTTACCAAAAGATCATCACCAGAACCCATATAAGAAGGAAAAATATAAAGATTATTTCCACTAACCTTTGGAGTAGTTACCTCTGTTGAAATCGCATTTTCAAGGTTGATACTCTGCCCATCGAGCTCTTCAACCAATTGGAAATAATTACGTCCTTCATAGGTTTCGGTATTCATGATCATACTGCCGATAAGAAAGTTGCCCTCATTCGGTTTAATTTCAGCTGTGTCATCATCTGAACAGGCAAATGAACTTACAAGAATTGCCAATACAAATAGTTGGTTTACAATTTTTTTCATCTTACTATGTTTTTTGTTATAGATTATTTATTATTCGCATTAATTGTACCTTTTAAACAGGTAACGAATTTTAAAACCGTAATTACGGCCGGGTAGTGGTCGTTGATAAACGGATATCACTTCCTCATTGGTCAGGTTACTTACACGTGCATTAAATATCAGGCTGCCATCCATAATACTGTGCTCAAGACCTACATCGAAAGTGAGTGCTTCAGGTATCATTCTTTCCCCTCCAGTATGGTTGACATCGAAAGAGTATGACTCAATAAATGAACCATCGAAGAAGAGACGTGTATTTTGATCACGCCCACCAAGAATGTTTTCTTTATGAAACTCCAGGCCACCATTCACCATAAAGTATGGTAAGTTTGGTACTCTTTTATCGTAATTATCGCCCTTTGTTTTAATGCGCTGATCCTGATATGATACATTTGTATAGCCATATAGCCAATTGGTAGGATCAGCTTTTATTTCAAATTCTCCTCCAATTCCCTCTGCGTGACTAATATTCTGGTAACTTGCTCGCGGTAAGCCCGGTCTCAATACAATCTTGTCTTTCAGGTCCATATAGTATAAGCTTAACTCTACCTGGAGATTGTGCCGGGCAGTACCCGTTTGATCGAGTAGAAATCCCAGATTATAACTGGTCACACGTTCTGGTTTTAAATTTCCACTTGGTGCAATTATCATATTATCTCCGAGTAATTCTGATTCGCTAGGTAGGCGTACTTCATAAACGGCCGAAGCCTTAAGCATAAAGTCATCCCTGAATTTGTATCGCATGGCATTACTAAATCCAAAATCATTCTCATTAATGTTTATGTCACTAGGTTCTTCATTCCCATAACTATGAGCCATTTTAGTTTCTGTCGTATAGTAATAGTGTTTTCCAGTAAGTGCATTTAAGAATTTATCGTCGGGACCTTTATATTCGTAGGTAAGCCCGGTTACCAGGCTATTCATACTGCTCTCAAAATTCAGTTGCTTATTGTTATTAGCTAACAATCTTAATTCATCTTTCGGATCACTGTTCATGTATTTATATTGCATATTCAAGTTAAAAGCATGCAATTCTGATACGATGTAATTAAGATTCGTTCGTTGAATAAAAACGTGTTGATTGGTTTTTAGGTCAGCAGGTAAATTAAATGTTTCTCCTCCATATTCAGATTCTGTTGGATTAGTGGTTCCATCCCAATAAGTAATCTGCTTAGCCGTATCAACAAATTCCATGATCGTATAAGCGTAAGCAAAATTCAAATCGAGATCCAGACCTTCAAGCAGGAAATCGTTTTTCTTTGTATTATTGGCAAGAATATAGGCTTGAGAAGTGTTCTCAGCTTTACGCACATCGGTTTTAATCCCTTGTGTTTGTTGATATGATTTAATAAAAACCGGTTCAAATTTTGTTTCGTCAAACCAAATGTTCTTCATAAACTTGAAGCCACCACCCACGGTAATTTTCTCAAAACGATCCCGATCACGTTTAACCTTGAAATCGTATCCCGGAGGTGTCATTTCATAATCATTGTCTGAATAGGTGTAAAAACCACCTACACCCAGTTCCATGCCTTTTTCTTCAATGTTACGCTTAACAACAGTAGAGGCTTTGTGTGTATTAAAGGATTCGATAGCATAGGCCGCATCCAAGTAGCGTGGAGGGTATTCTTTTGTCACGATATTAATGGCTCCGCCAATGGCAGTGCCTCCAAAACGAGCGGGTACCACCCCTTTGTATATTTCAATGCGTTCGATTAAGTCAACCGGTAAATCATTAATATCTAAAAATTCAGAGTGATCATTAAGAGGTGTTTCATCAATAAAAAAGCCAATGCGCTTGCCCTCAAGCCCCCGTATTGATATACGGGCAGCACTACCAACACCACCTGTTTGACGCATGGTAACACCAACGGTTCGTTTTAATACATCACTTACACTGTTAACAGTTCCGCTTAACTGATCCATGCTGATGACAGTGATAGGCATGGCTTGCTCTCGTAGTTCACGCGCCTTACTTTTAGTAGCCACAACAACCTCATTGAGATTCTGAATTTTCGGCGCGATCTTTAATTCTAAATTCAACCTTTGGTTGGCATTAAAATCAACCGTTTTGTAACTTGGTGTATACCCAATATAAGAGGCCATTAAGGTATATTGTCCCGAAGGAACGTGTTCTATTTTAAAATTGCCATTAAAATCTGTTACTGCTCCAATTTGAAGTTCCTGAAGCAATACATTCACACCTGGTAAGCGTTCGCCGGTTTTTTCATCGATTATGGTTCCGGTTATAGCACCATCTTCTTTAGCCATTATTGGTATGGCAATCAGAAATATTAAAAGAATTGAAATTGTCTGTTTCATATCTTTTCGGATATCGTTAGAATTTATAATTTGAAAAATGTGATAGAAATTAGTGGAGAAACGCATGTGCATTTCACCATTTTAATATCCTAACTTATTAGGATTGCACAGTTTATTGGCGCATGATATTTTTGTTTTTATTTAGAATGAATTTAAACAGGTGCAAAAGTAGAGTATACAATCCCACTGATTATTTAACAATCAGTACTAAAAATTTAATCTAAGGGGCAAAAGTGTAAATGTTATTAGTGCATCATTAGTTGCAAAACGCAAGAAGATGAAACGACCATGTAAATTTGATTATCCATATTTTCACACAAGAGGATGATAAAATTTACTTGAGAGTTCCATGTGACAAATGAAAGTAAATTATAAACACATGAAACGAGCCATGAGAAAAACTTCTCACACACGAGGATGATTATTTTTCAGGCGAGTTCCATATGACAATTGAAGGAAAAAATAATCATATGAAATTTAATGCCATAATAAATGTGGATGATGTCCATGAGATGTTTAATATTGATTTTAACAATGCAGAAAATACTGCAATTGAAAATGGATTTACTAATGCCATTAACCATCAGGAAGTTGGAAAAATGCGGTATAAGCATAAAAACTTTAAGGGTTTTTATATTTCAGAATGGGAAAGTGTATTTAATAATAACCTGACCATTGAAGGCGCTATGGATAAACCAGTGTTTAGTCTTCATTTTATTCTGCAGGGACAAGGTTGTTATGCAATGGCAGACTTCGAAACAGAGACCTCTGGTGGGCAAAGCAATATGTGGATTTTTCAAGCTGGGTCAAAAGGTGGATCAAGCTATAAAAAGGAATCTCCTTTCACCTCATGGGCAGTTAATTTTGATAAAAGCTATTTTCATGACTTAGTAAATCGATATCCGGAATTATTAGAAGATCTATACAAACGTTACAGAATTGGAGAATCGTTTCATTGGCACCCAAAGCATATACGTATTACTCCAGAAGTGTTAAATATTATTCAGCAAATTGAAAATGCATCCATGATGGGTACCAGTCGTACTTTATATACTGAAGCAAAAGTGCAGGAATTATTGGCATTACAATTAGAATGCGCATGTGCCCAAACCAAGATTAGCAACACCGGTATAAAAACAGCAAACGATACAGATAAAATTCATGAAGCGAAAGATGTTTTACTTAAAGATTTGAATAAACCACCAACAATTTGCGAATTAGCAAGGATCGTTGGCATCAATGAAAAAAAGCTTAAATACGGTTTCCGTGAAGTTTATAGCCAAACAGTATATGGATGCCTGTTTGAGCATAAAATGAATCTTGCCAGACAACTTTTGCTGAATACCAATAAATCAATTTACGAAATCGCTCTTGAATGTGGCTATGATTATGCTTCTCATTTTACTACAGCTTTTAAACGAAAATATGGGTTGACACCTAAATGTTTTAGGGCGGCTGTATAAAACATAACATTACTGTGTTGATAATTTTGTTGTTACAATTCTTTACAGGCCTAACTATCGTACCTTTTAATTGTATCGAATTTACACGCAGCTTCCAATCGGGCGTGAAAATCCTATTAACCACTAAAATTAAATATAGCAAATACTATAATTCTGGTTTATTTTAGCATATTTGTGCTGTGAAAAATAATGGGCAAATATCAATTATTTGGAAAAGACTAGCTCTAGTTCTTTTACTAGTTTCTGTTGTTCAGATCGCCAATAATGCCTTGTGTTTTCACACCCATTTTGTAGATGGCAAAATATACGGACACGCTCACCCGGGAGATCAGAATAAAGATCACTCAAAATACGAGCTATCCTTTTATGCACAATTACAGCTTCTCAATACTTATGACGTTCCACAGTTACTAAGCGATGTTGTTCTTATTTTTGAACGCGACGTAAAAGTTGAGATTAAGCAACAACCGGCAAGTAAACTTCAAAGTGCTACATTTGGGCGAGCCCCTCCCTTGGCATAAGGACACATTCTAAGTTTTCTAAATAGCACTTGCTCGAAATACTCTGAATTATTATAGTTATTTCATAGATGTCGTACTCTATGTATTAAATAGGTCATGGTCGTAATTTGGCCATATTGCCAATCTTTTTGAGTATTTCATTAGCGCCTTAGCAAAGAAACTTGACTTCTTTTCTGCGGAAGTAATTGTGTCCAAAATCTAATTTTTACGCATTCTATTAACACAACTTTAATCAGTTGTCCTGGAGATAAAATATCCCGGTACGACTAGGTAAACACAACCTTTATAAATAATTGATAATGAAATTACACTTCAAATTACTAACCTTACTATTTTGTCTGTCAAGCCATTTTATAATGGCACAAATGGCCCCACCATCACCTTTGAGCAGTATCAAAGGCAATATAACTGCGGATGGACAAGCCTTACCATTTGCCACTATTACAGTAAAAAACACAACACTGGGTGCCGCTTCTGATCTTAACGGAAATTATGAATTAACGGATATTCCAGAAGGTGAATTTATCATTCGGGCGCAGGCCTTGGGATATAAACCCATTGAGAAAAAAGTAAGCTTTAAAAACGGGGAGATCATCAAATTTAATTTTGATCTGGAATCTGATGTACTTGGTTTGGAACAAGTGGTAGTAACCGCCGACCGTAATGAGAAGAAGCGAAAGGAGGCTTCTGTTATTGTTAATACCCTTACACCAAAGCTATTGGAAAATACGCAATCCGTTTCAATTAGTGAAGGACTAAATTATGTTCCTGGCTTGCGGCTTGAGAACAACTGTCAGAACTGTGGATTTACACAAGTAAGGATGAATGGAATGGATGGAGCGCATTCGCAGGTATTGATTAACAACCGGGCTATATTTAGTAACCTGGCTGGTGTATATGGTTTGGAGTTAATTCCTTCAAGCATGATTGAGCGCATCGAAGTAGTACGTGGTGGCGGATCGGCACTATACGGCAGTAATGCTGTTGCCGGAACCATTAACCTGATTACAAAAGATCCAATGGCTAATTCGTACGATATTGCCTCTCAATATAGTAGCATTGGTGTTGGGACCGATGGTGATGCGGTTAGTGATTATTCCCTGAACTTAAATACAACCATTGTAAGCGACAGTAAGAAAACAGGATTAGCTCTTTATGGTTTTTATCGTGATAAAGACCCATACGATGCTAATATGGATGGCTATTCTGAAGCTGCTCAAATAGAAAATCTGACCCTTGGTGCACGCTTTTACCACCGCATCGATTACCGAAATAAAATTACGGTTGACTTTTTACGAATGAATGAAGAACGTCGAGGTGGTAACAAGTTCGATTCACCAAACCATGAAGCTGATATTTCGGAAGCTCTGGATCATAAAATTACAACTGGAGCCCTTACTTACGAACGCTTTGTGGGTACAGGAAGCATGTTATCGATTTATGCTTCAGCGCAAAATGTTGATCGCGGTTCCTATTATGGTGCCAACAAATCAATCAAAGATTACGGACAAACTGATGGATTAACCATGAATTTGGGAACTCAGTTTAAGACGGATTTTGGTAAAAACAGCCTGGTAAGTGGTATCGAGCTGGTAAGCGATAAACTGGAAGATAAGAAATTAGGTTATCCGGATTATAGCAAACCGAATTACGACGATGATGGCAACATTATTGACTTCGAACACGCACCCAACAAGCTGATAACAGATCAAACGAAAAATGTTTTTGGAATATTTGCTCAGTTCGATCGTCAGTTTGGTCCGATAAAGGCCTCTTTAGGTGGTCGGTTTGACCGTTATGACATCTCTGATTTAGATGAGAAAAATAAATCTGGAAATAGCGGAGATAATAGTGGAAATGTTTTCAGTCCCCGTTTAAACCTTTTGTGGGATGTCATACCTTCATTACAATGGCGCGTCAGTTACTCACAAGGCTATCGCGCACCTCAGGTTTTTGATGAAGACCTACACATATCCGTATCCGAAGACATTAGAATGGAACATGCCAATGCGCCCGGTTTAAAACAAGAAACCAGCCACAGTTACATGTCATCGTTTGATTTTAACAAGCGCTTTGGGCAATGGAATATTGGTGTTTTGGCCGAAGGGTTTTACACCAAACTTAACGATGCCTTTGCTTCAAATCCTAAGACAGATCCCGAGACCGGTATCACAACACACTGGCGTACAAATGCTGAAAATGGTGCGACAGTTAAAGGTGTTAATTTTGAGGTAAATGCCTCACCATCAAAAAACCTTTTTATCAGAACCGGCTATACAACACAGCAAAGTACTTTTGGTGATGCCCAGGAGCTTGGTGAGAAAGATTTCTTACGAACCCCCAATGATTATGGCTTCTTCTCAATCGACTATGTTATTGCCAGTAAACTGACCTTAATTGCAAGCGGAACCTACACTGGCAAAATGAAGATCGCTTATTACGGATCAGATTACCGCATGGGTGAAGTGATTCAAATTGCTAATGAAGACGGGGAGATCATTAGAAAAGAAACCTATAATGGACAGCCTATTGATATACAAGATGGCGAAGTACCAGGTACACTAAGAACAACACCTACCTTTTTTGATCTTGGTCTTAAAGCCGAATATGATTTGAAATTTGGAGGCATACCATTTAAAGCTTTCGCAGGTGTTAAGAATATTTTTAACTCTTACCAGGATGATTTTGATACAGGCGATGGGCGCGATCCTGCATACATTTACGGACCTACCAATCCAAGAACGGTTTATGTCGGCATTAAACTAAGCAATGTTTTTGGTTCACATTAATAAATAAAGTTTCTGGGATTAACATGGATAAATAAAAAAAGGCACCAGGTACTGGGAACAGAGCGGTACAGGTGCCTTTTTGCTCAACAAATATAGCTTAACGTTTAAATAAATTTTAAACCTGTAGGTATCACAACATTTTTATTTAGCACAATCATGTTTAATATGATTGCTGGAATCAGTAATGACTGCCGATTCACATCCATTACATTTAATAAGATATTGAAATCGTTATTCAAAGGAAAGAATTCAACTTTAATAAATCAATCATGATAAATGATGATTTTATCGGAGCCCGGTCACACTTGATCTTTAATAATTACCCAAAAACTCATTTTTCCACCATTATATTAAGATTGATTATAAATCACTGATAATCTGATGTAAAACATTGATCTGATACGTAAAATTCATTAATTTACTTTCCAATAACCAATAATATTTAAATATGGCTTATGTAATTGATGACAATTGCACTGCATGTGGCTCATGCGTGCCCGAATGTCCTGTTGATGCAATTGCAGAAGGGGATATTTACAAAATTGATGATGTCGCCTGCACAGACTGCGGCTCATGCGAAGAAGTTTGCCCGGCAGATGCCATACATGCTAATTAATGGCATGTGTAAAGCAAAGTAAAAAAAGAGTTGGATGCAGCATGAATCACCCAACTCTTTTTTTGTAAAATCCAATAACCAATAATCTATGCTTGTTTAATCGCTTCCGGTCGAACTGCATTGTTGAAAAAGGTTGTCCATTTGTTCCTTTTTCCTTTTTAAATAACGTTCGCATTGTTGCATGCGATCATATCCTAACATGGTTCCAAGTATAAAATCCTCTTCATCGGTAAATTGATTTAACGACTGATGACCAAATGATTCTATAATCTTCACGCACTTATCATTACCAAAAAAAACATTGATTTTTTCAGTTCCTACCTTCTGCAGATAGTAACTAATTCCTTTTCTATTTAAAAGCTCCTCTGTTTTGAAACGCTCTTTAATATTCATAGTATGCAAAACCAGGCTTCGCAAGCCTTTTTTGTATTCATAAACATGATGCATCAATATCTGCATCTCGGCACTTTTATACTCCGCACAAGTCATTCGCATGCGATCCGAATTATCTGCACTTAATTTCAATTGTTTTATTGAGATGTGATTTTTAGAATCCATAAAAACCGTTTACTTCTGTATTATTACTTTACAAAATAAGTTCATTCGTGGCACCTCTACAATCCCAATAAGTGGTGATTTTGTGTCTCGCTGGTAATGTTTATTCAAACGGCATTATCTTTAAATAGGGTATCTACATTTTTTTTAACCACAAAACAACACCAGTAACTGGCAAAGAACAGGCAATAAAACTAGCTAATGAAAAAATTATAATGCCGGGTAATCCAAATAATTCACCAGTATGCATTGGCTTAACAATTGATTTAAACTTTTCATGAAAAGGTAAATCTTTAAAAAGCTTTATTGTTCGTATTTGCCCGGATGCGGAAAACTCTATGACATCAGGAGTTTCCATAAAGGTGTCGAAGTTAATTTTAGTGGCTTTTATAGTTTTAACATGTTCGTTGGGTAGAAGAATTGTTGTTTGTCCCTTGTTTGTTAACAAACCATTGCTATCATCAACTATAGCCTGCAAGCTCATTGGTTTTTCAGTGGGTTTATCTGTTTCTTCTTCCAGGTTATTCAGCGCTGTCTTGAAGGCATCTGACAAGTCTTTTTGTAGTTCCAGGTTATCTTCTGATATTACAATTGAATGCCCGCCTAATCCAACGATCATTAAATTCTTCATCCAATGAAAAGAGGTGTATAAGCCTGTTAAAGCAATACATAGCAACAATATGGTAGTATAAAAACCAAGGGTGTTATGCAAATCGTAAATCAAGCGGTAGAAAGTAGTCCGCCACTCAACACGTAAAGAATCTTTTAGCTTGGCAATACTTATGGGTATCCAAAGGACGAGGCCCGATATCAACAGGAATACAAAGATTAGGATCGCAATACCATTGATTAACTTGCCTGTGTCACCCAATAAAAGAAAGCGATGCAGATTGAGCATCGTTTCGAAGAATGTGTTCCAACCTTGTTTTTGCAGTCCGCATTGTTCGCCTGTATATGGATTATAATAAACTGTTATGCCAACATTACCTTTGGTCATTGAAGTGATAACAAAGCTTCTGTTATCATCATCAAATACCTGTATAGCAGTGGCTGTTCCGTAATTACTTTCAAAATGAGCCAACAGGTCATCCACCGAACTAATAATTACATTCTGTGGTTCCACAAAGGCTGCTTCACGATTGACAAAGTCGACTACCTGTTGTTTATAGGCGTATATACTACCACTAAAAGCAACAATAAAAACAATTAAAGCAGATAAAAGACCTAGCCATAAATGCAAAATGGCCATCAGGTACTTAAACCACGATTCTTTCTTTCGTTTTTTCCGAAACAATGATTGTTTGATTCGTCCCATATCTGCTCTTTGTTTTTAGTGCTCAGATTGCCCTAATTCATATTCGATGGCCAATTGTTCAAATTTGCTGTATTGATCAGCACTCATAAAAGCCTGAAAAGCCTCTCGACGACTTTTATCAATTTCTTTATAGTACAGTCGGTAAACCGCAGGTTTTCCATGGTAGTTGTCGTGTGCATCATACAATGTGGTGTAAAATGCTTCATTTGCCTGATTATATTTAGTCTGTTGCAAACTATCCAGTCCCAGCTCATCGCGTATGATAATACTGTTATACTTTTCACGCCCTTCACGTTCAATATGAATCTCGTGGGCGTATATGGCAAATTGCTCCTCGTTCAGCACCGCCTTTATTTTTTCATCTTGCTCGGCAAATACTGTTTTAATGGCTTTGCGCGTTGCTTCTTTGTTACCCAAATTGCTTTCAATGGTTTTGCGCGCCTTTTTAAGGTATTGGGCAGTTAGCTTGTCAAACTCTTTGGTTTGCTCTTCTGTCAAATCCATTTTTGATTTAATCATGGTGTAGTTAAAGCGCTCACGCTTGGGGCCACAGGCTACTAATATAATAAGTGCTAATAAGCTAAGTATCTTAATGGTTTTCATCATTTATGGTATTATAAAATCAGTGACTTAAAAAACTGTAAAGAGGTGAGAACATGATTTAACAGTTCTCACCTCGTTGATGCGTTAGTGAAATTGCTACTTGCTATACAAGCAAAATAAAGCTATTCTGTTACTTCAACCTCTTTTTCGATTTGGGTCATATAAATACCTACAACACTCACGTTGCCACCATCCAGAGTTAAGCCTTTAGTAAATCCATCGGCACTATCAGATGTCGGGTCAAACTCATAAACATTGGCTTCGCCACCAATCGGACTGATTGCCAGGTGAAACTTATCATTGGCAACAATTCCGTTTTCGCAAGTAAACATGCTTGACATTGGAACATTTAGTTTAACGGCTGTCTGATTATAAACGTCAACACGAGCTATAACCCAGGAGTTATCAGAGTAATAGTTACCCTCATCTTCTATTTGAATAGGCATATAACCAATACCATTGCCCACATAGAACCAGCCAACACTGGCAATATTCGATTCCAGGCCAAGTTTTTCTGATACATTGAAAAGGTATGAATCATCGTACTGACCTCCTTTTAGACGTGAGATAACAGTTTTGTCACCAGCAGATAAATCAAATGAATTAGCTGCCATGAACCAGTTAACTTGATAAACATCGCCTTTTTCATCAACATGCATGGATGGTGCCCGATAACCAGATGTATGACCAGCAGCCTTACTCGATTCTGCTATTTTCCCGTTAGACATGGAAGGATAATCAAACACTAATGTCTCTAATCCTGTTTGTTTGGGTTTGCGTAATGGCGGTATTAAATCAAGGTTAGATGTATGCATCAAACCGAAATATATTTTATCTCCAGAAATTACAGCTCCATCAACTCGTGTTGGGTAATAGCCATCTCCCAATTTGGCATTATCGCTTTGAGGAATAACAAATTCAGTTAGGTTGGTAATAGTCATCGAAGGAATTTCAACGCTAACCATGCGAAGCGTACACGTATAATCAACAATATTACCCGATGCTTCATCAACAATAGGTTCCGCCGTCACATTATAAACCATAATCGTTTTGTCATCAGCCAATTTATAACGCGGCTTATCAGTACCTACGGCAAGTCCTGCGTTAATTTCTTTGATAACATCATAATCTTCACCATTGGGTTTCATTTGCGTTAGTAAACCACTTCCATAGTTAAGTGAATATAAATATTCACCAGAACCGATAATGCGCGCTGCCAAATTGGCATCTAGTTGATAACCATTATTAACAAAGCTTAGATCCCCTTCACTAAGACCTTGTGTTTCCGCCATATAATAGGCTTTGTCAATCACACTCAACAAGTGGTAACTATTCTCAGTAATCGTTTCATATTTGGGTTCTTTGTCTGGTTTCGGATCATTATCATCGTTACAAGCCATAAATCCTAGGCTTACAAACAGGTTCAAAGACCACAATAGATACTTTTTCATTTTATATATTTTATCAGGTTAATATTTAATTGATTACATTATTCTGTATGTTAGTTTTACAAACAACGATCGCCCGGGTTTTTGAACTGCATAATTATCAAAGACCTGCTCGTTGAATACATTGTTAAAATCAATACCAAGTGTTAGCTTTTCTTTGGGGAAAGTATAGCCTGCTCCAAAATTATTAACCAACTGCTTTGGAATCTTATCCTTATTTTCACTACCAATAATTTCGGCATGGCGATAAAATGCGGCCACAAAACTCAAATTCCAATAAACAAAAGCATTAGCCCGGTTATTAAATAACTCTGATAAATTATAGCGAGCATGGGTATTGGCGGTGAAAAACGGGGTGTTGGGTAATCGTGAACCTTGCACAATGTTTTCATTACCTAACTCATCCGTCTCGGATTCAATGATGGGTTCCAAAAATGATAGCGATTGATTTACTTTGAATTTATTCTGAAAATCATATTCCAGATTGGTATCAACACCCCTCATACTTACTTCATCGAAATTGATATACTCGAAGCCCTCGAAACCGTTTTGTACCTGTTGAATAAGCTTGGTCACATAGCGATAAAAACCATTAGCGGTCCATTTCAACTGGTGATTATCTTTGTGAAGGAGCTGCCAGCTAAAGCCCAGGTTGGCATTATTACTGTTTTCTGATTGCAGATCTACTGTTGGTATCACATTTAATCCATCGCCAAGTACCTCGTTGGCTTCAGGCAGACGAACTGATTTTTCAAACGAAGCTGCTAACATGAATCGTTCACCTTTCCAGTATGAACCAGCCATACCATAGCCAATACTATTTTCGGAAGTATGAACCGTTTCGTAGGTGGTTTCGCCGGCTACTGTTGTTGCAACTTTTATATCAGCATCAAATTCAAACTGCTTAATAAAGATGGACGTATTAAGCTTTTCATCCATCCACTGACTTTGCCAGGCTAATGCCAGGCTATTCTTGTTAAAATACTGAGATGCCCAGTAACCATCTGTTTTTTGAGTTACCAAGGGGTCTGACTCGTTACGCTCCAATGCAGAATACAAATGGTTAAAGCCAACTTTATGCTGTGGGCTAACTTGATAAGTCAGGTTGATTCTTGAAGAAAATACATCTTCATTCAAAGTATTAAGTGTTCGCTGTTGCTCACCACCTATGGTTCTTTGACCAACAAAGTGACCATACCAATCGTAAATGTTTTTCGATGTATCTACCCTTGAACGTTCCAATTGTGAATAGGCTGCAAAAATATTGGCATTTAGATTCTTTAAACCCAAATCCTTATTTTGATAGTTAATGAACGGCATGGCAACTTGTTGTTCGTAAGTAGCCTCTCCGTAGGGCACTTCCATTGTTGCACCATGTTGTACTTCCTTATCCATACCTGATAGCAAAACACCAACAAAGAACTGATCGGCCCACTTTTTATCAGTAAAACCAACCTCTGTTTTAATAGCCTTGGAATCGAATGCGTCATGAAAACGTTCGGCTGTAATACCTCGTTTTATTTCATATGTTTGCGGGTCAGTAACGTAAATATCATCGCCCCAAACTTTATAATTATTGTCAGAGTAATTATAAAAAGCGAGCGCTTTAATGGTTAGACCTGTTTTGGCATCTTTCCAGTTGCCATACAACGAAGACCTGTGTGTATTAAATGAACCGTAAGAATAACTGACTTCAGCCATATTCCTGAAATCCTGCCGTGTAACAAGATTGATAGCACCTCCCAAGGCATCATTAGCCAATTCTACTGGTACCACACCTTTATAAACGTCTATCCGTTGTACAAGTGATACCGGAATGGTAGCTAATGAAAAGGATGAACCAAAATAATCCATAGGTACACCATCCATAAAAAAACGAACCGATTTGCCTCCAAGTCCATTAATACTGTAACGGGCACGTGAACCAAGACCACCTGTTTGACGGACTCTAACACCCGATATCTGTTCAAGCATTTGATTCAACTCTATAGATTGGGATTGAAGGCCTTTGGCGTCGATTGATTCCATTTCAAAACCCTTCTTCTTAATCTGTGAAGCTTCTGATTCGGCTACCACATTGACTTCGTTCATACGATAGTTAGTCGCCGTCAATATAAAATCTATAATATGTGTTTTATTTTTAACGCTTACTTGCTTACGTACTGTCTTGTAGCCTACAAGACTGGCAGTCAGATAGTAGGTGCCAGGTTTAATATTGACTATTTTGTAAGTCCCGTCTTCATTGGTAAAGGTGCCAATTGAAGTACCTTCAATGGCAATGTTGGCAAAAGGCAGTGGTTTGTTATTATCATCAAAAACTAATCCCTTCATTACAGATGCATTGTTTTGAGAGAAAACAGAAAGTGCATTCAATAACAATAGAATTGTTGTACATATTTTTGTTTTGATTTTAAAGGCCATTATCTTCCTGCTAAAAGCAATTGTTTGCTTATTTTTATTTAATCAATTTCTAAATAACTAAGGATGCAAAGCAAAGTATTACCCACAAGAATTCCTTTGACGAATGTCAAAAAAAATCAATTGGCCTGAATCAACTTTTCTTTATCCCAACGGGTACGGCCACGACTTAAAGTTTCAAGAGAAATGTCTAAGAATGAAGCAATGTATGTTAATTTCACCTTTTGCATAATTTGCGGATATTTCAAAGAAAAGTCTAAATAGCGATCCTTAGCCGTGGTAAAACGAGTTGTTATTTGCATCATTGCCAACTCCATATATTCTTTCTCAAGTGCATTTAAGTATTTCGTACACAAGCCTGGTTGATCTTCTAATGCTTGGTGAAACTTATCAAGAGGAGCCTCTGCTATAATAGAATCATCTAAAAGCTCTATTGTATATTCACTTTGGACTTTTGGTATTTTAAAAGCATCAATACCTAAGATGGGCATCCCGTCAATAGCAAAATAGGTGGTAATTTCTTTTCCATTTTTGTATACAAAGGAACGTGCAATCCCCTTTAATACAATGAATGTTTTATAACTAACAGATCCACGTTCATGAATAATTGTTCCTTTTGACAAATGATGTACTGTCCATAAACCTTTATATGCTTCTTTAACCTTAAAGCACTTGTCATTGTGGGATATAAATTCGTCTATCATTTTCTTAAAACGTCTTACTATTCTTAGTTATATTTATTGATCCCAACAATTGGGGGGTAGTTAATAAAAGTTACTTAAATTAACGCGTAGATTTCTCGCGATACATTCTTATTTAAGCATACGAAATCTCAACTCTCTCAAATGATAATCAACTATATATCAGTCAATATTGGACGATAGTAATGATAACTTAGGATTTGATTGAGAATCGTCAACCAAACCTTAAGCTATCGATAATTACTTTAAGTATAAATCCCAATTTCTAGGTATTTTTGTTAACCATAGACAGTTTTAATCCTATCTATCAGATTAGTTAGCCTTATTAATCCTGGTTTTTAATTGTTTTTATGTCGTTCTATCTCATCTCTAATTTTGCCCAACAATTCTTCGGAAGAATATCCCCCGCGTTTAGCAATCATTTCAATCGTTGCAATATTACCCATAGTCTTAAATACCATCGGATTTTTCAATTGCTTAAACTTTGGATTTAGATTGATAAGAAAATTCTTAATAAAAGGATATTGCTTAATAACTGTGGCAATAATACTTGATGACATTACACTTTCATCCTGTGGGATAGTCTCCTCATTTTGATCGTTTGCCTGTCCTTCGTTTTTCCAGGTGAGTAATTTTTGAGAACCAGTCAGGCTACGAATATGAGTTACGTCCTGCATCATCTCCAGAACACCTTTAAAATTACCTGCTTCATCACGCACTGCATTATAAATGATATAAATGAACTTGCCTCCAATTTCCAACCAGAATTCTGCTTCATTTTGTTCGCCTTTTCTAAAAGCATCAATTATCTGTTCTACCGTTTCAACACTTTCGCGTGGATGACAATTTTGTACTTTACGACCAATCACACCTGCGCTGCGTGGAAATACACGATGCTTGGTATCGCTGTAAAATTTCACCACATCATTTTCATCCACATAGGACAAATCAACCTGCAGGTGTTTAAATATCAAATTAATTCGTTCCAGACTTAGTTTTCCCATACTTACATCCATCTCTTCACTGGAGCCAATTGAGGGCGAAACACCATGTTTAGCCAATACCGCTGTTAAATCGTTTAATAAAGAGTTAGGAACAACATCATTTTTTTCTAATTCTTTCGTAATTTCTCTTTTCACCTTAAAAACTGGTGGTTTATCTATCAGGCAATAACCAATTTCATCATCACTGATGCGCATTTGAACAAATTCCTCATCCGATAATAGCTGAAGCGAGGTTGGATAAAGTACCTCTCTTTCTTTTTCCAGAATATCCCTTACGACATGAAAAACATTGGCCTGAGCATCTAAAAAGGCATTATCCTTATCCGTTTCCAATAATGTGTAGGCATTTTTAATGGCTTCCCTTACTTTGTTATCGAAACTCCACATGACTTTTGATGGGCGATCAAAGCCTTTTGTTTCCAAGGCAGAAAACAGCTGATTCTGTTTTCTGCTAAAATGCACATTTATTTGTGATAGTTTATCATACAGTTCAAGCCACTGATTTTTGATAAATTTACTTTCGATAAGCTTTTCCATTTTCTGAACTACACACTCAATTGCATCAGCTTCTAGTCGATACGTATGAATGGGGTGACCGGCCGGCAGCTCTATTTCGCTTGTCTCCATGACATCTTTAAACACCTCAATGATATCATCCATATCATCCACCATATGATCATCACTAATGCCATAATCAATCATTTGTTGCTCACCATAGGCAAATTCTTCCGCCGTAATCTTATCGAAAGTTTTATTCACCAAATCCTTCGCAGCTTTGGGACTAAGCTCTTTATTGAAAACCTTCAATTTAATATCCATGATCTTTTGCATCTTCTCATGATCCAAATCAAGATATTGTTTCATTTCCAACTCAGCTTTAGGGGTAAACCATACATGGAATTCATCCTTAGCCTTTTGTTCAACCCTCTTGTCAAATCCTTTTTTGGCCATTAATTCATATAAGGGAAAAGGCTCAAAATCCTTGATGATATGCAATCCCTCGTCAGCTGATAATTGATTCAACGCTTCAGTTACACAGCTATGAAATTCTTCTTGCTGATTTCGTCCATCTAGTTTTATAAATGTGATATTTGATTTCATAATTCTATCGATTTATAATTCATAAACCAATAGTTGATGATGGTGTTTAGGGATTACCTGTATTTCTTTTGGAATCGGCCAAAAATCCCCATTTATAGGGATAAATACCTAATTATCTCATCGAGTACAGACATGCAAAAGCAACACAAAAGGCAAATTTCTTTAATGCATAAATATTTATAAACACTAAGAAGTGAAGCTGAATCAGGCTTTTACATCTTCCGGTTTAATTAGGTCGTGCATAACCGCATAAACTGTTAAACCAGCAATGGTTTTAATGCCAAGTTTTTCTGTAATGTTTTTTCGGTGCGAGATTACCGTATTGATACTTATAAATAACTTTTCGGCTGTTTCTTTATTTGAATAGCCCAAGGCCACCGTTTTCAGCACCTCTGTTTCACGCTCACTTAATAGCGCCGAATCATCATCTGTACTTTCTGGCTCTGAATGAAAGAAGAAATTTTGAAATTTTTCAAGAACTTCTTGCCGTGTGTCATTTTCTGTAATGAGTTTAGCTCCCGGAACAGCCTGACAAGGGCCATCACAAACCACCAACAACTTGGCATTGGGGTTTTGATTTTTAATTTTCCTTAATGATTTATTGAGTTCAGGATGGAGCACATCTTGTGCTACAATTAAATATTTTACATCATTAATCTCAGACAAACAACTCAATGTTGTTTCAAGAGAATCTGCTTCATATAAATCAGGTTCGATTCCAATTACACTAAGAATAGTTTTTACTCCTAAACGATGTATAAAGTGTTTGTCTGCTATACAGACTTTGGTTTTATTAAATTCACTTTGCATCATTTGCTTCAAGTATTTGTTGCTCCAATAAAATGACTTTAGGTACCAAAACCTTGTCTTCAATTCGTGAATGATCCTCTAAATCAGCTTCTAACCTAAATAACTCTGTTAAAAGCTTCTGACAAACTTCTTTACAAACGACGGGTGGCAAGTGTCGCATAATCAAATTCTTAAGATCACTAAGTTTTAGCTCCATATTTTCATGATTACGGGCATATTGCTCAATTGATTCTGCTTTAATTTTTTCTACAACCTCATTATCAATAGTGTTTTTAGATACAACTTTCTCTAAGTAGGAGATATAAGGAAAGATGATTGAATCTTCACGGTTTAAATGGTTTTCTAACTCTATTTTATATTCAGAAAAGAAGTTACTTAGTAATTCAATATTTTTAAGGTTCTCAATCGAAACTTCATCCTTAATTTTTTTAATATACCCCTCTATTTCTGGAACCTTAACATTTAAGTAATAGGCGTGAGTATTAGCTAAATAATCCACAATCAGAGAAGCACTAAAATTCTGTAACTCTTTCTGTAGAAAGTAGTCTTGATTGTGGTAAGAGTTAATAATCTCCAAAAAGAAGCACGTATTTATACCATAGTCATTACATACTTCTTCAACCGATTTATTACTAAAGCCATATTCAATTCCAAACCTGCCTATAATGGGGATCAACCTGTAATCAAGATGGATTACATCTGCCATTTTTATTTTTGGCGTAAATGGTAAATTATTGTTCATTTTATATTGCTGGGTCATTATATCAGTTTTTATTAGTATAAGAAAAAACAATTATCTAAATCATGAGAAAATACCTCTACAAATTTAATGAACCATTATTTCATCACTACGATCAACTGATCAAAAAACAGATCCAAATAATATGGGTCTGAGTTTTTATTAAATATTCCCTCAAAAATAATTAAGAAATGTGGTTGCTGAAATCACCATTTGTTATGATTTTTAAATTAGCGCGGTCCATCGGTGTTCATCATCCCTCGTCAGCAAAAGATCATGCCGTATCGTGCCAGCCAATGCCTACATGTTTACTTCTAAGGCATCAGCATCAGCTGTCACGCCCTCCGGGTGGCTCAAAACCTATTTCAACTGATGATAAAACCTAAACTTCTAAACTCTACTTAAACCAACTCCTCAGTTCGACGATTCGACATTCCTTAACCAAGCAGCAAAAAATCTTGATACCATAGGTCAACACTGGTGCGCGATTCCCGTCGTGTTCCTTAACAGATCGGAATCATCTCATTTCTCATCTCTCATAACTAACCACTTTAATAATCGCCAATCCGTCATGCCTTTTGCAGTTCCAACGGTCTTCTTCACGGCAGCTCCTTTGTGTCTCGGGCACATCGCCATAATAGCCTGGCTTTCCGCTGCAGCTATTCTGCCAATAAGCCCTCACCACAACCACTGCCAGTGTTAGGCTCGCCTGCGGATCGCTGCGGGCTTCGGGCTGTCATATTTTTTGCGCTGGCCTCCATTCATACTTCACCGGCCAGTGCCTGCAGTAGCCTCACCTCATTCGTTTTTACCTGGCTCATTCTTCACCCGGCAACCACTCATTCGCCTCAGCCACTTCGTCACCCCACATAAGGCGCATTCGGTTCCCATTTCAACTCATAAACTCCTCAACTTTTAAACTCCATTTACCCAACGTTGGTGTACAACTCCCGTCATATTCCTTCATATTTCCTAACCATGCTACGTTTCACTACTGACTTTAAACTACTATCTACTGACTAAACACTCATGCCCCTTATTTTCCCAACCCACACTCAGCATTCACTCCACCTCAGAGCAAAAAATCCGCCAGCCCTCGGCTTGTTCGTTCCGTTCCTCCACTCCAAGCTATGCCAGGTTCCATTCCTTTCAGTCACTCTCAACCAGCCACCCTTGCTCCACTCGCAGTCGGCTCGACCCGCCATTCCACCGCAAACCATTTCGCTAACGCATCATTATCTGCGCTTCCATCCCAATGCTAGCCGCAGGCGCTTGGAGCTGCTTACAAAACCTTAAATTTTAAGCAATAAGTACTAACCACCCATGCTATCGTGAAAAACCATACATGAAAGTTTAAGCACAAAAACAATTTTGGAACATTACATAAATTGTAGTAATTAACCTTTCAAAACTTTAGTCTTTAACACACCGTACAGAAAGGCCAATCTCCTTCGGGGCCGTCCATCTGTCTATACTTGGATCATTATAGAGCACTTCATTAAAATAAGCAGTACTTTTAAGAGCTTGGGTGGAAGTATACCAACAAGACCTATATCCAAAATCCAGGAATACTCCACTTGAACGCCTATCTCCAGCCGGTAAGGCAGTAAATCCGGTTTCATTCGTTGCTCCGGTATTTGGAGAGCCCCAGTGTGCTGTTCCGGCTTCTTTCAACTTTCCTCCGGCCACCGATGCACCTCCTAAAAAGGTGGCTAATGTATTCCATTCGGCATCAGAAGGCACATGCCATCCTGTAGGGCAAAGTTTATCCGTTTCAACGACGTACCAATTATAAAGGGCTCCATAGATATCCTTATAACTGGCCTCATCGTTATTATACCAACAATAAGCATCTGTTGTTAAGGTACTCCATTCTGCATTGTCCGTCACATTTGGAATTGGTGTTCCATCATTGTAAGTAGTGGTTTTCAGGTTTTCCGCCATCCACTCCTGGTTACCTATCCGAACCACTTTATAGGTGTTTCCATCAATATCTTTAACTATTATCTTCCCGGTGGATAATTCCAATTCATAAACCCGATCTTCAAGAGCTTCCATATTTGCTTTCAATTCATCAACATAGTTTTTTGTTGCAGCATCCAGGTCATTTACCGGATCAGCTAAATTTGTGATGTTTTGATTTTTCATATCCCCTGAAAAAGTAGTGGAATGCAAAGCATAAGGGACACTTAAAACCGAACTGATACCTTTGATGGTATAAGAAGTACCACCTTTCAGGTCGGTTTCTGATTTTATGAAATATGGCCCCTGTGCCCAATCGATAGCAGTAAATTCTCCTGAAACAATTGTTCCCGCACCTATTTCAAAACTAACCAAACCATTGGCATTGGTGGTTGGTGTATGAGTTTCCACATAAACAGCTGTTCCACTTTCTGAGCTTTGCAGAATACTTATTTGCATCCCTACCGTTTGATTAACAACCAGTTTGTTTTCTATGTCTCGCACGACAGCCTGATAACTCATCCTATCAGGAGATTGACCAAAACAAACCATAATTATTGCCTGGAATACAATGGTTGTAATTATCTTATTCATGTCTAGTGGTTTTTGATTATTTTGAAGGTCCTCAGCAATCTATTATTATCGAAAACTTTAAGAAAATAAGGAGCAGGAAGTCGGTTTTTCATCATTATAATAGACTCTTTGCCCATAATTCTTTTCCCTTCTATTAATTTTCCGTTGCTGTCATAAAGCCGATATAACAAACCTTCTTTCTCAAATGATGATATGTTTATAACGAGCATGTTACTCGTTGGATTTGGGTAAACAACACACTCAAAGTCAAGATAAATATCGTCTCCAATCCCTACCATTGAAACTTCATAAGGTTGCTGAACTCCTTCACTCAACGAACCATTTGTACCAGCCGGGCTTGAGCAAACCAACTGACCAACTGAATAACTAATAGAGCCATTAGTTCCTTTTACATTTCCACATGAAGCAGAAATAGCTTCTTGCCCATAAAAATCTGTCAGATTCAATATCAATAATAGTAATATAATGGTTCTCTGGCCTACATGCATCGATTCAATCTTTGGGTCATAAAAATGCTCGACAATTACACATGACAATCATTGTTTGATCAATAAACAAAAACAGTTAACAAAATTACTTCTAATAATTTCCTTTGTCAATATAAAAAGATATCCTTAAGTTCACACTATCAAATAATTAATAGGCATTCCAGTGCGCAATTATTGGTATGTTCAGTAGCCTTTATAGTCAATTTCTTAAACCCCCATGTGACTATACTTCAAGCTACATCAGCTTCATTCTTCATTGCACTTCCATTATGCGATTTCTATCGGCGGCACTAGCCTCTGGTACTTGAACCAAGTTTCGTGCATACTCCTAACTATTTGGGCAATTCGTTTTAATTTGATAATTCGCGTTCCAACCGCCTTCAAATCCTTAAACAAAGGTCTCCCAGCCTGCCAAATAGTAAAGGCCAGGCCCTGCGGGTTCGGGCTTCACCCTCAGCCTTGACTTAATTTGTCAGTCTGTAAAAAGGGTGGTTTAAGGGTTTAAGGCTTATTTTATTTGAGCTAACATTCTATTTTACAATGATCTAAAAAATGGATAAATTAGCTTAATAACCCACATGATAATGAACTATAAATTCGAAGCCTACTCCATTGTTGCAGTCATCATATTAATTTCAGGCTTATTACGACTGTACATATACTACAAAGCATTTAACATTTCTATTTTACCTTTTCTGGAACCCGATGAAATTGGTACAATTTTCTTTGATAACCTCTTGTACTTTCTTCTGTTTGCAGCACTTAATACGACCATATTTGTTTTATTTTATTCCCCGGTTCAGAATAATATTGGCGATTTGGAGGAGCTTCCTTTTAACAAGCGAGCTAAAAAATATGGTTTGTTGAAACCTAAAAAAATAATTGCATTTGTATTATTAACGTCCTTGATGTTCTTTTTTTACTGGAATTCTGACAGGATTCAACTCTATGAGTTCTTGCTATGGATAATGTTGGTTGTGATTGCACTTTATCTGAATCCTATCGTCATACTTGAGATTAACAGATCTATAAAACAAAAAGGTGTCGAGCTTAATCATTTGTCCGTGTATTTCCTGGTTGCCGCTTTAAATTTATTTGCTTTCGCTGGCTTATCTGGATACAATGAGGCCAATAAGGTTAAAAACCATGAATATTATTCTGGAACCGAATTTAGCATTGATAATGGTGGTCTTTTTGTTTCGGATGAAAAGAACTTCTACATTGGTAAAACGAAGCAGTTTGTATTTTTTTACGATAAGGAGAACCAAGAAACTAAAGTGGTTCCCATCGGTAAAATAACCACGATGAAGTACAACTAAGTATCTCAAATATTAGTGTTGGTGAATGAAGCCAATAAGAATTCAGATATTCTAATCTAAAACAGATGTTAATTGATTAACTCTTAATATCAAATTATTAGATGCTAATATTTGATTGAACGCGAATAGATAATCTCCTGTTTCTTGCGCATGATAATTTGTATTCGCATAACCAGAATTGTGATACTTTTTATACAAAACTTCTTTCAAAAATTTGTTGTGAATAAAAGATCAACAATATTAACATAAACGTAACCTTTTATCATAAAACAAAGTATATCGACTCCTAATCTAATATCCTTATAAACATGAATATTCCAAAAATCAAAATGCCATTACGAATAAGACTGGCCGTCTGTATAGCAATTATAGTATTAAATGGCTGTGAAAACGATAAGACAAAGGAAACTCCCAGTTATAATGAAGTTAATTTAATCGAAACAATCGGAACCTATGACCCCTCGGATAATTCTTACACAGTAGATTTTATGCTGCAGGTTCAGGAAATAGCTGACTTAAGTCCCGGATTGACCCTAAGCATGCTAGACATTTGGAAAGAAAATGAAATAAATAGAGACAATATCGAAATCCGTGAGTCTTTCTTATATGTCAATAATAAACTATCAACAACTGTTGAAGATGACGGTTATCTCCATGTTAAATGGGATGATTTTGCAATTGAAGACCGCGAAATCAAGCTTGGCTCGATTAAAGAGTTGAGTCCTGGCAAAAAATCAGATAACACATTATCATTAACAACGGCAGCTGAAAAATATTCGTGCGATAAAAATGCTCTTATTGATTACAAGAGCAACAATGAAATCAACTATAAATGGCTCAACAAAAATGTCAGCGCCAATTTATACATCAGTTTCAAATATTCCTTTGAAGACGATACTGAAAAAAGTTTAATAATTGACTTTAGGGAAGCTGCTACTTTAACCGATGGCTTACCCTTGCACATTAAAGGCAAAGACATTCCGTCAATTGAAGATCTGACCTTTAATATTGAACCCAATGACAGTGATGACGATAGCTGGACACTGGAGTCGGAGACAATTACCAATGTAGCCAATCAGGCCTTTTACGATATCTTCACTGATATTCCTAACACATTGCAGGATTTTGATTTAACTGATGGATTGGCAACACATATTACAGCTAAAGTTAAATATTTTGGTTGCACGCCAATATTCATCAACCTTGGTTCCCACAATTTTGCATATGAAGATAAACAAGCCCCATCTGTGACAATTTCGGCCCCAAACTCAACTGATATGTACAAAAGAGGTAATAACCTTAAGTTACATGCAACATTCGAGGATAATATCGGATTACATGATTGCCAGATATCGATCAAATACATTGGTACATTGTCAGGATCAGCAGAATTAAAAGGCATTGGAACACCTTGGAGCCCCGTGGAAGATAATCAAGTTCATAGTATCTCGTTTTTAGGCTCCAAAACTAAATCTGTCAACGAAAGCCAACTGTTTGATGAGCCAATCGAGGCAGCTTGCCTAAGTGGAATCTACAGATTGACATTTAAGCTATCCGATATATCAGGTAACAAGAAAACAGAAACAATGGACATAAAAATCGGGAACTAATACTTTATTAAAAGTTGTTCAGAAAGCTCCGTAAGGGGCTTTTTGCGTTTTATTTGCCTTTGCTTTCTTTAATCACAATCGATAAAATCACTCAACTCGATATTTACCTGATCACCCTTTATTAGTGCATCCCGAACAACTGGATAAATCCGATTATACGCCACAGTGCTATTACCGATAAATCCATCTTTCTCTTGGTTATTATTGGCACTGTCACCCAGCAGCAAACAACCGCCGGTATCATCATCATCATTCCCTTTATGAATCAGAATATCCATAAAGCCAGGCACATCCATCAATTGCATCATGCCCTTGTGAAATTCAGATCCGTACCGCTTCAGGTAGCGCCAATGCAAACCACCAAAGGTTCGTAATTTGATCTCATAACGCCCTGCAGAAATTCGTGTTTCACCCATCACTTTTACGGTGCGATGTTCATCTTCCAGCGTATAACACGCAAATAATCCATCTATAAACAACAGCCCCAAAGTGCTTTCCTTCGAACTACTATATCTTAAAACTTTTAATTCCATATCCATTTTTTTAAACATCATGTAAATCATCTCACCACTCACTACTCATCGCTCACTACTTTTTTAATAACATTTCCCGAACCAACGGCGCCACATTCTTAACTGCCCTTTCTCCAAACAAAAAGCCCAACACCAGAAAATTGATAATCCAGAATGCCGATTCCAACTTTTCATTACCACTCAACGACCAATTACCGGCAAACACCATGTAATCCATATACCCCACAAAAAAGCCCCACAAAGGCCTCTGGGCACCACGTATAAACAAGACTATGCGACCCAGCCAACCCGATTGCTTTAGATCAGAGGCTGTACCTTCCAAATCCTTTACCCGCTGGTTAAAGGTCTGCTCAGCCTCCAGGGATAGTTGCATGGCCTCCATTTCATGCCGGTGCCTGATCTCCATCAACTCAGCCTTTAGTTGCTCCTTTTCGGCACCCGTTGTCACAAACCGATCGATGAGGTCACCCACATCCTTAAAAAGCCCATTACCCAATAATGCCTGTACCTTCTCAAAAAACTTCATACACAACTCTTTATTTTTAACACCATGTAATTCAATACGACCTCAGCAACGTAGCTGGGGTACCCACTTGATCAAGCGGAGGATAGGAAGATTTGACACCAAGCTGTAAATCATTAAATCTTCCCCAAAGCCAATCATTAGTGGGTCAGCGAGTGCTGCAGTCAATGATTTTTTGCGAACTTTTTCATTAAGGAAAAAGTTTGAGCCCTTGCGACTTGAGCAATTCATAAAATGAAAATACCTTTAATAGAAAAGCCCTTGAAACAAACATTTCAAGGGCCCCAACACACACCTTCTCAACAGCCGTTGCTGTCTCCAACCTAAAATATCTTTAGCCAGCCTCTAAATCATTCTGACACTTCTTCAAGACTTTTCCTGTAACATCTAAACTATTTTACAACTTGTTAATCGTCTTGTGTCTTATGTCTTGAATCTTGCGTCTTCATAAAAATTACTCTTGCCTTTCTTTCGAATGATTCTTCATAAAATACTTCAGCAGGCAGGACACCAGAAAACTAACCACTGTACCCAGCATCGCATAAAAAATGGTCTCCAGTATTCCTTCGAAAGAAATACCGTTCAACACACTGATGATGGTTCCGCCAATGAAACCAACCTTACCACTGCCATTTAATGATGCATCACTCATCTTTAAGTTTTTTTAGTGCTTGTCCGATAATTCGGGAAGCTGTTAATCAACTCACTTCTCCTCGCTCACTTCTCATCTCTAAGCAATGCTACGCTTTGCTTACCTCCACAATCGCCATTGGATTATGCGTCTTTGTCTGGATCGGATACATATGGCCATTCACTTCCTGGAAATACTCCACGCCAATCACCACAAATACCGGATGAGGTGTATCAGCAGTAATGGCAGTCGCCACATTAATAGCTGGCTGATCCAACACAGACAGTTCCACATCGGCACTTTCATCGACATCCACTTCATAGCCCTGGTTACCGAAATCAACGGCAGCTGTTGCCAGGATAAAACGCGCATGCGTGGCACCTTCCACCTGCGGAATCTCCTCACTCGGATTAAAGGCATCAATAGCCAATTGCGTGCTACCAGCCACCCGGTCAAATGCAATGGTATGACTGACCTTTAAAATCGATTCCAATGGAGCTGCTTCGTTAAATTCAAAACCTTTTAATAAGGTCAGATCACCATCTTGCACCGTACGCTCCCCTCTGCGGTTAGTCGTATCTGCCTGGATGGCTTTCAAGATAATCGCCGCCATGCGATTTGAAATCTTCTTGTCAGCTGCTCTCGTCAGCACCTCATTCAAGGCATTACGCAGTTCTTTACCGGCCTTACCTGCACGTCCAAACTCAGCACCATTCTCCCGGGTACGCGCATAAGCCGGATCCTTCTTAATGCGTTCACCGTCAACGCCACCTTTCTCCCGTGCCAGGTACTGACCGCCACTCTTGTAAAACGACAAGTCACCCACACGACCTTCCAACTTAATCACTCCT
>JAOARW010000051.1 GCA_025210475.1 Carboxylicivirga sp. | reverse complement strand
TTAGCTGCTGCCGGGTTTAATTTCAAAGGATTACTTCGTAAAATCAAAGAAGAAATTCTTTGGCTAAAAAAATTACTGGAGATATACTTCAAAACTCATTGCATAACTCCAGTTGTTTTTAGTTCGTAAGGGTTAACTAAATAAACTTCTTATAAAGCACCATCGCTGCATTAACAATTGATTGATACACGGACTTTTTTGAGCCTTATAACTGCCATTGTTCAAATTCTACACTGGACAAAATTGAACAATACGGACATCATCAAACATTCTGGTATAAATCGATAACTTCAAACCTGTTTCAGACAAACTTAAACACCTGACTTAATATGTATGACGTTATTTGAATTAGCATTCAATTATTAAATCAAATAATTATATACAGTGAAACAAATGAGTCGAGTAATTAAGCTGGTATTGTTGGCAATTATAAGCAGTTGTTGTGCCATTAAAGCTGCAGAACCTGTTTCGATATTTCCAATTCCGCGTCAGGTTGAAACTTTGGAGGGAACATTTAAATTTACCAAAGGTCGTGCCTTAATTGACCCCTCTGTGAAAATAGCTTTGAGTGAAGAACTGACAGAAGTACTTTCATTAATCAATCAAAACAAATTGGCAAACCTGAGTTTAACAGCTGGTTTAGCAGCCAATGAAGTTGCCGTTTTATCGCTTAGAATAGATCCTTCTGTGGTGCAGCACGATCAAGGCTATCGCATTGATATCACCAACGAAAGCATAGAACTATTGGCCAATAATGAGTCCGGGGCTTATTATGCATTGGGAACATTACGCCAGATCATTGAGAATTCGAATAAGGAGCTTAATTGCATGCGCATTAGCGATTGGCCCGATTTTAAACGACGTGGTGTGATGCTCGATATTTCCCGTGATAAGGTGCCAACCATGGAAAGCATTAAGTTGATGCTCGATCGTTTTGCCAGTTGGAAGGTAAATGAAGTACAATTGTATATCGAGCATACTTTTGCCTATAAAAATCATCAACAGGTTTGGAAAGATGCATCTCCGCTAACTGCCGAAGAAATCATGGAGTTGGATGCCTATTGCCGTGAGCGTTACATCGACCTGGTTCCTAATCAGAATTCCTTAGGGCACATGGAGCGCTGGCTAAAGCACGAAGATTATTTTCATTTGGCCGAGCGGCCTGTACATATCGAATCCGATAACTGGATTATTGATGGTCGCCGAATGACCCTGTGTGCCGTTAATCCCGATGCTGTTGAGTTTATGGATGATTTGTATGGCGAATATCTGCCAAACTTTTCCAGCAAATTCGTTAATATTGGTGGAGACGAACCGTATGAATTGGGTTATGGCTTATCAGCCGATGCTTGCGAAAAACATGGAAAAAGCACTGTTTATCTCAATTACATGAAGAAGATTGTGAAACGCAGTAACCAATATGGTAAAAAAGCACAAATGTGGGGCGATATTGTTACGAAGCACCCTGAACTGATCCCACAAATGCCCAAAGATATAATTTGCATGGTGTGGGGGTATCGTCCCGAGCATCCTTTTGAAGAGCAATGTGCCCGCTTTCAGGAAGAAGGTATCCTTTTTTATGTGTGTCCGGGAACAAGTGGTTGGAGAACATACATTGGTAAAACGCAGCGTGCTATCCTGAACATTAATAATGCCATAGAAAATGGGAAAAAATATGGCGCCATTGGTGTATTAAATACCGATTGGGGCGATCGTGGCCATATGCAACCCATCACAAGCGCCTATCCGGCATTATTGTATGGTGCGGGTATGTCTTGGGCTTCAGACACGAATATGGAGGTTGACCTAGCTCAGTTATTAAATACCAAGGTGTTTATGGATGAGACCGGGGAGTTCGGACAGGCACTTATGCAATTGACAAATGCCTATATGGGTGGTAAAGGTGTCGATCAGGCTGGCCGACCATATTTTGATATGATGGATCGGATCGAGTTCTTTTTTGAGAAAGACTATCAACTGAAGCACTATGATTTGGAGTTACTGCCAGGTATGCGACAAGAGATAAAGCAAGCGCTAAAAAAAGTTGAGAAGGCTCAACCAACTTCAATCGACGCTCAGATTGCCATACAGGAACTAAGAACTGCTGCCCGACTTGCCGATTGGGGTTGTCGCTTTATTGAAGCAAGGATAGCCGCACCGGAACAGGATATCTATAAGATATCAGCCCGTTTACGAAAACAGCTGGCAAACGAGTTGGAAGCAATTAGCGAAGAACACCGACAAACCTGGCTGTTACGCAATCGTCAGGGAGGTTTAAGCGATAGTGTTGCGCGGATGGAGAAAGTAAAGCAGTTGTTGTTGAAAGGAATGTAAAATATAGATCGAAAAATGGTAGTGATGATTCCGATAAATACTTAATTGATTCGTAATTAAAATTGAATATATTAGCCTGAACAACACTGTTCAGGCTATGCTGGTTTATAATATTTAGCTAAAATGATGCGTAAATTGGTAGAAAAATCATCATTTTAGTGTTGCTGGTAATAAAAGAAGATTAAAATTAAATCCATGATAAAACGATATAATCTGTTCGTCATTATTGGTACGTTATTTCTGAGTACTGTCAGCTTTGCACAGAAAATGTATAATTATGAGCAAATAACCGTTAAGGACGGATTATTATCAAATCGCGTAAATATCATTCATCGTGATCAGCTAGGGTATATTTGGATTGGAACCAACCTGGGGCTTCACAAATATGATGGCGAAAATATGCGGCGTTACATTCATGGCTACGATAAGGATATGGAGCTGGGCTTTGGCTTTATAAAATTTATTTTTGAAGATCGCTTGTCTCAGTTGTGGGTTGGTACCGATGCCGGATTAATGCAGTATGATCGCTTTAAAGATCGTTTGGAGTTGGTGAATATTCCGGATCTTCAAAACCGATTGTATTCCTACGTAAAAGTTCCCGGAGGAATTATTTTTGGTAGTGAGAGAGAATTGATTTTATACGATTATAAATCGCAGACACCTAGGAAAGTACCATTGCCCGATTTAATGGTTCAGAACAACCATATTTACCAACTGGCAAACTATGATGATTCAAACATTGTACTTGCAAATATAAAAGGATTATGGCGATATAATTTGTCGAGCAATCAATTTGATTTAATAGCTGAATTTGATTTTGGAAGTACTCCATCGTTACTCGTTGATGGAAAGGGGATTATTTGGGTGGCTTCAGCACAAGATGGTATCCGCCGCTTTGATTTTGAAGGCGAAAAGCAAGCATTAAAAATTCAGAATGTCATCAATCCTCACAGTCATTTTGTTCAGGATCTGGTTGCTAAAGACAATCAAATTTGGATTTCCACCGATGGTAAAGGAATCTTTATTTATGATTCCAAAACCGAAAAGATCCAAAACCTGGTTCATCAACAGGGAAGTAAAAACTCCCTGGCGGCAAATTCCATTCTTGATTTATATGTAGATAAATTCGGAAATGTACTAAGTGGTTCTGTAAGAGCTGGATTGATAAGTGTTAATGAGGTGAATATTAAGTCGTTTACCGAAAACTTACCAGGTTATAAATATGGTTTGTCACACCCAACTGTATTGGCTTTGTATGAGGATAATAATGAAAAAATATGGCTTGGTACAGATGGTGGCGGACTCAATGCATTTGATCCTTTACAGGATACTTTTGAGCACATAAGTCAATATAAAACACAGAAAGTTGTTTCTATCTGCGAATATGATTCCAACAGAGTTTTGGTGAGTTTTTACCGGGGAAGCATTCAGCTATTCAATATCAATTCGCATCGCTTCGAATCGATTGATGAAAATCCCTGGTTAAAGAACTTAAGTGATACTGAAACAGGCATTCCGGTAATAATAAAAAAGGATCAGCAAGGAAATATTTGGAAATTTGGTCAGCAGTTAAAACTACTTCGGCCAAATGGAACTATCGAACGCATTGATTCTGTTCATGGTTGGCGAGGTGATTTGGAAAGTAATTTTAGTTCGCTGATAAATATTAATGATTCAGAATTATTCCTGGCAGGTCGAGGAGGCCTGTATCGGATCAACAAAAAGGATAAAAGCATTAAAAGACTTCTCTCATTACATGATGCTAAGTGGAGGGGTGTTAGAAGTTTTCGATATGCCTATTCCATGATTCAACAAAAGGATCAATTATGGATAGCAACATCCATGGGGCTCTACAGTCACAACATAAAAACAGGTGAGAATAAACAGCATAAGAACGATGTTTTCAGGAATGCTTATGGAATTGTACCGGCTGATGAAAATAGTTTTTGGATTAGTACCGGAACGGGTTTGTATCGTTATTATCCCGATGAGAATATATACCTGGCTCACGGTCGGTCAGAAGGAGTAAGGCATTATGAATTTGTGAACCGAGCTATTCTTAAAGCCAAAAATGGTGATGTATATGTGGGTGCTGTTGATGGTTTGGTAAAGATTAAGGCAAGCGAAAAGATTGAATCAAGCGATGAAGAGGTGGTTGTTTCGATTGATCATTTGCTTTCAGATGGTGTGCCAGTCGGTGGAGGAAATGGTAGTTCCTTTGAGAATAATGTATTAAAGCTTCCCTGGGATAACTCCAGTTTACGAATTAACCTCATTGTTAATGAAAAGAATTTTTTACGAAAGCGTCTGTTTCGATATAACATTGAGGGTTACTCCGATGAGGTTATTGAAACGGCCAATTCACAATTAACACTTTCGCATTTGCCGGCCGGCAATTATACCTTAAAGATATTTAGTAATAAGGCCGATGGAAGCTGGTCTGATAAGTCGGCAGAATTAAAAATACTGGTGCCAAGGCCCTGGTGGAAGCAATGGTGGTTTTTTTCATTGGTAATTCTGGTGATTGCGATCTTTTTCATCCTGATAAAGCACTTTTTAACTAAACAATCTGAATTAACAGTTGAATTGGAGCTTGAAAGAGATCGCAAGGAACAAGTTCGTTTGTTAAACGAAAAGAAACTGGAATTCTTCACAAATATCTCACATGAATTACGAACGCCATTGAGTTTGATTTATGGTCCATTAAAACGATTGGTTGATGGAAAATATTGGGCTGGCGACAAAAATTGGCCGCAAATAGTGTTGATGTATCGCCAGGCCGATAAGATGAAAACATTGGTTGATCAGGTATTGGATATCAGAAAGATCGATGCCGGAATGGAAGAGTTGAAAAATTCTGAAGTGAATATTGAAGAGTGGTTGAATAGCTTTTTTAAACAATACGAATTCGAACTCGAGTCCAAGAATCTGAAATTAGAAATGGCTTGTTCCTATTCGGATCATATTGCGTGTGACCTGGATAAACTTGATAAAGTATTGTCGAACTTATTGGGAAATGCGATTAAATACTCGCCACACGGCGGAAGCATCTTTTTTAAACTTTTTACTCAAGATAATAAGCTGTATTACTCTGTTGGCGATGAGGGAAAAGGTGTTAAAGAAGGTGAGAAGTTATTCGAACGTTTCTATCAGGGAAAAGATCATAAGTCAGGTTCCGGTGTTGGTTTGGCATTTACCAAAAGCCTGATCAATTTAATGGAAGGGCAAATATCGGTTAAAAACAGACCTGAAGGGGGGGCACAATTTGAGTTTTACCTACCTATTAATACGTCAGAGATTCGGGATAAGGAGAATTTTAAAATAACTAAAAATGTCAAAAGGGATTCATCTGATCACAAAGAGTTAGATTATACTATTCTTAAAGACAAGACGATAATGGTTGTGGAGGATGATGCCGATCTACAGCAGTTTATTGTAAATGGCTTAAAAGAATATTGTCAGGTTATTGGTGCTTCGAATGGTAAAGAAGCCTGGCATTTGATTTTGTCCAAACAACCGGATTTGGTTGTTTCGGATGTTATGATGCCGGTGATGGATGGCTTTGAATTGTGTACCAAAATCAAGTCGGATGTTCGGGTAAGTCATTTGCCGGTGTTATTGCTAACTGCTCGCAGCGATGGCGAAAGTCGTTTGTTGGGTTACAAAAGCGGAGCCGATGCCTACCTGTCAAAACCATTTAACCTCGATGTGTTATCGGTTCGATTACACAATATATTTACCAGCCGCGAAGTGCAGCGTGAGCTCTTTAAGAATGGCGTTGATAATTTGCCAAAGTCAGTGACATACAGCAATGCAGATGAGCTATTCCTGAAAAAAGTGATTGCGATAATTGATAAGCAGATGGATGATCCGGCCTTTGATGTTAATCGCTTGAACTCAGAACTGGCAATGAGTCGATCTTCCTTTTATGCCAAGATTAAAGCCATTACCGGACAGGGAGTTAATGATTTTATCAAATCACAAAAGATGAATAAGGCAGCATCTCTGCTAAAAGAAACAACTTTACCGGTTTATGAAATAGCTGATGCTGTTGGCTATGAAAATCAGCGCTATTTTAGTACCGTCTTTAAAGAATTAAAAGGTTGTACGCCAACGCAATTCAGGCAAGTTTCCAAATAATAAATGCCTTAAGGATTAAAGGAAGTTAATTGCTTTCTCTGTTAATGGTATATCTAAAATAGCCCCGGTAATTCCCTGGAGCTGGACATCACTGGGCTTTAACTTCAATTATACGAATAACTGCTTTGCAAAAGTACTATGTTCTTGCATTTGAAAATTCCTTCCAATTACTAAATCAACCTCAGTTCTCTGAAAAACGGAATCATTATAATGCAGAAAAGGAATTAGCCTATTTTCATCATCCGATTTAATGCTATAAAAACCTCTGCTCACTCTCAGGAGCTTAGTATAAATTCAAACATTCCGGATATATACAAACAAGCGATTATTCTTCAACAAAATGGAACATCGTTCGGATGATTTTAAACACTGAATCATAGATATGACGCCAATTTAGCACTTGACTTAACTATTTAATATTTGAAAAAGAATCAGATGATGAAAAAATTTTTAAAAAGGAAACTCAGTTTTATACTGATATTTCTGGTAGCAATTTCAGCTGTATCGGCACAAGATAATGGAGTTGCTATAACAGGAGAAGTCAAGGATGCCAATGGTGAATTATTGCCGGGTGTTAGCGTTGTTGAAAAAGGAACTACCAATGGAACAATCACAGGTATAGATGGATCGTATTCGGTAAAGGTTAATGCCGGAAGCACCGTTATATTTTCCTTTATTGGTTTCCAAACTCAGGAAGTAGTTGTTGGTAATCAAACGGTAATAAACATCACATTAAATGAGGAAACTACCGGATTAGATGAAGTGGTAGTAGTGGGGTATGGTTCACAGAAGAAAGCAAACCTGACTGGTGCTGTTCAAAGTATTCAGGCTGATGTGTTGGAAAATCGTCCGATTGCATCGGTTGGTGATGGTTTACAGGGTGTTGCAGCCGGTTTAAATGTAACCAACGAAACAGGAGCACCGGGAGCGGAACCTAAAATCAATATTCGTGGATATACATCCATCAATGGTGGTGAGCCACTGGTACTGGTTGATGGAGTTGAGCGACCATTAAACCTGATTAACCCGGATGATGTTGCAAGCATTACAGTTTTAAAAGATGCTGCTTCGGCTGCTATTTATGGTAGCAGGGCTGCGTTTGGAGTACTGCTGGTAACAACAAAGGCCGGTAAAAAATCAGATAAGGCACAAGTTAGCTTGTCTTCGTATTATGGTTTCAATAGTGCAACGGTATTACCTGAGCAGGTTAACGGATACGATTACATGTTGAGTATGAACGAATGGAATGCCAATGTAGGTAGTGCCAGTGTACCTTATGATGATGATCGTTTGCAGGGGATGTATGATTATTTGTATAATGGAGGACCGGATTATGAAGAAGATGCTGATGGTTCGAAATTTTACTACCGAAATACAGAGTGGAACTCTCAGATTTTTGATGATGCTGCACCGGTTCAGAAACACAATGTATCTATATCAGGTGGCTCGGATAATATTACTTACTATGCCTCTTATGGTTATTATGACCAAACGGGTTTATTAAAGCCTGCTAAGGACAATTATCAACGAAACAATGTTTCGTTAAGGTTGGATGCGCAAGTAGTAGACTGGTTAAAAGTAGGTGCCGATATCCGATATAATGAATCGGATAAGGATGAGCCAACGCCGTATAATAATATTATGGGAACATACTGGCATGCAGCTTACAGAATGAATCCTTTAATGGTTGATTTCAGAGAAGAGGAAGGTTATTATCCGGGCAAGACGCATATTTTAGCCTACCTTGAAGATGGAGGAAGAAAAACACAGGAAATTGGAGATACCTGGTATACCTTCAGGGCCACATTAACACCATTAAAAAATCTGACCATTAAATCGGATTATACGCGCAACCGATGGAACTCGCTTGAACTGGTTGATTATAAGAAGGTATTTATAATGGAGGACAATGTGCCGGTAACCTATGTTGAACCCGATTATGTTCAGAATTATTCGAGGTACAAAAATTACGAAGCTTTTAACGCCTATGCTGAGTACAACCTTTCATTAAACCAAATTCATAATTTCAAAGTAATGGCAGGTTATAACCAGGAAGAAACCATTCGTAATGGCCACCTGTCCAAAAGAAATGAGAAATTATCAGATGCCCCACACATTGCTCTGGCGTCAGGTGATCCAAAGGTTGATGGATTTGGAAATATCTTTACCGTAAGAGGTGGTTTCTATCGATTAAACTATGATTACAAAGGCCGTTATTTAATCGAAACGAATGGTCGTTACGATGGAACATCACGTTTTAGTAAAGATAGTCGATTTGCATTTTACCCATCTATATCAGCTGGGTGGCGTGTGTCGGAAGAGCCATTTATGAGTTTCTCAAAAGACTTCCTGGATAATTTCAAACTAAGGGCTTCATATGCTGCACAAGGTAATCAAACTGTAAAAGTTAAGGAAAACATTGATGGAGAAGAGCGCATTATTGCCAAGTATTACCCTTACCTGGGAACCATGTCAACCGATGCCGAAATCAATTACCTATTAGGCGAAGGTAAACCATTGGGAATTAATCCGGCAAATGCTGTTGACCCGAATGTAACATGGGAAACCGTTTCAACACTTGACTTTGGTGTTGATATGACCCTTTTAAATGGCAAAATTGATTTTGTATTTGATTGGTATAAGCGCGAAACAAAAGACATGTTGCTTTTTAGAAAAGTACCGGCTTTATTGGGATCTAAGCCTCCTTTAACAAATGGAGCCAACCTGGAGACAAAAGGATTTGAGCTGACATTAAAGTGGCGCGATAATATCGGAGATTTTAAATATGACATTGCCTTAAATCTGGCTGACTACCAGGCCGAAATTACCAAGTATGAAAACGAATCCAAAAGTTTATCAACCTATTACGAAGGACAGAAAATGGGTGAAATATGGGGATTCGAAACGCAGGGTATTTTTAAAGACCAGACACAAATTGATGAGTTAGGATTGGATTACACAGGTTTGGGTAACGAAAGAAAACCGGGTGATGTTTGGTATAAGGACCAGATAACTGTTGATACAGATGATGATGGTATTGCAGATGCTGGTGATGGTGCCATTAATAAAGGACAATATACTCTTGATGATCATGGTGATTTAAAAGTAATTGGTAATACTACGCCACGTTATATTTATGGTATCAACTCCAATATGTCGTACAAAGGATTTGATTTAAATGTGTTCTTCCAGGGCGTTGCAAAAAGAGACATTTGGGTTGGTAACACTTTATACTGGGGGCACATTGCTCAAAACTATACGGTACCAACACAATGGTCATTCGATAATTATTGGCGTGCAGAAACTGATGCCGATGGTAACATTACTGGTAACAACGGAGGCTTCTTACCACGAAATATTCCTGATAATGTACAAAAAGGAAACATGGAGAAACAAACCCGTTATTTGCAAAATGGAGCTTATCTGCGCTTAAAGAATGTAACGCTGGGTTATACCTTGCCTAAAAGCCTAACCGAAAAGACCGGCATTCAGAAAGTTAGATTTTACGTGAGTGGTCAAAACCTGATTACGTTTACAAAATTCTACGATATGCTCGATCCGGAAGGCTATAAAGATGGAGGTAAAATTTATCCATTCCAGAAGACAGTTGCTTTTGGAGCTAATGTAACTTTCTAATTTGCATCTAATTAAATTAAAAAGATATGAAGTTAAAATATATATCACTTGTATTGGCATGCCTGACTTTGATGGCGTGTAATGATGAGTTTCTGGAACAAGTGCCTCAAGATGAATTGTCTTTAGCTACACCTTGGACCCAGAACTTAATGGAGCAATATTCAAACGAATATTATAAGGTAGTTAAAGGTCATACAACCGGTTGGGGTTTTGGTAAAGCCAAAAGTTACATTTACGAGGATGAGCAGAGCGATAACATGGCTCGGGCAAGTGTTGACCTGGTAGCAGCAGGTTTACATTCGGTACCCGATAAAGATGGCGGCTGGGGGCAAACCAGCGACTGGGAACAATTACGTCGTTGTAACTTCTTTCTCGAAGGTGTGGTCAACTCACCCGAAAGCGATACCATAAAGAATCATTATGCCGGTCTGGCAAAATTCTGGAGAGCATGGTTTTACTTCAAAAAAGTAAAGCGCTTTGGTGATGTTACCTTTTTTACCAAGGCGGTAACCATTGCCGATGAAGCCATTCTATTTGGTCCTCGAACACCGCGAAACGATGTGATGGATTCTGTTTTGGTGGATCTTAACTTTGCTTGCCGATACATCCACAATGGTAATGTAAGAGCCAACGATTACATTAATCGATACACAGCATTGGCACTGAAAGCAAGGATTTGTTTACACGAAGGAACCTTTAGAAAGTACCATGGATTGGAAGGCTCTGATTTATACTTGAAAGAAGCACGTGATGCTGCCTTTGAAATAATGGAATCAGGAAAGTATAACTTGTACAGGGCTGGAGATGAGCCTTACAATGATTTATTTAAACAAGAAGACATGCTTGGTATAGAAGAGTTAATCTTTATCAAGCGTTACCAAACTGGCGTGCATGGTCATTCGCGTTTAAGGTATCGAAATGGAGATACCGGATTAACGAAAGATATGGTTGATGATTATTTGAATGCAGATGGATCATTTTATGATGGTTCTAAAGATGACGACATAGCCCAGGAACTGGCCGATCGTGATCCGCGCTTATTGCAAACGATTTACTGGAAGCCGGATGGGGGAGTTTGGACCTATAGCGAAACACCTGCTACCTGGCCGGTACCATTATTATCGGGGGCTAAATTTGATGGAAAAGCCATTCAAAAATGGAACCTGACAACCACCGGATATCACTTGTCTTTATCCTTTGATGCAACGTACTTCAACGCCTCAAATATGGATGCGCCTATACTTAGGTATGCAGAAGTTTTATTGGTATATGCCGAAGCCTGTGCTGAGCTGGGTGAGTGTACGCAAGATGTGGTTGACAGAACAATTAATCAATTACGCGATCGCGTAGGAATGGCGGATATGAATGTAGCCGGATTAATTGCTGAGCCTGCAGATAGAAATGATTATGCACGTTATTATCCTGAGAAAAGACCTGAGGTTCTGTTGGAAGAAATTCGTCGTGAAAGACGAGTGGAATTGGCATGTCAGGGATTTCGTTATGATGATTTAATGCGCTGGAAAGTAGGTAAGTTTATGACGAAACCAGTTAGGGGTATGCGCGTGTCTGCAGGTACACCTAACGAAGCTTATATAACTGCTATTACCAAAGTAGATGCCAATGGATTTGTTGCTCCTTATTTAAATACAGAAGGGGAAACATCTCGAAACTTTGATGAAAACAAGCACTATTTGTTCCCAATTCCATTGGAAAGCAAATCAGAAAATCCAGCCTTAGGACAAAACCCGGGTTGGGAATAACACCCCAAAACAATACAACGACAGCCCATGTGGCTGTTGTTGTTTCATTGATACATTGCTAAAAATATAGATATGGAAAACAACAGGATAGAACGAACAGCGGAGAAGCCTTTTTGTGCAGGAGATCTTAATTCCGATTGTATGACCACCATATTTAGTTTGTCCGGGCGTGTTAAATTAAAACAGGTAATTAAGCACGAGGCAATGTCTGCAAATCAATGCTGTGCCGCCTTAGGCAACGGCGCATACTTGTGTGTTATGCAAAAGAATCGCCAGGTACAGGTTTGGCATGTATCAATAAATGAGAATAAACGCGATTATCGCTTTATCAAACGATCAAATAGCATTTAATAAGTCAAGAGAATAACATGTTGCCCGAAGAAGATTATATATTGATGGGGAAGAAAAATAAAATCAGAAAACTACAACTCTATGCAACAGCATTGTTATTGGTCTTGTTTAGTTTGATTGGTGGCTTATTACTAATGATTTTATATACCTAAGTTAAGGAGATGGATATGAGAGAAAAAAAATTACAAACCGTGCTTCTTGTATTTTTAAGCATACTGTTGTTTACTGCATGTCAGGAGGAGAAAAAAGTTCAGCCACCCAATATTGTATTCATCATGAGTGATGATCATGCTTACCAAGCCATTAGTGCATATGGTCATGCCCTTAATAAAACACCAAACATTGATCGGATTGCCAACGAAGGGGCACTTTTTACGCATGGATATGTAACGAACTCGATATGTGCACCCAGCCGGGCTGTGATGTTGACTGGTAAGCACAGTTTTGTCAATGGAAAAGTCGATAACCTGCAAGAGTTTGATTGGAACCAGGATAATTTTGCAAAGCAATTGCAAAAGGCAGGGTACGAAACGGCCATGATAGGCAAAATACACATCGATGGTTTGCCACAAGGATTCGACTATTCCAACGTGTTACCAGGACAGGGACAATATTACAATCCTGATTTTATCGAAAATGGAGTAAAGAAGCAATACCATGGCTATTGTACACAGATAACTACTGATATCGCTTTGGACTGGTTGGATACAAAGCGCGATAAATCGAAACCTTTCCTAATGTTGTATCACCAGAAAGCCCCACACCGTACCTGGATGCCCGAAAAAAAATATTTAAAATTATTCGAAAACACTACGTTTATGCCGCCTGCCAACTTTTTCGATAATTACGAAAATCGCCCGGTGGCAGCTGAGCACGAAATGGGAATTTTTGAGCACATGGATTTGGTTTACGATTTAAAAATGCTTGATAAAGAGGAGCAGTTACAAACCAAGTACCGACGCTTTGCACAGAATATGTATAACCGCATGGATTCGGCTCAAAGAGAAGCCTGGGATGCGCATTACGATCCGATTATAGAGGAGTTTAAATCCATGCAACTTGAGGGAGAGGAATTAGCTTTATGGAAGTTTAATCGTTATATGCGCGATTATTTGAGTACCATACAATCGGTTGATGATGGTGTGGGTGAGGTGCTCAATTATCTGGATGAACAAGGTCTGGCAGAAAACACCATTGTTGTTTATACTTCTGACCAGGGTTTTTATTTGGGTGAGCACGGTTGGTTCGATAAACGATTTATGTATGAAGAATCGTTTAGAACACCTATTTTAATGCGTTACCCCAAGGAAATTAAAGCAGGTACAGTGGTTGATGAACTGATACAAAACCTCGATTTTGCACCAACTTTTCTCGATTTTGCTAACACCAATATACCCAAAGAGATTCAAGGTGAGTCATTCCGAAACATCGTAAATGGCAAAAGTGATAAATGGCGCGATGCGATTTACTATACCTATTACGAATATCCGGGCGAACACAACGTACAGCGTCATCATGGCGTCCGAACGGATCGTTATAAATTAATTCACTTTTATTATGACTCAGACACCTGGGAATTATATGATTTAGAATTAGATCCATCAGAAATGAATAATGTGTATGAAGATCCTGCCTATGAAGAGGCTCGAGAGAAAATGCATTTAAAATTAAATGAAATTCGTCAAAAATACGGTGATTCTGATGAACAGGATCAACAACATCTGAAGCGATTTCTAGGTAAGAAAAATTTACAACACTAAGTGCCGTATATCTAAAACCATATACCTAAGCTGCTTTCACTCCCAGGCAATTGGGGGTGGAAGCTTTTTACAGGACATAAAAAAGGGTGATTTATAAAATGACCTGTGAAGTTCAGAAACTGTTTAAATTTTGTTTTTGTGAAACAACGTTCAGTGTAGCTAATTATTTTGAATGAATTAAGTTCTCAGGCAAGGGAAAAATGATGCGAATAGCATCGCTATTTAAAGAATTTTTGCAGCAGCATGAGAGATTAATTCACCCAAATAAACCAAAGGATAAAACTTAAACAGTTTCTCAGTGAATGAAGAAAAATGTAGGCAAGTTATACCAATTTCGTTTTGAAATTAGCATTAAACTGTTTTGAATATTTGGAGCTGAGTCAAGGCTGGAAATTGAGGCATAGCATTAGCTACGGCGATATTTTTAACACAGCATAAGCTTATACGAACAAAAGAATAATGCATACTTCGAGGTGCTTTTGGTAATAGATTGAGATAAACCATTAATACCAATAATTAGCCTGTTTTCTGATTTCCTTAATGGAGATTAGTAATTTTACTAGTCTCCATTTCAATACCTAATGAAAAAATCTATAAACGATAAACCAAAATCATGAGACATTTTTTTATTCTTCTTTTAGTTATTAAGGTCTTTAGTGTTCAATGTTTATTCGCACAGGAAGAGCCATCAAAACAGGTGATTAGGGGTGTTATGCTATCAACTCCTTCAACCAGTCAGGTTGATGAATTCATTAACTTTATCGAAAAGGAATTAGTGCCCAGAAAAGTTAACTGCCTTATTTTAAAAGTTAACTATCATCTGGAATATACTTCACGACCCGAAATCAGGGAGAAAAAGACTTTATCGAATGCCGGAGCAAAAAGAATACTTGAAGTCTGTAAAAATCATCAAATTGAGTTGATTCCATTGGTTAATTGTCTGGGACATCAGTCGTGGGGTGCCGATGAAAAGAACATCAGAGCACTGTTAAAAACATATCCAGATTTTGAAGAAAACCCGGTTGCGCAAATCAAGAACCCGGATTTTTACTGCCGTAGTTATTGCCCTTTGCATCCCGAAGTACATGCTGTGATTTTTGATATTTTGAAAGAGACCATTGATGTGTTTGAAGCTAAAAAAATGCATGTGGGGATAGATGAAGTTTTTGTTTTGGGTGAGGATGCTTGTGAGCGCTGTAAAGGACATAACAAAGCCGAACTGTTTGCCGGGGAGGTTAATAAGCTTCATGAATTCTTAAAAAACAACGGGGTTGATATGTGGATGTGGGGCGATCGCTTTTTAGATGGCAATGAAACTGGCTTAGGAAAATGGCAGGCTGCCATTAACGGTACACATCCTGCTATTAATATGATTTCGAAAGATATTGTGATTTGCGACTGGCATTATAAAATAGCACCTCGCACGGCCACCTATTTTGCCATTAAAGGTCATCCGGTTATTAGTTGTTCTTACCAGGTGCCGCAAGTGGCTTTGCAGCAATTAAAAGAAATGAATGCTTTGCATAGTGAAAGTTCAGAGCAGATAGCCAATCGTATGCAAGGATTAATGCACACGTTTTGGGGTAGCACTGGTGAGTTTATGAAAGCTTTTAAAGGTGAACAGGTGAGTGAAAAAACACAGCAAGCCTATCAAACATTCATCGAATTAAGCGATAGTTGGTAACAGATGCATTGGCAATACATTGGACCATTTTGAGTGATGATAAACTATGAATATTCAATTTCAAATAATTAAAAGATTGGCTTTACTGGTACTGTTACCGGTTAGTATCATGACTTGTCAATTAAAGCCAAAATTCCAGCAAAAAGTGGTTGCCTATCAAAAGTATAATACTATTGATACCTTTAATCCGGAGGTTTATCGTTATATCGATCAGCTTATTTACAAACTAATAACTGTGAATGCCCGAGGTGATCTGCAACTGCGTTCCAGCACCTTGAATGATCTGCATCTTTTAAAAGCTGCAAATCCTCGCAATAATGGTGTGAAGTTACTCATTGGTGTAGGAGGAGCAAAAGCTAATTCGCAGCATTTTTCAGAGATGACAGCCAATGACAATTCGAGAAAAATGTTTGTCAGGAATTTGCTTGATTTCTGCTTAAAACATGATTTGGATGGGGCAGATATCGATTGGGAATACCCTAAAAGTATGGCAGATAAGGATCGTGCCATAAAGTTATTCAAGGAGTTGCATATAGCCTTTGAGCAGAATGATTTGATATTAACGGCGGCAATCAATTATGCTCCGGATCAGGTTCGATTGGCTAAAGACATAGAAAAGTATGTTGATCAGATTCACCTAATGGCTTATGAGCCGATGGAAGGAATTGAAACTTATCAGGAACAACTGGATTATGCGCTAAGATTAGCAAAAGTAAATCGATTGAACACAGAAAAACTGGTTATGGGATTGCCATTTTACGGCAAACGACGAATGGATGGTAAAATCATGACCTACAAAAAGATTAAGCAATTAATCGACGAAGGCCCTTCTATAAAGGCAGAGTTTGATTTTATGGACGTTGACGATATTAAAACGAATGTTGTTGAACTAAAAGAAAACAAGATTTCAGGTATCATGTTTTGGGAGTTGGGTTTTGATAAATCCTTAGACTCTTCTCAATCCTTGGTGAGAACAATTGATATTAACCGATCTAAAAACTAAAGCAACAAATATGATTAAAATTACGAAAATAATAGCCCTTTCTTTAAACCTGATTATAGGCTTAAACTTAACTGCGCAGAACGAAAGTAAACCGAATGTCATCTTCTTTTTGGTTGATGATATGGGTTGGACCGATGCAGCATGTTTGGGCTCAGAAATCTATCAAACACCTGCAATAGATAAATTGGCGAGTGAAGGCATTAAGTTTACCGATGCTTATGCTGCCCATTCGATGTGTATTGCTTCCCGTTTTTCAATTATGACTGGTAAGTACATGTCGCGCAATCGAAAATCAAAGGAGTTTGGAACCATGCATCCCAATGAAATTACTTTAGCCGATGCCATGAAAGAAGGCGGATACGCCACCTTTTTTGCCGGAAAATGGCACTTGGGAAAAGAAGGTGCTTACCCACAGGATCAGGGCTTTGATTTGAATATTGCCGGTCATGATGCCGGCGCGCCTGCTTCTTACTTTTATCCTTATAAAAGAGGTGAGGATCACTTTCAAAATGTGCCGAACCTGGAGAATGGTCATAATGGTGAGTATTTAACCGATCGACTGACCAATGAAACACTTCAATTTATTAAGCAACATAAAGATGAGCCTTTCTTTGTGTATTTATCACATTATGCAGTACATACACCCTTCGAGGCAAAAGGGAGTTTGGAAGCGAAATATGAACAAATAATCAAGGACTCTGGGGTTGAAATTGGGGCATCTGTAAAAGTTAAAGAGGCCGATCAGAAATTGTATCAGGATAATGCAACATATGCAGCCATGATCGAAAGCGTTGATCAGAGTTTGCAAAAAGTGCAGGCAACACTAAAAAGTTTAGGATTGGCCGAAAATACCATCATCATTTTTACTTCAGATAATGGAGGTGATGCCTGTAAGATGGGGCATCGGGGCAAAAGCACCTCCAACCTTCCATTAAAAGGTGGGAAATGCTGGTTTTATGAAGGCGGCATTCGTGTGCCTTTGATCGTAAAATGGCCGGGACATATTAAAGCGGGATCATCAAGCGATCATGTGGTTTCCGGGGTTGATTATTACCCAACCATCATGGATTTGGTGGGCTTGCCTCAAAAAAGAAACCAACATTTGGACGGATATAGCTTTGAAGCCAATTTGTTAGATAAATCGGCCTCGCAAAGAGCGGCTGCTTATTGGCATTTCCCATTAAACGAAAAGCTTAAGAAAATTATTGGAATGCCCAAAACTTCAGCTATTCGAGAAGGGGATTACAAACTAATAGAATGGTACGAAACAGGCGATTTTGAGTTGTATAATTTAAAGGAGGATATTGGAGAAGAACACGATTTGTCAAATACCGATAAGGATAAGGCTCATCGCTTATTAAAACAATTGAGAAACTGGCGCGAAGAAGTAAAAGCACCTCTATAGTCAGCCGTTGAGAGTAACCTATTTTGAAATCTAAACGTTTTACAGATTATGAATTACAAAACCCTGTTTATATTAATAATCGTTCAAATTGTTTTTTTCGGATGTACGAATGAAAGTAAAACACCACAACCCGAAAAAGAACAAGTTAACAGAGTTGTTGCTTATCTGCCGTATTATCGAATGGCAAAATTGAATCCGGAACAGCTTGATTTGGTAACTGATGTTATTGTATTTTCTGTATTTCCTGATCCGCTGACAGGCAAGATTAAAGTATATGAAGATAACTCTACCGGGAATACAATCTTTGAAAATCAGCTTGGTAAAGCAGGCTTAAAAGAAGCAGATATCGACAAAGTGGTGAGCCTGTGTAAGGCTAAAAAAGTAAAAACACATTTATGCGTTGGGGGTGGAGATTACGCATTGCCTTTCTCACAACTGGTTGATAATGGAAAATCAGTCATTTTTGCGAAGCAACTAAAAGCATTTTGCCTTGATAAAGGATTAAATGGTGTTGATATTGATTGGGAGTTTCCAAAATCAGGTGATGTTGATAAAGTAGGCATCCTGTTTAAGGCTCTGTATGATGAATTAAATTCTTCAGGAATCTCATTGTCAGGAGCCTTTGCCAGTAGCATTAAATGGCAGAAACCAAGCATTGAATCGGCAGTAAATAATGCCCACATGCTCGATATGATTAACGTGATGGGGTACCGCTATGATATGACTAATTTATTGGAAGTTAAAAGTGTTTATGTTGATACCTATGGAGTTGACCGAAGCAAGCTAATTGCAGGAATTCCGTTTTATACTTTTGGTGATGGAGAAGCGAAAGGCAAGCCCTATTTTTGGCTGATGAATAAGATTAATGCAGAAGGTGTTACAATTACCCCAAGCATGAATCAGATTACAATCGATGGCATCAATTATAAATATAACGGGGTAGATCGAATCAAGGAGAAGGTTAAATATGGCATGAATAATCTGGGAGGCGTGATGATTTGGGAGCTAGGACACGATATTGCACCAAGTGAAGAATTATCTTTGTTAAAGGCAGTAAATGATGGAGTAAGTGAGCTACATTAGTTATTTATCTTCTACTTAAATTTACTATTGATAATAGTTAAATAATGAATGAATTACTGGACTTAAGGATATTTTAAGGGAGGTGAAATACCTCCCTTAAGTTTTTACAATATATTGATGATACAGTTTACTCACGTACAACACTAAAAACACGCTTTATATCATCCGTTTTAGAGAGTGTGAGGCGTACAATACTATCTTCAGTAGCATTTAAGTCGTGGGGTATCTTTGCATCCAGACTTAAAAGGTCGCCTTTCTTAACATGGTGAACAACACCTCGGACACCAAAGTCAACCGCCCCTTCGAATATTTCAACTACAATAGCTCCGGGAGCAGCGTGCTCTTTCATTATTTGTCCTGCTTTAAGCAGAATGCGAATCTCTTTACTAAATGGAGTTTCGAGTAATTTCTGAACGTTTGGCTTATCTTCTTTGTATTCGATTGCTGTGTTTAATGATGCTGTTTTCATGACAACTGTTTTGCTTGTTTATATTACGAGGAACGCATAAACTTAAAAATGGTTGAAATATTAATTGTAATCAGAATTGTTAAAGGTCTGCGTTAGTAAAGACGCTGAACACCATAAACGATTGTGAAGATGGAGCAAGAATCAACTCAAAACACTGAACTCAATGCTTTAAACTCGAAACTCTTCAACGCAAATCTCATCCCACATGCATTTCAATAAAAACTTTCATAACTTGAAAGGAATATGAATCATCCTAACACATTCAATAATGATTAAAAACATTGCAGTAGTTGGCCTGGGTAAAGTCGGTTCCCTGGTAGCCATTTTATTAAACAAATCCTTTCAAGTACATGGTTTCGACTCGCAAACCAATACCAATTCCTTTCCTTTTCAATGTTCGGTAATTGATATTTCCGATCGTCAATCCACCTTTGATCAGTTAAAACCTTTTGATGCGGTTGTCTCCTGCTTACCTTATCGTTATAATATTGTTATTGCCCAAATAGCTCATCAGATTGGCATGCACTATTTTGATCTGACGGAGGACATAAAAACATCGGTTGAGATTAAAAAGCTCTCTGAAACATCAAAAGGTATTATGGCTCCTCAATGTGGGCTGGCTCCGGGTTACATAGCCATAGCCGGTTATGATTTAGTGAAGCGCTTTGATAAGCTGCGCGATGTGGAGTTAAGGGTAGGGGCCTTACCACGTTATCCCAACGGTTTGTTGGGTTATTCCTTCAATTGGTCACCGGCCGGAGTAATTAATGAATACATCGAAGATGCCGAGGTGATCGCCAATGGCAAACGAAAGTTTGTTACCTCCTTGCTGGGCCTCGAAACCATCAATATTGAAGGGCGCGAATACGAAGCTTTTTATACCAGTGGAGGCTTGGGTACGCTCTGCAAAACACTGGATGGAAAAGTCGATACCCTTAATTATAAAACCATCCGTTATCCAGGGCATGCACGCCTGATGCGATTTCTGATAACGGAACTGATTTTAAAGGACAAAAAAGATGTTTTGGAAGAGATTTTGACCATTGCCAAACCGCCTGTGAAGGAAGACATGGTGCATGTGTATGCGGCTGTGGAAGGTTGGCAAGGCGATAAATTATTCAGAGAAGAGTTTTTCCACACTTATCTGCCACAGGAAATCGATGGACAGGAATTCAGAGCCATTTCATGGACTACAGCATCCAGTGTTTGCAGCATTGTGGAGTTGGTTCATCAGGGCAAAACACCATCGAAGGGCTATTTAAAACAGGAAGACATTGATCTAGATGACTTTCTATCGACCAGCTATGGGCAATATTATAAGAATCAGATGTAGCGATTCGCACAGGATTTGAAGACAGTAAAATCAATCACTTAATGCAAAGTATATGATCACATTGGATAAAATATTAGAAGGATTAATGTGTCGTTACCAGGAAAGGGTAAAGGATGTCAGTAAAATAACACAAGCTCTGGTAAAGAAGGAGCTTATTAGGAGTATTGCCGATATTGAAAACGATCACATTGCTTTTAGAACGATTGGAGTGCCCCAGTTGGGCATTCAGTCGCTGGAGAAAATATTTCTTCACCATGGATACCAGGCTCGTGAAGATTTCTATTTTGAAAACAAGAAGATCAATGCCCGTTGGTATGCTCCACCGGCAGATCGTTTGCCAAGGATTTTTATCAGTGAATTACGTGTTAATGATTTTGCGGATGATATTCAGGCACTCATCCGTTCTTTTACCGATGAGGTAAAGGAAGATCCGGTAAATCAACTGGACTTAAACAATTCAGTACAAGTGGATGAGTTTTTGCATTCATCCCTTTGGCGAACACCCACCTGGACCGAATTTAATACACTGGCAGAGGTAAGCGAATATGCCTCGTGGACCATTTACAACAAATACTATTTAAACCATTTTACCATAAGTGTGCATAACCTACCCGAGCCTTTCAATACTTTGGAGGCTTTCAATGATTTGCTGCAATCCATTGGCATTCACCTTAACAATGCGGGTGGTTTTATCAAAACCAGTAGAGATGGCTTGTTAAAGCAAAGTTCGTCGGTTTCGCAATTGATTGACGCCACTTTTGCCAATCATGAGGTGCACCAAATATCCGGTAGCTACGTGGAGTTTGCCGAACGAAAGGTACTGCCTGAATTTACGGATTTATCACCTGATCAAATTGGCCGGGAGCACCGGAGAGACGGCTTTGAAACGGCCAATGCCGACAAAATATTCGAAAGCACCTATTCGAGTCAAACCGGGAAAGAAAAAAAGTAACCAAAGTGATTATCCTATAAAAATCTCAATTATGCTACAGGAAATACTCAATCATTTTCAGATAAACAGTGCAAATCCCGGATCGTGGATTGGCAATGAAGCCATCCATTCCAATGGCGATTTATTAGAAGTATTTTCGCCCGTTGATGGTGAATTGATATCCACAATTAAATGCAGCGATCAGAATGCTTATCAGCAGATTGTAGAAGAAGCTAAGAAAGCTTTTTTGTATTGGCGTAATATACCGGCGCCTAAGCGTGGAGAAATTGTGCGTCAGTTTGGTGATCGGCTGAGGACCGAAAAGGAACCGCTGGGGAAACTCGTCAGTTTTGAAATGGGAAAAAGTCTGCAAGAAGGTTTAGGAGAAGTGCAGGAGATGATTGATATCTGCGATTTTGCAGTGGGTTTATCACGCCAGTTATATGGCTTAACCATTCAGAGTGAGCGACCCATGCACCGTATGTACGAGCAATGGCACCCGCTGGGCGTCGTCGGTATTATTTCGGCCTTTAACTTTCCGGTAGCAGTATGGAGCTGGAACAGTGCCATTGCCTGGGTGTGCGGTAATGTTTGTATTTGGAAAGGATCGGAGAAAACACCTCTCACCGCATTGGTCTGTCAGCAACTTATGTCTGAGGTGTTGGCAAATAACGATTTACCCCAAGCCATAAGCTGTTTGTTGACGGGCGATAAAGAAGTGGGTGAATGGATGAGTACGGATAAAAATTTGCCATTGATTTCAGCAACCGGTTCTTCGCGAATGGGTAAAGTAGTTGCTCAAAATGTAGCTAATCGGTTTGGGAAGTCACTGCTGGAGCTGGGGGGTAACAATGCCATGATAATTACCGAAAATGCAGATTTGAACATTGCCATTCCGGCTACTTATTTTGGTGCGATTGGAACTACCGGTCAGCGATGTACCTCCACTCGCCGCCTGATTGTGCATGAATCCATTCTCGAAGATGTATGTGAGCGTTTGGTAAATGCTTACAAGCAGGTGAATATTGGTAGCCCTTTGGATACTAAAACACACATGGGACCATTGATTGATCAAATGGCCGTAGAGAGTTACCTGGCAGGAATCGACGAATGCAAAAAACAAGGGGGAAAGATGCTTGTCGAAGGAGGTGTCATGCAGGTTAAAGGTTTTGAAAATGGTTGTTATGTTTCACCTTCCATCGCACTGGTAGATGCGAAGTTGCCCATTTTGCAAAAGGAACTATTTGCGCCGCTTCTGTACATTATAGTTTACAAAGATTTAAAGGAAGCAATCAAAATACAGAATAATGTGCCACAGGGCTTATCATCAACCATTATGACCATGAACATGCGTGAGGCAGAGTACTTCTTATCGCAATGTGGTAGCGACTGCGGAATAGCCAACGTTAATATTGGTACCTCAGGCGCCGAAATAGGAGGTGCTTTTGGTGGCGAGAAAGAGACAGGCGGAGGCCGCGAAAGTGGCAGCGATGCCTGGAAAAACTATATGCGACGCCAGACCGTTACCATCAATTATTCCGATGAACTGCCTTTGTCGCAAGGGATTAAATTTGAGATGTAGCGTGTTGGCTAGCTGGTATAAATTGAATGAATAAATTAAGAAACTGTTTATATTTTGTTTTTGTGATACAGCGTTCAGAGTAGCTAATTATTATGAATGAATTAAGTTCTCAGACAAAGGAAAAATGGGGCGAATAGCATCGCTATTTAAAGAATTTTTGCAGCCGTAAGAGAGTTTATTTCACCAGAATAAACCGAAGGATAATATTTAAACAGTTTCTTAGGGCATCACAAATGATTTTATTCAATTGAGCTTCTTAATTCCGAAGGGTTAATACCAAATTTTGTTTTAAAGCTTTTACTGAAATAGTGTGGGGCTGAAAACCCACATGCATACGCAACTTCTGATATTGTTAGATTGGGTTGCTCACGTAATAATTCAGAGGCTTTGTTTAATTTAATAGTATTAATATAATTATTTGGGGTTTGACCTGTAATGCCTTTAATTTTTGTAAAAAGTGAGGTGCGCCCTAATTTCATATCATTAGCAAAAGCAATCACATCGTAACCGGGGTTATCTATGTTTTTCAGGATAACTTTATGAGCTTCTTCGATAAATTCTTTATCAATTTTACTTTTCACCAACTTCTTTATTGGTGCTGATGGAGCTTGTTTAAATTTGTCATGTAAAGCTTTTCTATTATTTATGAGGTTATTAACACGGCTAATTAAAATTTTGGTATTAAAAGGTTTAGTTATATAATCATCAGCTCCGGTTTCCAATCCTTCAATTTTGTGAGCTTCCGCGGTTCGGGCTGTTAGCAGTATAATAGGCAGGTGTGAAGTTTTAAAATTAGTTTTTAATTTGGAACACATTTCCGTACCACTCATCTGTGGCATAACAACATCGCTTATTATTAAATCAGGCTGTAATTCGGTTGCTTTTTCCAAACCTTGTAATCCATCATCTGCCAAACTAATCACATAAAATGGAGATAATAATTGATTTAAAAATTGTTGCACCTCTTTATTATCTTCAACAATAAGAATTTGAGCATCTTTGTTATGAGATTGTAGAATCTCAATTTTTTCAACCTTATCCATAACTATATTTTCCCTATTATCTTTTATTGATAGCTCATCTTCACTAAAATGTTCATTTCCTTTAGGAAGAGAAATGATAAATGTAGAGCCCGATCCAGGTGTACTTTTAACATCAATATTACCTTTGTGAGCATCGACTATACCTTTCGAAAGTGCAAGACCGATACCTGTTCCAGAAGAGTATTTTGATGTAACATTTTCCAATTGATAATACCTGTCAAATATTCGGTTAATATGTTCTTTAGTAATACCTGAGCCACTATCAGTTATTTCAATTTTCACCAATGAATCGTACGCCTTAATGTTAATTAAAATTCGGCCTTTCTGAGGGGTGAACTTGAATGCATTAGACAATAAGTTATAAAATACCTTTTCCAGATGATTATAGTCAAACCATAATGGAATATGTTTTTCGTTAATATTAATTTGGTAATCAATTTCTGAATGATGTGCTAACTCAATAAAGCTTAAATATATTTCATTAATAAATTCACAAATATTATGGCATGATGCTTTTATTTTTAAGTGCCCTAATTCTTGTTTTCTAAAGTCAAGAAGTTCAGATATTAAGTTGTTTAGACGTGAAGTGTTCTTATGTATTTGAAGGATTTTTTTATAGGTTTTTGGTTGAATGGTCTTTTCCTCCATTAGAGCCTCTGTTTGCCCATTAATTATGGTTAAAGGTGTTCTGAACTCGTGAGAAATGTTAGTAAAAAACTTAAACTGACTTTGATTTAATATAAGTTTATCATTTAGCCTTTTACGGGAAAGATATAATCTATTTAAATAAAATATGATTATTATAACGATTAGGCAGTATAAGATAAATGCCGGAGTACTGGAATAAAGAGGAGGATGAACAGTTAAATTTATGTCACTTAATTGCTCGGGGTAGTTTGTATTTCTTACAACAAAGGTGTAGTCTCCTGGATCAAGGTTTGTATAAGTTGCGCTGTTGTTAGTTGATTGCAACCAATCCTGATCAAAACCAATTAGCTGATATTCTAATATTTGCTTGTCTGCCTTCAAATAACTCATATCATGAAAATGGAAAGAAAAGCCAGTATGAATATGTTGAAGATCAAGATGAGAGGTAAGTGTAATGTTTTTTGTAAGCAGTTTACTCTTGTCAAAAGGATTGACAGTTTTATTATTAACTGTTAGTTTGGTTATTACAGGTTTAGAATTTGGTTTTTGATTAAGGAAATCTTTTTCATTAAACGAACACATACCATCAATCCCGCCGACGATCACCTCTCCATCTTCAGTAACATATAATCCATCCTCATTAAGTTCATTTAAAGGAAATCCATTTTTAGCCGTCAAATTTCTAAAATTCCTTGTGTCGTAATTAAAAAAACTAACGCCTTTATTAGTTGAGAATATCAAATCACCATATCTAGATTGACTGATACCAAAAACTGCATTACCAGCCAGTCCATTATTGGTTGAATAAGTTTCAAAGTTATCGCTTTCATTGTTATATATATTAACTCCGTTGGCAGTAGCAATCCAAATTCGCCCATAATGATCTTCAAAAATTTTATATACCATATTATTAGCGATACTTGAAGAATCTATTGCACTGTATTGATAAGTCCTTAATGATTTTGTTTTAAGGTCATAAAGAGACAATCCATTATTGTACTTACCAATCCACAAACGTTCACGACTGTCAATAAGTGCACAATTAACATATTCTCCAGCTTGTTTCAATAATGAATCGGGAAAAAATGGAGTAAAATGTTCCGTTATTGGATCGAAAACAACAATACCTTGATTTGAAGATAATAAGTATTTACCATCATAAGGAATAATATCAGATATGGTTTTCATACGACTTGTAAGAAAATCTTTATTATCCTTATTGTAATTTGTAAATTTGCGAGTCTTGATATTAAATTTATTTAAGCCACCCATAAATGTTCCGAGCCAGAGAATGGAATCACCCTCTTTAAAAATGGCTTTAACAGTATTGTGCGAAATACTTGAAGGGTCGTTTTCAGAGTGTGTATAATAGCTGAATTTATTGGTTTTTCTATCAAATAAATTTAATCCACCGCCTTCGGTACAAATCCAGAGATTATTATTAACATCCTCCACCATTGAACCAACTACGCGGTAATTGATACTTTTATTACCTTCATTGTTTTGTCGATAGGTTCTAATAAAGCTTTGCGTTGGATGAAACAGGTCTACACCACCAAAATAAGTACCCGCCCACATGGCACCGGTTCTGTCTTTATATAGATCCCAAATTGAGTTGTGCGATAAGCTGGTAGGATCATTCTTATTATATTTATAAATAGCCGTCTTATTGTCAGGGGTAATGCAATTTAAACCTAGAAATGTGCCAACCCATATATTACCATTATTATCTTCTTCAATGCATCTCACTGTGGGATGAGATATCTCATTTGCATCAAAGAAATGATTGGCTATCTGGTTGTTGTGGATTTTGTATAAGCCTTTGTCAAAAGTGCCAATCCATATATTACCAATATTATCTTTCAAGATACATCTCACATCGACATTACCCATTATTTGTTTTGTACCAGAATGTGGATCAAAAATTAAGGCATTTTCATTAGTTCCAATTAATACTTTATCCCCAATTGTTTGCAAGCATTGAACTGATTTTATTTCCTTTGCTGTAGGAATTGGAAGTAATCTTTTTTCGTCTTCGGAGAGCCAAAAAATACCATCAATCGTTCCAATCAAGACTTTACCTTTGAGTATACAGAACGTTCGGCATTCAACGATGGGATAGTTGGTAAATTTTTCATTGATAATATCAAAACAAGAAATACCGCTTAACGTATATATCCATACCTTACTTCCATCTGTATTGATCTTTTTAATGTGATTTCCAATGATTGAGTTTGCACTGCTACGATCAGATCGGAAGATCATTATCTCGTCACCATTATAGCGATTCAATCCGTTTCTTGTACCAAACCACATGTTGCCAAGGCTATCCATAGCAATAGTATTAACAGAAACCTGACTCAAGCCTTCTTCAATACCAATTCTTTCAAAGTTTATTTTCTGTGAATGGCTTACAAATATGCTTGATAAGAGAAAGGACAATACAATTATAGATTTCATGCTGTTAATTATAATTGAGATAATATATACCTATTCAGTTATTACTATTAGGACTTATTGTTGTATTAAATTACAGTGTTATTAATCACTGGCAATCCTTCTAACTATTATCTACAAATATACTCCGAAAACACATAATTCATACCCTAACAAAAGTACTATTCGATATAACAATAGTACAACCACATAAGTTTGTGTGGATAGTGTTGATGAGTTTATGTTTTGAGAAAATAGTTTCAAAAATCAAACAAGCAGCTCTGTAATGCACTAATATATAGTGGTTAAGGGTTCTGTATTTAGTGGCTGATCTTGGTTGTTTTTTGCAAATCGCTTGGACGAAGTCGAATGGTTTTTCTTTGATCTTTCGTAAGATACTCTCAATAATTGGCAGTGAATTATTTTTTTAGGTTTTTGTACAATTTATGGGTTTTGGGTTAATGCATGGCGATAATTTAGCATCAAAATTAAACCGTGTGAAACATGAAATATTGTTTTCACAAAAAAGGAAGCCATGACAAAAATTAGTTGTACATTATTATTAGCATTATTGATTCTGTCTGGAGGATGTTTTAATACTATTGATTCTGAAAAAGACTTTGTTACAAAACAATTTTCTAAAGTAGAGAGTCAGTATGACTTATTGTTGGATGACGCAATTAAATACGATAAGAATCCAAGAACAATTGATGAAAATGGTCATACACATTGGGCAACAAGAGATAATGGAGGTTTTGATTGGACTTTAGGTTTCTTTCCGGGTTCATGTTGGTATTTATACGAACAAACTAAAAGTGTTAAATGGAAAGAAGCGGCTGAATATTTTCAAAACATGCACAAGGATTTTAAATCTAAGAATATATCGCATGATTTAGGTTTTATATTCGCTTGTTCGTATGGGAATGGTTATCGTTTAACAAAGAATGAGGAGTATAAACAGGTGATGATTGAAGCTGGTAATTCACTTCTACAACGATTTAATCCCACAGTAGGTTGTATTCAAAGTTGGAATATAACCGGTGGGTGGCAGGCCAGGCGAGGTTGGAGGTTTCCTGTGATAATAGATAACATGATGAATTTGGAATTGTTATTCGAATTATCTGTTTTGACAGGAGATTCAAAATATAAAGATGCTGCTATTGCACATGCCAATGTTACCTTAGATAATCACTTTAGATTGGATAATAGTTCATATCATGTGGTAGATTATAATCCTGAAACTGGAAAGGTAAGACATAAGCACACTGCTCAGGGCTATGCTCATGAGAGCTCTTGGGCCAGAGGTCAGGCATGGGGCTTATATGGTTATACGGTTTGCTATCGTTATACAAATGATGAAAGGTATCTGAAAATAGCATGTTCGATCGCTGATTATATATTAAATAACAAGAGTATACCTTCTGATTTGATTCCCTATTGGGATTATCATGCTCCTAAAATTCCTAACGAACCTCGTGATGCATCAGCTGCTGCAATCACTGCATCAGCACTATTGGAGTTAGATCTATTTACAAATGGCCGATATAAGGATTCGGCAAAAACAATCTTGAAATCTTTAGCATCGGATGCTTATACGGCAAAAATTGGAGAAAATAACCATTTCGTACTAATGCATAGTGTTGGTAGTATTCCTCATAATAATGAGATTGATGTGCCTCTTAATTATGCTGATTATTATTATTTAGAGGCCTTGGTTCGCTTATCAAAAAGTGAAATTTAGAATAATTGGATACCACAAAATTAATAGCTATTATGGTTAAAATTCAAGGAAATAAATTAAGCTTTTCAAATACTCAAGCAATTGATTATATCACTGTTTTTGGTAAAAATGGACGGTGTCTAAATAATTTTGACGTAGAATCAAGTCAGGTTATAAATCTGGAATATAATGATATAGATTCCTTTTTTGTTGTTGTCAATTTAAAAGGGAAGAGAGGTCAAAATATGATACGTATATATAAAAGTAGCCACCTTATTTGAACAATTAAGCAATATTAAACTAAAACAACTTGTAATGAAAAAATCTAAAGAAATTAAATGGGTTTTGATACCCGAATACTATTACCAAGAATAGTTTTTGTACAGAGCTAATATGTGTTAATATTAACTTGCTTAAAAGCAGGAATAACTAATAAAAAAATACCACCAGTACTTTAATTATTACATAAGGAATATAAAAAAAGCAACAGTTATTAGTTACATATACTTAAACATAATTTAGTTGAAGTAATTCCGATTCTATAACTTAGAGACTGTTTAAATTTAGAAAAATAACAAATTAAAACATTGGCTATCAGTTTAATAAGTGGATAAAATTTACTATCTTAATAGTTTCCAAGCAGTTAAGATTGAATGAAACACTATCCAACCTGTCTCACCGATAG
>JAOARW010000050.1 GCA_025210475.1 Carboxylicivirga sp. | reverse complement strand
TCATGTCGCAAAGATCACACCTTAATTCATCTAAAATTCACAGAAAGCTTCTTGGTTATCAACATACAGCTGTGATTTTATTCACATTTCCTTCGATAAAAGATGATTTTGAAAAAATTGGAGAACGTGAGTAGTTACTAATTTTCATTTGCCGATAACTCTTTTTGTTGTCATAAATAATGTTACTATTTATTCTTTTCTTTTAAAATAGACCATCGTGAATAAGTTTCCGGGAAACCTTCTTTCTTTGCCAATTCAAGGTCTTGATTATATCCAATGGTATCGCCCAGTTCATATTTTGCTACAGCACGATTATTGTAACACACGCCGCAATTATACTCCTCATATAATTTGGCTAGTTCAATGGTTTTGTTGTAATCACTTATGGCTTCCTTGTATCGACCAAGTCGACTATGGGAGTCACCTCTGTTTAGAAAATAACTGGGGTTGTTTGCGTTGAGTGAAATGGCTTTGTTATAGTTAATTATAGCCTCCTGTTCATTATCTGATAAGGCTAATGCAAAGCCCAGGTTGTTATAATGATGATCGTTATCAGGGGCATATTTCAAAGCTATGCTAAGGTGCTTTATTGCGCTATCGGGCATCGATTTTTCAATATAGACCAAACCCAATGTACGATGTGGCGAATCTTTGTTTTCAGCCAAACGGTTTAAGGCTTTATAGGCTAATTCTTCAGACACTTTAATGTTGTTAAGGTCAAATTCAACTTTAGCTAATTCTGCAATGGATTTATAATCATTAGGTTTATATTTTAATAGCTCATAATAGTATTTTCTGGCAGCTTCGTATTCATATACCTGTACGTATAAAAAGGCCAGATTTCCCAACGCAGTTGTGTTTTGCGGATCCAGCTCCAAGGATCGAATGTAATCTTTAATTGCGGTATCGTATTTATTAAGTTTATATCTGAGGTAGCCCCTCGATCGAAAAGCTTTTGCATATCTTGGATTTATGCGTATGGCTTCGCTATAATATGTTATGGCCTTAGAATATACCTCCAATTCTTCGTAACAACGACCGAGCAAATGCATGGCTGAATAATTTTGAGCATCATATTCTATTGATAATTCGTAGTAGTATATGGCAGCTTTATAGTCTTCTTCTTCAAAAAACTCGCCTCCGGTTCGTTCAAAACCCTCCGACAGTCTTTTGTTCTTGAATATTGCATTGATTGCTTGTGTGCCCAACACAGTAATAAGTGCGACAGAAAAAATGACCAGCACTATGCCAACGGTTCTTCGTTTGTTCTTCTTCGCTTTTAAACGGATTAATTGCTTCTGAACATCCTCCAATTCATTTCTAACAGGTAAATAGTATTCACAGGTATCACGAAAATCTGGAGCCTCTTTTGTCAATCTGCATATCATTCCAATTTGGCTATCAAAGGACTTATTTAAACAATTCCTGCAGTACTCAAGGTATTGCTGCCGGTTTAGTGGTTCTGACATAATCTATACTTAATACTGTTGCAAAATAATTTAGTTTTATCTCATTTTATTGATGGATATTTTTATTGCGATTAAATGCATGTAATCTGATTATATGGCAATTAAATTGTGAGCCTTTTAAAAATAGTAAAAAATGTTGTTGTTATAGCATATTGTGAATTTAGAAATCAGTATGCTGATTGGAATGTTGAATAAAAGACACTTAAAACCAGTCGCAGTTATCTTTGAATAATAGTCAGGCCAAAGTCATCGTGCGATAGATATGGTTTGACGGTGCTAAATCAATAGTAATTAGTTTCCGGTATTTTAAATCATCGATTCAAGCACGTAATCCAATTGTTAATCAAAATAAAATGCACGCATAACAATTGACAGTTATAACGTTACATCCTTAACTTTACAAAAAAAATCGCTCAGATCCTTTGATGGCCAACGTGCTATTATCTATTCTTCTTTATTGGCAGCTTAATCTCAAGTTTGTAATTAACAGTTTGTTGTGGTCGGTTTTATGCCCGTAAATTACCCGTTTTAATGACCTGTATAGTTTTCTGCGTTTTAATAAATATATCATGGAAGTGAAACAATCAATTTTGGAAAAAAATAAATCAGTGATAGAACGTTACTGGTTTGGAAAATGGAACGAAAGGCGAGTTGATGTATTGGATGAACTTCAGGCTGAAAATGTCGTTTATCATGGAACATCAGAAACGATTAATGGAATCGAAGAATACAAGCGTATTTATCGTTCTTATTTAGCTGCTTTTCAGGATACAAAGATTGAGATAAAGGAAATACTTGCAAAAGGTCATTATGTTGTTAGCAGAGCCGAGTTACACGGAGTTCACAAAGGGGAACTGGACGGTATTCCGCCAACAGGAAAAAAGTTTTGTTTAAAAGGATTTACCATTTTTCGATTGGATAAAGGTCGGATAGTTGAAGAATGGGAAATATTTGATGAGCTAGGCCTGATGATGCAGATTGGTATGGAGCTGCAGGTGAAGAAAGGGAGTCATTAATTACTAGGGCTCTGTTTTATTATTAAGGACAATTTCTAATATTATTAAAAACAGATCAATTATGTATCAGGTTTTTAAAGAGATAACTTACTTATGCATGATGTTCTTTTTTATTCATCAATCCAATGCTCAGGATTTGATAGCATCCAAAGCTCAGAAGATTAACACTAATGTTGTTGCATGGTATCGTGATTTTCATCAAAATCCAGAATTGAGTAATCGAGAATTCAGAACATCAGAAATAGTTGCCAGACACCTGGATAGCCTTGGTTTTGAAGTAAGAATGAAAATTGCACATACAGGAGTGCTTGGAATACTTAGAGGCAATAAAGATGGTCCAATCATCGCTCTTCGAGCAGATATGGATGCCTTATCAATTAAAGAAGAAACGGATGTTCCATACGCCTCAAAAGTCAAAGCTATGTATGAAGGGAGTGAAGTAGGTGTTATGCATGCTTGTGGACATGATGCACATACGGCTTGTTTAATGGGAGCGGCTGTTCTACTTGCAGAAATGAAAAGTCAATTGTGTGGCACGGTTATGTTTATCTTTCAACCAGCAGAAGAGGGGGCTCCGAAAGGAGAAGAAGGAGGAGCTGCTTTAATGATTAATGAAGGCATTTTTAATGAATTAGTTCCAGAAGCAGTTTTTGCCCTTCATACTGATGGCCGGTTCGATGTTGGTACTTTAGCGGTTCGAGCAAATGGAATGCTTGCTGCTTCCGACTATCTTGAAATTAAAGTTAGAGGTCAACAAACACACAGTGCTTTTCCCTGGGATGGTATTGATCCGGTTGTTGTTGCATCTCAAATAATCATCGGATTACAGCTTATCACCAGTCGCCATCTTGATATATCTGTTGCGCCATCATTGGTTTCAATAGGGAGCATACAAGGAGGAGTCAGTCCTTATATTATACCAAATGAGGTTACTATGAAAGGAACAATTCGAACTTTTGATAAAGCAATACAGGAAGATTTTCACCACAAAATAAGGCAAACAGTTCAAAGAATTGCTGAAGCTTCAAATGCAACAGCGATCGTTCAAATTAAGAAAGATTTACCGGTAACATACAATGATAAAGAATTGCTTTCCCAAATGAGACCTGCATTAATTAAGATTGTAGGAGAAGATAATCTACTCACAGCTCCTGTTGAAATGGGCTCTGAAGATTTTCCATTTTTTACACAAAACTCAAAAGGATTATATTTTTACCTTGGGGTTAGAACACCGGGAAAAGAGACAATTCCGCAGCATTCGCCATATTACTACGTCGATGAACGTTCTTTAGTAATTGGCGTTAAAGCTTTAACAATATTAACAGTTGACTATTTGAATAATAACCACTAAATACCACAATTTAAATAAAAACCATTTTATAAAATTCGAGCTAAAACATAACAATCTGGCAAACTGGGATAATTTTTTTTGAATACATTCATATAAAATATAGTTTTGATATGTTTAATATGAAGCAAAATGATGATTCCTAAAATAACTTGTGTAATTACCTTTATATTTATTTGTTTACTTACAAGCTCTCAAAATTTGGTATTAAATAGCAGTTTTGAAGAAATTGATCGAAGTAAATCTTTTATGCGTGACTCAAGGTATAATGTTTTTACAAACATAATTGATTACGTGTATCATTGGACATATGTATACGACAAAAGTTCTCCGGATTTATTAAGTCCATATTGTGAAAATAAACACAAAAAAGCTCCTGAAAATATTTTTGGCTACCAACAAAGCAATTGGGGACATAACTACATGGGAATTGCCTGTAATAAAAAGCTCTGTGAATACATTCAAGGAAAACTAAATTCGCCATTGATAAAGGGTGAAATTTACAGTATTGGCTTCCATATTTCATTGGCAGATAGTAATAGCTACCAATATGTAGATAAAATAGGAGCCTTATTGTCTGCGAAAAAAATAACAAAAAGAGGTCAAGGCCTTCTATCATTAACTCCACAAATAGTTAATCATGGTCAAGATTTGAGTAATCAAAAAGACTGGATTCTTATAAATGGACTTTATAAGGCAGAAGGAGGGGAACAATATATAATTATTGGTTCTTTCTCAGAAAATGAAATCACCTTTTATGATAGAGTAAAGAAGCTGAAAGTAGGCAATAGAAGTGGACAAGCTTATTATTATGTTGATAATGTTTTTGTTAAAGAATATTCCATCAATGAAAGTGAAGATAATCAAACAGCCGGATTAATAAGATTAGGTAATGTAAATTTTGAAATCGGAAAATCAGATTTAAATAAACATGCCTTATTTCAACTCACAAACATTATCAACTATTTAAAAGATAATAGTGGACTTAAACTTAAGGTTATTGGATATACCGATAATACAGGAGGAGAGGAATTAAATCAAAGATTATCATTAGAAAGAGCACAAGTGGTAGTCGAATACTTAATTAAGAATGGAATAGATAATTCTCGATTATTTCCATTTGGTTTCGGTTGTGAAAACCCAATAACTGCTAATCAAACACAAAATGATAAAAAAGTAAACAGAAGGGTTGAATTTATAGTTATAAACTAATCATATTATTCTATTAAATCGAATGATACTCAGGAATACTATTTAACACTGATTCAGTAGTAGTATTTAATACATACTTGATTTTATCGATCGCATCCTGTTTGCCTTTAGGGAGGTGAGAATCAAAACTTACCGAGTTAATCACATGCATGCCCATGTAATAAGTTGGTACATTTATCAACTCAATAGTTTTTATCTGTTCTTCCAAAACCTCTTTCCCTGTTGCCATTTGAAAAATTCCATTTTTAATATCAGCTTCAAGTTGTGTTCCCTTATAAACATCCAGTGTGGTTGGTACAATTCCTAGTGGCTTCACTTAGTTTATTAGATTTGCATGGGCTATGGCATTTTTAATTCCTCTGCTTTTACCTGCTGCACCAAATATAAATCCATAGAAAAAGGTAATGCCGGCTTTATTTAGTCTTTCAAGTTGTTCTTCTGTATCAGTCAGAGAAGCCCCTTTGTTTAAATAATCCAGTACATCACCCAGGCCCGTTTCAACGCCAATCCATAAATCTCCAATTCCGAGATTAGAAAGTTGTGCTAACTCTTCATCTGATTTATGCATGATAACTTGCGGATAAAACGATAGTACACTTTCTACAGATAAATATCGTTTATTAGCCGAACACAATCTTAAATTTTTATCTGATATTTAATTAGATTTTCATTCTTGCTATTAATAATCATAACTAATGTCAGAATACAGTTAATTAATGATCAGCCTCAATTTTATTTGTATTTAGACTAAATAGCATTCATTATAAATAGGGATTCACTATTGCTTCGTCGATTGTTCGACCAAAATCGATCAATAGTCCATGGCGCCTCAATATCAAAGCGGTAGATGCGGATTGAGATAGTAAGGTGTGTTGATTATGTCTTATAAAATATCCTAATAATTAGCGATTGTCCACATGTGAAGTGCACAGTAATTTTGCGATCACTAATCAACATCCGAATGGAAATTAAAGGTGTAGCAAGCATATTGTGTATTATGCTTGTGCAAATAACGTATTCGCAAAATAAACTAGAAGGTCATTTGCTGGATTATAACAGCAAAGAGCCTATTGCCTTTGCCAATATTTATTGTTCAGATTCAGGTAAAGGTGCTGTATCTGATATTCATGGAAACTTTACTCTTAGCCTTAATGTACTAGATTCTGCCTTAGTGCAGATATCTTGCATTGGTTACGAAACGCTGGAATTCTACATTAATCCTACAATTGCTAAACAAACCATTTTACTTTATCCCAAACAGGAATCAATAGCTGAAGTATCAGTGATTGCTGATGAGAAAAAGGGATTGGGAACAGCTTCTCTTATTAAGAAAGATGCCTTAAAACACTTGCAGCCTAGTAGTTTTGCCGATGTTCTGGAGTTGTTGCCTGGGGGTTCCTCAACCAATTTTAACATGACCAGTATGCAACTTATATCCTTGCGCGAAACAGATGCCGCGGCTTCCAGCCAGCAATACAACTATAACTCTTCATTTGGTACTTCTTTTATAATTGATGGTCAAGTTCAATCAAACGATGCTCATTTACAGTCTATTACTGGATATGGAGGAAGTGGATCGCCGCTTGATTTTGAAAACACTAATACAACTGGTAAAGGCATTGATATGCGTTTGATAACAACTGATAACATTGAATCTGTAGAGATAATCAGAGGTATCCCATCGGTTAAATATGGTGATCTCACCAGTGGAGTAGTTGTTATTAGACGTAAATATACGGCCACACCTTTTGAAACAAGATTTAAAGCAGATCCTGGATCTAAACTTTTTTCGCTAGGTAAAGGATTACAGTATGGTACTGCTCATAATCTTTCTTTCAATATAGATTATCTTGATTATAAGTCTGACCCAAGAAATCCAAACCGAAATTATAATCGAATAACTGGATCAACACGTTACAAGCATTCGTCAAAGAAAAACAAAAGCCTAATAACCCTGCAGACAAACATAGACTATACAGGTTCCTTTGATCAGAAAAAGATTGACCCTGAAATTGATAATCCAGCTACTGACCGATTGGACGATAGTTATAATAAGTTACAAGGAGGGGTAACCATAACAATTGAATCTCCAGAGAATTGGTTTAGTTTATTTGAAATAGGCGCAACCAGCAGTTATACACATAGCAAGAGAGAGGTAAGCAAAGCAGTATCAGGCAACTTGCAACCAATTACCACAAGCACTGAAGAAGGTGAGTATTATGGTATCTTTTTGCCGGGCTCTTATGTGGCAGACTATGAGAATGATAGTAAGCCATTTTTCTTCTCCTCACATACCAATAATATCTTTACTTTTTCATTGTTGGGCGCAGAGCAAAACTTATTACTAGGTGGTGATTTTAGATATGATAAGAATTTCGGCGATGGTGAAGTGTATGACGTAACTCGACCACTATATCCAGGAACCGGACGGCAACGGGCATCAAAAGATATCCCAGCCATTCAAAAGCTATCGATTTATGCTGAAGATAATTTCACTGTTTACTTAGGAACACATCAGCTTCATGTAATGGCTGGTGTAAGGGCTGTAGCCTCCTTAGGTATGAATGATAAATTCAAAATTAGTAATAAACCATATTTTGACCCCAGAATTAATGCCGCCTGGCAATTCCCTACATTCAAATTATTTGAACAAGATGTTATTTTTACCCTAAATGGAGGCTTTGGGTGGCAAACAAAATTCCCTGGTTTATCGCATTTATACCCACAGCAAGCCTATTATGATAAGATTCAATTGAACTTCTATTCACAAAATGAGGCGATCCGTCAGTTGCAATACAAAACTGTGATTTATGATCGGACCAACCACGACCTAGAACCCAATAGAAATAAAAAAATAGAACTAGGATTTAAGGTTGCCACGAACAGAGCAAGGTTAGATGTAACTGCTTATTATGAACGCTCGGACAAAGGTTTTAGAAACAGTAGTCATATGTCAGTGTTAGACTACAAAATTTACGATACATCAACGGGTCCTGCACCTGCTGAATTAACAGCTCCTCCTACTGTTGATATGTTTAACTATGAAGAGCTTCAGGACTTTGTTTCTTTAAGTCATCCGAGCAATGGTGCTAAGGAAGTTAAAAAAGGAATCGAATATCAATTGGATTTAGGTCGTTTTGAACAAATTCAAACGCGAATTACGCTAAATGGAGCTTACTTATACAATAAATATGATCTGAGCCAGGGACGCTATTATATGCCATCGACTGTAATTAATAGCAGAAATTACCCATATTATGGATATTACGAACATGATAATCGAGGAAAAACATTTAAGCAATTTAATACAAATGTTCGGTTCGATACCCAAATAGACGAATTGGGGCTTATTTTTTCCACAACAATTCAAAACAGATGGTTTTCGGATACTAAGTACAATAAGCATGATGGCATGCCCGAATACTATATTGGTTACGACCAGATACCACATGTTTATTTGGAAGAATATAAAGACGATCCTATCCTAGGACAGTTATATACCATAAATAACATTAATGCCTTTAAGAATAATCGTGTCCCTTACGAAGGCACATTAAACTTGAAAGTAACAAAACTAATTGGTGAACGAATGAGACTGGCTTTTTATGTCAATAGCCTACTCAACTATGCGCCTGACTATGAACATCAAAGTGGCATAACAGTGAAACGGCATATCAGTCCATACTTTGGAATGGAATTAAATATTAATCTATAAACAAATATTATAATGAAAAAGTTACTTTATTTAATAGTTTTAATTGCCATAGGTTTTACCGCCTGTGATGATGATGACAGTGTTGATCTATCTGGTGTTTCGGCCGAATTTGTATTACCTAAAAGTATTGCAGATAACGATGCCTTCTTAAAAGAAGGGAAGTTAACTCTATCGAATGTTAATACAGGATATTCTCTTGAAATTCCCCTTCAATCATTAGCACTTCCAGCAATTAATGTAGAGTATGGTGTTTACAATATTCAGTTAGAAGGTCAATTAACATACCTTACTGAAAATAGTAATGGAAAAAGTGTTAATCGAACAGAAACCATTCGAGCTTTAAAAGAAAACTATGAAATAAGAGAAGCTAGTCCAAAGTTAAATCTGGAACTGTTTATTGTTCGTGAAAACACTGGGTTTGTAATCTCAGAAATCTTTTTTGCAGGAACAAAAACACCAGATGGAACACAATATGACAGGGATAAATTCATTGAACTTTATAATAACTCATCAGAAGTACTATATGCTGACGGATTATGTGTGGCAGAGTCAGAGTTTACAACAAATGATTTCCAAAAAGATTTAACACCAAATACAATTTCTACTCACACTGCAGTAAGAGCTGTATATCGCATTCCTGGCAATGGTAAAGAACATCCGGTTCAACCTGGTGAAACAGTTTTATTATGTGATATGCCTATTAACCACATTACAGAAAATGCTAACTCATTAGATTTAACAGGTGCAGATTTTGAATGGTTTGATGGGCAGGATTTGGACTCGGATGTACAAGAAGTAGCAAATATGATTAAGTTGGTATCAACGTTAAAATCATTCTGGCCTTTACATAACCGTGGATTCACATCTTATATTCTTTTCAGAATGGATGATGTAACACCTGAACAATTCACACAGAATTATAGCTACCACTACGAATATGTTTTTGAATTTGGAGGGAATGCCTATCCTATGGATGGTGATTGCTGGGAAGTGCCAAATGATTGCATCCTTGATGCTGTTGAATGTAGTACTGTTTCTGAATTTCAATGGAAAGTACTAGATCCATCATTGGATATTAGCTGGACATACAGTGGTGATGGAGACGATGCTCGTTATGGAAAATCAGTTAAACGTAAAGTGAAATCTACAGAAGAGGGTGGTAGAAAGGTGCTTATGGATACTAATGATTCGAAAAACGACTTTATTGCTACAGCTGAGAATCCTTCTCCGGGGAAAATAGAATAAAGGTTTTTATTGATACATTCTGATTAAAAGATAACATGCCATTGTCAATAATAACACTTTCATTTTTGACAATGGCATTTGTTAACAATCTCAAATAATTGAAATGATGCGAATCATACTATCACTAATAATTCTAACGGCAACTATAAATTGTAATGCTCAATATAGAACTGCCAATATCTATCATTTCAATCAGGAATTAAGAAATTATAATATTTCGTATCTGAATAATCCAGCCTTTTACCTTTACCAATCTGATAGTACTTACTCTGATATTATACTTCAACTATATAATAGCAAATCCAGTGGTTTATATAATATTCAGGAAGGGAGCAAACATACCACTTATACTTTTAATGCTGAGTCTTTGCAAAAGAAGGATAACTCAACGTATTGGGGTGCTGCATCATATTCGAAACAGCGACACAATAACATCAGCTGGAATACAGCTACGGATATAAATAAAATACACCCATATATTGTTGCAGATTTGGTGGGTGGCAATTCTTATGAGGAATTTTACTCTTTTAAAGGAGGGTATGCAAAACATTTGAAATCTATTTCTATAGGCATAGAAGGAGAATATCGAGCAGGAATATCATATCGGAAACTGGATCCTCGCCCTCAATCAGATATTTCTGATTTAATTGTTACTGCAGGTATTACAACTACATTAGGTAAAAATATACTTGGTGTAAATTATAGTTACAATAATTACACACAAGAACATAATATAAGTGTATTTCGTCCTGGTTCTGGCTATCCTGTTTATTACCTAAGGGGTATGGGGATAAGTGAAATTCGCTTTTCAACATCTATAAGTGACAAAGATGCTTTTTCAAATACATATAAGTCTTACAGCAATGGGTTAGGCATACAGCTTTATCCAAGAAATCACAATGGCCTATCAGCCGCGTTGTTTGTAACGAAGTCTAAATTAAAATTGCAATATAATCAAGGTATAGCACTCAAGGTTGTTAACCAACTCAATTACTATGATTTAGGTGGAGAAATAACGTGCCGTTTTTCATCCGAATTCAGAGATATCCGAATTAAACTATTTGGTTCTGCTAATCTAAAAGAAGGGTTTGATTACAATTATGAACAAGGAACTTTTACTCTATTAAGTAAGCCTCAAGAAAAATATAAAAATAACTCATATACGGGAGGGTTATCCGTCATATATCAAGTTCAATTAAAAGAACATAAAAGGTTCTTTATAAAAGGTTCTTCAAAAGGTTCTTATAACAAGGAAGAGTATTCTATTAATATTACTGCTCCACCTGCTTATCAAGAAATTACCAATTTGGAAACTTCGTTAAACTTTGGGATGAACTATCAATTCTCCAATTCGGCAATAACTATACAATTGCACACTAAATACAGGCATAATATAGATAGTGAACTACAAACCAGTGCAGATGCAGTTGAGACAGCTAACGAGACTCTTGTGATTCCAAATTACCAATATTATACCGTTAATAAGCTAGGTTTTTTACCTGAACTTCGATATGATTATGATATTAAAGATAAGTATGGAATATACTTAAAAGCACAAAATAACACTGAAATATATGAACAAGGCGAACCCTTCAGTAGCTTTTTAATCGCTGTAGGTCTCACACTATAACAATCAATTATGCAACCAATCGTACAATGTAAAAACCTTACTCATTACTACGGCAAACGCTGTATTTATGAGAATCTGAATTTTGAAATTCCCAAAGGCCGGATTCTTGGTTTATTGGGTAAGAATGGAACAGGTAAAACCACCACCATTAATATACTAAATGGCTACCTTAAACCCCGCAGTGGTGAGTGTTTGATGTTTGGTGAAAATTCGGCCAATCTATCGCCCGAAACCAAACAAAAAGTAGGTTTGCTGATTGAAGGGCATGTGCAATATCCCTTTATGAACATCCACGAGATTGAGAAGTACTATTCGGCTTTTTATCCTAAATGGAAGAAGGAAGCTTATTGGGAATTGATGAAGCTGCTGAAGATTGACCCGAAGCAGAAACTGTCGCAAATGTCGTGCGGACAAAAGTCGCAGGTGGCATTGGGGCTTATTCTGGCGCAGGATCCTGAGTTGCTTATTTTAGATGATTTCTCCATGGGGCTCGACCCGGGCTACCGTGTATTGTTTGTCGACTACCTGAGTGAATATGCTCGGGCCGAAAACAAAACGGTATTTGTTACCTCACATATTATTCAGGATATGGAGCGCCTGATTGATGACTGCATGATTATGGACTATGGCAGTATTCTGTATCAGCAACCAGTTGAGAAGTTGCTGCATGACTTTAAACGTTTTCGATTTAGTGGTAAAGTGCAAAGTTTTGACGGTATAGAGCAAGTCATTCATCCGGTTACCATCAAAGGCAATACGGAATTTTACTCGTTTGAAAAGAAGGATGAATTGACGAGAATTCTTACCTATTCAGGGTTTAAGCCAACTGATATTAAAGAAGAAAGCCTCACACTTGAAGAAGCTTTTATTGGATTAACTGGAAAATACTAGAAAAGTTAGTAGTTATTAGTCAGTAGTGAGTAGAGAAAAGTTAACAACGCCCTATTTCACTGCCAAACAACTCTTAAAATTTAACAATGGAAAAAGCACTTTTATATAAAGAATGGAAAAAAACACGCTTATTCACACTGGGTATTGCTATTATAGGCATTATCCTGCTAGGGTATATTCTGCTAAAGTTGGGACGATCGTTTCGTTTAGCCGGTATGGAACACCTTTGGGATGTAATTGTTAACCGCAAACAGTTCATGTTTCGCGATTTAAAATACTTCCCGATTGCAGCAGCGCTTTGCCTGGGCATGGCACAGTACTTTCCTGAGGTTATTCAAAAACGAATAAAGTTAAGTCTGCATCTGCCCTTACCCGAACGTAAAGTGATTTTGCTAATGTATGGATATGGATTAGGGATACTTTTGGGTGTTTATTTGCTACAATTGCTTGGCCTATTGTTTTTCTCAAGCATCAATTTCCCCTATGAGTTTACTATAAGCACTTTTAAAACTTTGGCTCCCTGGTATATTGCGGGTTTTATAACTTATCTGTTCGTGGCAATGGTATGTTTGGAGCCGGTTTGGAAACGACGTGCTTTTAATGGTCTACTCGGTATTGCCACCGTTTATTTGTTTTTCCTGTCGGATGTGCCCTCTGCTTATCAACCCGTTATCTATCTTTTAATAGTAACCTTAGTTGCAGTTTTTCCTTTTGGCTTTTTGTCCGTTCAGCGATTTAAGGAAGGGACACAAGATTAATAACAGACACAGGATATTATACGATTAGATGTATCATACTAATCAATACAAAGTGAGGTAATCAATATTTAATAGAAAATGAAACCAATCAGATATACCATAATTATTCTCGCCAGTATTACTCTGGCCTGGTTACTTCCTAGTTTTTATCACTTACTAAGTGATAAATCAGGAAGCAATGTTTTTACGTATTACTCTTCGGTGGAGGAGGCCTTTTGTTCCATTGATTTCGATGAGCAAGAAGAACGATTGATACGCTACAATGTTAAAACAAATCAAGAGTATTCAGAGGCTGAATTCGATAGTGTTTTGCCATTGTTCTATTACCGTCAACTTTTGTCAGACGGACGCTTCCCAGATACGATAAAAGGAAGAGCTATCACACTGAAAGAGGTGAACTCAAAAAGTTTCTTCTATCGCTATAATGCTAAAGATAAAAACACACCGTCGATTCCAATTTATACGCTTTTCGAATCTTTCTCGGGGCGTGTAAGGCTTGAAATGCCGGGTGATGTTTTTCGTCTCAACGATAAGATTGAGTTCATTAACCCGGAAACCAATATGGTGGATAAAGAGAAGTCGAAACTTTTTATGAGTGTTTTCGAAAAGAAGGACTTTCAATTTCCGGCACGTGCCGCTTATGGCAACCCAAGTACCCGTAAACCATATGATGAGGGATATTTTATCATCGATAATAGCGGGCAGATATTTCACCTGAAGATGGTAAATGGGAAACCGTTCTTAAAGAACACAAACTTTCCTGAGAACATCAATCCGGTGTTTATTTCTACGCAGGAGCCTGATGACCGAAGTTATTATGCCTTTGTGTTCGATGACCAGAACAATGTTTACCTGATGACAACAGATAACTACCGCATCGAAACAATTCCAACTCCAGGTTTTGATTGCAACAAGGGGCGATTGATGATTATGGCCAATCCCATGTATTGGAATGTTAATGTACTATCGAGCCGTGGTAAAGAGTGTTATGCTCTGCGTGCGGACACTAAAGAATTGGTGGATAGCTTGTCCTTACTGGCGCCGGCAGAGTACGATTTTACCTTGTCAAATATCTTACCATTCGAGCTGCGGTTTACTTCGGGCAATACTGATTACATCCAACCATCAATCAGCTTTGCCACGTGGTGGGTGCTTTTAACCAATTTGTTACTGGTAGGCGTCTTTATTATTATCGGTAAACGAAAGAATATGCAAGTGCAAGTTTTTGAGCTTGTTTGGATTGGATTAAGCGGGATTTTTGGATTTATACCTTGTTTGATATTTAAAGATTAGCATTATAAATAGTTTAACTTACATATAGATAGATATGAAAAATAGTATTGTGTTAATGATGGCCGTACTTCTTTTAGCAGCGTGCGGACAAAAGAAAAGTAATAATACAGAAGCAGCATCAGAGCCAAAAGCGGAAGTAATTGATGTGGCACAAGTGCTTGATAAAGCCGAAAGCACCGTTGACAAAGAAGTGGTATTTAAAGGCTGGGTAAGCCATGTATGTAAGCACTCGGGTCGTCGTTGTTTTTTAAAGTCAGAAGATGGTAGTGTTTCAATTCGTGTTGAGGCCGGAGGTAAAATCAATGGCTTCAACAAAGAGCTGACCGGTAATCAATTGCAGATTGAAGGCGTAATGAAGGTCAAAAAGTTAGACGAACAATACCTTAGCGAGTGGCAGGCTAAAGTTGAAGCTGCACAAAAAGCTGAAGATGTGGAAGAAGGCGGTGAGCACTGCAGCGCCGAAATGAATAACATTAAGGAAATGCGCGAATGGATGAAAAAGAATGGTAAGGATTACTACCCAATATACTATATCAATGGGGTTGATTATTCGATTCTTAACTAAAGTGCATTGGCATAAGATAATATGGCTGATATGCTCAAGCTATAGCTTATGCTGAGATTTTATTTCTCTTAATTAAATATGAATAATAAGAAATTACGCAAATGGCTCAGGCACATCCATCGTGACCTGGGCTATTTCTTTGTGGGAATCATAACGATATATGGTGTGTCTGGTCTATTGCTTAATCATGAGGTTACAGCATATTCGACAACCAAACATCAAACGGTTATAGGGCTGGATTTAGATAAGGATGAATTAGCCAATTATTGGAAGGAGAACCATTCAGATATTCGATTGAAGAATGTAATTGTTCAACCAAACGATTTTCAATTGTATATCGATGGTGGTTTAGGTAGTTATCAGCCATCAAATGGCCAGTTAAGCTACGAGACATATCACCGTAATGCGATCATCGACTTTGTGCATCGATTGCACTACAATACTATCAAAGGCTGGAAGTATGTGGCTGATTTCTTCGCCCTATCATTAATATTCTTTGCTGTTTCAGGCCTGTTTTTATCAAAAGGAAAGAAAAGTATAAGAGGTAGGGGAAAATGGATTCTACTGGCTGGTGTTTTAGTGCCAGTTATTATTTTCTTTTTTATTTGATGGTATTCAGGATGTTAGGGTTTGTTTAATAATTAGTCCAGAGCTAAATAAAGCTCTGGCATCCTTACTATCATTAAAAATATATACTTTCGGGCATGTGGCAATTACTCGCTTTTACTTCTGCAATATTCTCGTCTCTGGCAGCCGTCTTTGAAAAAAAGGCGCTCTTTAAAACTGAACCATTAATTTTTTCATTGCTATTGTCTGCCTTAACTTTTGTTCTGGCAACTCCGTTTTTCTTCTTTGCTAATCTTCATTTGGTCACCGGCGTTGCCATCGCTGTGTTGTATTTTAAGTCTGTGCTTGGTGCTGCTGCCTTTTTAATGATTATGTATGGGCTTAAGAAAAACGAATTAAGCAATTCCTTGCCATTGCTTACTATTACACCTGCTGTAGTGGCTTTGCTGGCCTATTTCTTGCTAAACGAGTCACTATCGCTCATGAGTGTGGGCGGTATGCTGTTGCTAATGGCGGGTACTTACCTGTTGCAATTGCCAAAGGGGGGAGGCCTGATGACTCCAATATTCTTTCTAAAGCGAAACAGAAATTTGTGGTATTTTATTATTGCAATTTTACTCTTCTCACTTACATCTATCCTCGATAAGTCTTTATTGAAGTCCTACAAAATGCCACCTGAGGCATTCTTGCCGCTTCAGCAGTTGTTTTTAACGCTAAATTTCTTCATCATCTATTTAGTGAAGAAAAATAAAAGTGAAACCACAAAGGAAGCTTTCAGCAGGTACTTCTGGATTATTTTGCTTGTCGCTTGCTTTGCCATAGTGTACCGTTATACACATATTTTAGCGGTAAAAAGTGGAGCAGTGGCATTAGTATTGTCCATCAAGCGCACCTCTGTCTTTTTCGCTGCCATCATAGCCGGCAATTTATTTAAAGAGCACGACTTGCTTCGAAGAAGCCTGGCTATCCTCATTATGATTCTGGGGGCAGTTTTTATTTTACTGTCCGATTATTTCTAGTTTAATAGATTAGGATTTAATCTTAAGGCCTCAAAAGTAATAACATCTATCAATTACTTTAATGAGATAAGTACCACTGGCTTAGTAGAATCTTTCAAAGCTAAAATCAAAGACTTCGGAAGGTAATTTAGAGGTGTGTCAGATGTGAGGTTTTTCCTTTACAGACTGTGTAAAATTTATGCTTAGACCCAGAATTTGTATGTGATCCTTATTTTAGTTTATTACGAAATGGTGTATAAACGAAAAAACCTGTAAATCAAACGATTTACAGGTTTTTGATGAATTTTGATATTCAAAAGTGTGATCTTGAAGGGACCAAAACCCTTATTGTAAATCGTTTAATATTCAATACATTACAAATACAGAATTTTCATGAGGTCACTGAATAGGTCACATAAAATATTGAGTGATTTGATTCTGTTTGTTGTCCTTCGACAAGAACAAAGATACAAAAATGTAAGAAACGTTTGGGGATAAAAGCTTGCAAATAAGCACAAAAGAAATGAGTACTATGGTGATTATGTTGTTTTAAAAGTGAATTTAGTAACTATTTTAATAATGCTTGGATTGCATTGCTATTCTTTGGAGAGGAATGAAGAATAATATTTTGGTTGAAGCTGTTTAAATTTAATTGAATTTTACCATAAGCTGCCCCTAGAGGAATTATTATACTAAACTAATCAGTGAGGTACTGCTGTATTAATTCTTCTTTGATACCGGTGTGAGCGGCAAACTCATCCAGTGTGATAAATTGATGCCCCTGTTTGCCAAGATTATTTTTGATGGCTTGCAAAAGCCGGCGGCTTGTTTTTTCGCTCTTGCCGGTTATGCGCTGGACATCTTTCGGGTAAATACATAAGCGCGTTAACTTCATCGTGCTAATTGATTACTTTATCCATACTACATCTTGATCTGAAGTATACTTCTAAGATACTAAATGAATGGCGTATTGTTATGCTGTTTTCTGGACAAAAATGCCCTGATCAGTCACAAGGGACACGGTTGCTTGAATGCTTATGAAGAGGATTGTACATTAAGCCTATTAACCCATAAAAAATGAAGTTATGGCAAGACAAAAAGGAGTGATTAAGTTGGAAGGTCGTGTGGGTGACTTGTCGTTTTACAAGAGTGGCGGTCAGTACCTGGC
>JAOARW010000049.1 GCA_025210475.1 Carboxylicivirga sp. | reverse complement strand
TAAATGGTTCGAAGATTTAGGTTTGTATGATATGTCGAATAATTACGCTCTGTTGCAAAATTAACTTGAAACCGCCGTGTACGAGAGTACGCACGGTGGTGTGAGAGGGCGGGGGAGCAATCCCCCTACCTACTCGATTATGTCCAAACGGTGCCAATTTATTTTCACCCCTTACTCCGGTTTAATAAGAAATTTCCAACAAACCTTTTTTCCCACTGTAATAAATAGCCCTGCTATACACATAATCTTAAGCTCTATACACCAATCCTTCCTCAACAGGATTATTAAGGATGTAACTTATTTTCTCATCTATCACCTTATTGCTCCATAGTTCAATGGGCTTATTATCATGCCTCCAAAACTGATAACTACTAATATTTGATGACTTAGAACCTGCTTTTTCAAAATGCTCTAACAACCATTCTTTACGGCTTTCTCTTGGGTTCTCTTTTATTGTCCTAATAATGGCATTCCTTGTAAGTCGTATAAAATCAACCAATATCAACTCTAGTTTATGACCGTTTATACTTCTGAAAATTAAATGAATATGATTGGTGCATAATGCACCACGCAAATAGTTCCATACCTTTGTTTTTATACAAAACTCTAAACTATCAATTAGAATATCTTTGTATTCATTCCTGGTAAAAACATCGAGCCATTCTGCTACGGCAAAGCGAACAAAATAGACTCCCTTTGGATTATAGAACTTCTAGTTACGACTCATATTCCCAAATATAAACAAAGCTGCATTTTTTAAATGCAGCTTTGTTTATTATTTATTGTTTACCACGCGAAAGGATTCGCGCGGTAGCGTGGGGGGCAGCGTGGGGATCTACATTACTTAGTTACCGCCAGGAAAAGATGAATATTTTAACAGATATCGTTTACTTTTTTCTTCATATATCCATTTAATTTGATATCCTTTGTAATTAAATTTCTCGTTTGGTAAAATCACATTTTTATTTGGATTCATGGCGTCAAATGCTATAATAACGGGCAACTCATTGAATGGAGCCATATTTGCATGAAATTTTTTACCAATTGATGCGTTATACTTTTCTCCCGCGACTTCAAATGTAAAAAGATAATTCTGCGCCCCAGGCCTACTTGCATTGATGGAATAAAATCCTATTATCCTCTTCCCTTCTCTTTCTAAAACTTGATTGCGAAGTTTAATTGATTCATGAGAATTAGAAAGAATCATATAGAAAACGTAGCATATTAATCCTATAATACCTAATGCAATTAAGAAATGTTTAGGTTTTAATTCTTCTTTATTATTAATATGGTTTCCATTTATTTTCATCATTGTCATATTTGTAATCTCCATTCCATTTATATAAATCATTCTCCAATGCTACCTTGAATTCATTCATCAATGGTGATATTAAGGTTTTAGCAGTGAAGTTCTTTACCCTATCCATAAATACTCTTGCTGGCACGGATTTGCAATCCGTGTCATTTATCGAATAACAATAATTTCCAACAAGTCTTTTTCTTCACAACAATCGATATTAAATTTATATTCGCTCTGTAATAACTATAAAAAATCGACTTTCCATAAAGCAGATATTGTATTGAAATATAAATATACAAAAGCCCGACTTTAAAAGTCAGGCTTAGCAATTAATTCATGAAACACAGATTGCAAATCTATGCTGGCAGATGATTTTAAACTTCTATTAAACGAGTCTTAGGTCTATTGGCTTAGATCTAACGATCTATTTAGATACCATTCTTAAAAAAATCTTCTTCCTTCAGTTGTGCCAGGCGTCGGTTAGCAACTGTTTTTAGCTGTATGGCGTAACGCTCATCACTTTTTTTAGAATCCAGTTTCTTAGGCAAAGCTTTTATAAACTGATCGTAATAGACACCGGCTTGTTTCGGGCTCTCTAATGCATAGTCGTAGATGGTGGCAATGTGATAAAGGTACTGGCAGGTTTCGGGTGAATATTCAAAGGCCAGTTCATAGTATTGGATGGCTTCGGTGTAATGATTGGTATCAAAATGCATCAGTGCCAGTTTAACATTTGATTTTTCCATTAAGGCCGGCGAGGGTTTAATTAATTCCTGCGCCAATAGTAAATATTGCTTTCCATCCAGCGGCTGATTCGATTGCCCCAGTGAAGCCCCCAGAAAATATGCTACTTCGGGATCCATATCTTTTATCTCCATGGCGGCCAGTAAATAAACGGTAGCTTTGTCGAAGTTTTCTAAACGATAATAGGTAATACCTAGATGTTTCTTGGTAATAAACGAACTATCGCCTTGTGCCTCAAGCCGGCTAAACATGACTTTGGCATTGTGATTCGATCCGTTTTTAAAGTTGGCAATACCCGCAAGCAATAGAAAATTGCGGTTGTTTTCCAGCTTATCAATGTAAGGCACGCATAGCTCGTGGCATTCCACATATTTTTTCTGACTGTTGTAGAGTTGTCCGAGACGTAAGGCCACCTTTAGGTTCTCGGGATATTGGGCTAATATCATTTTATAAACTTCTATGGCATCTTCAATTTGCTTCGACTTTTGATAGCTTTCGGCCAGCAACAGATTGATACTATAGTTTAAAGAATCCTGCGAAACATACTTGCCAAGAATCTCAATGTTATAAGTGTAGTTTTTATGGAAATGATTAATCTCCGCCAGGCGAATAATATTCTTTGCATCCGTAGGCGCAACAAGGTATTTCTTATTACACAAGGGCAATGCTTTTTCGTAATTTCCCGTTTGAATGTAACAACGGCAGAGTAGATCTTCTTCTTTGGTATTCAGATTTTGGATGTTATTCAAGAGCTTATTGATGGCCTTGTCAGGATAACCGGTTTGCTGGTAGGCCAGGGAAAGGTAATAATACTCCTCCCGGTCCAGCGAATTAATTCGTTGTTCCATTTTGGAAACCAATGCTTCAAAATTTCCTTCCGAGAGCAGTTGTTGTGTTGTTTGTGCATTTAAATAGCCAAACTGATGGCTGATAAACAATGCAATTGCGATTACTAGGGATTTCAGGTTCATAGTTATATTTTTTGATGTTCAAATATAACTAAAGATTTAGTTGAATAGCAAGTGAAACTGAAAAAAACTCAAAAAGGCTGCTGCACGATATGGCAACAACCTTTAGAGTATATACCGAGTCACGAATATCGACTCAAGAGAATATCGTCTGGATCATGTTTATGGAATTGGTAAATTCTCTGGTGCTTCAGGAAGGTGAACAGGTTTTTCATTGTAAATCGGGTTTTCAGGCGAAACCGGCTCGTAATACTTATCATCGCTGCACGAAGTGAAACTTAAACCAACAACAAATAAACTAACTGCGAATAATGCTTTTAATGTTTTCATAACTCAAATATTTAAATGGATAATTACTAAATCTTACATTACTATTCAGGATTAAATAAATGCTCAAAATGATTAATCTATTTTGGACCAATTTCAGGAGGAAGAGGCTGAACAGGATCACCTTCCGGCAGATGAACAGGTTTTTCATTGTAAATCGGGTTTTCAGGCGAAACCGGCTCGTAATACTTATCGTCGCTGCACGAAGTGAAACTTAAACCAACAACAAATAAACTAACTGCGAATAATGCTTTTAACGTTTTCATAACTCAAATATTTAAATGGATAATTACTAAATCTTACATTACAAAGATGCAGTGTACAACGATCTTATTTTAGCCCAATGGGTTCAATGAATATCCCAATTGGCTCAAAGTTCATGAATGCTGTTTGTTGAGCTTATTTATTTCTTTTAAATTCAAGCATCCATACATTTGATAAATCAATTATGCGAGATAAAACAATACTCACAATCCAGGAAGGTCCTATTGACAATTACTACCAGGCACTGATTCCCATATTTGGAGGAGAGGTGAAAGATGGCGGCTATAGCGTAAGCAGTCATGAGATTGATTTACAAATGTCGTCCTATATCTTTCCAGAAGAGATTGAATTAGTGGTGGCCTCCGGTATTTATAATAAAGCTATTGAAATTGAGCGAAGCCCTGATGGTGATCCGGATTACATTCACATTGCCATTATCAAAGAGGGACAACTGACCCGTTCTTATTCCAATCAAAAGCAGTTTATCGAAGCAGATACCTCCATGGGTGTATTTGCCCACAACGGCATGTTTCCATTGGTGACTGAGATTCCACCCAATGTTAATTATAAGGCTGTTACTTTTAAGTTCAGTAAAAAATCTCTGGAGCGCTTGTTGCCCGAAACAAATGATTTGATTAAGCAATTGTTCGGAAACCCGCAGCCCATTACTTATCACATGCATTCTACCCGTGAAATTGAAAGGTTAACCGATGATATCTATTATTTCAGAGATGAAACCTTTGGCAGTCGGGCCTTAGTGATGGCACGTGGTTTAGAGGTTCTCACCTCATTGTTTTTAAAAGCTAAGCAGTTGCTCGAAAACAATGATATTCAGGGTTTGCACGTGGATGATTATCAAAGGTTGCTCAAAATTAAGAATCGATTGATGAGCAGTTTTAATCAAAAGATTTCGGTCGAAGAAATCGCCCTTGAATTTGGGATCAGTATTTCCAAGCTCAAAAGGGATTTTAAAACCTTGTTCGATTGTTCCCTCTACCAGTTTTATACGCATGCTAAAATGGATGAGGCCTACCGCATGTTAAAATCGGGTGAGTACACAGTGATGGACGTAGGCTACGAGCTGGGCTACCAAAACCTATCCAAATTCTCATCCATGTTTAAAAAAGTCAAAGGCATATCCCCCAAAGATGTTTTGAAAATGCCAGTATAAGGAAAGGGGAGGTTTGTTTGGTGAAGGTTTATTATGAGCTGAAGCCCAATCAGGTGTATAACTCTATAAACCCGTCAGCTAAAGCAGACGGCAATTGTTGGATGCTGGTTATGAATAGTGTTTGTACTTAAGTTCTTTATATGAATTCTTTTTTTCAGTATCTTTTATCGTATGAACTAGCACCTTATATTATGTCGTATTTAAAAGTATGGATTCATATTGTATTCTCGACAAAAAATAGAGAGCCTTATATTACTGCTAATATTAGAGAAAATTTAAAATCCCATATCAAGGAAAACTGTAGGAAGAAGGGTATTTTCCTAAAATCGATTGGAGGTTATCATGATCATCTGCATTGTCTTGTTTCCTTGGGTAAAATGCAGACCATAGCTGATGTTGCACGACTAATAAAAGGAGAATCATCTTTTTGGATAAACAAAGAAAAGTTGATTCCATATAAGTTTGAATGGCAGGATGATTATTTTGCTGTATCTGTATCTCATTCACATTTAGATACAGTTGTGAATTATATAGATAACCAGGAAAGCCATCATCAATCAAAAACCTTCAAACATGAAGTGGATGAGTTTATAAATAATTATGGATTTCAACTACTGAAATAATAATTAATTGATGTGCGATAAATTGCCGTCGGATTTAACCGACGGAACAATGATGCGAATAGAAACAGGCTTTAGCCAAAAGCAAGCCCCAGAAGTCACCAATTATTTCAATCCTGTGCCACTAATTTTTTTATACAAATCCAAAGCATAAACATCTGTCATACCCGAAATAAAGTCCAGTACCGACTGAATCTTGTCATAAAGTGGCGCCTCTTCCTTTACTGTGAATTGTTCAGGAATAAAAGGCAACAACATCTTCGAGTAAAAATCCCTCGGATTTGTAACAGCCTTAATAAACTCTTCGAGCAGAGTGCCTAAAATGCGGTAACCGGCAATTTCAATTTCCACCACCGAAGGGTTTTTGTAAATGCGCTTAAAGGCTGTTGTTTTACAAACTTCCATCGCCTCGTATTCTTTTCCGCTTAAATGATCAATCAAACCTTTTTCAAAGCGTCCATCCAGTATGGCATCGTGGTTATTCCAGAATATTTCGGTACACAGATGAACCAGTTTACCAATTACCTTGGCTCGCAAAAAGGCCATACGTTCGTTCTTGTCGCTTACCTCATCAAAAACCTTCTTGATCTTAATAAATTCAGCTGCTTCTTTATCCGGGTCGAAAAAGCCGGTTAGCAAATCGTAGGTTTCCTGGTACGAGAGAATCTTTAGTTTATGGGCATCTTCTATGTCCATCACCTGGTAGCAAATATCATCGGCCGCTTCCACCAGGTAAACCAATGGATGACGGGCATAAATACCTTTTTCAGCATCCTTTAATTTCAGGCCAAGGGATGTGGCAATGTGTTCAAATATTTCTTTCTCCGATTGAAAATAACCGAACTTCTTCAGTCCAATGCCCGATTCGTAAGGGTATTTTAAAATAGAGGCAATGGTTGTATAAGTAAGTGCAAATCCGCCTTTTCGTCGGCCGTTAAAAGCATGAGTTAGCATGCGCAAGGCATTGGCATTACCTTCAAATCGCGTTACATCAGTCCATTGCGAAGCACTTAAATGCTCCTTAAACTGCTGTCCTTCGCCATTGGTAAAATAATGTCCGATGGCTGCTTCGCCCGAATGGCCAAAAGGAGGGTTGCCAAGGTCATGAGCCAAGCAGGCTGCCGCCACTACCGCGCCTATTTCACCAACCAAATCCGGATTGCCCAGTTTGGCATCCAAGAGTTTTTGCGAAATATTATTACCTAACGAACGACCAACACTGGCTACCTCCAGGCTATGGGTCAGGCGGTTGTGAACAAATACACTGCCCGGCAATGGGAACACCTGGGTTTTATCCTGCAAACGGCGGAAAGGTGAAGAAAATATCAGGCGGTCATAATCGCGCTGAAACTGGGTGCGCTCATGTTTGGCTTCCAGTTTATTTTCTTGTCCGGTACGTATCGTTGATAATAATTGATTCCAGTTCATCCTAATAGATTTTGGTTTGATAATCATTCATGGCCTTGTCCAATTCTTTGGCTTTACCATTGCACATGATATCGAGGCGCGCCCAAAAATGCGGACCATGATTCTTTTCAAACACATGACATAATTCGTGCAAAAGTACATAATCTATCAAATGATCGGGCAATCGCATCAGGTGAAGATTCAGGTTAATGTTATTAGTGGCCGAACACGATCCCCAGCGCGACTTGAGGTTTTTAATGGTAACATTCTGGTAGCGTATCTGATGCTTTTGGGCTAGCCAGGCCAAGCGACCGGGTAAAAAACGTTTAGCCTCCAGGCGCAAGGCTTCTTCGATGCCAAAACGAATATGTTCCTGAACTTCGCTCGATTCAACGGGTACATTATGTGGATAAAAGACTTGTAATAATCCGTTTTTAAGCTGTAAGCGAACATTCGATTGCTGATGCTTTTTTATCTCAAGCGCAAATGAGCGGGTTTTAAAATGCGTGCGCTCATCAAATACGGTGAGCTTACTTTCTTTTTCTTCCAGCTTTTTCAGGTTTTGTTTAATCCAATCCTTTTTTTCATGCAGAAAACGGATGCCTTCATTCACATCAGCTCCAAGTGGAATAATCAGGCTGGTACCATTGAATGGCTTTAGGCGTATACTGATTCGCCTGGCTTTGGCACTCATTCGAATGAGTACGGGGCCTAAATCAGGGATGTCTACTTTATACTCGTTTTTTTTCACGCGCTTACTATCTGCCATAAAAGTACAAAACCCTTTTGATTGAAAAGAAATAGATCAGACGAGCTTGAAAAATTTTAATTGATTGATAAGAGTTGATGCATGCTGTGCCATTTGGCGAGCACTGGAACTCATCTTTTCCGAGATGGCTGCATGTCCTTGCGTGGAGCGGTTGATTTCCTGAAGTGCGTTATTGATTTGAATCGATCCCTGATTCTGTTCGGCACTGGAGGAGGCAATCTCCGCTATCAAATCGGCATTTTTTTTGATTAAGGGAAGCGTTTGTTGAAGCTGGTCCAAAGCACCTTCGGCCATAGTATTACCCGATTTTGAATAGGTGCCAATGTCCTGGGCTGCTTGTTTACTTCGTTCAGCGAGTTTACGAACTTCAGCCGCAACAACAGCAAAGCCACGACCTTCTTCACCAGCGCGCGATGCTTCAACGGCAGCATTTAATGCCAACAGGTTGGTTTGAGCAGCTATTTCATTAACAATGGCAATTTTTTCACCAATCTTCTGCATGGCTTGCAAAGCTTCTTGTGTGCTGTTAAAGCTTTCATCAACCGAATTAAGTGCATTTATTGAATTGCTTTTGGTGCCATCAGCATTCATATTATTGGCATCAATGTTGGCGGCCATTTCTTCCATTGATGAGGATATTTCTTCGAGCCCCGAAGCCTGATTATTAGCAATTGCTGAAATTTTGGATGCCGTGTGATTCAATTCATGACCCAGATTATCAACATCTTTGGCCGATTCGTTAATGCTGATAATGGTTGTGGAAAGTGATTGCTCTAATTTATTAATTGCCTGATGAATTTCGAAAATCTCACCTTTAATGGGCGCTTTATATTCATCCTGGCTTAAACTAATATTGCCAAGAGCCATTTCTCTGATTTTATCAGTAATTGCTCCAAGTGGTTTTTTTATTTGCAGATATACAATGTACTGAATGATGATGGTTAAAATAATACCTCCGGCTAGTGCAGCAAAGAAAGGATAGGCCTCTGGATTTTTATAATGTATTCTGCTATTCATCACAGTTAGAAAAACATTAATCATCCATAATGCACCAATTCGAAAGAAGATACTTCCCTTATATAACCAGCGTAACACGAGATACCCTATGGTTCCGGTTGTTATTAGGATTATGAAAAATCTAACAATAAATGATTCCATACCAATTGCTTAACCTTAATGATTACTTTTAATAAACGGGCACAAAAATACAATCTTAAAATGGAAACACGAGTGATTAAATTACTTAAATATGAGTATAATACTTGATTTTTGACATTAAAAAAGCCACCTCAATTAAGGTAGCTTTCTTTAATCCGTCTATCGAATGATTATCCTTTTTTCTCTTTTTTTGAGCAGCATTGCTTTTTCTCAGAGCACGACTTCTTTTCGCTGGTACATTTTGATTTACATTCTTTGTCGCACTTCTTTTTCTTTTTGTCTTCAGCTTTCTTTTCAGTTTTTACTGGCTCCTGGTCAATAGTCATCGCCATTGCAGGACTTGCAATTGCCATTGTAAATACAAATAGTACCGAAAGAATTAGTGTCTTTTTCATAATCATACGTTTAATAAATTAATTTCTCGTTTGTGATGTTACAAAACTAATTTTGATAAGGATAAAGGTAAGTTATTGACATGTTAATCGTTGTTAAGGGCTTGTTAAAAAAGGATGGCAAGGTCTTTAATTTGGTAATTTTGAGGCATGAATTCGAATGTGTATTTTTAAGTGATGGGGAAGAACAAAAAATATTACGGGCTATCGATTGCCACTTTTATAGGTTTGGCATTGTTGCTGTTTATTCAGATTAACTACATCGTAAAAGCTGCTCGTCTTGAGGAAAAGAATTTTAACCACAGAGTGGTAATGGCTTTGAAAGATGCCCGCGATGAAATAGGAAATCGCCTGTGTCCGGAGATGGATCGTTTCCTCTGTGGTAATAACTGTATCAACGCCAAACGTAAAAGCGCCGAAGTTGATAGTATAATACACTCCCAATTGGAGATATATAATTTACCACTGAATTATACCTTTGCGATTACCGATACAATTATTGGCCCTAACTCAGCTTTAATTTGGGGACCCAAGTGTTATCAGCAAACCCTTAATGGACTACTCGAGAGGGAAGGCATACGTTTACGATTACAATTCCCGGATCGTAACCGCTTTATTCTCGCACAAATGAGTGGGCTGTTTATTATGAGTGTACTAATAATATTCTTCTTGGTAGCTTCATTTATAATCTTGCTTCGCATGATGAAACGCGAGCAACTATTAATGACGCATCTTCGGGAGTTTGTTAATAACATGTTACATGAGTTTCAAACACCACTGGCCAATATTCGTTTGGCGGCCAACCTGATTATCAAAAAGAAAAGTGATAAGGAGAAGACATCAGACTATGCACAAGTCGTATTAAATGAATACGAGCGCATGCAATCACATGTTGAGAATATCTTAAAGTTATCATGCGAATCAACGGTTGAAGGGGAGTGGGATGTTGTGGACCTCAAACAAGTGATTGAAGAATTGGTTAAGTCGTTTACCTATCGTGTTGAAGAAGCAGGTGGCGAGTTAAAGGTAAATTTTAAAACAGACAACCATACTTTAGAAAGTTACAACGGGCGGTTATCACTGGTGTTGTCCAACTTATTGGATAATGCCATTAAATATCGAAGCGATACTCCGAACATCAGCGTTGAAACCAGCGAATGGAATAATTTATTACAGATAAAAGTAAAAGACAACGGCATTGGAATTCCGGCAAAGGAGTTACCCTATATTTTCGATCAGTACTACCGTGTCAGCACCGGTGATGTGCACGATGTAAAAGGCTTTGGACTAGGCCTTACTTTTGTAAAAAAGGTAATTGAAGAACACAATGGTCGGATAACTGTTGAAAGTGAAGAAGGTAAAGGAACTTGTTTCACTATATTATTACCCTTAAAATAATGGCGAAGATATTATTGGTTGAAGACGATATAAGCATGGGTTTCCTGCTGGTGGATTTTTTAGAATCCAATGGATTTGATGTGAAACTTTACAAAGATGGCAAACGCGGATTGGAAGCGTATAAGAAAGGGCGATACGATTTTTGTATACTCGATGTGATGCTTCCGGGCATGGATGGTTTTACCATTGCCGAAAACATTCGGGAGATGGATAAGAAAGTGCCCATTATTTTCCTGACGGCCCGTTCCATGAAACAGGACAAGATTAAAGGCTTTCAATTGGGAGTTGACGATTATGTAACCAAACCCTTTGATGAAGATGAATTGCTCTGTCGCATACAAGCCATCCTTAACCGCATGAACCTGCAGGAAGAAGCTCCTAAAGAGGAGATTACTAGTTTTGAAATTGGTAAGTATCGATTTGATTCGGCCAATCAGCGATTGGAGACCGATGGCTTTACCAAGCGATTAACACAAAAGGAATGTGATGTATTAAGAATCCTTTGTTTATCCATCAATAATATTGTGAAAAGGGAAGATATTTTAATTGCAATTTGGGGTGAGAACGATTACTTCCATGGCAGAAGTCTCGATGTTTTTATTGCCAAATTGCGAAAGTACCTGAAGGAGGATGAAAACGTTTCCATCGAGAATGTTCCTAAAGTTGGCTTCGTACTGAATGGATAATATTTTCTGACGACATCTATACATTCATGCATAACCAAATCGAAACATACGACCTGAAACATCCCAATGGCGATTCCATTGATTTTATAATTAAGTCTACGGCCGATATTTATGATTTGATGCAGGATCAACCTGAGATGCAGGATCAACCCCATCGGCATAATTATTATACCATCATTCTTATTGAGGAAAATCCCGGAGGTGTCCATGTGATCGATTTTAAAGAATATCCTTTAAACGGTTCGGCCATTCATTTCGTTTACCCGGGACAGGTGCATCAGTTCCAAAGTCATAACCGCCCCAATGGCTATGTGCTAAACTTTAGTAAAAGCTTTTTGATGCAGAATGGGATAAGCGATGAATTAATCGATCGGATCTACTTATTTACCTCTTATGGCGATTCGCCACCAATGCCTGTTAATAAAGAGCAGTTAACCGTTTTTAAAAGTCTTATTCAGCAAATGCGGTTATACCAGCAAGGTGATAACTACTATAGATATGAAGCTTTGGGTGCTCTGCTAAAACTCTTTATCATCAATGTTTCTGGTGCTTGTAGTATATCTAAGTTAACAACAGAGCATGAAACAGGCAGCAATCGTTTAATGCGGGGATTTAAGACTTTAATTGAGAAACACTATCAGCAAACGCATAAAGTACAATATTATGCCAAGCAATTATCGGTGTCGAGCGAATATTTGAACCGCTACATTAAAGGCAAAACCGGTAAGTCGGCCAAAGAATTCATTCAAGACAAAATAATCATCGAAGCCAAGCGCCTATTGCTTTTTACCGATCAGACTGGTAAAGAACTGGCTTACCAACTAGGTTTTGAGGAGCCATCTCATTTTGCGGCTTTCTTTAAAAAGCACAGCGGTCAATCACCAATTGCTTTTCGTCAATCCATTAGAGAAGTTTAAGATCATAAAAACCACAATAAAAGACAAGTATGTCTGATTTTTGTAATGCATGAGCTGATTTTCGTAATTAGTAGGGTGTAAAAGCATTGTATGTTTGTATTGTACAAATATTTATGACGATGCAAACACAAGTAATTAAAGCCGATAGCAGAGGGAAAGCAGACTATGGTTGGTTAAAGGCTAACTATTCGTTTAGCTTCGCCAATTACCACAACCCCGAGCGCACACACTTTGGCGTGTTGCGGGTTTTAAATGATGATATCATCGCACCATCTACCGGATTTGATACCCATCCACACGACAATATGGAAATAATTACCATTCCGCTTTCGGGTCGTTTGGCACATAAAGATAGCATGGGACATACCTCACATATCGAAAGTGGTGAGATACAAGTGATGAGTGCCGGTAAAGGAATTTTTCACAGTGAATTTAATGGCAGTGATAAAGAAGAACTCAACCTGTTTCAAATCTGGCTTTTCCCAAATCAACGACAAGTGGAGCCCAGGTATCAGCAATTATCGCTGGATAAATTGAGAAAAGAAAATGAGTTATACCAGGTTTTAAGCCCCGATGCCAAAGATGAAGGTGTTTGGATTTATCAGAATGCATGGTTCCATATGGGTGAGCTGGATACCGGGTGGAAAGGAACTTATCAATTGAAGGACGAAAATAACGGCATCTACCTGATGGTGATTGATGGCGAGGTAAAAGTCGATGATACAATTTTAAACAAGCGCGATGCCATCGCCATTAAGGATGCTTCTGAAATTACTATCGAGATAATTGAAAAAGCCCGAATACTTATAATGGACATTCCAATGAATAATAAATAACAATAAAACAATAAATTATGAAGACAAAGATTTTGATTGCAGGCCTGATGATGGCACTGGTTAGTGGAAGTTTATTTGCTCAAAAAACCAAAATTAACCTTGAGGCCACTATAGTTAAATGGACAGGTACTAAAGTAGTTGGTTCGTCGCACTTTGGCTACATAAAGCTGAAAGAAGGCAATTTGAACCTTAAGAAGGGAGATATCCAAAATGGAACGTTTGTGATTGACATGGCAAGTATGACGAATACGGATATTGAAAACCAGGAGTACAACAAGAAATTAATTGGTCATTTACATTCCGATGACTTTTTTAGTGTTAGCAAATTTCCAACGGCCAAACTCGTCATTTCCAAAGCCACCAAATTTAAGGATGGTAAAGCAAATGTGGAGGGGCAGTTGACCATTAAAGGACAAACAAAACCCATAGAATTTGTGGTTGAAAAGAAGAGTGATGCATACACGGCATCCATTGTTGTGGATCGCACAGCTTATGGCATTCGTTATGGCTCAGGATCATTCTTCGATAACCTTGGCGATAAAGCAATCGACAATGATTTTACCATGGATGTTACATTGGTTTTATAACAATACTATAAATTGAATAAAAGGAGCGAAGTCTTTGGTAAAGCTTATCCAGACTTCGCTTTTTTTTTTAGAATGAATCGTCTTCTTCAATATCGGTACTATCTATAGCAATAATGGCCAATCCTGTTAAAGCAGCCAATCCAACCACCTCGCCAACACCGGTTGATCGCGAAACAAAGAATTGATTGGCTTTTGCCGGTAAGCGTGTATCAACCGTCTGATAAATGGATGATACCCAAAAGTTACTGTCGATATATTTCCAATCTTCTTTGGAATTTGCTTTATAACTAACAAAACTCCGAAATAGAAGTGGAGAGTTTTCTCTGGTGAAGTCGTAAGCTTTTACATTATAACTCTGGCCATTCTCAGCCACAAGTGTTCTTTGATCATCTCCTGAACCCAACTTAGTTTCCATAAAACCATTGCAAATGTTTACATTATCCAGTTTTAATAAAGATTGGGGTGGAATAAAACCACGTCGGTCGTTGTGGGTTATTGAGCCCGATGAATGACCGTCAGTATAGCTATGGTGGTTGAGCTCCGTTTCCGTTTCTGAGTAATTTACATTTATGGAAGATGTTTCAGGGTTTAATGGAAATGTTTCGCCGTTGATGATCAACGATGAACGGTTGTAATCAATATAAATTGGTTGATTGAGTTTATTGTAAATGCTTAGTTGTAATGGACAATTCAGTCCGTTAAAAGCATAATGCAATTGGATGGTGTCGTTTTCGTAAATAAAACCATCTGAAAATGGTTGTTCGAGGTCGCTTTTAAGAGTGGCAAACTGATAACTTGAGCAAGAGGAAAAAAGAACAATGGAGAAAAGAATGGCAAGGTTGAGGTATAGCTTTTTCATGTTTTGAAGTTTTAAGGTTACAAACGCATGGTTGACAAAACAAAAACTATGCCTTAACTCATACCAAAGATTATAATTTTCTATTCCATTAGGATTTCATGTTTGGCAAAGTTCTATTCTCTAATATTTTTCTTTTGGGACATTTGCTTTAATCGATGCCGAAGACAGAAACAAAAGGAAAACCAGGCAGGCATAGGCAATGTAGCTATACGATCCTAATATGGATTTGGATGAACTAAACAAATACGGCCCCAGAGCGCTTGCCATTACAATCGCCGACATGGCTTTCCCCGATATGGCACCCAAATGTTTTCGACCAAAAAAACGAGGCCAGGTAATGGCATTGATAACGGCAAACAAACCTCCTGTAATGCCCAAGCCGATCATAATGAGGTATGTGCCATAATCGTGAGAGATAATAAGTAAACCTCCGCTGGCCAGCATGGCTCCACCAATCATGATGTATAAAAGAAGTTTAATATTTATCCAGTCGCTTATGAAATTGGCAGCAATTGATGTTATTACTGACACCACTGTTATGGGGATGAATATGCTGATGGCCTCCGTCCGGCTTAATCCCGCTTCATCAAACAAGGAAACCACATGAAAAGTGAGCCCCGTGACAAAGAAAGCATGAAAGGCCAGTATGAGTGTATACATCCAGAAGCTTCGGGTGCTCTTGGCTTGTGAAAGCGTAAAGTTGATTTCGTTCTTTTTCTCTGAATGAGAAATTGTTTGTTTTTTAATGCCATCCGGATTAAGTCCGTATTTCTCAGGATTATCCTTAAAGAATACAAGCGCCAGCAACAATACCAACAGCAGACCAACGGCCATCGCTTGCCAGGCACCCTGCCAGCCAAATTTCTGTATTAATTGATCGATGAAGAGGGGAGAGGCAGAAAAACCAAGGGAAACACTTACACTGCTAAAAGCATTGATGCGTCCCCGGCGCTGATCAAACCATTTCATAATCATATTGCGCGATGCCATTGTTAAAACGCCCTGACCACTGAATCGCATCAGAAAAAAGAGAAGAACCATTACGACAAAAGGAACGGTCCAACTTTGGCCAAATATGTTTTGCAGAAATTGACTTATATTTTGCGATATGGAACAGATTAACAAGGTGATGGTTAATAACACTAGGGAGGTTGCGGCTGTAGAGGTAACGCCATGCTTATCGTATAGTTTGCCGGCATGTGTTAAGACAAAGGAACTGATCAGGGTACCAATCATGTACGCTGCACTAAATTGGTTGCGAGTAAGCAGTAAAGCATCTTTCACCGGATCCGTGAAGGTGGAAACGCCTGCTGTTTGTCCCGGTATACTGGCCCAAACACCAATGGTGCCAACAAATGCAATCACATATCCGTAGAATATTGGAAACTTTCCGGGCTGAATAATGTCCTGAAGTTTTTTCATCGCGCAAAGGTATAAAATAGGCTGATGCTTTGGAAACTGTCTGTTAACAGCTATTTTCGGGAAAAGCTTTTATTATGCGCCGAAAAGAAAGAGAGATTAAAGATCAGGAAGTTATCTTAAAAATATTATCCCAATCGAGTATTTGCCGGTTGGCCTTCAATGATGAACCGTATCCATACATTGTACCTTTGAATTTTGGCTACCAGAATGGAGCCTTATATTTTCATTGTGCGCTCGAAGGTCGAAAGCTTAATTTGATTAAAAAGAACAATCATGTTGGCTTTGAAATTGAGTACGATAGTGAAGTGGTAAAAGGGAAAGTGGCCTGTCAGTATACCACCCGTTATCGTTCGATCATTGGCACCGGTAATATGGAAATCATTGATGATGACGAAGGGAAGCGTATGGGATTGGATGTGTTAATGTATCAGCACGGAAAAACGGATAATGAATATATTCCCGGAGCCTTAAAGAAGACGTTGGTATTAAAACTTAACATTGTATCGATATCAGCTAAACAGGCAGGTGACTGGGATTAATAAAGAGGATGTTCAAAAACTGAAACTCAATTGTGAGTTACATTAATTGCCTTCGAAAAAGAAATATATTTGACGCTGATATTTATAAGAGTAATTCCAAACAGGCAATTAATTAAAAATTGTTTTCGAGCATCCCCTTCAGTAAAATCTTAATAAGCTAAGATTGAAATTTAAAATCGATCTCAGTGTTATGCGCAGAGGCACAATTGCCAATAATCTAACAAATAAACTCCCTTCTACTGGGCTCAGGGAACACCTTCGACGTTACTTTGACTGGCTTAGTAACTTTCTCAGATAACTGTTTTGGGCCATAAGCTTTTTCTGTTAGATACAAGCTTACTATGCATCCGCCCAGTGTGTTCGGGCAATCTTAATAACCGTTGGATGAACTAACTTCTGATAATCTTTGTAAGTCATCTGAATAAGCTCGGCATGGTTACAGGCATTGAAAGCAATGTTTGTATCTTCCGTTAACTTCTCGGCAACAAAAACTTCCATGTTGTATAGGTTGCCGAATGGTGGCTGGGCTCCTACTTCACAATCGTTAAAGGCATCTTTAAACTCCGATTCGGCAGCCAGGCGTACATTTTTAGCTGCAGTTGCTCTTTTTAGTTCCTGAAGATCGACCTGGTACGATGCTGGTAAAACAACCATGCAAAGTTTACCATCAATCTTTACCATTACTGTTTTCGCAATTTCATTACCCGAAATATGCGAGTAAGCAGCTGTTTTTTGTGCAGTATATGCTCTGGAATGCACGATACGTTTATAGTTAACATGCTCCAGATTTAAATACTTTTCAAGACGAGTAAGTGGCATAATTATCCCTCCATTTAAGTGTTTATAATAATCTGAGTTCTAAAATCAAATTGAACTCAGGTTAATAGTATTTGCAGACAAAAGCAGATATAAGATACCGCCAAATTGAGCTGCTGTAAAGAGTTTTTGGCAAAAAAATGGGTTATGCCCTTAAGTACTGATTCTCAGAATATATTTTTGTTTTCGATTATTTATGCCAATTTTGTGCGTCATAATAAAGAGGGAGTATGGAAAAAGGACAAGTATTAACAACTGAAGAGCTTCATTTTTTAGGCATCAAAGTTGTTTATAAAGATATGGTTGATAAGGGATTTAAAGTGCTTAATGTGCGGAAGGAGCCGGATGTAAATCCGCAAATACTCGCAACAAAAGATGATAAACGCTATTTTGTTGTGGTACGCACAGCCACCTATCCCGATATGGGTTTATTACTGCCACACATTGCTGCCGAAGTGATGAAACATGGCAACAAGCATAATGCTATATGTTATTTTGCAAGTGTAGGCATTGCTAATGCCAATGGTCAAACCGACGATGAAATGGCAAAGCCGGTTAAGGATGGCGAGTACTATATAAATTATAAGGGATTAGAATTGTTTCCAAGCTACTAGTGATGATTGATAAAATAAAGGAGTTCTATCAGAAAAACAGGTTGTTGATAATAATTGGTCTGGCAATGATTTTGCTGATGCAAATTTGTAGCCGTGGTGGAAGAGTTGACAGAACTGTTAGTTTGCCAAGCGAGACAAATCAGTACAACGAGTCTGTTCAGGACGATCGACAACTGAAGCCGCTCGATGAAATTTATTACGAAGAACAACAAAAAGAGCAAAGGCAAAATCCGGAGATGTTTTCCTTATTTATTTTGATGGGGCTGGTCTTGTTTGTTTTTGTGGCCACAAAGCGAGGGTGGTTACAGCGCTTAAGCCCCTCTATAGTGTGGATTAGCGTTAGTATAAAACGTAATAAAGTCACCAAAGAGCGGATCGCAAGTATTTCAATTCGTAATCACACCAAAGAAAGCCTGACCTTTTCGCCTCCGGTATTGGCTTTTGGAATGCTATTTAAAAAAACGCGGAAATTTAGAATAAAAGGAGGTAGTGATGCTGTTTTTCCGCTGACATTAATGCCTGGAACAGCACATAATATTTCCATAAACCTCGATGTTTTTACACAAAAGGCCGGCATATCTTCAGGAAGTAAGTGGTTAAAAGTTGAAGTAAATGCAGGTTTAAAGTTATATCGTTCGATGTGGAAGTATTTATTTTAGGCAACCATGCTTAAATAGCTTTGTTATACTTATATAATTAAAACAATGACAATGAAAAAGGGATATTGGTCGGAGCAATGGTATAAATACCGCCGTAAGAAAACAATACTCGGAATTATATTCGATTTATTGTTTACGGTATTGCTTATTGCAATGATCTTTCCTGCCTCAAGAAAAGTGGTTTCGTCAACCATTATTCGATACAGCATGTTTGCACCGCGCGAAAGCAAAGAGGTTAGCTATTTAAGTGAAAGGGATTATCAATGGGAAGTTGAAGATCTGGATGGTAATTTGCTGGATTTCGATTCTCTTAAAGGAAAGGTTGTTTTCCTGAACTTTTGGGCCACCTGGTGTCCGCCATGCCTGGCCGAGATGCCATCTATCCAAAGGCTTTACGATGGGTTTAAAGACGACATGGTTTTTGTTATCGTTAGTCAGGAGTCACGGGGGATTTTGCAGGAGTTTATGGAAAAAAAGGAATACTCATTTCCGGTTTATATTTTAAGGAGTCGCCAGCCAAACGTTTTTGCATCCCGAAGTATTCCTGCATCGTTTCTAATATCTCCTGAGGGGCAAATTATGATGAAAAAGCAAGGTGCTGCGCGCTGGGATGGCAAACGGGTAAAAGAATTGATTAGAACCATGCTTTAAAGTCATTCTATTAAACAAACGATTATTTCTATCTTTGATTCGTATTATATTTCAATTAAATAACGACAATGAAATTCAAACGCATATTATTAAAACTGAGTGGTGAGTCCTTAATGGGCGAGCAAGGATATGGAATCGATCCGGAGCGATTAAACGATTATGCCGAGCAGATAAAAGAAGCTGCAGAAATGGGCGTTCAGATCGGGATAGTAATCGGCGGTGGTAATATCTTTCGAGGCTTGAGTGGTGCATCCAAAGGTTTTGATCGTTACAAAGGCGATCAGATGGGAATGCTGGCTACGGTAATTAATGGATTGGCATTACAGTCGGCCTTGCAATCGATGAACGTTAAAACACGCGTATTGACAGCTATACGGATGAACCCTGTAGGTGAATATTACGACAAGCCTAAGGCCATTGAAGCCCTAGAGAATGGAGAAGTGGTAATTATGGCTGCCGGAACAGGTAACCCATATTTTACAACCGATACCGGATCTTCTTTGCGTGGCATTGAAATTGAAGCCGATGTGATGCTTAAAGGTACACGGGTGGATGGTATTTATACGGCTGATCCGGAGAAAGATCCTACTGCCACTAAATTTGATGAGATTACCTTCGATGAAATTTATAACCGTGGTTTAAAAATTATGGATTTAACAGCCACAACCATGTGCAAAGAAAACAAGCTGGATATTGTGGTGTTTGATATGGATACCAAAGGAAACCTTATTAAGGTTTTAAAAGGTGAAAATATAGGTACACTGGTTAAGAATTAGAACTTATACTAATCTTATAGATACTAAAAAAGGGAGCAATTTGCTCCCTTTTGTTTTATATAGACTAGTCAACTTTATCCTTTGATTAGAATTCCCACATATCGTGTTCTTTCTCGAAAATACTTTGCTTGATTCGTTCAGACTCCATCATAGCCTCCATACCAGCTGTATAATCTTCTATACGACGGTTATTGTAGATGTTGGCTTCTTTGTAGATATAACTGCCGAAATAGCGCTTAATAAAGATGTCATCAAAAGTACGGCGCTGTGCATCATTTCGTGGGTTAAACACTTCGTGACGGGCTAATAAACCACGTACTTCAGGGAAGTAAATCCAAAATGGTTGTGAAACCCTAATCGCTCTTTCGTCCCCTTCACCTTGAGCATATTCTCGAATTGGGCACAATCCAACAATACGGACATCCATGCGTGAGTATTTACGGTCAAAGAACCATATTTCTTTTAACATAAATTGCTTAATCTCAGTTGAGCTAATTTCTGCTTTTACAACTTTCTCTTCATACAGTCCTGTTTCAACATTACGAATCATTTGTGTATCGGATACAGCGCCCATTTCGCGCATTACCTGGTCTAAGGAAAGCGGCACCTGAAATTCATCATCAGTACTTGAAGAGTAAGCAGTTAATCCTTCGTACTTAATACCATAAATCAGCAGGTCAATCAGGTTGTAACGATCATCCATTTTAGTTGTAGGATAATACATTGGTAGGTTGATTTTTTCGCGTAAATCAATTACTCGCCAAATCTTTTTAGCCCATAAAACATCGGCTTCACGCACATGTACATATGGAATTGGTTTGCGATTAGGTACATGATCTTTGGTATAAAGTTCAGTATTTACTTCCTGCGCATTTATAACATCAGCCATGCCAAATCCAAGCAATACAATCAGGATAAAGAATAGTCTTTTCATTGTCTTAATTTTTTTTGTTTACTAGTCTACAGTTATAACTAGTGAAGCCAGTTTCTTTGTTCTTCCATCTGGCCCAATAGCTTTAATATCTTCTATCATGAGCTTAGAGCCTTTTGAAGCACCTTTTATTATTTCTTTTTGTTCTTCAGTAATACGGTTGCTCTTTGATAGTTTGTTTTGATAAAAACCTCCTCGATTTGCACCAATACTAAATTGTGTCACTTTATATTCTAATTCAAAATCGAAATCATCTCCCATTTCTGCAAATACTCCACTTTGGGTAAGAAGTAAGCCCTTTTTCACTTTTCCTTCCTGTTTACCGGCAATAGAGGCATAAGGTAATGGTAATGGTTTAATACGGAATTCCTTACTTCCGATTCTTTGCGATTGACCATTGATCTTAGCATAAACTGTAACAATGGATTTACCACCTGCAAAACCTGGTTTTGGTTTAACAATGTATACTCCATTACCTCTCGGGCGAGAAGTAGCATTGCTAAAACGAACATCCAAATCACTTGATGATACACCTGGTACTGACACTTCAACCGGATTTTCTAATGCTTCATAGAATACATTCATTTTAATCGGTGAAATGACCGCATTTGGCTGCATGACTTCAAAATTGTGTTCTATATCATATGGGATCTCTTTACCATTGGGATCTCTAAACCAAATTTTTCCTTTCCAGCCTTGCTTTCCCACTTTATTGGCAGGAATTTCTAAAACACCTATACCTTGCTTGTTGGCAGTTACCTTGTATCCAGGTATGTCAAATCGAGGCTTCTGGTATTCATCAGTTGCTGCAATAAAAAGTTCAACACTGTATTTATCACCTTTGAGCACCATTGAGGAACTGGGCTTCACTACTGAACGAATATGATTGAACTTATACGTATTCTCATCAATCTCACTCAACAAATATGAAGTTACATCAGCTTGTGTATTTCTAACATTACTTTGTATACTACTTAGCAGTGCGAATGATGCAGATAAAGGTAAATGCTCAAACTTTTGACTTTCCCATGATTTTAAGGTTTTTTTATCTTTACCATCCTTAGTTTTTAATTGTTTAACCTTAGTAGATAATATTGCTCTTAATGGAGGAACGATAGTAGCTGTATCTTCTGGTTTTATTTTACCAATTAGCAATTCTCTATATTTATTAATTCTATCAATTAATTTTTTACTACGAGCCCCATTTTTTTCAGTAATCATAATTTGTGCAGCAACATCTTGGTTATCCGCTCCAACATAATTAATCAAATTGGTTGCAGTATCAGGATCTACAGTATTTTTCATGATCCATTTCAAAGAATCTATATGGTCATACAATCCATTAGCAGCCTCCTTAATTTCTTCAGCAACGATTCTGTATGGTCTAACCTTATCTGCGTTTACAGCCTCAGCAGCTTTAAATCGATCAATAAGGTCTTTATTTTTATTATTGGTAGTCTTAATACTTTCTTGAATACTTTCATCTACCAGCTGAAACGCTTGAAGTAATTCGCCTGAAACATTTAAAGCAAGCATTGCTGTCAGGAACAGATACATCATACCGATCATCTTCTGCCTGGGTGTTTCGGGACAATTTCCGCCACTCATAATTTTGTTTTTTTAGCAGTTTATAATGATCAATCAGATTATTTGTTACCCATATTCATGGCACTTAGCATATTGCCATAGATTGCATTCAGCTCAGATACAGATTGACTTAACTGTGCAACTTGCTCACGGTATACCTTCGCATCATTAGCGGACTGCTGAAACTGATTGGTTATTTCCGATAATCCTTGCGTTAAAGCCTGAGAAGTCTGAACCTGGCTATTAACTCCTTGCAATTGTAATTCGTATGCAGAGTTGATAGCCGCAAGATTCTTAGTCACATCACCTAATTTTTCACCATAGGCCTGATTGTTGGCAGAGAGTGTTTCGAAATGTTCCTTAACACTATTACCAGAAGAAGCATAAACATCAGCCAAAGCCTGACTGCTTTGCGCCATTGATGCCTGCTGATTGGCAAACTGACCAACAGCTTCACCAGCTGAATTCATATTTTTAATGTAAGCATCTGTTGCTACTGTGGCATTACCTAAATCAGATAGCTGAGATGAAGTATTGGAAAGTTTTTTAATACCATCCGTTAATTTTTCAATATCACTGTTATCTAAATTACCACTCTGAACCAATGCCGCTAACTCGCTACCGCCAACACCTTTGGCAGCACCTTCTTTAGGTTCAAGACCATGAAGCTCTGGGTACACTAGTCCCCAATCTGGCATCTCATGTGGCTTTTCAAAGGCAGACAGTGCAAAAATAATAGCTTCTGTACCTAAACCCGCAATCAGCATAATAGCTGCACCTGGCAAGTGAAGAATCTTCCAAAGTGCACCTAAAATTACAACCGCTGCACCAAGACCATATACTTTACCCATTACTTTTTTATAGCCAGGGCTCTCAACAAATTCCGAAATACTCATAATGACCTAAATTTTTTCAATTAACCGTCCTATAAAATTGATAAGATTAGTCACCAATGTAATCCCTAACACATCGGAAACCGATAAATGACTTTGAAGAATCCTGATACTCATATGTGCGAGTAGCATTCTGCAGGAAGTATCCTACGTCTTTCCATGAACCACCTCGTAATACTTTTCGCTTCATTACATGTGGATCATCTGGTAAGGCATTGTACTTATAGGTCGGGCTAAAATCATGTGTAAATGTATAAGCTGACTCGTCATATGCGCTGGAAGTCCATTCTGCAACATTTCCAGCCATGTCAAACAAGCCATAATCGTTTGGAGCGTAGGTGCCAACGGACACAGTAGTCATACCACCATCATCTGCATAACGTCCTCGCATTGGTTTGAAGTTAGCTAAAAAGCATCCCATGTTATTACGGGTGTACATACCACCCCAAGGGTACATAGCATGTTCCATTCCACCTCGAGCAGCATATTCCCATTCCGCTTCAGTAGGAAGTCGATAATAGTTAACTGTTGGTTCACCTTTGCTTGTCAGGTAGTTATTCAGGAGCTCTGTTCTCCAGATACAGAACGCAGATGCTTGCTTCCAGTTAACACCAACTACGGGGTATTCATCAAAACCAGGGTGCCAGAAATATTTCTCTGTCCATGGCTCATTAAATGAATAGGTAAAATCGGCAATCCAACACAGTGTATCAGGATATACATTAACAGCATCTTTCATGATAAAGGCGGAACGATCCTTAATCTCGCGTTCTTCACCTTTTAGGTCATAAACCACACCTTCGTATTGTTTTGTTTCGAAGTTGTATCGATTACTGCTTTTTGCTGCTTGCTGAAGGTCAACCCACTCGTAGTCATACGTTAATTTACGGGTATCAATTTCTTTTCTTCTAAAGAAACGTTCGTTTTCTGCTAAAAACATTTCATCAAGAATCTCAGCATATTCTTCATTGTCCCACTCAATTGGCTCTTCCCAATTAATAAATGGTGGGTCTATTTCGTTACCAAGATAGTCTTCACTAATTAAGAATTCTTCGAATTGCTCACCTAACAAGCGGCGTGCAATAGAATCTCTTACCCAATACACGAACTGACGATACTCACTGTTAGTGATTTCAGTTTCGTCCATCCAAAAGTTTCGAACCGAAACAGTTTTAGATTGTGAGGTCATTGTATTGGCAATGTCCATATCATTTGGTCCCATATTGAAACTTCCCTGTGGAATAAATAACATTCCGAAAGGATCTGGTTCATAGAATGAGGCCCGGCGTGCGACGCCAGTTAGTTCCCCACCACTGGATTGTCCGCATCCAGTTAAGATGGTGATAAAAACGACACTGATGGCAAGTACTTTCTTCATAATAGCCTTAATATCTGAATTACTCTTATATATTCTTATTACTTATTTCTATAAATATCTTACACTCTTGTATTGCTTCTTTCTTTTTTCGAGACTCAAATCAAATCGATATCCCAGCATTATTTCATGTGAGCCGTTTTGTGCTCCACTCAATTGAGATATGCTTATATCATAACTGTATCCAATGCGCAAGCCATTATTTAACTCAACTCCTCCCAGCAATACAATTGCATCTTGCATACGATAGCTTAATCCGCCCCAATACTTGTCTTTTAATATACCATTGATGTTCCAGTCAATCTGATAACTCGACATATTTGTTTTCAGAAATATTGATGGAATTAGAACGATTGGTCGTTTTTTCATTTGAATACGATAGCCTCCGGTTATAAAAGCAGTACGGTTAATTTGTGTAGCATAAGTATCTTTAAATTTAGGTTTTGGTTGATTAAGATGTGCTACTGAAATACCTAGATAATAATCCTTGTGTTCCAAAAATGCTCCAAATCCTGCATCGAATGCCATCCCTTCTTCACCGGTAAAATCCTCTGGTTTATGATAATTACCAATTTTTTCACCTCCATTTAATTTATGTGGTTCTACCTCTAGGATTTCTCCGTCAATGCCTTGATTTACCATTCCTAAGGAAAGGCCTACGCCCAGTTTACCGTAATCTGTTTCCCATCGTTTGCTGTAAATGGCCGACATATAAAGTGTCGTAAAAGCACCAATTTCATCATTCATAATGGATAAACCAATACCGCTATTCCATCCCAATAAGTTTATTTCTGTGTCAACACCAAATACCGTTGTACTGGGTGCCATGGAGGTGCCGTCTACTCCTTTGAAACCGCCCATCCACTGTTGCCTGTTGCCAAGCGTTACATTCATCATCTCATTTGATCCGGCATAACCCGGATTGACAGTCAGAAGGTTAAACATGTTCTGACTGAACTGAGGATATTGCTGCCCCCACGAGACAGAAGCAACGCAAAATAACAGAAAAAATACTATTCTCCTAGCCATGCCATAAAAAAGCTGGTATTAACATTACGAACCATTGTTCTTTTCTTTTGTAAGCGGTCTTCATTTTTGTAATCAGACCTTCTTGTTTACCAGCTGACAAAATGCTGGGAATATATACTCCAATTCTATTATAAAGGTTTCATTTTTCATTTGCATTAATTATAAAAAGCTATTTTTCAGCCAACTTACAATCCTTTTTCTGAATAAAACGAAACCATTTCTCAGGAATTTCATTTGACGAAGCTACTTCAAAGTCAGCTCTGCCACACGAAATTACTTCAATATTCCCTTCTGTAACTGGTATTTCTACCCACCATCGATCATTATCCGGATTATTATAAAATTTAATCTCTAATTCATAATCTTCCAGAAAAACAAAAAATTGTCGGTAAGTATCCAGTTCTTTCACCGGATAATCTTTATAACGTAAAGCGATGCCTTCTAGTATGTGCCAAAGCGATTGAGCTTTAAGTGATGTTCCTAGGTTGTTGGTATCTGATTGATTATCAAGTTCAAATATACCAATGCATTTTAATCGATCACTCTGACCGGCGTACCACATCAACTGGCATAACTCTTCAGCTGATAAGCCGTTGGGCTGTGGTATTATGTGCGACGGTTGATCACTTTGACGAACGGCCGTCATGTCGACACTAACAAGGTCTGCATCGCGCAAAAACGGTTCAGCAGATGAACATCCGAATTGTCGAATTTGTCCAAGCCGATAAATTTCGTAAGCTGACGAATGAATTTTATTTTCTTGCGGTTCGCTGTACAGATACCTTTGGGCACCTATTATTGATAAATCAAAAGGAGCTATTTCTGTATGGTTGCATAAATGGCCTAAAAAGCTTGATGCTGAATAGTCCTGTCCCGAAAGAAGCCAATCGATTTTACTATCAATTACTGCAAGATTGTATTTTGACAAATGTTTATTAATTCCTTTTGCCATTGGTAGCGTATAATCCTGACTGCCACCAATGATTATGGGAATAATATTTTGCCGCGACAGTTCACTAACAATCTCTTCCAAGGCCTTGTAACGATCATCAATAGTATTACCCCGTAGGTTGCCAAGATCGATAATGTTCAGAGGTTTGGACAGCTTTCTTAAGCCCCATAGGTAGTTTCTGACCTGATCGGGTGTTTTATCACAGCTTTTATGAACCGAATTTCGTGAGTCGGGTATGCCAATTAATGCAATATCATATGAATCCCAATCCAGATGTGTTACATTATGAAGACTAGAAATTTGAGCGCAAAGACGTTCATTGTCTTCGCACTCAAAGGCATTTATGATGTTTGGTTTGGTATAATCAAAGTAATGTATCCAGTCTTCTGTCACGGTTTAGGTTATTTGGTCTTCTTAGGGCTTGCTTTCTTTTTTTTTGTTGTTTTTTTTGCTGTCGCTTTTTTAGCAGTCGTTTTTTTAGCTGCTGTTTTGGCACCTTTTTTAGCTGTTTTTGTGTCAGCTTCAATCAATGCTTTGCAGTCATCCAAAGATAATTCTTCTGCGTTCTTATCCTTAGGAATTTTATAATTCTTTTTCTGATATTTGATGAATGGTCCCCAACGACCGTTCAAAATTTGCAATTCTGGCTCTTCATCAAAAAGCTTGATGATTTTCTTCAAATCATCTTCACGTTTTGTTTTGATCCTTTCAATAGCCGTTTCAAGGTCGATCTCAAACGGATCGTCAACACCTTTTTTAAGAGAAACAAACTTTCCATCGTGACGGATATAAGGGCCAAAACGACCAATGCCAATTACCACCACTTTATTTTCAAACTCACCCAATGTGCGAGGAAGCTTAAACAAGTCCAAGGCTTCTTCCAGGGTGATGGTTTCCAAATGTTGTCCTTTTCTTAAGGATGCAAAGCGTGGTTTCTCAGCGTCTTCTTCCTCCGATGAAACACCGATTTGAGCCAATGGGCCAAAGCGACCAATGCGAACCGATACTTGCTGTCCGCTTGCCGGATCAACACCTAAGATTCTTTCACCAGTGCTTTTTTCCGACTGTTCAAGTGTTTCTTCAACTTTTACATGGAATGGTTTATAAAAATCATCGATGGATTTGTTCCACTCAATTTTACCAAGAGCGACATCGTCAAATTCTTTCTCAACCTTGGCTGTAAAGTCAAATGAAACGATGTTCTCAAAATATTTAACCAGGAAGTCGTTCACCACCATCCCAATGTCAGTTGGGAATAGTTTGCTGCGCTCAGCTCCGGTAATCTCTGTTTTTTCGCTTTCAACCAATGGCTTCCCATTTTCCAGCAGCAAGTGGTTGTATTTTCTTTCAAAACCATCGCGATCTTCTTTTTCAACATAGCCGCGGTTCTGAATAGTCGAAATAGTTGGGGCGTATGTTGACGGACGACCAATACCTAATTCTTCCAGTTTACGAACCAGGCTGGCTTCTGTATATCTGGCAGGTTTTTGGCTCCAACGTTGTCTGGCCTCCACATTAATCATGTCCAGAATATCGCCTTTGCTGATCGGAGGAAGCAGAACATCCTGCGTGTCGTCATTCTCATTCTCCGAATCGGTCGATTCGATGTAAACCTTAAGGAATCCATCGAACTTGATCACTTCACCCGTTGCCTGAAACTTCTCGCCAGTATTGCCTGCATCAATATTAATGATGGTTTTTTCTAGCTGAGCATCGCTCATTTGCGAGGCAATGGTGCGCTTCCAGATTAATTCGTAAAGACGTTTTTCCTGGGCAGAACCAGATACCGTTTCTTTATCGAGGTAGGTGGGGCGGATGGCTTCGTGAGCCTCTTGTGCGCCTTTTGCTTTGGTTTTATATTTTCTGATCTTAACATACTCAGCGCCCATCTTTTCAGTGATTTGTGCCGAGGCCATGTTCAATGCTAAATCCGACAAGTTAACCGAGTCGGTACGCATATAGGTAATCTTACCAGCTTCATAAAGCTTTTGGGCGATGGACATGGTTTGAGAAACCGAATAGCCCAATTTGCGCGATGCTTCCTGCTGTAAAGTTGATGTTGTAAATGGTGCAGCCGGCGATTTTTTCATCGGCTTTTTCTCAATGGCCGATACTAAAAACTCGGTATCACTGCATTGCTCAACAAAGGCTTTTGTTTCTTCAAGCGTATTGAAACGACGGTTTAATTCCGATTTCAGTTCCTTTATCCTGCCTTTTTCGTCCTTAACTTCAAACAAAGCGGTTACCCGGTAAGAGGATGTTGGCTTAAAAGCAAACACTTCGCGCTCGCGGTCAACAATTAAACGAACTGCCACCGACTGAACACGACCGGCCGATAATGAAGGCTTTACTTTTCGCCACAGAACCGGCGACAATTCAAAACCTACCAATCGATCAAGCACACGTCGTGCCTGTTGAGCGTTAACCAAGTTAACATCAATTTTTCGAGGGTTTTCAACGGCTCTATGAATGGCGTCCTTAGTAATCTCATGAAAAACAATCCGACGGGTGTTCTCCTCTTTCAAACCTAAGGTTTCAAACAAATGCCAGGCAATAGCTTCTCCTTCGCGGTCTTCATCGGAAGCGAGCCATACCATCTTGGCACCCTTTGCTAATTGTTTTAATTCTTTTACAACATCCTTCTTGTCTGAAGAAACAATATAATCGGGTTGATAGTTATTGTTTATATCTACACCAAAATCGCTTTTAGATAAATCGCGAATATGTCCGTAACTTGATTTAACCAGGAAATCTTTGCCTAAGAATTTCTCTATGGTTTTTGCTTTTGCCGGTGACTCGACGATCACCAGATTCTCTTCGTTAACCGTTGTTTTTTTACCCATCTCTCAAATGACTTACAAACACCACTTTTTAATTAAGCACGCAAATTTACATTAAAATTGCCACAATGTTAAAAAATGAAAACGCTTTACGCAAACCTTAATCAATTCTCGTCTATCAAATTTTACTATTTTTACACCAAAATATCAATAATTGATGCGAAACAAAAGTATACATAGATATACTTTGATTTAAGGGGTTAATGTTGAATTGTAGGTGGCATTAACATACACTCAAAAAAATAGGAATGGAACAAGCGAAATCAAAATACAAAAAATTAGTTGTTACCTTTTGGGTACTTGTTATTGGAGGAATGTTGTCCGTCTTTACCTTATTTACTATGATATCGTATGGATGGCTTGGTTTTATGCCTTCGTTCGAAGAACTCGAAAATCCTAAAAGTAACCTGGCAACAGATATTATTTCAAGTGACCAGCAGCATTTGGGAACTTTTTTTCGCGAAAACCGGAGTTACAGTCTATACAATGAACTATCACCCAATATTGTTAATGCCCTGATAGCAACCGAAGATGTTCGCTTTCATGATCACTCGGGAATCGATGCCCGGGGATTGGCGCGTGTTGCTTTTCGCACTGTTATTATGCAGGATGAAAGTTCGGGGGGAGGTAGTACCATTACCCAGCAATTGGCCAAATTGCTTTTTCACGGGCGAGCATCCAATATTATTGAGCGTGCTTTTCAAAAATTAAAGGAATGGGTTATTGCGGTTAAACTGGAGCGCAGTTATACCAAAGAAGAGATATTAACCATGTATCTGAATAAAGCCGAGTTTATTTATGATGCTTATGGAATTAAAAGTGCCGCCCAAACTTTTTTTAATACTTCAACTGACTCGATAAAGGTGGAAGAAGCCGCCGTGATTATTGGTATGCTAAAGAACCCTGCCTTGTACAATCCGGTTCGACGTCCAGAGTTAACGCAAGGGCGTCGGAATACGGTATTGGATCAGATGCGCAAGGCCCAGTTTTTAACACAGGCCGAATACGATTCTTTATCGGTAATGCCATTGGAACTGAAGTTTAACCGGGCGGATCACAAAGAAGGACCGGCTCCTTATTTCAGGGAGTACCTGCGCCTGACTTTAAGTGCCAGAGAACCGCTTCGTGAAAACTATCCATCGTGGATGGGGCAAAAGTTTTTGGAAGATAGTTTGCGCTGGGTGGATGATCCGCTTTATGGATGGATCAATAAAAACTACCGACCCGACGGTACCAGGTACGACATTTATAAGGATGGCTTAAAAATCTATACAACCATTGATTCGCGATTGCAGGAATATGCCGAAAATGCGGTTAAAAAACATTTGAGTGAAGACATTCAGCCAAAATTCTTTGCTGAAAAGCGCAAGCAGCGTGGCGCCCCTTATACCCAAGACCTTTCGAAAGACGATTATGAAAAAATTATTGAGCGTGCCATTAAAAATACCGATCGATATCGTGGGCTAAAACGCAATAAAGCGGATATGGACAGCGTAATGCGGGTTTTTAATACACCTTACCAGATGAAAGTATTTACCTGGGCTGGTGAGCGCGATACAATGATGACTCCGCTGGATTCCATTCACCATTATAAGTTTTACCTGAGGGCTGGTATGATATCCATGGATCCTTTATCGGGACATGTAAAAGCTTATGTAGGAGGGCCTAATTTTAAGCATTTTATGTACGATATGGCCGGAAAGGGTAAACGCCAGGTGGGATCGACCATTAAACCGTTTGTCTATACGCTGGCCATGCAGGAAGGCTTTACACCATGCGATCTGGTGCCAAATATTGCACAAACCTTTTATTTGGGCAGTGGCAAAACCTGGACGCCACGCAACAGCGGCAGTGCTAGGGCAGGTGAGATGGTGACCCTGAAATGGGGACTGGCCAATTCGAACAATAACATTACCGCCTGGGTGATGAAACAATTTAATCCGCAGGCAGTGGCCAACACCATACACGAGCTGGGCATAAAAAGCCACATGGATGCCGTGCCGGCCTTATGTTTGGGGACATCCGATTTTGGCCTGATGGAAATGACCAGTTCCTATTGTACCTTTGCCAATAAAGGGGTGCACATAGAGCCAATGATCGTAACGCGCATAGAAGATCGATATGGAAATGTGATCAGTGATTTTCATCCACAAAAGCGCGAAGCCATTAGTGAACCAACCGCTTATTTGATGTTAAACCTGCTGCAAGGTGTGGTTAACCTGGGAACGGGCCGTCGTTTGCGACATACTTATCAAATGTTTGGGCAGATTGGTGGTAAAACCGGTACCACACAAAATCATTCGGATGGATGGTTTATGGGTGTAACCCCGCAATTGGTAACCGGTGTTTGGGTTGGCGGAGAAGACCGCGACATCCACTTCGATGGCATTCGTTTGGGGCAGGGGGCCAATATGGCCTTACCAATATTTGCGCTTTATATGCAGGATGTTTATGCCAACGAAGAATTGGAGATTACCGAAGAAGATGAGTTTGAAGAACCGCTTAACTTCCATGTTAACCTTGACTGCAACCAGCAGCTTGTGCAGGCCGAGAGTGAAGAAGGGGCCGAGGAAGAAACGGAAAGTTCAGGCGAAGAGTTTTTCTAAAACAAGATATGATCAATCAAAAAGAGCAGCCTGTTACCAAGCTGCTCTTTTTTGTATGTCGGGCATGGTAATATGCTACCAAGATGAAACGTTCTTGGGTTCGCCAAGTTGACAGGAAGAACTAGCAATTGGCAAGGGTGTTGGGGGTGACTCCAAATCTGAAGGAAGCCATTAGCAAAGTCAAG
>JAOARW010000048.1 GCA_025210475.1 Carboxylicivirga sp. | reverse complement strand
TACGTTCGACATGATGCGATACAAAACTCATATGTAATTCCTTTTTAATCACATCTTTAAGTTAATGAAAATCCAAAACGAAACCAACTTAAACAACTATTAATCTGAGACTTAATGGCATTTTTGCCTTGCAAAGGTTTCTAATAATATCTTTAAAAACTCTATACAATGCCTTAAGGGTTTTGTTTTGATTAAATATACTAAAAATAATAGCAAATATTATTAAATTAAGCAAATAAACATAAGAATAATTTGTATTTTGCATATCTAAAATAAAAGTACAAATTATGAGAAAAATATTTCTATTTGTTATTCTGAGTTTCTTTGTTTTCGGAGGTTGCGTTAATAAGTCGATTTCTCCTTCTGAAGACAAAAAACAAGATTTAAGAGTTGTACAGGAAAGAAAATCAGAATACCCATTAATACTATCAAAAGGTCATTCATCTCACCTTAAAGCTCCTGCTACTTCTTTTGAGGACTATCTAGGTAGGGCGTTAAGAACAGACTCGATTCCATTCATCTTAGAGAATGACATTACCTATCCGGTTATTGATGTTTCCAGATACCATAAGGATTATCCAAATACAGATAGTCCCAAAGGATCTAGAACGACTCAATCCAGAGCATTTTCTTTTGCTACATTTGATCGCTATAGAGAGCAATCATTTATCGACCATCAGGTTAACTGTAATCCATCTTTGGATAAAGATGTTTTTAAATTTGGTGTTAAGAACCGGTTTGATTATATTTTTTCTGAAAGTAAAATCAATGAGTCGAATCAGGTATATGGGGTAGCATATTTTGAATACCGTTCAGCACTATTTGAACTGAGAACAAATTCATATTTAAATAAAATAATCCGTCGTAACTACCTTCACGATGACTTTAAGCATGATTTATATAACTTATCACCCAAACAGGTATTAAATACTTATGGGGCTTTTGTAGTCAACAAGTTCATAACAGGAGCTAGGTCAACATTACTATTTAGTGCTGAAGGTAAGACTGGTGAAAATCAAATCGAATTAGAAGAGGATATGTTCGATGCGGTTTCTTTGTCAACAAAAACTTATATTAAAATAACGGATTTTCAAAGTGACGAGTTGAGTTTAAGCACTGCATTTAAGAAATTTACCAATACCTCCGTTTCAATTAACACCATTGGAGGTGTTGGCAAGAATTCAGGATTTTCAGCTGGAAAAGATATTAATGCAGCCGATTTAGACTTAACTTCATGGGCTGCATTTGGGGAAGACGAAAATAATTATTCCATAATTGATATAGCGTTTGATGGAATGATACCACTTTGGGAATTTGTTTTAGAGGATAATATTAAAAATCAACTAAAACTATTGATGGCAGGAAATGGATTAAAGTCAAATCTTGCAGAACCATTTTTATTAACATTTGGCGAAGAAACATCACCACAAACTTTAGTTTTGAGCACAAGGTTTAATGACATGATTTTATTAGATCGACGAACTGAAACCAATAATCTATTTTCAAATATTAAGTCCGGATCCTACTTCGACATTAAAAGGCTGCATACAGATCATAGAGACATGCATAAGTATCTCCATTTTAGGACAGGAATGAATGTTTTTAAGAATAAATATTTTGATTGGAATAACTTCAAGAAATATACAGATAAAGAGGGTGTTATCTATTTGTTGGATGAAACGAATAATGCAGGTCTAAGCATTCATTTTGATGAATTATTGGATACTTATGGTATCAGGCCAATAGTTGATAATTTGCCGCAAATAAATGATATTACTATGAGTAGGTTAGAAAAATATCATTTGATTGCCCTGTAGACCTAATAGTAAGAACACTAATAAGCTTAAAACTTTAATTTTATCGGATGAATGAACATGACTGATTTCATCCGATAAGAAATGTATTAGAATAATACCAAATGAAACATTAAAAAGAACTTTAGTTCATTTGCTTTTAAAGTTCATTTGATCTTATATCAGTCCCAAATTAACTCTGGACAACTAGCAAAACGGTTGATCGTCCGTTTTATCAATTATTTGGTATTACAAACGGCTTCGATAGTTGAAATTTACTTTTTTCGATCACACCTTGATCCTACTTCGATTCTGCATTGATATAGCTTCGTATTTGCTTCGATGCATCTTCGCTACGCGCGCGTACCGAAGGTGATACGAACATGTATCGAAGCAATCCCGAATAAGCATCAATAAAAAACAGAAAATGATATAAAAGCTCATTTTTTCAGCAAAAAATGGCATAAAAGCAGCATTTTAGCACCATTTTTCATCAAAAAGTTAAAAAAATTCTGATTTTGCTGTTTATATGTTAATCATGAGCGTCGTTAATTGAAGCTATATTGCAGAAATACAGATGTATATGGTTTTTTTATTTTCACGGTAATATTACAGTTATTTTGTTTGCCTTTTTTTAGCCATAGATTTGAATCATATCTGAAAGTAAAACTTAAAGGAAAAATTTATGAAAGGAAGTAAAGCAAGAAACATGCAAGGATTGATTAGCTATTTAAATGCGAACTTTATGGTGATATTGGTATAAGCAGCAAATGATGCGAATACCATCATTTTTTGTAGGGTTTTGCGGCATTGAGTGGGATTAATTCACCATAAACAAGGGATAAAATTTAAACAGTTTCATAAAATACAGACCATTTTATCCTTTATCTAAAACAATTGCTTTCAGCTCCTTGTTAAAATAAGACAAGAAATTAATAACCCTTTATATCACCTCTTATGGACTTAAAAACAACGTACATGGGGATTGAATTGAAGAACCCCATTATTATTGGAGCCAGCAACCTGGTGTTAGATGTAGAAACTGTCAAAAAACTGGAGAAAGCTGGTGCAGCCGCGATTGTCTATAAATCGCTTTTTGAAGAGCAATTACACCTGGAAGCTGCGGAATTGGAGGAAGAGCTTCACGAGTTTGATAATCTTCATGCCGAAATGACCTCGCTCTTTCCAAACATTGAGCATTCAGGTCCCAAAGCCCACCTTCTGGCTTTAAAAAAGTTAAAGGAATCGGTTTCTATTCCTGTTTTTGCCAGCCTTAACTGTACCTATGATGTTAGTTGGGTGGAGTATGCCAAATACCTCGAAGAAACAGGTGTGGATGGACTGGAATTAAATTTTTATTCTACTATTTCAGACTTGGAGAAATCACCGGCTGAGATTGAAGATGCCAGGGTGGAGATATTGAAGAAAGTAAAAGCAGCGGTTAAAATTCCGGTCAGTGTTAAACTGAGCTCTTTTTATACCAATATGATGAACGTTGTTTATCGCATGGATAAAAACGGGGCGGATGGTTTTGTACTGTTTAACCGTCTTTTCCAGCCCGATATTGATATTAAAAACGAAAAACTCCGCATCCCTTATAACTTGAGTAGTAAGGGTGATAATCGATTGGCTTTACGATTTGCCGGATTGTTATCATGTAATTTAGATGGAACTATATGCAGTAATACCGGAATTCACGATGGAGAAGATGTTATCAGCATGTTGTTGGCCGGGGCCAATGCTGTACAGGTGGTAAGTACGGTTTATAAGAATGGAGTGATACAGGTGACGCGTATGCTCGAAGAGGTTTCGGCCTGGATGAAGGAGAAAGGATATGAGAAGATCGATGATTTCAGAGGTAAGTTGTGCAAAAAGAATGTGGACGATCCACACGCTTATCGTCGGGCACAATATGTTGACTACCTGATGAAATCGAAAGAATATTTGAAGAAGTATCCGGTAAGTTAATTGTAACTTCGTTACTCAGTATAGTATCTTACGAATATAGCAAATCAATAGAAATACTTAAAAGAGTAAGGCATTTGAAGGAATGGCTTACTCTTTTTTTTTGTGCTTGTAATTGATCCTCGTACAACACATTGAAGGCTTGATGAATTTTTATTATTCTCATGAGTCTGGTTCGAAATGTTAAGATTTATCGCCGTTTCATTTATTATTTATTAACACTCTGAAAGGAAAGAAAGTGGTGACTTTCCCAAATTTTTTGTTTATTTGTAGGGTTTTTGAAGTTTTGCTTCAAAGTATCTAGAATGCATTGATAACTACTATTTTATAATAAATATTTAATAATCTAAGTATGAGCAATAAACGCGTTTATACCTTCGGTAACGGACAAGCTGAAGGTAAAGCTGATATGAGAAACCTGCTCGGAGGTAAAGGTGCTAACCTTGCTGAAATGAACCTTATTGGTGTTCCTGTACCAGCCGGTTTTACTATTACCACTGAAGTTTGTACAGAGTACAATCAAAAAGGTAAAGAAGCTGTTGTAGAATTAATGAAAGCTGAAGTAGAAGCTGGTGTAGCGGCTACTGAAAAAGTAATGAATGCTAAATTTGGTTCTACCGGTGAGGCTTTCCCATTATTATTATCTGTACGTTCTGGTGCTCGTGCGTCAATGCCAGGTATGATGAACACTGTTCTTAACCTTGGTTTGAACGATGATGCAGTGAAAATCATTGCTGAAAAATCAGGTAACGAAAAATTCGCGTATGACTCATACCGTCGTTTCATCCACATGTATGGTGACGTGGTAATGGGTGTTGAAGCTGAAGAAGGTCAGCACAACCCTTTCGAAGTTGTATTAGATGAATTAAAAGAATCAAAAGGATATAAATTAGATACTGAATTAACAGTTGAAGACCTTAAAGCTTTGGTTGAAGGTTATAAGGCTGTTGTTCGCGAGCACGCAGGTGTTGACTTCCCAACTAATCCATGGGATCAGCTTTGGGGTGCTGTATGTGCAGTATTTGATTCATGGAACACTGAACGTGCTATTCTTTACCGTCGTATGGAGCAGATTCCTGACGAGTGGGGTACAGCTGTAAACGTTCAGGCTATGGTATACGGTAACATGGGTGAAACTTCTGCTACAGGTGTTTGTTTCTCTCGTGACGCTGCTACTGGTGAAGACTTATTCAACGGTGAGTACTTAATCAATGCTCAGGGTGAAGATGTTGTTGCTGGTGTACGTACACCTCTTGAAATTACAAAAATTGGTTCTCAGCGTTGGGCAGAACGTAACGGTACTTCTGAAGAAGATCGTAAGAAAAACTTCCTTTCTATGGAAGAAGCAATGCCAGAATTATATGCTGAATTAGACGCTGTACAGCAGAAATTAGAAGATCACTACTCAGATATGCAGGATATGGAGTTCACCGTTCAGGACGGTAAGCTTTGGATGTTGCAAACGCGTAGTGGTAAGCGTACTGGTGCTGCTATGGTTAAGATGGCTATCGACATGTTGGAAGAAGGACGTATCGATGAGAAAACAGCTATCTTACGTCAGGAAGCTAACAAATTAGATGAGTTATTACACCCTGTATTCGATCAGGCTGCTTTAGATGCTGCTAAGGAATTATCTAAAGGTCTTCCAGCATCTCCGGGTGCTGCAACTGGTCAGATTGTATTCTCTGCTGAGGCTGCTGAAGAGTGGGCTGCTGCCGGTAAAAAAGTAATCTTGGTTCGTCGCGAGACTTCTCCGGAAGACTTAAAAGGTATGTATGCTGCTGAAGGTATCTTAACTGAGCGTGGAGGTATGACTTCTCACGCGGCTGTAGTAGCTCGTGGTATGGGTAAGTGTTGTATCTCTTCTGCTGCTGGTTTGTTAGTATCAGGTTCTTCAATGGCTATCAACGGTGTTGAGTACAAAGAAGGCGACTTCATCTCATTAAACGGTACTACTGGTGTTGTTTACGAAGGTAAAGTAGCTACTATCACTCCTTCATTGGATGGTGACTTCGGTAAGATGATGGAATTAGCAGAAAAGAACACACGCATGTATGTTCGTACTAATGCTGATACACCAGCTGATGCACAAACTGCTCGTGAGTTTGGTGCGAAAGGTATTGGTCTTACTCGTACAGAGCACATGTTCTTCGAAGGCGACCGTATCTGGAAGATGCGTGAGATGATTCTTGCAGAAACAGTTGAAGGTCGTAAGGAAGCTTTAGCTAAATTATTACCTATCCAGCGCGAGGATTTCCACGGAATCTTGAAAGCTATGGACGGATATGGCGTAACTATTCGTCTACTGGATCCACCATTGCACGAGTTTACTCCAAACGATGCAGCTTCGCAGAAAGAAATGGCTGAGAAGTTAGGTGTTGATGTGAAAGTTGTAGCTGAAAAAGTAGAAGGCTTACACGAATTCAACCCGATGTTAGGTCACCGTGGTTGTCGTTTAGGTAACACTTATCCTGAGATTACTGAGATGCAGGCTCGCGCGATTATCGAAGCTGCTTGTGACTTGAAATTAGAAGGATTGAATCCTAAGCCGGAAATTATGGTTCCATTAATCGGTACTGTTAAGGAGTTGAAGATGCAGGAAGAAATCATCCGCACTACAGCTGCTAAAGTATTCGAAGAAAAAGGAACTGAAGTTGACTACATGGTAGGTACTATGATTGAGATTCCTCGTGCTGCATTAACTGCTAACGAAGTAGCTGAAGTAGCTGAATTCTTCTCATTCGGTACAAACGACTTAACTCAGATGACTTTCGGATACTCTCGTGATGATGCAGGTAAATTCTTACCTATCTACATCGAAAAAGGTATCTTGAAGCAAGATCCATTCCAGGCTTTAGACCAAACAGGTGTTGGTCAATTGGTAGAAATGGGTTGTCAGAAGGGTCGTTCAACTCGTCCAGAGCTTAAATTAGGTATCTGTGGTGAGCATGGTGGTGAGCCATCATCAGTTGAGTTCTGTCACAGAACAGGTTTGGATTACGTTTCATGTTCTCCTTTCCGTGTGCCTATCGCACGCTTAGCTGCTGCTCAGGCAAACCTTCGTTAATCGATTATAACGAATTGATATATAAAAAGCCGTTCCTTGTGGAGCGGCTTTTTTAGTATTGCCATATCACTCTTCGAAGTTATTGATAGGAACAAGCGTTGGAATGTCTTTTGTTTCTTTGGGACAATGTCAAAGAAAGGGGTAAAAGAAGGTGAGAAAAGAAGTGTTGTTTTATGTGTCTTAATGATAGGTGCTTGCTAAAGAATTACTAAAGAACAAACTTTAATAAAGGTATCTGTGGTGAGTGATGAGTCGATTTTGGGTGAGCCATCATCAGTGGAGTTCTGTCACAGATCAGGTTTGGATTACGTTTCATGTTCTCCTTTTCGTGTGCCTATCGCACGCTTAGCTGCTGCTCAAGCAAACCTTCGTTAATTGATAATAACGGACGCGGCTATGAAGTGTAAGTGAAATTTAAACCGAACTCACTTTCAAATTTCGCAAAGCTAAAGCGTTGTTCAAAGCCAAATCAACGATTTGGCTCTGCTCGCCTAGGCCACGCACCTTCCAAGTCTAATCGGCTCACTTAGCTTTATGAGCCATTGTTGGGGGCTGTTGTTTCTTTTTTATTTTACTAAAATTTGTTCTACCAGATAACTCCCATCGGGTTGTTTAATTTTTAAAGTGTAGTTGCCAATCTTTTGAATTGTATATGTTAATTCTTTTCCTTCTAGATATACCATGACACTTGGACATATTTCTGCATTGTTATTAATTCTGCCCCAAACTTCTACAATGATATTATTATCCTTTGTTTCCGTCTTAAATTCATGAAACTGAAAACATCCATTCGTCCCAACTGTTCCAAAAAAATGTATATTAAAAGGTTCGGTTGCATTGATTTGTTCAGGAAGCTTGATGCTTTCGATTTTAATAAGATAAGGTTTATAATCAGTCTTATTTTCCTCTTCACAAGAGAAAAGTGTATTTCCAAATATGATACAACTAAGGACTATTAATGTTGTTTTAAAGGTTTTCATTATGAGCTAGTTCTTAAATAAAAATGTCTCTTTAAGTATGATGCTTTAAATCATAAATAGTTGCTTGCGCGTTTGTTTTTTTACACTTGCCCCCAACGAATTGATATATAAAAAGCCGTTCCTTGTGGAGCGGCTTTTTTGATCTTTTAATTTTTTATTATCTATTCTGAAATAAAAGGTGATTTGTTGATAATGAAATTCACCCATTTTCAATATCCTGTAGCATTTTTTTAGCTTCGTCTCTTAAGGGTTTATATTTCGATTTCCAGTAGATTAAGCCACCGGTAAGACCCACTAAAATGGCACCGCTAAAAAAGGCATGCACAAAAATCGGGCTAGAGAATTTGGATGCTGATAAAAGGAATCCAATATAGGCCAATACAACACCGGGAACAACTAATAAGGTGCGTTTGGTAAATGGGCTGTAACGATTAACTGCTTGCTTGAGCATTTGAAGAGTTGGCAGGGCATAATTTACCCCCTGATATTCTTTTTGGTACTTTCTTAATAGCAGACCAAAGGATAACATGGCTAAAAAGAAACAAGCATTACCAATCATATCTTCACGCGTTCCATCATCAAAATAATGTATTGCAATCATGATCAGGTATAGAGGAGCCAGCACCCAGTATAACCACTGTAAGCGATTACAGAGCTTGGCATAGTTCGAATCTTCTTTTTGCATTTTTGCAATGAGGGAATCCATATTTATATCTTCGGTTTGATGTTCATTTAGGTTCATGGCTATTCTTGTTTAAACGGGTTTTTAGTTGTGCTTTAATACGGTGTATTTTTACCTTTACATTGGGTTCGGTAATACCAATCACATCGGATATTTCTTTCATCGATAAACCTTCGAGTAGTAACGAAACAAGGGCTTTATCAATAACCGATAGAGTGTTGAGCTCTATCTTGAGAAGAATAAGCTGTTCTTCTTCCAGTTGCTTTTCTTCCAGTTCTTGTTCATCAATAAACAGATGCAGGTTTTCTGTTTCTGCATCTACCATCAGTTTCATTTCTCTGAAGGCTTTACCGGTGTAACTCAAAGCTGTGTTAACTGCTACCCGGTAAACCCAGGTATTAATTGCAGCCTCACCCCGGTAGTGATCCAGGCTTTTCCAGATATTAATCAGAATCTCCTGATGCATATCTTTCTGGTCTGCCACATTAGCGTTGTAATAGCGGCATATCCGGAGTATTCGTTCCTGATTTTCCACCACTATCTTGTTAAATCTTTCTTCTTTATTCAAGGTAATTTCCAATTTAGTTCTATTAATTAGTACCTGCCTTGGCTGATTAGTTACAAATTAAACACACTTTTTTTTCAAAACTTTAAAAATAAGGTACAGGCTTATTGAACTCAATTCTTAAATGTTAATTAAGTTTCAAATATTGAGATGCTTATTGGCTAGTGCTGCTATGGTTGGTAGAGAACCAGAATCGGTTTTTACAGCTCTTTTCAGGAATATTCATCATCTTTGTATTGGAAACGAGTAAAATACCATGACTGATTTTGAACAAATATTCAGGCAGCACTACGAGGAGTTGGTGCGTTATGCTGTAAAGTTTTTAAACAATCAACATCATGCCGAAGATTTGGTGCAGGATGCCTTTGTTGATATATGGCATAATAAGTCTGATTGGAATCAAGTGGTGAATAAAAGGGCGTACTTATTCCAGATGGTAAAAAACCGATCCATTAATTTTCTTAAAAAGACCTTTAAGGAAGTGATGCATGAAGAATTACAGGATACTTCAGATTTACAGCCCATTTCATTTGAATTGCAGGAGCTGGAAAAGATTTCCAAGGATATATTATCACAATTACCGGTTAAAACACAAGCGATTTTTCGCATGAGTCGATTTTCGGATATGACTTACGATGAAATCGCAAAAGAAATGGATCTTTCAGTTAAATCCATTGAATATCACATGAGTAAGTCCATTGACTGGATAAAGAAAAACCTTGATAAACACTGGTATATGATCTGGTTATTGATGGGGATAATAAACGATTAAAATTTTTTTCAATTTCTTTTTAGGGTGTAGGCATATTTTATTGTCATAGGGATAAATGCAACACAATTAAGATTTGAGAAGTGATAGAATTACTTGAATACAATAGAAGAAATTATTTGGTAAGTTCCATGCCGTCAGGCGGAACAAGTTATGTCGACTGAAAGAAAATATAATCGAATGAAACTACCTTTTAATACTGAATTGTTAATAAAACACCTTCGGAGTGAATCAAAACCGCAAGAGCGAATTTTGATTGAAAACTGGCTGAAGAATGATCGGGCAAACGAGCAATTTTATGAGCAGTTCAAACGTTTCTGGATGGGCTTGGATGACGACGCTGAGCAAATATCGGTTAATGTTGATCAGGCATGGTTAAAGACTTCGGATAGGTTGGTTACGAAAAAGAGGATTGGCATTTATAAGTATGTTGCTGCGGCTGTAATTGTTTTGGGTATCATTACAGGAGCGTATCGTTGGTGGGATTATAATCAGTGGGTACGTTATGAAACTGGCGATGGAGCACAACTTTATACTTTGGCTGATGGATCACAAGTGCAATTGAACCATCATTCGTCAATAGCTTATCGTCAGAAAAGTGGCCAACGACTGGTTAAAATGAAAGGAGAGGTATTTTTTGATGTGAGCAGAGATGAGTACAAACCTTTTGTTATCAATACATCCAATGCAAAGGTTCAGGTTCTGGGTACCTCCTTCAACATACGGGCAAGGGAAGATGCTTTAAACGAAAGGGTTTATGTTGAAAGTGGTAAGGTCGCTATGGAAGTTAAAAATAGCGGGCGCCAAATGCTGTTAACACAAGGACAGCTAGGTGTTTTGAACAAGTCGGAGCAGTCTGTTCAAAACGTACAAAGTCAGACCATTAATGATATGGCCTGGCGTACTCGAAAAATCAATTTTGAGAATGCCAATAGTCAGGATATCATTGAATTAATAGCCAGTGTTTACAATGTTAAGCTTAGAATCGATGAGGCCTTTAGTAATCGTACGATAAACGTTGATTTTGATAATCAGCCTGTGGAAGAAGTCCTGGATGTCATTAGTGTTTTGTTGGGAGGTGAACTAATAGTAGAAGGAGATATTTATCAAATCAAATAAAGGAAGAAACCAGTTTAATAGGAGATAGTCGTTAGAAACGGCGAAAGGGGAATTAATCTAATTTGTTTTAGATCAGTAAATTTTAATTAAGTGCAGGTTTAATTTAGCCAGCCTTGTGGGAATGCCTTGTTCAATCTTAAATGTGTTGCAAAAATGAAACAAGAGCATGAAAAAGAATGTAATAATAAAACAAATGAAAGTAAGAATAGTCATCCTGTTGGTGCTTGAACTGATTCTGTCAGATGGAATCGCTCAGAGCAAGTTTAATATGGATCAGGTAATTAACTTTAAAACGAAGGAGATTACCTGGGTTGATATGGCTGAAACCATGCAATCACGTGGGATTGAAGTGGCATATAGTCGCGAGTATTTTAAGGAAAATGCAACGGTGTCGTTGCCACAAAACCCGATTAGCTTAAAAGTATTGCTGCAGCATATTCAAAACAATACGGGTTTTAATTATCGGATTAGTGCTAATAAATTGCTGTTTGTCAAAAAGCAAGGGAAGGCAGGGACTTATACACTTAGGGGTACAATTACCGACGCTCAAAGTGGGGAAACGTTGATTGGAGCCAATATCTTTATTGAAGAATCAGGTACAGGGATTACAACGAATTACTACGGGCGTTATTCCCTACCTCTAAAATGCGGATCTTATAAGCTGCAGGTAAGTTTTATCGGTTATCAGACCCTAAAAATAGATGTTTATTTAAACGAGGATGCTGTAAAAGATTTTCAGCTTGAGCCGAAGCTGGAAGGAATCAAAGAGGTAAAGGTAACAGCTCAAAACGTAGGTAAGCTACTGAGTACCTCAGATGGTAATGGTTTTAAAATGAGTGTTAAAGGAATCAGAGAGATTCCAACCGTTATGGGCGAACCGGATGTTTTGCAGAGCCTGCAGATATTACCAGGGGTAAATTCAGCCCATGAGGGAACAACCAATCTTTCTGTTAGAGGTGGTTCTTTTGATCAAAACCTGATTTTGTTGGATGAGGCTTCCATCTATAATCCATCGCATACCTTGGGCCTCTTCTCGGTGGTTAATTCAGATGCGCTAAAGAACGTTGAATTTTATAAAGGATATATACCGGCGCGTTATGGAGGTAGGCTTTCATCGGTGGTTGATATGCGCATGCGGGAAGGGAATTCTAAAAAACTTGGAGTAGATGCCACGCTTGGTTTGATGGCCAGCCGCTTGTCGGTTGAAGGGCCAATAAAAAAGGAAAAGGCTTCGTTTTTAGTTACGGGTCGTTACAGTTATGCCGGTCAAATTGCCAATCTTTATTCGGCTTTTTCAGATGTAAGCGGACAAAACGAAGTGGGTGAGCAATTTCAAACAGGCAATAAAGTGAGCTTCTATGATTTAAATGCCAAGTTTAACTATAAGGTTAATGAAAACAATCACCTGTTCTTTTCGGCCTATAAAGGTCAGGACAAGTTTTACTACCGGGTTTTGAGTGATGACATGAGCATGGATTGGGGGAACACCACATCTACCTTACGATGGAATAATGTCATTAGCAATCGTTTGTTTGCCAATCATAGTTTGATTTACAGCCGTTACGAGTATTCTTATTATTTGCTCGATGACAGCCGTTATTATGAGTGGTCGGCAGGCTTAAGTGAATACAAAGTGAAAAGTGACTTTGATTGGTCGGTCAAAGAAAACAGGCATGTTAAGTTTGGTGGAGAATATGAGTATTTAAATTTCGATCCGGGAAGTGTGAATCCCCGAACACCAGAATCAAACACAACTTCGGTTAATCTGCCGCACAATAAAGCGTCGTTATATGCCTTGTACTACGAAGATAAGTTAGCATTAAGCGACATACTGGATATACAGCTGGGGCTTCGTTTTTCTGGCATGCACTCTGTTTTGAGTGGCGAGCAAAAGTCAAAATCATATAAAATGCTCGAACCGCGATTAGCATTAGGTCTTCAGCCCACTAAAAAAGATCGTTTATCATTGTCGTACGGACGAACGGCGCAGTATTTACATCTTATTTCTAATTCTTCTTTGGGCTTGCCAACAGATGTATGGATGGTGTCCAGTAAAAATATCAAACCCCAATATGCCGATCAGATTTCGATGCTTTATAATCATCAGTTCGATAATAAACCAATTGAATTAGAAGTACAGGCCTATTATAAATGGTTATACAATGTTGTTGATTTTAAAGATAATGCTGATTTGTTTCTGAATAAGAATATTGAAGATGAAATGCTGGCCGGAGAAGCCAGAGCCTATGGTATCGAAGTATTAATAAAGAAGCAATTTGGCCGTTGGCAAGGGTTTGGTTCTTATACCTGGTCAAAGGCTGAGCGTACCATTGAAGGCATTAATGACGGAAATCCTTATCCGGCAAGGTATGATCGCCGACATAGTGTTAAACTGAATTCATCGTACAGAATAAATGACCGATGGAAATTCTCAAGTAACTTTGCTTATTCAAGCGGCGCGCCAACAACTGTACCTGTTGGTAGATATACCTATTACGATGCGTCATTTGTGCAATACAGCGATCGGAATTCTTATCGTTTACCGGCGTATCATCGTCTTGATTTTTTGTTCACTTACCAAAAAAAATCCGAAAAGAATGGATGGTTGCATGAATGGAATTTAGGAGTTTACAATGCTTATGGACGCAAGAATGTTTATAGTTTGTACCTGGAGGCGGATAAATATAACCTGAATATTCAAAATGCCAAGAAAGTGTATTTATTTACCTATGTTCCAACGATATCATACCGAGTTAAATTTTAAAACCATTAAGATGAAATCACTATATATTTTTATTACAGCCCTAGTTCTATTATCTGCTTGTACCGATGATTTTGAATTTGAGTTCGACAATGCTGATAAGCGCATAGTTATAGAAGCCAATCTCGATAATTTGGATCGGGTGCAAACTTTGAGAGTAACTAAACTGATGACCAGTTTAGGTGAGGTTCAATATTCAAACTTTAATAATGAAGGCATTCCCGTTTTAGGAGCGGAGATTAAACTCACTAATGAATCTGGAGAAGAGTGGGTGTTTACAGAGAAACCAGCGGAATATGAGGGGGATGAGTTTCTCGGGTATTACCAGAATACCGAGTTTAGGGCTGATATTGGGCATTTGTATACCTTAAGCATAAAGATTGATGGAGAAGAATATAAGGCATCTGCATCGGTAAATGATGTGCCCGAAATAAAAAAGTTGATTATACGGAAACGGCAATCCGAAGTACCGGGGAAATCAGATCAGTATGTGCCGTATATTTCATTTGACAATGCTCCCACTGAAGATTATTACAGATTTGAGGTTTACAATCTTAATAATCAGGAGAATAATCACAACCTTATTCGGCAAACGAGTAATCGACGCTGGGGCTTTTCAGTACTTGCCGATCGTTTTTTGCCTAGCCAAGTTAATGAGTTAATGATTGATGACGGTCAATCGCCCGATGGAGCAGATTTCTACCCGGGGTATCCGGGACAGGTTGTACGGGTATATTTCGGATCATTAAGCAAAGAAGCTTTTCTATTTTACGAGGCTCTTATTGATCAGTTTAGCAACGATGGTGGTGTTTTAAATCCTACTCCGGCATCGCCACCTACTAATTTTAATAATGGAGGAATTGGTTTTTTCAGTCTGTCATACATAAGGTATGCAGATGTGGAAATTGAGGAGTAACTAATCATAAGCGCTAAATGAGCTTAAATTAGTACGGGCATAAATGCGCGTAAAATAATGAGAAATTCCATCCGGGCTTTAGCCCTTTGATATTAATATTTTGGGCTAAAGCCAGAAACATTTGCTTACCTTTGTCAAAAAAAACGAGTGGGACGAATATTAGCGATTGATTACGGGCGCAAGAAAAGCGGGATAGCAGTAACAGATCCGATGAAGATTATTGCCAATGGATTAACAACGGTAGCATCGCACGAACTCTTTGATTTTCTGGTGAACTACATGAAAGAAGAAGAGGTGGAAAAAATAGTGATGGGCCATCCAACACAAGCCAGTGGTGAGGCTTCTGAATCGATGAAGTACATCGAGCCATTCGTGAATCGCCTGAAAAAGAATTTTCCGGATTTACCAATTGTGTGGGTCGACGAACGATTTACTTCCAAAATAGCCTTTCAGGCCATGATTGATGGTGGTTTAAAAAAGAAAGCGCGTCAGAATAAGGCGATGATTGATAAGGTAAGTGCCACCATTATTTTGCAAACTTATTTAGAGCAAACATCCTTATGATTCTTCCAATAGCTGTTCACGGTCACCCGGTTTTGCGTCAAAAGGCGAAGCCCTTAGCAAAGGATCATCTGGATTTTAATCAATTTTTAAAGGATATGTGGGCAACCATGTACCGTACCGATGGCATTGGATTGGCAGCACCACAAGTAGGCCATTCATTACGACTTTTTGTAATCGATCTGGACGTGTTTAAAGATGAGTATCCAGAACTGAAGGGTTTTAAAAAGGCTTTTATTAATGCCAGCATTGAGTATTTGCCCTCAAAGTCCGTTTCGTTATCGGAGGGTTGTTTGAGTCTGCCGGGAATTCATAAAAAGGTAAAACGACCGAATCGTATTAGAATTAACTATCAGGACGAAAATTTTGAGCAGCATAGTGAAGAATACGAGGGATTTGCTGCACGGGTTATCCAGCACGAATATGACCACCTGGAGGGCAAGTTGTTTATTGATTACCTGAATGTATTTGAGCGCCTGTTGCTCAAAAGACGATTGAACTTGATGATGAACGGCAAAGTGCAAGCGGGATATGAAATAATCAGGCAGACTAAATAGTTAAATACTGATATCCAAGTTTTTTAGTCATTTGTAATAGAAAATAACCCATTAATAAAAAAAAATAGGTCAAGAGTAGGTAATTGTTAATTTTAATAACTTAAAATTAACCAAATGAGAACTTACTACTGGCTTTACTTAATTTTTTCCTTAAGCTTTATTGCTTGTGTACCTCAAAAGGAAATTGTTTATCTGCAAGACGAGCTGAAGTCTACTCAAATTCAGGAATTCAACAACGAAAAGTCGAAAGACGTCATCAAAGCGTTCGATCAGTTATACATTCAGGTTGCCAGTTTTGATGATGGCAGCATCAATTTCATGAGTAATGATGCCAACCGTTATGGTGGGGGACGATCAGAAGCTGATTTAGCCATGGTAGCTTATTCGGTTGATGTGGATGGTAACATTGATTTGCCTATAATCGGTAAGTTTAAGGTAATCGGCTTAAAAGCTAATGAGGCGGCCGAAAAGATCAGAGAAGAGCTGGAGTTGTACCTCAATGCTCCTTCTGTTAAAGTATCCTTCGTTAATAAAAGTATTACTGTATTGGGGAGTGTGCAACGTCCCGGGCGCTATTTCTATGCCAGCGAGTACATCAACATTCTTCAGGTTTTGGGTATGGCGGGCGATATCACCGAATACGGTAATCGAAAATATGCTGTATTGGTGCGCGAAACCAATAATGTGGTATCAAAGGAACGTATCGATCTCACATCGGTTAGTTTACTCGGTTCGAAACAGTTCTATTTGCAACGCAATGATATAATTTACGTTGAACCTTTAAAAAGACGCCATTGGGGTTTCGAAACTTTCCCATGGGCACTTATCTTGTCGAGTATAACGACGTTTATTTTGATTGCTGATTACATAAAGGATTAAATATGGCACCAATTGATAATGGGAATGACCAATATTTAGACGTTAAGAAGTTAATCGCTGTACTTAAGAAAAACTGGTTTTTTTATGTGATTTCAATAGTGGTGTTTTTAAGCCTGACTTTTGTAATCAGTCAATTGGTACAACCGGTTTACGAGGTCAATTCAAGTATTTACATCAAAGAGAATACTGCCTTTGAAAGCAAAAAAGCCGTTGAATTTATGCAAAGCTTTCAGTTGTTTGATCAGAAGCGAACATTTCAGAATGAGATGCTGATTCTTCGTTCAACACCACTGATAAAGGAAACGGTTGAACAACTTAACCTGGAGATTGAATATAATCAGGTAGAACGCTTTGTTAAGAAAGATTTGTTTGGTCGTGAACCGTTTAATGTTGTTTATGATTCGAGCCATGTTCAGGCCATTAATGTGGATTATGAATTGGCTTTTTTTAATGATGGACAATTCCGAATCAGTGCCGAAGGAAAGGATTTAAAACTGATTAATTACAGCAGCGGTGAGCTAACAAAAACCAATGCCGACATGGAGTTGCAAGGCACCTTCTTTCAGTCGGATGTGGTGCAAAATGAATACTGTAAATTTCGACTTTATTTAAATCCACAAATTGATGTGGACGATTTGGTTGGTAAAACGTATAGTTTCAGGTTTAAGGATAAGAACGCCATTGTAAAACAAATTGCCGAACAGTTAAAAGTACAGCCCGAAAACCCGGAAGTGAGTATTGTGGAGTTAAGCATGAAAGCCAATTCGCCTCACAAGGCGGAAGTTTTTATCAGTACCTTAACCAATTTTTACTTAAAGAAAAACCTGGAAAGGAAGAATCATTTTGCTCAAAATACAATTGAATACATCAATTATCAGTTGGAGGAAATATCAGATTCCTTAAGTTATGCCGAGAGTCAGTTGGAATCCTTTCGGGCAGGTAATCAGGTAATCAATATCACCAGTAAAGCAGGACGGATTTACGAACGCTTGCAGCAACTGGAAGTTGAAAAGGCTTCATTGGACCGTCAGCTAAAATATTATCAATATCTGGACGAATTTTTTGAGGAAAACGATGATTTGGCGGACCTTGTGGTTCCTTCTTCGATGGGTATTACCGATCAAACCCTCAATGAACTGATGCGAAATTTGATCACTCTGGTCAATCAACGAAATGAGTTATTGGGAAAACGACAGCAGAAAAGCCCTTACCTGCGAAATCTGGAGGTGCAAATCGAAAGTTTAAAACGACCAATCATTGAAAATATTAATTTCTCAATCAGTACGCTTGAAAAAACGATAGCCGATCTGGGACGCCAAATTGCAGAAATGAAGCGCAATGTTGAAGCTTTACCAAAAACAGAACGGCAATTGATTGGTTTTGAGCGGAAGTTTAAGCTTAATGATGCCATTTATACTTTCTTGCTGCAACGACGGGCAGAGGCGCAAATTGCGCGTGCTTCCAATTTGCCCGAGCATGAGATTGTTGAACCGGCCCAGGTGGTTCGCCGGGTATTTCCCAATTCAAAAATTAATTATGGTGTGGCATTTATCTTGTCCTTAATCGTGCCGTCGTTTTTTATTCTGTTAGTTCGCTTTTTTGACGATCGAATTAAGGGAGAGGAATCTTTGGATAGCTATAAAGACCGAGCCTTTTTTGGAGCCATTATAAAGAATAAGAATAATGCTGAAGATGTGATGATGAGCGAGCCAACATCGGCCATTGCCGAAACCTTCAGAACCATTCGCACCAACCTGTTTTATTACCTGAAAGGGGAGGAGCATAAATCGATATTGGTAACGTCCAGTATTGCAGGCGAAGGAAAAAGCTTTGTATCGTTGAACCTGGCTCTGTCACTGGCCCAGATGGATAAAAAAGTGGTTTTGGTGGGATTCGATTTACGCAAGAATAATCAATATAGCAACATAATCACCAAGCAGGAGCAAGGTTTAACCGCTTTGTATGTTAATAATATAAGGTTAGAAGATCTGGCACAAAAGACGGATTACGAAAACCTGGATATTATAGCCCCTGGCGTGGTTCCGCCAAATCCGGCAGAGTTAATTTCAAATGATGTTACAAAGGACTTGTTTGAATACCTTCGAAGTCAATACGACTTTATTGTGATCGATTCGTCACCGGTTGGGGTGGTTAGTGATGCTTTATTACTGGCCGAACATGCGGATGTGAATGTTTTTGTAGTTCGCGAAAACTACAGTCGCAAACCCATAGTATCATCGGTGATGGATGAGCTGAACAATAAAGGAATCGAACGTATCGGGCTGGTGTTGAATGCCAGTCGTATGGAAGGGAAAAAGTACCGCTACGAGTATTACGATAAGTATAATGCATTAGCAAAATAATGATTGCATGCCAGCAGCTCGATCCAAAACAATTTGCTTTGTCATTCCTAATTATGTGACTCACACAACCGGTGGTGCTGAGCTTCAGATTTATTACCTGACGAAGGAATTTATTAAACGAGACTGGCAGGTAGAGTTGATTTATGGAGCAGAGAATGGGCAAGGTGCAGTTGAAAAGAGTCCTTATTTTGATGAAAAAATTCAATATATCCCTTATCGAAAGTTTAAATTTCGGGCATTCGAGTTTTTTAGTGTCTTGGCAAGTTTATTGAAAAGTAAGGCCGGCTATTATTATCAGCGAACAGATTTTGCTTTAACAGCTGCTTGTGCCTTGTATTGCCGGATCAATAAGCGACACATGACCTATGCCTTAGCCCAGGATCAGGATGCTTATCGCGGAAAATATATCAGGGCTTTTAAATCTTTTGTTTATCAATCAAACATAAAGCGGCGCATTCGTCAACTGGATTTTCACCTGATCGATAAAATGGTGGAATATGGCAAAACAGCGGCTGATTTAATCGTTTGTCAGAATAATGATCAGCAAATGTTATTGAAGGCTAATTTTAATAGAGAAGCCGTCATTGTGCCAAGTATAGCCAAAGCACCCGAACCATTATCTGTGAATAAAGAAAACATTGTACTTTGGGTAGGTAACATGTATCCGGTTAAGCGGCCGCAGCTCTTTATTGAGTTGGCAAATCGTTTTAAAAAACTAAACAATTGGCGATTTGTAATGATAGGCCGCATTAGTGATGAAATCGTGACTTCTTCAAAATCAAAGGTTGAAATCCTGGGTGAATGCAGTTATAATGAAACGGCTAACTGGTTTGCTCGCGCCAAAGTGTTTGTCAACACGAGTGAGCAGGAAGGAATGCCCAATACCTTTTTACAAGCCTGGTATCACAAGGTTTTGGTACTTAGTTTAAACGTTAATCCCGATGAGGTTTTTAAGAATGATCAATATGGATTTGTTTTTAATGATGCATTTATACAATTAGGGGATCATCTAAATCATATCATTGAACAAGGTGACCTTTATGACGAGGTATTGGAGCAATCATTTAACCATGTGCAGCAGAAGCACCATCCTGAAAAAGTAGTTTCTCATTTGTTAGAACACATGTTATGAAAATATTGCATCTGACAGGGAAGGATTACTTTGGCGCCGGACGTGCTGCATATCGCTTACATAAAGCATTGCAGACATTTGGTGTGGAATCGCAAATGTGGGTGGGCGATAAGCAAACAAATGATTTAACGGTACATCAGATTCATAAGGGGTTTCTTCGTAAATTAATTAAGAAGGCTTACATAAAGATTGAAAAACGACAAGTTAAAGTAAATGATTCTCAGGCCATGTTTTCAAATGGCTATTGGGGGGCAAAGGTGTCAGATTGTGTAAATAAAGAAAGGCCCGATATTGTGCATGTCCATTGGATAAATCGTGGTTTTATTAGCATGAAGGACCTTACAAAAATTGACGTGCCCGTTGTTATAACCATGCATGATATGTGGTATTTCACAGGAGGTTGTCACATCACCAAAGGATGTAATAATTACATAAATACTTGCCATTCTTGTCCGCAAATACAAAAGGGCAATAATCATAGTGTTCCATATGCTATTCAGAGCTATAAAATGAAGGTTTATGGCAACACTTACAAGCTTACATTTATTGGACCAAGTACCTGGATGGCAGAATGTGCTGGTAATAGCTCCTTGTTAGGAAATCAAAGCATCGTAAATATTCCCAATTGCATTGATACAAAGTTTTTTGCCAGGAAGCCGAACTCTAAATCAATGCTTGATCAATGCACTAAAAAGAAGATTTTGATTGCTGCAGTAGATGTGTTAGCTGATCAAAACAAGGGATTTAAGTATATTTATAAGGCGATTCAAAGTTTGCCGGCAAATGAGTATGCATTAGTTATTTTGGGTAGTGAAGGCAATGAGCAGTTAAACCACACGGGTATGGAAATCATCAATTTGGGTTATATAAACGATGACAACTTGTTGGTTGAATACCTGTCGGCTGTTGATGTGACAGTGGTGCCGTCCAGGCAGGAGAATCTGTCGAACATGATAATGGAATCGCTGGCATGTGAAACGCCGGTAGTGTGTTTTAGAATTGGTGGAAATGATAACATGGTAGAGCATAAACAAAACGGCTATTTGGCAGAGCCTTTTGTAGCCAATGATTTAAAAGATGGAATTGTCTGGTGCACAGAAAGCCATGAACGCACCATTGAATTAGGTGCCCAGGCAAGGGCAACTGTAGAAAAAAAATTTTCCCCAAATAAGGTCGCACAACAGCATGTTGAATTGTATCAAAAAATAATTGCAGATAAGTGATAAACCTGACGCGCATATTAGATTATACTTTGGTGTATTTGCTGGTAGCATTTTCCGGCATACCCTTCTTTTATCGTTCGCGCATTGAGGTGCTGATTGCCTGCTTAATTATTCCTTTATCCGTATTTATCTACCGAAAGCGAAAGGTTGACAAAGCCATTGTTTATTACATGCTGTTTGCTTTGGTGGTGCAACTTGGACAAACACTGACGTTTTATGATCTGCCTTTAAATACATTCATTGGCCTGCATATTCGAATTTTGTTTGCCTATCTGGTTATTCGAGCCGTTGGTGCAAAACTGGTCGAAGACTATATTAAGATCATTGTGGTTTCCATCTGGATTAGTTTGTTTTTTTATGCGTTCTCTTATATTTCTTCATTTGAGCAGGTCATCGTCAATGTTTCTTCTGTTTTCAAACATCCTTTTTTAAAGGAAGGTTTTTACCGTGTGCCTGATAATATTATTGTTTATACGATTAATACGGTAGGCGAAGGCTTGATCAACCTTAAACGAAATTCCGGACCATTTTGGGAACCGGCTGCTTTTGCCGGGTTTATAACCATTGCGCTGTTATTTAATATTATAAAAACAGGTAGTTTATTCAATAGAACCAATAATTGGTTGATGATTGGGATTGTATCAACTTTTTCAACTACCGGCCTGATTGTTCTTTGCTACATCATGATCGGCTATAGTATGCTACAACGCAATGCTCTTAAGCGTTTTGTGATGGTTCCGCTTTTAGTGGTTGGAGGCATCTATTTGTTTGTTAATGTTGGTTTTTTGGGAGAGAAGGTGATAAGTAAGATGTCGTTTACCAGCCAGACATATAATACGCGTTTTAAGAGTGCACAACTGGATTTAGATGCTTTTATCAGCAGTCCTGTGGTTGGTGTTGGACGCTCCGACACCATGCGATTTCAGGACAGTGAGGACAACCGTCAGCGACATCGTAATAATGGGGTGACTGACTTTCTGGCTGTGTACGGTTTGCCTCTTTTTTTGATGTATTTTGCATGGATGTACAGGGGTTTTTACAGTTACTGCCGTGTACATCAATTCAATCAATACTATAGTTGGATGGCTCTTGGAGCTGTGTTTTTAATCGGTTTTTCTGAAATTTACTTTACCAAGGTTTTTTTTATAGCCTTAACCATGTTGCCCATGATCTATGGTCAGGAACTGTTTCAAGGAAAGGAGGAGCATCGATGAAGGTATTTATCGTGATAGCGGTTTTTAACAATAGAGCACATACGCTGAACTGCCTGAGTTTACTCTCGCAACAATCATTTAGTAACTTTAAAGTGATACTCGTTGATGATGGTTCAAGCGATGGTACGCGAGCTGCAGTAAAAAGTATGTATCCTGAGACTACGATTATTGAAGGAGATGGTAACTGGTGGTGGAGCCGTTCGATGAACGCCGGATTTAAGGCTGCAATGGATCAACAGGCTGATGTGGTAATTACATTTAATAACGATGTAATTATTGGTCGAAATTGCCTGGAATTATTAATCAGTCGGCATAAGCAACATCCGGGTGCAATAATTGGTTGCCTGAACACCATTAGCAGAGAAGAACGATATATCTTTTTTAGTGGTGTAAAACGGGTGTACTGGCTTAATGCAAAGGAAATTAAATACCACTCAGCTTTTACAAAGATTAATCAACCTATGAGTGGCTTGCATGACAGTGTTTGTTTAAATGGAAGGGGCACATTGATTCCCAGGTCTGTTTTTGAACGGATAGGATATTACGACGATAAACACTTTCCGCAATATGCTGCCGATTTTGATTATACATTGAGAGCTGTTGAAAAAGGATTTCCCGTTTTTATCGATTGGGAAAATGAAGTAGCCTCTGTGATTGAAACCACCGGCAAAGGACGAACCTTTATCCGGCAAAAAACAGGTAGCTACCTGGCATCTTTTTTCAATCAACATTCATCAAACAGTTTGAGGATGTGGTTTCATTATTACCGACGACATGCCGGATGGGCTTTTTTTATAGGTTTTCCTCTACAGATACTAAAGCTGATGTATGCCTATTATCGAAAACGAAACGTATTGGAGGAGTTGAAGTGATGGTTTCATTTATTGTCATAGGAAAAAATGAAGAACAATTTTTGAGGCAATCCCTCGAAAGTGTTGGAAAACTATGCCGTTCAATGCAAACTAACACAGAAATAATATACGTGGATTCGGCCTCGACTGATAGTAGTGTTGATATTGCTTGTGAGATGGATGAAGTATCAGTTTATCAGTTAATAGCTGATAATAATGCGGCCATTGCGCGTAATGTGGGTGCAGAAGTTGCAAAGGGAGAGATACTGGTGTTTGTTGATGGGGATATGCAGGTTTTGCCACATATGCAGGACGCTTTTTTTGATAAACAATATCAACTATTGCATCCGTTTATCTCGGGTAATTGGGAAAACCAGTATTACAATGAGCATGGAAAGGCCACCCATCGTGAGGTTTATAAAAAGATAGCGTGTGACAAAGATACCTTTCAGTATACAACAGGAGGACTGTTCGCCATTACGAAGCAGCTATGGAATGAAGTTGGCGGGATGAATAATACATTCGCCAAAGGGCAGGATCTGGATCTGGGTTTCCGGCTTTCAAAACAGGGCACCTTTCTTTTACGGCGGAAACACATTGTAGCTTTACATCACACGGTTCATTACATGGACAAATACCGCATCTGGAAAGATTTTAAAAATGGTGCTTTGGTATTGCCGCGTTCCATTCTCTATCGCACACATTTAGGTAATAAATATGTGATAAAACGCATGATAAGCAGTGATCCAACCATGCTATTTTTAATCGCTGCTTTGGTAGTTACGATTCTTGGGCATTATGAATCTTTATTGCTCTATCCTATCGTGGTGATTGCGGGTATCTTTTATTCACATGGGTGGCATGGCATTGGTCAAATGATAATACGTTCCTTTCACCAGTTTTTCAGGGATACGATCAATATTCTTTCATTCATTTTTTATTATCCACCCAAAAACGAGATGGTTAAATATAAAAAAGTAAATGCTTAAAGAATTACTCTACCATATCGCGCGTATATTACCTTTTGCCCTATTACGAAAAATGGCAAACAGGCCTGTAATTGGAATCAATTACCACAGTATAATGGGGCTCGATGTGGATGCGGAAATCAATAAAAACGTTTATCGTACTAAAGAAGAGCTGGAAGCTGACTTACAGTTTTTACAAAAGCATTATGAAGTCATATCACCCAAAGAAATTATAGAATCGAAGGGAGCTGTTAAATCCTCGAAGCAGCCGAAGGTTTTCATCACCCTTGATGATGGGTTGGCTATTCAATATCAGCACATTGTTCCTATTCTAAGTAAGTATAATATTAAAGCCATATTTTTTATTAACCCTGATTTCGTTGATAATAAAGACCTGCATTACAAGCGTAAGGTTAATTATCTGATTGGAATGCTCAATGCTGAGAAGATTAAAGACGTAGAACAGCAATGGGGGCAAATTTTTAAAATGGTTGGCATCGAACCATCATATACAACAGAGGATTTATATCAGATAAAATATGAGTATCGTACTGTTCTTGATCAACTTGCTGAAGTATTTCAGCTTAGTTTTACAGATCTATTAGAGCAACAGCCGGTTTATTTATCGAGTGTGCAAATAAAGGAGATGCTTGATGATGGTTTTTATTTTGGTGGTCATAGTATGGATCATCCAAATTTTAAAGAGCTAAACGATGATCAGCAAATAGCTCAAAGTTTGACAAGTATTCGATGGGTGGTAGATCGCTGGAATTTGCCATATGCTCTGTTTGCATACCCCATGAATGATCAGAAGATTTCAAAAAATGTAATCAACCGTGTGCATCAGGTGGCAGATGTTAGTTTCGGAATCAACGGAATGATGGATGAACTTACGCCGAGGCATATGCCCCGAATTACCATTGAGCAAAGTGGAAAACCAATTAAGCAATGTTTGAAATATGAGTATCTAAGGTACTTGTTCTTACGTTTAATGAACGGAAAAACGTATCAGCGAAATTAGATGGCGGCATTAACTACATATTATAAAAAGTATCTGGCACAGTCTGTGGCTCCGGTTTTTAGTGCTTTGCAGATCAATCGGCTATTGGCACCTATTTATGGTGGTATTGGTCATGTTTTAATGTTGCACAGGGTTTTGCCTTCCGATGGCAAACAGCGGATTCATAATCATCAGAGTTTGGAAATTACACCAGAACACTTAAGTGAAATTCTGAATTATTTATGCAAGGCCGGTTACGAGTTTATTTCGATCGATAGGCTGGCAGATCGAATCAAAAAGCCTACAAAACGGCGCTTTGTTGTGATAACTCTTGATGATGGTTATAGCGATAATCTACAATACGCATTGCCTGTTTTTGAGAAATTTAGGGTGCCTTTTACTATTTATATATGCAATAATTTTCCCGATAAAAAGATTTTTCTCTGGTGGTACATGCTTGAAGAATTGCTACTTAAAAAAGAGGAATTGAAAATTGAATCAAAAAATGGTAGTTGGCAATTTGACCTTTCAACAAGGATAAAAAAAGAAAAAGCTTTTAATCTTATTAGAAGTTTAAAAAACGAAGGTGAAATTGATGATTCAGTCCTGTGGCAAACCTTTAAAAGAGATGCAATAGATTCAAAAGATTACGCGGAGGATAAGGTATTGTCATGGACAGAAATTAAACAACTGGCGACTCATCCATTGGTGACAATTGGTGCACATACCCAATCGCATTCGGCCTTAAAAATGCTTGGTAAGGAACTAATGCTAAAAGAAATAACAGAATCAAAACGAAGGCTCGAAAATGCGACAGGACAAGAGGTGAAACATTTTGCTTATCCTTTTGGCAGTCCGAAGGAAGTCAGTCAACGAGAGATTCAAGCGGTTAAGAAGCTTCAGTTTGAAACAGCCGTCACAACAGGTTTAGGAAACATTTATGCCCATCATCAGCACCACTTGGCCTGTTTACCGCGTATCAGCATCAATGCATTAACGAGTATATCCGTTTTAAAGGCGCAATTAGCCGGTGTCATTCCAATGATAGAGAATAAATTTAAACGCTCGACTTTTGAACAGTTCAAATAAAAATACAAGCTCGAAGCCATCTGTGGCTGTTATTGGACTAAAAGGTTTACCGGCCTTTGGTGGTGCAGCAACAGTGGGGGAAAGTCTGATTCGTGAACTGTACTCTCGTTATCGATTTACTGTATTTTCAGTAAAGAGTCATACGGATGGTAATTACGCTTTGGGTGATGTCAAACAAATTATTTTGCAGGGTTGTCGTTGGAAAAAGATGAATGTGTTGCTTTATTATATTCAAGCAGCTCTAACTGTTTTGTTTAGTCGTAAGGGGAAGTATCAGCTGGTACATTTAAATCATACCGATGCGGCTTTTATTGCACCACTTTTAAGAATAAGGTATCCTTTGGTTATTACTTCACACGCACGACCGCAGGACGGGGGCAAGTGGTCGTCGTTGGTGAAGCTGTTTTTTCAAATCAATGAGCGCATAGCTGTTTATTCAGCCAATGTTTTTACAACAGTTTCAAAGAGTTTAAGTGTTTTCTATACAAAAAAATACAATGTTGCTGTACGCTATATACCTAACGGGGTGAATGCAGATTTAAAAGATGAGGTAGCTCCTCTTACTGGTACCCAACCATTCTTGTTTTTTAGTGCGGGACGTATTATACCCATTAAGGGCTTGCACCTGTTAATCGATGCATTGAAGAAAATCGCTTATAAAGGATCCATTAAAGTAGCCGGTAATATGGATCAGGTTGTTGGATATAGGCAGGAGATACATTCACTGGCTGAAGGATTGGATGTTGAATACCTTGGCTTGATCAAAGAAAAAACGACTTTGTTGGCTTATGCTCAGGCTGCTGATCTATTTGTTTTGCCATCATTGACCGAAGCTATGTCGATCATGCTTTTGGAAGTAGGATTGATGAAAACTCCCATGATTGTCAGTGATATTGAGGCTAACAAAAACGTGTTTGAGGATGGAGAAGTATTGTTTTTTAAAAGTGGAGATGTACCTGATTTAGCTGAGAAACTAACCTATGCCTTCGATAATAAAGAACAAATGCATGACAAGGCTGAGAAGGCATACAATAAGCTGGTGGCAACTTATCAATGGAAAGATATAGCGGAACAATACGCAACAATTTATGATCGTTTAATTGATCAGAACTGAAACGAATGATTAAATAGGAATGGAATCTAAAAAGAAAATACTGGTTGAAAATACACTATGGGTATACCTTGCCAAAATTCTTGTGCAGGCATTTGGTTTTATTGCTTCTGTAATGGTTTTAAGGCAACTATCAGTTGATGTTTATGGCACCTACTTTTTTTTGTTTGGCTTATTTACTCTCTATCAGTTGTTAGTTACCAGTCCTTTGCGACATGTGATCTTGCGTTTTATTCCGGAGTTGGTTAGCAAAGTAAGTAAAGAAGCCATATTTAAGCTTTTTAGTGTCTATTTTGTCACCGCTTTGTTAATGATCGTTCTTTTAACAGCATTGTTGTGGGGGATGCGAGCATCATTTAGCAGTTTTTTTAATATCCCCGATTCAGATCAATACCTGACTGTTTTTATGGTTTTTGTTCTTTGCTATGCTTTAAAGATTTTAACAGAAATTGTTTTAAGTGCCTTAATCCAGCATCGTTTAATGGCCCTGCTAAATATTGGAGTTGTGATCATTCGAACGCTAGCTTATTTTATTCTTTTAAAGCAGCTCACTGTTCAATTGCTTCTTTTAATCGAGGCTGGCTTGTCCTTGTTTTTCTTTGCAACCGCATTGTTGGGAGCACAGCGATTAAATGTTTCTGATGGCGAGCATAAAGTAATTAGCCAAGGTGATAAGCAACGGATGAAACGTTTCTGGTTGTATTCCATATTTACAGAATTGGGAGCTGGTATTATTGGTCGAACCAGTGATTTGTACATTGTAGCAGCCATGTCAAATCCTTTCGCCATTGGCATTTACGGATTGGCCGTTAAGATATATGAGATTGTATATAAATTAATGCCCTTAAAAGAATTTGAATCGGTTTTAAAGCCTGTCTTTTTTGGTCGTTTTACGAAAGATAGTAGCGAGGATGAACTGAATGCCTTTTATAATTTTAATGTGAAGGTGATGCTTCCAGTCATGATCTTTCCGGCATTGTACTTCTTACTTTTTGGCCAATCGCTTATTTTTTATGTTTTTGGAGAAAAATACATGGATGCCTATTGGGTTTGTGTTTTGGTTTTATCCACGTTAATAATTGACGGTTTCTTCTATCCATTAATATTTATGATTCAGTTAAAAGAACGTTTGGAAGTCGTTATGATTTCAAGAATTGTAGTGTTCTTAAGCCTGGGATTAGGTATTTACTTAATGAAGCAATTTGGAGTAATGGGTGTTGCATTGGCCACTTTTATTGGTGAGTTTGTAAAAAATACATTGATGTACCTTCTGTTTAAACGCCACTGCAAACTTATTTATGACTATAGAATCTGGTCGTCCAACTTGCTTTTAATATTTTCGGGTATTGTTGTTTTTGGTTTGGTCAGTCGCCTGGATGATTCGTTCATTTATTGGCTTGGTTTAAGTGTGTTGTTTGGTGTTAGTTATATGTTTTACCTTATTAATTTTCATGCATTAACAACAGAAGAGCTTGAGAAATTGAGAAGGGTTATTATGGCAAGCAATAAAACATCTGTGGTGTATCAGAAGTTAGAACCTTTATTGCACCTGCTGACAATAAGAAAGAAAAACCGAAAGGAATCATGAAAAGGTACCAGGAAAAAATAGCAGCTCAACTGTTGCGCTTTAAAAGAAGTGGTTTTACCTATTTTGGACATGGTATCGCTGAAAGTATCAAGGATCCGTATATCGAGCAATTACATCTGTTAAAAGATGATTTTATTGAAATCATTCACTTTTGGAAACGAATGAAAGTAGATTTTATCAGTATAAATGAACTTTTGGAATTGAGTAAAAAGGGTTTTAAAAGAGATAAACCTTGGGTGCACTTCACTTTTGATGATGGTTACCGAAATAACTTAAAAGTTTTACTGCCAATAATGGAGCAATACCAGATTCCTTTCACTGTTTTTATTTCTTCAGGTTTAATTGAAGAAAGGCTTCGAATGCCGTCGTTTATCATTCGTACGGCATTGATACACTCGAAAGGTAATCAGTTGATTAATGGCGTTCAACTGGCAGATTACGATTCACGAAGTGTTCGAATTAAATTAGCAGATGACTTAATTAAGCGATACAAGTATTTACCTTATCAGGAAAGTAACATCCTGTTAGAACAAATAAGAAATTTGTTACCTGCTAATGAGTGGCGGGAGTTGCAAGATAAGTATATTAACGACCAGTTGTTATGCTTGGATGAATTAGCTGTTTTATCGAAGAATAAGTTGGTGACGATTGGCGCTCATGGATCAAAGCATATTATATTACATAAGGATCAGAAAGATGCCATTATTAGAAAAGAATTAGAAGCCTCCTTAAAATATGTGAATAAAGATTGTATAACCCATGCCTATCCCAATGGTACAATGCGCGATTACTCTGAAGGCACCATTCAGATAGCCCGTGAGTTAGGAGTGAATTTAAGTTTTACAACTAACGAAAAAATAATTGGCAATGGGGAGAACTCTCTTTTCCTGCCTCGCTATTTTTTAAGTGGCACTGGTAGTGGCATTCTAAAAGATTGGTTGTTTAAAGTTTTTTAGAGTTGAAATTATGCATTATACTTTCTAGCACGATATCCTGTTTGTTAATAATCAATAAGATTGGTATCAATAAATATTTGTTAGTCTGAAATAAACTCATTTTAGTCAATTAAAATTGCTGTTTCATCATCTCAATGTTGATTTTTGTTAATTATTACTTCAATTTGCAGGTTAATACAGAAATAAAATTCAAACCTAAAAAAGAGATAAAATGAAAAGAAGTTTATTGGGGAATAAAATTAGCATCATAAGAATGAGTTGGAGCTTTAAGTTAATATTCTTTTTTGTTTTCATATCAGGTCTTGCTTTATTAACGTCATGTGAGAAAGATGATATAGAAGCTGCAGGTGATATTCCTGGAATGGGGGATGCTGATGGAGAATTGTTAGTGAAGGAACCATTTGTTGCACCTGAAGGTTTTGCAATTGAGGGCATTAATGGAGTTGGTGAAGTCTCAACGGCTCGTGCTGAGTTTGTACCGGGCAAAGGATATATGCAAAGTGTTGAATCAGCTACATCAACACGTTGGGGGGACTATAATAGTTACGGATGTGGTGGTCGATTTATTAAAATCAAATTATCAATTACAAACAGTAAACCTTATGGCAGATGCTTATGGTTGCCACGTGGGCTTGTTTTTGAAGTATCACATCCTGATTATCAAAATGGAATATTAGCATGTTGGTTGCCATTGTGGGTTCAAGGTAATTCAACAAGAACTGTAATAATCGAAGTATTTTGTATAAATGAAGGTAAATCAGGTTCAGATATATCAGTTACTTATAAAATTAAAGGAGTAACTAAGTCACGTTTAATGATGCAAATGTTAAATCGATTTGGTTGGCGAATGATTAATAAGGAGTTTTATTATGGACAAACAGGTGGGGTAAGTCAACTAAAAAGTATGTCAGGAAGTGATTTACAGCGATATGTAAAAATTACAGAAGTTTTACAAGAAGCAATTTGGTCAGTGACTAATAGAGATGGGAAATTAACAGAGGAGCAAATTGATTTTATTGAATCTATTCCATTAATGCCAGAAGGATCTTATCCTTCGGAATTAGAAGAGGAAGGTTATACACCGCCTGAAGATTGGAATGAGTATGGAGTTGAAATAGCAAATTAAAATATACAATTGAAAAAAGATACCATATAAGCAATCACCCTATTTGCTTATTAAATTACATAACCCCACTGATTATTTTTATAAACAGTGGGGTGTTTTTTTGCGATTAAAACTTTCATATAGTGTAATCTAAAATGATAAGTGACCGAATAGTGATTCTGTTCGTATTTATCTGTATGAAATATAATTAATTGTGACATATATCAAAGCCTTATCTCGATTCATCATAAAAATCTTGACTTCCAATTATTAAAATAAGACATTCATGTCTTTATTAATATTTACTAAATAGGAGATCATGAAAAGAAATGTGAGAGCCAATCAAGGGGTACGATCTACTAATTTGGATCAAATAAAAGGAAGATTAAAACCATATTTGTATGGTATGTTATATATTGCGTTATCACTTTTTATTTTGCAGGCTTGCCAAAAAGATGGTGACATTGGTGAAGCTGGAAATATTCCAGGTATGGGAAATGCAGGTGGTGAACTTCAGGCTGAAACATATGATTTACATGAAGATTTGACCTTAGGAGTGATTAAAGGACTTGGAAGTATTGGGCAAGAGGCTCGATTAAAATCTGATGATTTAGTTGTTAATGGAATGGCACAAGGATCAGGTCAGCAAGTTAGTGTGGTACTTGAAATCATGAATCAGAATCCAACAGAATGTCGATCAGCATGGTTTAGGGCAGGGACTGTTTTTGATGTTAATCTAGCAGGTTATCAAAATGCGATATTGTTAGCACCAGTCAATATTTGTATTCCACCAAATTCAACAAAAACTTTAACACTTTACTTATATTGTTTGAATTTAGGAATGAACGGATCCGATGGATCGGCGAGCTATGAATTATTAGGAGTTACTACTTCATCTGCCGTTTTAGAATTGATAAACCTTTTACAATTTAAGAAAGTAAATTATGAGCACTACATGGCTTATCCTGAAGCTGAAATTGACTATAATGAGGTTAAGGAAAAACTGCAGGATATTCTTTGGAAAATAACTAATGGTAGCGGTTTGGATGCGACTGATATAAGTTATATTGAAAGTCTGCCTGCCTTACCTGAAGGTGTTTTTCCAGAATTAATATATGATTTGACTGCCGTTTTACCAGATTGTTGGTGTATTGATGAATGTGAAGTTGTTGAAAATTCAGGAGCATTGAGTTATGTCGCATTCTCAACCAACTGTAACGGAGAATTAAGTGCTGAATTAGAAGAAGGTTTGTATCATACAGGTGAATTTAGTTTTAATGTTGAAACAAATTACCCTAAAGTTAGTGGATATATAAAATTTGAATCAGTTTCAGAACCCGCACTCGGAGAAGATGGAGCAATTGAAACTGGTGTATTCGAATTTTGGGCACCATGTCATGACGAACAAATAATTGTAACAACTAAAAATAAGGATGAGATTACTCAAACAATTGATATCTCAGAAGAAGGGCAAGCAATTGTTATGAGTAATGGTTTTATGGTTGAATTTCTTAGTGTAGTAAGCGGAGATAATGGATACTATTACACCTTTAATGTAGTGAGTGATAATTGTCCGGGTAGTAATAAATAAAGATCTGAATTTATTTTGTTGTAGAGGCCTCTTGAATTAGAGGCCTTTTTTATTAACAAATAATGTAGTTAATAAAGCCTCTGATTACAGTGGGAATACTAATGAACTGTTGTTTCAATATTCTTTTGAAATTTGATTCCATTTTGATTTTAAGATTCTTATTAGAATCTGATTTGTCTCATGTAGCTCATGCATGGCAAGGCTTCTAGTATGGTGTTTAGAGTTTTAACACCCATCTATCTTTTATTCGTGTAGCCAAATTGAAGTTTCAGCAAATAATGATTGACGTTAGTCATAAAAACAAAGTGCGATTGTAAAAGAATACTAATTTAGAATTCGCTTAATGAGCATATTGATTTAAAGGTTGCAAGCTTAATCTAATTGGGATTGAGGAGGCGAAGCTGTATAGATTTGGGATGTTTTATATAATTTATAGAGAGCTAAAACTTGGAGGATATTAAAAGAAAAACCTTTCGTGGAGTATTTTGGTTAGGGGCCGGGCGATTTGGAACTCAAATATCACAATTTGTAGTTTCAGTAATTTTAGCAAGACTTCTTGATCCAAAAGATTTTGGATTAGTAGCCATGGTTGCCGTATTTACTGCCATAGGTGGAGCTCTAGCAGAAGGAGGAGCAGGCGCAGCTTTAATTCAGAAAAAGAATATAAACAAAATTGAAGAATCATCAGTATTTTATATCAATATTGCAATTGCATTAGTTGTGACTTTATGCCTGATTATTTGTTCAAATTTCATTTCTGATTTTTATAAAGAACCTGAATTGTTTAGTATTATACAGGCCTTATCTTGTGTGGTATTAATAGAATCAATAGGAACTGTTCCTCGAAGTTTATTGTCAAAGCAACTAGAATATAAAATTCCAGCGAAAATTGAAGTATATACATCTTTTATTTCAGGTGCCGTTGGAATCTTTTTAGCTTTTGGAGGTTACGGAGTTTGGGCTTTAGTGATACAACAATTGTTAGGTTCGACATTAAGAGTTACCTTATTATTTGTGATATATAGCTGGAGACCATTATGGGAGTTTAGCTTTTCGGAAGTATTACCACTCTTTAAATTTGGCTCTAAGTTCCTAATACATGCAATAGTTCACGCTGTTTATAATAATATGTATAGAATTATAATTGGAAAGGTTTATTCTATGACAGATTTAGGCTTTTTTCAAAGAGCCAGATCAATTGATGGGTTGATAAAAGGAAATACAGGTGGCCTAATTGAACACATAATGTATCCATATTTGTCGACAGTGAATGATGATTTAGAACGATTTAGAAAATCGTTCTCTCAAGGATTAAAGTTTTCTTCGCTTGTTTTATTTCCAATCATGATAGGTGCGATTGTCGTAGCAAAAGATTTAATTATAGCATTGGTTTCTGATAAATGGCTGGCTTCGGTACCAATGTTTCAAATTCTTGGGGTAATCACTTTAGTAAATACATTTACAGGATTTAATTTAAAAGCTATAGCTGCTCTTGGTAATGCTTCACAATACCTTTATATAGAGCTTGTAAATAAAGTGTTATTGACTGTTTCTATTTTTGTGTCTTTTAAATTTGGAATAGTAATGATGTTGTATGCTAATCTAATTCTCTCAACGATTCCTACCTTTATTATAACCATTGTTGCAACAAAGAAAAAATTCGGATATGGTATTAAGCATATTATAAAGGATATGTATAAGATTATGGCTATTTCTGGTGTTATGGCTATTTTTGTTTATTGTTTAACTTTTATGAGTGTGGAAAATAGCTATGTGATTCTGTCATTGCAAGTTTGTGTTGGTATGTGTGTATACTGTTGTGGTATATATCTTGTAGATAAGAATATGTTTGTTAGTGTCTTAAACTTAATTAAAAACAAGTGAAGAAAAAGATATTATTTTTCATACATAATATGAATGTAGGAGGAACTGAAAGAGCATTGCTTAGCTTGATTGAAGTATTACGTAAAGATTTCAATATTGATGTCTTAATGTTAGAAAAATCGGGTGGACTTTTACAAGAAATACCAACTGATGTAAATATTATAGAGATACAAAATAAGAAGGATATACTTAACTTTATTAATATTGGACCTAAAGTCTTTGTAAAAGAACTAATACTAAAGAGGGATTACATTAAGGCGATAAAAGGGTTGTTTATTTATTTTTTGTGGAAACTAACTGATGACTTTGTATTAAATTACAAATTGATTGATACACGGATTATCAAGCAAGAGGAGAAGTATGACATTGCAGTGTCATACGCAGGACCACATCATTTTATTTCAAATTATATTTTGAAAAATGTAACTGCGAAATTAAAAGTTCAATGGATTCATTTTGACGTCTCAAAGATTCCTTTTAGTAAAGCAACCTACAGAAAATTATTTTTGCAATACGACCAAATCAATGTTGTTTCGGAATATAGTCGACAGAAATTGATAGAGATGATTCCGGGGATTAAAAGTAAAGCAAAAGTGTCACACAATATTATACACAAAGATGATATTGCTCAAAAATCAGATGAAAACAATCCATTTGATTCTGGCAATAATGTGATTGATATTGTAACCGTTGCTAGACTCACCAAGGAAAAAGGGCATACAATAGTACTTCCTGCAATTAAAAGGTTAAAGCAAGAGGGCTATGTTGTTAGATGGAGTATTGTCGGCGGGGGTGAAGAGTATTCTTCTTTGAAGAAAGAAATTAAACAACTTGAATTATTAGAAGAAGTTAAATTGTTGGGAGAGAGGAGCAATCCTTATCCTTATATGAAATATTGTAAAATTTATTTGCAACCCTCTTTTCATGAGGGGTACGGTATCACAATTGCAGAAGCGAAAATATTTAATGTGCCCATTGTTTCTACAAAAACCACAGGAGCAATGGAGCAACTGAAAGATAATTACAACGGAATTCTAGTAGATATAAATTCAGAAGGAATATATGAAGGTATTAAACAAATCATAGATAATGAAAGTTTGAGAAAAAGCATTATTCATAATTTAAAGAATGAAGGTTGTGAAACAGTTGAATATACCTCGATATTTTAATGTAATTGTTTTGTAATGAAGAAGGTTATTATTGTAATAGATTCATTCGATATTGGGGGAGCTGAAAAAAGCTTATCTACTCTTTTAAATAAAATTGATCTAAATATATATCAGGTTGATTTATATGTTCTAAAGAAAGGAGGAGTCTTTGAGAAGTTATTACCATCAACAATTAAAGTACATCAAATCATTAATCCAATAACTCTTGTTAAAAGACTAAAGTATAAACTCTATCGATTAATTGATTGGCAAAATAAATATCATTTGTCCCAGTTGCATTGGAAATGTTATGGAAAAGATATTGATAGACAAGGTGGAAGTTATGATATAGCGATTGCTTGGGGGCAGGGGTTTTCTACCTATTATGTTGCGAATAAAGTAAAGGCTTCAAGGAAATTAGCATGGTTTAATGCTGATTATGATCATGAAGGATACAATGTAGTATTTGATAAAAAAGTTTATCAAAATTATAATAATATTGTAGCCGTGTCAGATCATGTAAATGCCGTTATGTCGAAGTACTTCGATAAAAATAAGATTGTAACAATAAGGGATCTCGTAGATAGTAATGAAGTTATAGAAAGATCTAACGAATTCATTGTTGACGACTTTGATAAAACTTTCATTAATATAGTATCTGTTGGTAGGTTAGAAAAGCCAAAAAGCTTTGAAATAGCCATTTTAGCTGCTAAAAAATTAATTGAATATGGATATACTGTTAGATGGTATATTATTGGAGACGGCTCGCAAAAGAATCGATTGCAAAAACTGATTAACGAACATGGATTAAGTGAACAAGTATGTTTATTAGGGTATAAGGCTAATCCTTATCCATATATTAAGTTTTGTGACATTTATTGTCAAACATCTACCACTGAAGGCTTAGGGATTACGTTAATTGAAGCTAAGATTCTTGGGAAATCAATAGTTACAACCTGCTTTCCAACAGCATATTCTATTATTAAGGATACAAAAACAGGATTAATTACTGAGTTAGATGCAGAATCAGTAGCCCATGGTATCAAAAAAATTATTGAAGATGACACTTTAAAGCAATCCCTAATGAGAAATAGTGCTTGTTCTGAGGAAAATATGAATGAAATCATTCTTAGCAAATTAAATGCAGTTTTAAATATTTAGATGAAAATTCTCTATATAACAAATGGTGTTTGTGGATCGGGTGGATTAGAGCGTGTTTTGTCAATAAAAGCAAGTTTACTTGCAGATAAGAAGGCGTATGAAATTCATATTCTCACATTAAATCAAAAAAATAATTCTTTGTTTTATGATTTTAGTGAAAATATAGTTTTTCATAATATCAAAACTCGAGGGAGTTTCCTTAAAGTTTATGATTACGTTAAAGGAATTACAAAAGTAGTTAATGGCATTGAACCTGATGTGATTAGTGTTTGTGATGATGGATTAAAAGGATTATTTGTTCCATTGTATTTCAAAAAAAGAATACCAATAGTATATGAACGACACACCGTTAAACAAGTATATCAAAAGACTAATCCCAAAAGCTTATTAAGTAAATTAAAATTTAGGATGCAAGGATATGCAGCTGATCTCGGCAGTCAACTTTTTGATAAATTTATTGTATTGACAAAAGAAAATACAAAGGAGTGGAATAAAGTTAATGCGCAGATAATACCAAATCCAATATCCTTTTATCCTGAAACTCCGGCAGCGTTAGATAAAAAGCGAGTGATTAGTGTGGGCTCGATGAGCCATGTGAAAGGGTTTGATTTATTACTTAGAGCATGGAAACTAGTGGTTGAAAGATTCCCGGATTGGAAATTGGATATTTATGGAAAAACCATTTTAAAGCAAGAATTATTGATTCTGGCTGATGAATTAGGGATTAGTGATAATGTATCACTAAACGAGCCAGTGGCAAATATAGAGGATAAATATATGGATGCCTCCATATATGCACTATCATCACGATTTGAAGGTTTTGGCATGGTTCTGATAGAAGCTATGGCTTGTGGATTGCCTTGTGTGTCATTTGATTGTCCATTAGGACCAAAAGATATTATAAGTGATGGAGTGGATGGTTATTTGGTATCTCCACTTAATGTCTCAGAATTGGCAGATAAATTATTACTCTTAATTAAAGATAATCATAAACGTAAAGAGCTAGGTGCGCATGCACGTAATAATGTTAATCGATATTTACCTGATGTTATAGTGCAAGAATGGGATGATCTGTTTAAAGCATTAATTAAAAACTAATGAAGAAAGTTACGATACTAGTTGATCAGTTTTATAAGCATGGGGGAATTGAGCGTTTAGTTGCCTTAAAGGCAAACTATTGGTCTTCTGTTTTTAATTATGATGTTACCATTATGAGCACAGAGAATGGTAATAAATCATATATATATGAGCTCGATAAACGAGTGAAATTCAAAGATCTAAATGTTCAATATAATCGTGAGCGAAGTTACTTTTCACTTCGGAATATTTTATTATTCATTAAGAATTTAATACAATTTCAATACTATATTTTCAGAAATAAACCAGATATTGTTCTTGTCGCATCTCATATCCCAATTACATATGTATTGCCATTTGTGTATAGAGGCAAATCAAAAATTGTAAAAGAGTTTCATGCAACAAGATTTTATAAACAGAATTTAAAATCATTCAAGGAAAATGTATTTAGATGGATTGAGTCTCGTTATGATCAATTGGTTGTTTTAAGTAATGAGGAGCGTTCATTTTACTATTCCAAGAATATCACAGTGATTAATAATCCAATAATTACCCTCTCAAATAATTATTACAGGCCTATTAATAAAAAGGCAAAAACTGCAGTAACTGTTGTTCGAGTTGCACCTGTTAAGCGTATTGAGATAATGATTGATATTTGGGAAGAGTTTATTAAAACACATTCCGACTGGATTCTTCATATTTTTGGTTCAATAGATAGTGAGTATGGAAAAAAAATTGAACAAACGATAAAATCAAGAAAACTGGAATCATCGATTATTCTTAAAGGAAATACAAACCATGTTTTATCATCAATTTCAGATTCAAAAGTAGTTTTAATGACTTCGGAGCAGGAGTGTTTCCCGATGCTTATTCTCGAAGCATTTTCTGTTGGTGTTCCGGTTTATTCTTTTGATTGTCCAACGGGGCCTCGAAATATTATTACAAATAATATAGATGGAGTGCTAATTCCAAATAATAATAAAAAAGAATTTGTAAATAAATTAAAAGCTTTTGCTGAAAGTGAAGATCATCAGCGAACATTATCCGAAGCTGCAAAGAAGAATTCTGAAAATTATGGACTAGACAGAATAATGAAATTGTGGAATGAGAAAGTACTAACAACTAAATCATAAGGTTAATAAGATGACGTTTATTGCAGATTAAAACTATCTGGCATTTGTTTTTTTATTAAATACTTCTTTGAATGACTTTTATACCATTACCATATTATACTGAAATTTATATTAACATTCTGCTATTAACTTTTTTGTATGTGGTTTATCATACAAGTACTAATACAGGATTTGAATTTAAAGTAAGACTACTGAATAGGAGTGCCGTGATGTTGTTGTTAGTCTTCGTTATATTTTATATGGGCTTAAGACCAATTAGCGGTTATTACTTTGGCGATATGGCCACATACGCCAGAAAGTATGAATACTTATTAAGCGGAGGAGAGTTAACTGGTAGGGACTATGGATTTAATATTTTTATAAAGACATGCACCCACTTAATGAGTGTGGAATGGTTTTTTTTATTGTGTTCAGCATTATACATTATTCCGATATATATAGCTGTTAAACGTTGGCATAATGATTATGCTTTTCTGGCTTTAATAGCATGTATTGGTAGTTTCTCGTTTTGGAGCTATGGAACCAATGGTATTCGTGCTGGATTGGCATCTTCCTTTTTTATTTGTGCAATATCATATCGGAAGGTTTTACCGGTTATGATTCCACTTTTATTGATCTCAGTTTCATTTCATAAGTCAATGATGTTACCATTTGTAGCATTTGTATTAACATTTATACATAATAAACCTAAATCCTATTTAATAGCTTGGTTTGCGGCAATTGGTTTATCATTACTTATGGGGGGATTTTGGGAAAACTTATTTGCAAGCTTAGGCTTTGGTGACGAACGTATGACTGCCTATATGACAAGTAATGAATTTGCACATCAGTTTTCTAGTACAGGGTTCCGATGGGATTTTCTATTGTATAGTTCAGTTGCTGTCATAGTAGGTTACCTATATATAGTAAAATATAATTTTAAGGATAAGTTTTATTTTCAGCTTTATGGTACTTATGTGATTTGTAATGCATTTTGGATATTGGTAATAAGGGCTGCTTTTTCAAATCGTTTTGCTTATTTATCCTGGTTTTTAATGGCCTTAGTTATTGTTTATCCATTGCTTAAACATCGAATGTTCCATAATCAATATTCAAAGATTGGTTATGTACTTTTTGTTTACTTTTCGTTTAGCTACGTTATGTATCATATATTAACGTAACTGACTTAATTATATCAGATTGAGGTAATATCTTTTACAAAACAATGTTATGAAAAAAATAACTGTTTTTACCCCTAGTTTTAATAGAGCTCATTTACTTCCCCGATTATATATGAGCCTGTTAAAGCAATCAAACAATGATTTTGAGTGGTTAATTATTGATGATGGCTCTGTTGATAACACTGCTGATGTTGTAAAAGAATGGATTACAGATGGAAAAATATCAATAAAATACCATTATCAAGACAATCAAGGGATGCATGGGGCTCATAATACAGCTTACCATCTGATTAAAACAGATTTAAATGTTTGTGTTGATTCAGATGATTACATGCCGGAAACTGCCATTGAAAAGATATTGTCGTTTTGGAATAAGTACGGTAATGATAATTTCGCTGGAATTGTTGGATTAGATGCGTTAGAGGATGGTACCATTTTAGGTAATAAATTGCCCGATAAAAAAAGTACAAAGTTGAGTTATTATTATGCATCAGGCGGTCAGGGAGATAAAAAAGTTGTGTATCGGACAGAGGTTGTGAAGAAATACCCAGATTACGGGATTTATCCTGGTGAACGTTTGGTTCCTTTGGGTAGTAAATACACCTTAATTGATCAAGATTATGAACTGCTTGTTTTAAATGAAGTTTTGTGCATTGTAGACTATCAGGAAGATGGATCTAGTGGTACAATTTTAAGACAATATAAACAAAGTCCTCGGGGGTTTGCAGAGGCACGTTTAGTCAATATGAAATATGGAGTTCGGTTTATCGATCGTTTTAGAGCTGCTATACACTATGTTTCATCAGCTATTTTTTCTGGCGATAGTAGCTTTTTAAGAAAAAGTAATAAGAAAGGTTTAACTGTTGGAGCAATACCTCTCGGAATCCTTTTAAATTTATATATACGTTTTAAAATTAGAAGGGGGTAAGACTAAGCATATAAAACAAGGAAGTATGATAAGAGTGTTACAGGTTTTCAGAGTTTTAAGCAGAGGAGGAGCGGAAACATTAGTAATGAATATTTACCGTAATATTGACAGATCGAAGATTCAATTTGATTTTCTTGTTCAGCATGAAACAAAAGGTGATTACGAGACTGAAATAGTTGCGTTAGGCGGGAAAGTTCATAGAATTCCTTATATAACTGATGTTGGTCCGATATCGTATCAAAAAAGACTAAAACAATTTTTCTTGACTAACAGCTATTCAATTGTTCACTCTCATTTAAATGACGTTAGCAGTTTAATATTAAAAGTGGCTAAAGAGGCCAAAATTCCAGTAAGAATAGCACACAGTCATACCAGTAATGTGAAGTATGGATTCTTTGAAAAAATAGTTAGAAACTATTTAAAATCGTCAATATTAAAGTCAACTACACATCAACTTGCCTGTTCAGAAGAAGCCGCTAAGTGGCTTTATGGGGAAAATTTTAAAAACTATAAAGTGATACCCAATGGTGTTATGTTGAATAAGTATAGATTAAACTATGCTAAGGAAAGTGGTGGTAAAATCGTAATCGGACATGTTGGGAGTTTTAGAAAAGTAAAGAACCATAGGTTTATCCTAAAAGTGTTTAATGAGCTATATAAACTAAATAAGAATGTAGAATTAAGACTAGTTGGAGACGGAAAGCTTATGGACGAGATTGAAATCGAAGCCCAAAAGATTGGAATTTACTCAAAAGTAAAGTTTATGGGCTCTCAATCTGATATCCCTGAGATATTATCGCAAATGGACGTGTTCTTAATGCCTTCTCTATACGAGGGATTACCTCTAACATTAATAGAAGCGCAGGCTGCAGGTTTAGACTGTTTGATAACGGATACTATTACTGAAGAAGTAGATATGGGATGTGGCATGATCCACCGAATGAGCTTAAATGATAAAGCTATTGAATGGGCCAGGAAGATTGTTCATATCGTCGAGGATAAAAAAGAAGTGGACAGTCATCCGTTTATTAAGAAAGCGGGATTTGATATTGTTGATACAAGTATATGGTTAACGAATTTCTATATCAATTGTAACCCCGAAGCCAATTAAAAGATACGGGGATGAATTGGAGGTGTGTTGTAACCTATTATAATTCTAAGTCATGAAAAAAACTAAAATCATAAGAATTACAACCGTGCCATTGTCTTTGGAAGGCCTACTTAAAGGGCAATTGAAGTACATGAATCAGTTTTATGATGTAATTGGCGTTTCTTCACCAGGAAAAGATCTTCAATATGTGAGTGATCGGGAAGGGGTTAAAACTTATGAAGTGAAAATGACACGGCAAATAAGTCCAATTCGGGATTTATTTGCTTTGTGGAAGCTTTTTAAGCTATTTAGGCACGAAAAACCAGATATCGTTCACAGTCATACTCCAAAAGCAGGTACACTTGGTATGATAGCTTCTTATTTGGCCCAGGTGCCAATCCGTATACATACAGTTGCGGGTTTACCATTGATGGAGTCTAGAGGCTTTAAGCGTCTTATACTCAATGTTGTTGAGAAATTAACTTATGCATGTGCCTCAAAAGTTTATCCGAATTCATCAGGATTAAGTAAATTTATTGTAGATGAGAAGTTTTGCGATAAAGACAAATTAAAAATTATAGGAAAAGGCAGTTCAAATGGTATCGATACGAGTCATTTTTCTTTATCGCAAATTAATTCATCCACAATAAAAAGTCTGAAGGATAAGTATTCGTTTAATGGTCACCATATTGTTTTTTGCTTTGTAGGAAGATTGGTTGGTGATAAAGGGATTAATGAATTAATTTCTGCTTTTCTGAAGGTGTATAATAACAATAATTCTTGTCGTTTATTATTGGTTGGTACGTTTGAAAAAGAATTGGATCGTTTAGATCCGGAAACTGAAAAGATGATTGATGAGCACGAAGCAATAATTTGGGTAGGTTTTCAAGAGGATGTTAGGCCATTTTTAGCAATGTCAGATATCTTTACATTTCCATCTTATCGCGAAGGATTTCCTAATGTTGTTATGCAAGCCGGCGCTATGGAGTTACCCAGTATTGTTACGAATATCAATGGTTGTAATGAAATTATTGAGGATAATGTGAATGGGCTAATTATACCTGTAAAAGATGTTCCGGCACTTTACAATGCAATGTATGACCTAATGGTTGATGAGATAAAAAGAAAGATTTTGATCAGCAATTCAAGAACAAAAATTGTTGAGAACTATGAACGTCAATACATTTGGAATGAATTACATAAAGAATATTCAGAGCTACTGAAAAACTAATTAAAGACTAATTCATCTTATCATGTACAGATATTTCTTTAAACCAGTAATAGATATAGTTTCTGCTTCTCTAATTTTGCTTATATCAATGCCAGTGATGATTGTCGTTTGCCTTATTATTTTCATAAGTATTAAAGGCAATCCATTTTTCTATCAAAAACGACCGGGTTATAAGGGCAAAGTATTTACAATTATCAAACTAAAAACAATGACCGATGAAAGGGATACTGATGGTAAATTACTACCCGATGATCAGCGCATTACAACTATTGGTAAGATTGTTCGTAAAACATCATTGGATGAGATACCTCAGTTATTAAATATATTAAAAGGTGATATGAGTCTAATTGGGCCAAGGCCATTGTTAGTGAGCTATTTACCTCTTTATAATGAAGAGCAGGCCAGAAGGCACGATGTTAAGCCCGGTATTACGGGGTGGGCTCAGGTAAATGGTAGAGATGCGATTAGCTACGAATCAAAATTTGAGATGGATGTTTATTATGTAGACAATCAAAGTTTTAAATTAGATTGCAATATTTTTTACAGATCAATTATTAATGTGCTGATAGCTAAGGATGAAAGTCCGGAAGCTGCAGTAACAAACCAAGCATGGCAAGGAAATGGTAAATAAACAATTCTTACTTTATGGGGGCAGTGGACATGCAAAAGTTATTTTTGATTGCATTAAAGCAATTGGAGGAGATGTAATTGGAATATTTGATGATAACAAAGAAATGCATTCTTTTAAGGAGATGCCTGTTATTGGACCTTATCAGAAGGCATTGCATAAATATCCTGTTATTGTATCAATCGGTGATAATCATACCAGAGAGGTGGTCTCGCTAAAAGTTGAAGATAATTTTGGAACAGTTATACACCCCTCAGCCCTTATTTCTCCTTCTGCCAAAATAGGAGAAGGATCTGTTATCATGTGCAGTTCCATTATTCAAGTTGATAGTCAATTAGGTAAACATGTGATTGTTAACACCGGGGCTTCTATTGATCATGAATGTTTAATTGAAGATTACGCTCATATTTGCCCGCAAACAACTTTGTGTGGTAATGTTTCTGTAGGCAGAGGAACAATGGTTGGGGCCGGATCAGTTGTAATTCCTGGAATTAAAATTGGTAAATGGGCAATTATCGGAGCTGGATCTGTTATAATACGTGATGTGCCAGATTATGCGGTTGTTGTTGGTAATCCCGGTCGTATCATTAAGTATACTAAATAAAAGTTCATTCAGAAAATTGACTCTACAATTTAAAGAGTCGCAAGAATTATAACAATGAAGATACACCTCTTGCAATATTTAGAGAAAACATACGCTAAGTATAAAGATAAGGTTGCTATAATTGACAAAAACAGGCAATTGACCTTTTCAGAACTGCGCAATCAGTCTTTAGGTATATCAATCAAACTTAAAAAGCAGAATAATGATATATATAACCAACCGATCGCCGTATTCCTGCCTAAATCACTTGAGAGCATTGTTAGCTATACTGCCATCCTATATTCGGGTGGTTTTTATGTGCCTTTGGATTCTAAATCGCCAATCGAAAGAGTTGAATCAATAATTAAAACGCTGTCACCACAAGTTATTATAACAAATCAATCCTTAAAAGAAAAACTTTTAAAGATCAATTATCCGGCAGATAAAATTATTGAAATTGAACCCTTAATACAAACAATACAACCTGAGGATGTGAGTTATCAATTGCCCCTTAATCATATTGATACCAATCCTGCCTATTGCAAGTTTACATCCGGATCCACCGGTATTCCCAAAGGAGTTGTTATACCTCATAGAGCCGTGATCGATTATATTGACTGGGCCATAGAAAGGTTTGAGATTAATGATCGCAATGTAATCGGCAATCAGTCTCCATTATTCTTTGATCAATCTGTATTTGATATTTATTTGATGATGGCGACGGGTTCTACTATGGTTATTATACCCGAAGAGCTATTTATCTTTCCAGCTAAACTTCTGGAGTATATTAATAAAGTTAAAGTAAATATGTTCTTTTGGGTTCCATCGGTTTTGGTCAATGTTGCAAACTTCAAGCTTTTGGAAACAATTAATTTACCTCATTTAGAAAAAGTATTCTTTGGAGGTGAAGTGATGTCTACCCGGCATTTAAATTATTGGCGAAAGCATTTGCCAGAACCAATGTATATCAATATGTATGGCCCCACAGAAACAACTGTTGATAGTACTTATTATGTGGTAGAAAGGGAAATTCCGGATGAAGAATCAGTTCCCATTGGTTTTCCGTGTCGCAATTCTGATGTTTTAATTTTAAATGAAAGAAATGAATTGGCGAATGTAAATGAAATGGGCGAGTTATGTGTGAGGGGTAGTTCTTTGGCATTGGGTTATTACAATAATCCCGAAAAGACAGCACAGGCTTTTGTTCAAAACCCTTTGAATAAGCATTACCCGGAATTGATTTACCGAACCGGAGATGTTGTCTATTTAAATGAATTAGGTGAGATTATTTATCTGTGCAGAAAAGATAATCAGATTCAGCACTTGGGTTACAGAATTGAGCTAGGAGAGATTGAAGTTGCAGTTTTAGGTATGGATATGTTAGATAATGCATGTGTCCTTTACAATAACGATAAGAAGGAAATCGTATTATTCTTCTCTTGTGATGAAAAGATTGAATCAGGTATGATCAGAAAGTACCTGATGAATAAATTACCAAAATACATGATCCCAACTTCATTTATTCAGTTAAATAAAATGCCATTAAATGCGAATGGGAAAATTGACCGGAATACTTTAAAAGTACAATTGGAAAATTAAAAATGAAATATACTACCCAATTCGAAGTGTTGGTATAATGCCTGAAAATATTCAATTAATAATGAAGGAAATAATAAAGATACTTAGCGAAATAAGACCTGATGAAAACTACGAAGCATCCGATAACTTTATTGTAGATGGATTGTTGGATTCTTTTGATTTGGTTGTATTGGTTTCGGAATTAGATAGTTACTTCTCTATTTCAATTGAAGGTACCGATATTTTACCCGAGAATTTTGAAAATATTGATTCAATAAGTATGCTAGTAAAAAAATATACTGAATGATTTAGCTATGAACTTAAAATACACAAATAAGAAGATAACGGGAATGCTGACGGTTATTCCCAAAAACGAAGTTCAGTTTGTTGATACGATTGATAATTATAATTTTTCGAAACGACAAAGCATGCAACTTGGTAAGATCATGGGCTATGACAGGCAAAGAATAGTAGAGCCTGGCGTGACCGTATCTGATTTATGTATTTTTGGTTTAAACTACTTGTTCGAAAAGGGCTTTTTAGAGAAAAGTGACATTGATGCATTAATATTGGTAACAGAATCACCTGACTATATATTACCTCCAACGAGTAATGTTATACAAGGAAAATTGAATCTGAAGCACGATGTATTTTGTTTGGATATAAACCAGGGCTGTGCAGGCCATGTAGTTGGTATGATGCAGGCCTTAGCTTTATTAGATCAGGAATCAATAAACAAAGTCATTTTGTTGAATGCTGACGTTTTAAGTAGCAAAACTTCAATTAAAGACCGTAATAGCAGGCCTTTGGTTGGAGATGGCGCATCCATTACCATCGTAGAAAAGAGTGCGGAACCAAATGAAATCTTCGCGAATAGTAAGATGGATGGTACACGTTATGATGCTTTGATAATTCCGGCAGGAGGATTTAAAATACCATCATCACCTGATACGGCTGTGTTAGAAGAAGACGAGAATGGAAACCTAAGGGCTTTAGATCACTTGTGTATGAAAGGGGATGCGGTATTTAATTTTGTGCAGAAAGAGGTTCCTGATATGGTTGAAAGCCTGCTACAATATGCTAATGTAGATAAAGGTGATGTGGATTACTTTATGTTTCATCAACCCAATAAATTTATGCTTAAAAAATTGGCCGATCGAATGGATGTTTCATATGATCGTATGCCACATAATATTGTTGAACGGTTTGGGAATGCAAATGGCATTACAGTACCAACTGTTATAACGTATAATTTAGGTGAAGAAGCTGAAAAAGAAGAATACCTGATATGTTTGGCCGGATTTGGTGTTGGGCTGACATGGTGTTCAATGTTGTTAAAATTTGGTAAGTTGGATTTTTGCAGGATGATAGAGTACTAATGAAAATGACGGGTTTAAGCTAATAGAAAGCAAGTCAATTGGGGTAAAAATGGGGATTTTATTTTGAAAAGAGTTTTGTTATGAAAAAGGAAGAGTTTATAGAAATTATTAAGGAGGAATTGGAAATAGAAGAACAAAATTTTAATTTGGATACCAGATTTGATAGTTTAGAAATGTGGGATTCTGTTGCAAGATTGGTGCTGATTTCATTAATAGACGAGAAATTTCAAATGCAAATTAGTGCCGATGAATTAAAATTATTGTCAACACCAGCTGATTTGATTAATAAAGTAGGGAGCAGTCATTTCGAAAATTAATAGTTCGGGATTAATATTTTGGATTTAGTTAAATATAGAATTGCGGAATGCGATTTGTAAATTTATTGTCTATCCATAATTATATATAATTGGATTGTTAAATTTATTTGTGAACTTTATTTTTATTTTGACGAAAGAAGTACTAACTATTAATCAAGATATTAAACAAACGATACAAGGCACAATCTGAAAGTCTTAACACTCAAGGATGACATTAATGGGATTGTAAGAAAACATAAACACATGAAACGACCATGTAAATTTGATTATCCATATTGACTTGCAAGTGGATGAATAAATTTATTAGGGAGTTCCATCTGACAAATGAAAACAAATTTAAACAGATGAAAAAAAGGTTATTTATTGTTGGTGCCGGAGGCTTGGGTAGAGGATTGGAATCTTGTTTGGACAGGGTGCCTGAACAACACCGCGAATGGGATTTAATTGGCTTTATTGATGATTCTCCGACAACTTTAAATGGTTATAAGTCAGATTATAAGATTCTTGGTGATATTGATTCCTATGATTTTACCGAAAATGATTGGGCCATAATTGCCATTGGACATTCAGATACGCGAAAAAATATTTATCAGCGATTGAAAGGAAGGGTTAATTTTTTCACTTATATAGATCCTGGTGTCGTAGTAAGTAAATTTACCGAAATAGGAGAAGGATGTATTATATTGGCAGGATCATTCGTTAATAATAATGCAATAGTAGGAAAATTCTCAACAATATTGGAAAACTCAACCATTGGGCATGATGCACATCTCGGAGATTTTTGTTCGTTGATGGCAAATGTTAATATTGGAGGGGGATGCGAAATAGGAGAAGATACTTTTATTGGAACGAATGCAACGATTATTCCCAGGCGCACTATTACAGAAAAAGTGACAATTGGTTCCGGAAGCGTGGTTGTTCGTAATATTAAAAGTAGTTGTACTGTTTTTGGAAACCCAGCCAAAAAGATTTAACTCTTGAGTTCTTCACATACAAAGGCTTTAGTCGTGCTATCAAAAGGGCATAGAGTTCAAAGTTTGGATATGCTCAGGGGATTGATGGCAATGCTCGTTGTTCTCTGCCACATTCCTCAATTGTCAACAGCAGTTGGCTTACCACACTTTGATGAATGGCCACTTTTAAATCGGGGAACAGAAGCTGTAAAAGTGTTTTTTACTTTAAGTGGATATTTGATAATCGGCTTGCTGTATGAAGAAAAGAGGAATTTTGGATCCATCAACATCCGTAATTTTTATATCCGACGAATTTTACGTTTGTATCCGGTTTATTATGCCGTATTAACATTTGGTTTTGTTTATTATCATTTTCTTTTACCAAAATTGGGGATTAGTTATGAGGTGGATTATAACTTACTGGATGCAATTGTTTTAAATGTAGTATTTTTACCAAATGTTTTTGTTGCCCAATGTGAGCCAGGCTCGATTTTGCTGATTTTATGGTCGATAGGCATTGAAGAACAGTTTTATTTATTGATAGCTCCTCTTTTAGCGATATTGGCTATTCGGAGATATGCTAAAGTGTTGCTATTATTTACTGTTGCCTATTTATTGCTTTTTCATTCTCCAAGCGTTCCTTTTCTCAAGCAATACTGGCTTTATTATTTTTATATGTCCGCAGGTGGATTTATGGCAATCATAACAATAATGGGATATCGATTGTCTTTCAGATTCTTATGGGCACGTCTTATTATATATTTGGTATTTGTGTTATATTTCACAAGTAACTGGTTTAGGTTTAACAACGAATTAGTTGTTGAGGTATTTGAGTTGGTACTTTTTAGTCTCGTGATTGTTAATCTTGTCATTGACGACATTCGGGGAGGTAAGTACTCAATTATACGTTTCTTAGGAAAAGTTTCTTATGGAATTTACATGTACCATATGATTGTGCTGAATCTGGTTTTATTTATCGCCTTAAAGCTGCAGGGGATATTTAATTTGTCATCGCTTTTGATGATACTGTTAGTTAACCTTTTTTGCATATTAGGTACGATCTTGGTTTCTCATTTATCATTCAAATATTTCGAATCATATTTCTTAACTCTTAAACTAAAGTTTCGTAAGTAGGATTCATATTTCGTATATAGTTTATTGAGTGCTCATCGCCTCAAATTATTTAAAACATTTCAGATAAGTAAATTGTATGTGTGGAATTGCCGGTGTATATGGAGTTGATTCTTGCAAAGAGTCACGTCGTGTCGAGATTCAAAATATGATTGCACCAATTAGACACCGTGGACCTGATGGGTGGGGATATTATGCTTCTTCGGAAATAGCATTGGGACATGCCCGTTTGTCAATTGTAGATTTAGCAACGGGCGATCAGCCTTTAACTTCAGGAAATCTTGTTATATCCTTTAATGGAGAAGTATATAACTACATTGAAATTCGGAAGGATTTAGAAAAGAAAGGTATTCAGTTTGTAACAAACAGCGATACAGAAGTGATTCTTAAAGCTTTTGCTTATTATGGCGAGAAGTGTTTTAAGCTTTTTAACGGTCAATTTGCCATACTAATTTGGGATAAACAAAAACAGGAACTAATAGTGGCCAGGGATCGTTTTGGCATACGTCCATTATACATTCTTGAGCATAAGCAAAAAATATATTTCTCTTCGGAACTAAAAGCATTTGACTATTTGAAAGACTATTCACGAGAATTTGATGTAGAACGATTATTTGAACATTGTCTTCTTTGGAATACCTATTCTGATCATACAATATACCGAGGAGTGAAGTCGCTGCCGAGTGGTAGCTATGCCAAATACAAAAATGGCATTAAGCAAACGGAAAAGAAGTATTATGAGCTTGGGGAGAACTACTTTAATGATCAGCGATCATTCAAAGATATTGAAGAGGAGTTTCAATTTTTATTGCAGAATTCTGTTAGTTTACGTTTAAGGAGTGATGTTCCTGTTGGAGCTTATTTAAGTGGAGGGATTGATAGTTCTGTTATTACACATTTGGTGAATAAAACCACTCAAAAGCAGTTTAAAACTTTTTCAATCGCTTTCGATGACAAGGAATTTGATGAGTCAACTTATCAGGATGACATGGTAAGACAGATCAATTCCAATCATTATTCGTTAAAAATTAATCACAAAAATATAGATAAACATTTTCCGGAGGCCATTTACCATACCGATCGCCCTGTGTTTAGAACAGCAGCTGTGCCTTTATATTTATTGTCTGAGAAAGTTCGAGAAAGTGATATAAAGGTCGTTTTAACCGGCGAAGGAGCCGATGAGGTTCTTTGGGGATATGATTCATTCAAAGAAGTAAAACTGTTGGATTTTTGGTCAAGGTATCCAGAATCAAATTTACGACCGCAGTTAATCAAAAAACTTTATCCGCATTTGAATCACTTCAGCGATGAAAGGCAGTATGGAATGATGAAGATGTTTTATGAAGGATTCTTAGGGAAGGTTAATAATAAGCTCGCCTCAACAAATATTAGGATTAATAACAATAAAATAATCAAGAACTATTTTAACCGGGATTATAAACTGAAGTATAATGAGGAAGGTATGATTGATGGAATGTCATCAATACTACCATCAAATTATGAATCATGGTCGTTATTGCAACAAAACCAATTTCTTGAGATCAAAACACTTTTAGCCGGATATTTATTGTCTTCTCAAGGAGATCGAATGTCATTGGCACATGGTGTTGAAGGACGATATCCATTTTTGGACCATCGTTTGGTTGATCATTTGTTTTGCATTAATGAGAAATTTAAGATGAATGGTTTTTCTCAGAAGTATTTATTAACAAAATCGTTTAAGAACCATATTCCATCTTCTATTTTAAACCGTCCCAAACGACCTTACATGTCTCCGGATTTAAGATCGTTTATTGTCAATGGAAAGCTAACAGACAATAGTGCATTCTTTCTTAGCAAAGAAATGATAAATGATTATGGATTATTTGAATATCGTTTTCTGAAAAGGTTTTTGGATAAGTTTAAAGATGGTGTTCCGGCTAATATTGGTTATCGCGATAACATGATTATCACTTTTATTCTCTCTACGCAAATAGCTAATTACTGGATGCGTAACAAGCGAAAGTACAGCTTATCAGAAAAAGACCTTAAGGTTAAAATTGAAGAGTATTAACAACTAGCATTAATATAATGGAAACAACAAAAGAAAGCATTCAATCTCAATTAATAGAGTTTCTGTGTTTGCAATTTATGGTTGAGGAAGAAGATATCGAGTTGGATGAATCATTGGTTGATACAGGAATAATAGACTCGATGGGATTAATTGAAATAGCTTCTTATATCGAAAAGAAGTATGCATTTAAGGTAACTGAAGAAATGATGATTCGGTCTAATTTCGGATCGGTCTACAAGATTGTCGATTTTATCAGAATAAATATTAATTGATTCTTTTTTTCTCAATAGTGTGGCGTTCAGTATGAGTGGATTTATGGCTGAAAGGTCAGTAGTGTTTCATTATATAAGTAGTTAAGTATGAAAAGGTGTTCAAAGTGTATAATGTCTGAAAATTTTCCCCGCATAAAGTTTGATGAAGAAGGGGTATGTTCTTTTTGTAATAATGACATTTTTGTATCAACCGATACAAGTGTAATTGATGAACATGCAGCTGAAGTTTCAAGAATGTTTAATGAACAGAGAGGGAAAGGTGAATACGATGCTATTGTTTGTTATAGTGGAGGTAAAGATAGTACCTACACACTTAAATTAGCTGTTGAGAAGTATAATCTTAAGGTTTTATCTTTTACATTGGATAATGGTTTTATTTCATCAACAGCATTTAAAAATATTGAAACTGTTGTAAGTAAGTTAGGGGTAGATCATATAACCTATCGGCCTTCGTATACTTTTATGAAGAAACTATTTAAAGTTAGTTCAACAATACCCATATATAATAACAAAACATTAATGCGGATTTCTGCAAATTGTAATTCCTGTATTTCTATTGTTAATATGACTGCCTTAAAGTATGCTCTTGAAAAAGATATTCCATTTATTCTTGCCGGATTTACTTTAGGACAAATACCTGCGAACACCATCTATTACAAAAACAATTATGAGTTTTTTAAAGAGAGTAGGGAACCTGTACTGAAGCGACTTAAAGAACACGTGGGGGACGACGTCAGTAAGTATATGGAAATTAGTGAAGGATTATTAAAAAGCAGGAACAGTTATCCTCATAACATCAACTTGCTGTGTTTAGAAGATATCTCGGAAGCAGAAATCGTTAATCAAATAAAACCACTTGGATGGATTCAACCTAATGATGTTGACGGTTGTTCTACCAATTGTAAAATCAATACCTTTAATAATTACGTCCATATTAAGAAATTTGGATACAGTCCATACGAACTGGAATTGAGCCATTTGATAAGGAATGGACTCCTTTCGAGGGATGAAGCTTTAAAAAAATTAGATGATCAGCCTTTAAAGTACATTAAAGAAGTTAAAGAAGAACTTGGTATTAAAAATGGGGAAATAGATTGATGAGTAAAGTTTCGCTAATACAGAAGCAATTTTTATTTAATAGCCTTCTGTATCCCAAAGATACTTCACAACATATAGTATCCATATTTAAAATAGATGGATATGTTGACATTTGCAGGCTTGAAAATGCGTTAAATAAGTTAATCAAGCAACATGCAATATTGCACACTGTATTCAATAGAAAAGGTAAAGAGTTTGACTCAAGTATTATTGATGCAGAAGAAGTAGATTTTAAGGTAAATCGTATTGATAAAAAGATTGAATTTCTGGGAATACTACCCGATGAAATTTATAATGATATTCATAAACCATTTAATGTTTCAGAGTGGCCGTTGATTCGAGTTAAAATATGGGAGTTTGCTAACAATATTTCCATTATGACCATTGTGTTTCATCATGCGATAATTGACCTGCATTCTAAAAATATTTTTCAAAGTTTTTTGTCAAGATATTATAACAATCAGATTGATAATGAAAATGAGGAGGTCGATTTTGAGACCGTTTATAGTGATTATGCAAAAGCGGAGAACGACTGGCTAAATACGGCTGAAGCAGGAAAAATGATTAGATTTTGGCAAAACTATATTGGCACTCCAGAAAAACAGCTGCCATTACCTACTGATCATCAACGGCCAGGTATTAGAAGTAAACAAGGTAAACGTATATTTTTTAGTTTTTCAAATGAGGATTCAACTTATGTATTAAAATATGCAAAAGATAATTTGGTGGATGTTTTTACAGTTTTGCTTTCTGCTTATGGTACTTTGCTTCGCGATATCACGGGTCAAAATGATGTTACGATAGGAGTTCCTTTTTCAAACAGGAGAAAAGAAATTAATAAACAGGTTTTTGGACCTGTATTGAATATATTACCATTAAAAATAGACCTTACTGAGGATAATGCGAGAAACCTAATTCAGCAGGTTCGAAAAACAATGTTAATGGCCCATCGGAATCAGGAACTCCCATTTCTTTATTTATTGGATCACCTTCAGTATCAGAAAAGCTTTTCATCTTTTCCTGTTTTTCAGGTGGGTTTTACGCGTGAGGATGAGATGGAGTTGAGTTTTAATGACCTAATAATTGAGTCAATCCCTTTTGAACGAGAAGGAGCACAACTGGATATTTTTCTTACATATTGGCTTAAGGAGAACAAAATTCATGGCTATTTTGAGTATGCATCTGATTTATTTAATGTGACTACGATCGAACAATGGATTCAACAGTATAAGAATATATTAATAACTATGGCATGGCGTTAGTTGAGTGTCTTATGAAATAACAATCAATAATAGATTAGGTAAAATATGAACGATAAAATCTGGCTCTCCTCTCCACATATGGGAGGTGGAGAAATGAAATATGTGCAAGAGGCATATGATACCAATTGGGTGGCTCCCCTTGGTAAAAATGTGAATATGTTCGAAGCTAAATTAGCTGATTATACAGGAGCGTCTTATGCGTCTGCTTTAAGTTCAGGAACCTCAGCCATTCATCTGGCATTGGTTTTGTTAGGCATCGGACAAGAAGATGAGGTTATTGTGCAAAGTTTTACGTTTTCTGCAAGTGCCAATCCGGTAACTTATGTTGGGGCTACGCCTGTATTTGTTGATTCAGAAGAAGATACCTGGAATATGTGTCCAATTGCATTAAGGAAGGCAATCGAAGACCGAATTGCTAAAGGTAAAGTTCCTAAAGCCATTATACCTGTCCATTTATATGGAATGCCGGCGAAAATGGATGAGATTTTAAGTGTTGCCAACGATTTTAATATTCCCGTAATAGAAGACGCTGCTGAAGCCCTTGGATCATCTTATAAAAACAAAAGGATGGGAACTTGGGGACATCTGGGTGTGTTGTCTTTTAATGGAAATAAAATAATTACCACTTCAGGTGGCGGAGCCTTATTATCGGATGATAGGGAACTAATAGATAAATCAAGATTCCTGGCAACGCAAGCAAGAGATGAAGCACCTCATTATGAACATTCTCATATTGGATTCAATTATCGAATGAGTAATATTCTGGCTGGGATTGGTTGTGGCCAAATGGAAGTACTTGGTTCACATATTGAAAAGAGAAGAAGTAACAACAAATGGTATCAAGAAATATTGGGAAATACAGAAGGTATAAATTTCCAAAAGGAGCCTAACGAAGATTATTATTCTAATTTTTGGTTGAGTAGTATAAATATTGATCCGACAAAATGTGGTTTTACCAGAGAAGAGTTACGACTTAAATTTGAATCAGCAAATATTGAGTCGCGCCCACTCTGGAAACCAATGCATCTGCAGCCAGTATTTAAAGGTTTTCCGTTCTATTCTACTGGTGTATCTGAAAAGCTATTTGAGAATGGCTTGTGCTTACCATCTGGTAGTAATATGACGAGTTCAGAACGTGATAGAATTGAAAGAGTTTTAAGTGAAATGTTAAATAACTAACAGGATAACTACAGAATGGAACAGGGTGGATTAATTATTTCTCTTGATTTCGAATTAATGTGGGGGGTACGAGAAAATAATACAATTGAAAATTACGGTTCAAGTATTTTAGGAGTCTGGGACGTATTGCCTCAAATGCTTCAAATGTTTGACAAGCATAATGTAAAAGTAACTTTTGCAACTGTTGGTTTTTTGTTTGCGAAAAACAAAGCAGAATTAAACAAGTTTATTCCTGTTAACAAACCAAAATATAAAGATGCTAAGTATTCACCATATAATGAATACTCAACTATTGTTAATTCTAGTGAAATGGGGGATAAATATCATTTTGCAGAAGAGTTGATTAATATGATTAAAAAGTATCCTCAGCATGAGATAGCGACCCATACATTTTCTCACTATTATTGTAATAAAGGTGGCCAAACGCTAGAAAGTTTTAAAGAGGATATAAAAGCAGCAATTGACATTGCTAAGGCAAAACAGGTGAACATTGATAGTATTGTTTTTCCAAGAAATGAATTAGCCATAGATCATCTTGAAATTATTAAAGACTATGGAATTAGTTCGTATAGAGGGTTTATGAATATGGTGAGTGGTGATGAAAAAGATACCTATGGGCATAGACTTCTTAGGTTATTGGATTCTTATGTGAATGTTTATGGGCATAAATGTTATGGTCTTGATGAAATTGAAAAAAAACAACCTTATAATATTTATGCAAGCCGCTTTTTAAGACCATATTCAAGAAAGTTAAAAGCCCTTGAGAACCTGCGTTTGCAGCGAATATTGAAAAGTATGAACTATGCTGCAAAAAGTAAGAAGGTCTATCATTTATGGTGGCATCCACATAATTTTGGAGTTAATCAAAAGGAAAATTTAAGTTTCCTTCAAAAAGTTTTGAAGCATTACTCTATTCTTCATGATAAGTATTCATTTAAGAGTATGACAATGAAAGAGGTTTCAGATCAGTTAAAGTTGAATACAAATAATTGAATTAAGATCTCTGTTAAACGCTCAATAATGAATAGTTACCCTTTTAACTCAAGTGCATTTACCTCAATATGGCTAAAACACTTTAGTTCAAAAAAAACACAGTATGATTTTGATTTTATTAATCATGTTAAATTTATTAAATCTAAATGTTTACCACTTTATATAAATGTGGGTAAAAACATTACCAATGGAATTTCTTATAAATTGTTTGAGGAAGATGGAGAAAAGAGTTATGCTAATAAAGTATTTCTTATTTATGATGTCCCAACTTATTTTGATCTGCAAACACCAGCATCCGGAAGCAGACTTAAAATTAATAAGGTAAATCAATACAAAGGTGTTTTAGCGAACCTTTCGGAATTCAAAGATTTGAACGAATATTTAAGTAAAGGGTTTAAATCAAAAGGAAGAAATTTTTTAAAAAGAAAGATTAAAAAAAAACAACTTTTAGAAGATCAGTTTAATATATCATATTCGGTTTTATATGGTGAAGTATCAGATGATCAATTTCAAACCATTGCTCATTTTTTACGGAAAATGATTTCCAAACGATTCAATTCTTTAAAGCGACAAAATTCAATTATTGATTCATGGGATTATTATTATGAATTAATAATATCAATGGTGAAATCAAAAAATGCTGTTGTTTTAACGGTTGAAAAAGACAATATTCCAATAGGTGCTACATTTAACTTTTTGTATAAGGATAAACTTTTAAATGCAATAACAACATTTGATACAGATTACTTACCATTTAATATTGGTCATATTAACATTATAAAAGCATTAGAATGGTGTTTTGAAAACAATGTTCCAATTTATGATTTCTCAAAAGGCATATGTGATTACAAAAAGAAATGGAAAAGTAACGAATATGATTTTCAATATCATGTGTTATACGATTCTAATTCTGTAATTGCATCTGCCATAGCTGCAATTATTTCAAGTTATTTTAAATTAAAGCAACAATTACGAGATCTGGGAATCAATCTTTTATATTCAAAGATTAATTTCCTGGTTAAAGGAAAGTGAATATTCATAGGTGTCAGTTTATTTTTAATATGAATTCACACTTCTATTGATAAATGGATATATTATTGATGTATAATACTTGTTTATTTAGTTTATGTTAAAAATTCTAAGAGCCGAAGTGCCAAACGAGTATCATTACTGGTTAAAAGTTTGGAATAATTGGCATGAGAGAGAAGTGTTTGCTCATCCAAACTATTTGCAGTTGTATAAACACTCAGCGAAAGCCGTGTGTGCATTGTACGAAAAGGATGGAGTACAAATTATTTACCCCTTTTGTATCCGAAATATCAACCAGGATTTCTTAGAGGGTAATTATTTTGATATTATTACACCATATGGGTATGGTGATATTTACATTATTGGCAATAAAAGAGGTGCATCCATATTAGAAAAGTTTCAGGAGGAATTTCTCGAATGGGCATTTAAGAGTAATATTGTTAGTGAATTTGTTCGATTTGATTTATTAAGTAAAAGTATTAGATCGTATTATGGTGATTTGATTGAAGGGACCTCAAATATTATTTGCGATCTTTCCTTTGGAACTGAACACCTTTGGGGGCAGTTTAAATCCAAAGTTCGGCGAAACGTCAATAAAGCTATTAAAGCCAGTTTAAAATTTGAGGTTGATATCAAAGGAGAACGGATAAATGATTTTTTTCATTTGTATAACCAGACGATGGATCGTTTACAGGCAAAATCCAAATATTATTTTCCAGTTTCTTATTTTAAAGATATACAGAAAGAATTAAACGGGCATTGTGTGTTTTTTTTTATTAGCTATAATGATAAACCAATAGCTTCAGTTCTTGTTTTACACGGAGTAAAAAAGATGTATTATTTTTTAGGAGGAGCTGATAGTAAATATTTTGATTTACGTCCGAATGAGCTTTTACATTTTGAGATAATGAAATGGGGTATCGAAAATGGCTTAACAGAATATGTTTTGGGGGGTGGTTATTCCAATAACGATAGTCTTTTTACATTTAAAAAGGGATTTTCTCCTAATGGAGTGCATTCATTTTATTGTGGACAGTATGTCCACAATAAGGAGATTTACGAGCAACTGGTAAAACAACATGAATTGGATATAAAGTCATTTACTGGGCAAATCGAGCATTCTGATTTCTTTCCTCGTTATAGAGCTAGTGAAAAAGCTATTGTTATTTAAGTATAAATAATCGAAAAAGGTTGAGTGCAAAATCAATATAATTTTACCTGGACTAAAGAAGAGGATGATATAGCTGCATGGGATAAGTTTTTAAAGAATGATCCAAGAGGCCATTCTCAGCAGGTTAGTCATTATCTTAGATCTTTTACCAAATATCCTTTTTTTAATTACGATTTTTTAATTGTAAAAACCAACCAGGACAAAATCATTGGTGGTATAGGGGTTTTAATATTTGGTATCCCATATTTTAAAGTTTTAGTGGCTTTAAATGGTCCGATAATTTCAATGGGACATGAAATTATATTTGATGATATTATAGAGCAATTCCTGGGAAAAGCCAAGAAGAATAAAGCTTTCTATTGTCAGTTAAAGGCACCTTTATTGAAGAAATTAGATAGAAGTTATAGTCAATATGCCCTCTGGGGATTTAAGAAAGATAGTCTTTTTTATTCTGGTGAAAAAGGTAGGAAGCTTAGTTTTATTGGAGGAACAAAAGGTTTTAAATGTATTCGGATTGAATATCGTGAAGATATTAGTCCATATAAAAACATTTGGAATGGGTTTAATAAAAATACCAAACGAAATATAAAGAAGGCCTATTCAAATAAACTGGAGTTAAAATATGCAAGAACTACACAAGAGGTAAATGAAGCTTATGAAATTATTAAGCTGGTTGCCAAATATCAAAACTATAGGCTTAGGCCATGGTCAAAAATGAGGTCTTTTCTGATGGATATGATTCAGGATAACCTTTGTATAGTGCCTTGCTGCTATTCAGAAGGAGTAATGATTGGAGCGCTAATAGAATTTGATATTGGTAGGCGTTTGAATTACGTATATGGTGGTGTTTTAAGAAATTCGCAAGATTTAAAAGTTGGCCACTTTCTGCATAATGAAATGCTTAAATATAGTATAGAAAGGCGTTATGAACTTTATGATTTGGGCGTGATGGGTAATGAAGGGGTTTATCAGTTTAAAAGAGGATTTGGTGCTAGAAAAGTTGAATTTGAAAATACCAGACACTGGATTTTAAATTCATTTAAGCAAAATTTGTTGTTGAAATCCAAGAGAATTATCAAGTAGTATTAATTAAAACTGATTTATAAACAAAAAAGTCGGCGTAAGAGAGGCCACTGAAAAAGTCTCTTAAGTAATAAAAGCAGTAAAAGGAAGATTCAATTCTCTTTATACTGCTTTCTTTGTATTAGTGCTTAAGAGCATTCAATGTTAGAACAGCAACAAAAACTTGTTTTTAGTTCCTACTCGGAACTCTACGCGCTTATTATTCCCAAAGACAACATACTTCGTCGTATTCATGAGTTAATTGATTTTAGTTTTATATACGATGAGCTATCGTCAAAATATTGTCATGACAATGGGCGGACAGCCGAAAGTCCCATAAGATTATTCAAGTATCTTCTGTTGAAAGTGATCTACAATGTATCTGATGTCGATGTAGTAGAACGTTCGCGTGTTGATATGTCTTTCAAATATTTTTTAGGTATGGCACCAGAGGATGATGTGATTAATCCAAGTACCTTGACAAAATTTCGCCGGTTAAGATTAAAAGATACCGACTTATTAAATTTGTTAATAGGAAAGACTGTAGCCATTGCTATCGATAAAGGAATTATCAAGTCCAAGTCTATCATCGTTGATGCCACTCATACCAAGAG
>JAOARW010000047.1 GCA_025210475.1 Carboxylicivirga sp. | reverse complement strand
GTTTTCCTTTCATTATTTCTGCAAGGTTTTACTCTAAGTTACTAAAAACCTTGCAATTAAGAATGTTAAAAAGCCATTAATTATTCAGATTAACAGCTGATAATTAATGACTTGTATTGTTGTTAAGGATTAACTAATTAGTGGTCTGTTAAAACCTTTGAATTTGATTAATCAGTCAATTTAAACTCATTTTTTTTGATCAGAAAATGAGTGAATTATCCTGTCAATCGTGCTATTCGGGGATGAAAATTTATGCAAATGCAAAGAATTGAATGCTGTGGAATGAATTTAGCTAGCCTTTTTAATTTCGATTTTTACAATATCTTGCAAATAATTCACGATCTCCTATAGTGAGAATGCAATCATACAATTTATTTTTAATGGAACGCGCTAATTAATTTTTCATGAATATTGAAAAGACTTTTTAAGAGTTTGTTGATAAAACGTTTTAGCTTAGTTAACCTTCTAACGAGTAAAAATATATTCTATTATAAAGGCGTGGTTGATTCATTAATGGTAAATTGTGATTGAATAGCTTGATTGTGAAGAATTAAATTGATCAGATGATTAATGTTTAATAGATAACCAAGCCGATCTTGAAGCAGGATTAATGTGCACAATACTAGAAAGGTATAGTATAGATTGGCCAAAATGACAAAAGTTAATAATATGGACAGAAGGAAGTTTATTGGTACAGCAATGGCTGGAACAGCCGGACTTGCATTGGCGCCTACATTTATTGGATGTGGTCAAAATGCTGGCGATGTAGCATTTATAGATCGGATATTGCCAGCTCCTAAAAATGGTGGTTTTTCAGATCCTAATTATTGGATATGGGGTTCGTCAGTAATTAAAGGCGAAGATGGTAAATACCATATGTTTGCCAGTCGATGGAGTAAAAAAGTGGATTTTGGAAACTGGGTAACTAATTCTGAAATTGCGCATGCCATATCGGATACACCAGTTGGTCCATATGAATTTTATGAAGTTGTACTTCCAATACGGGGACGACAATACTGGGATGGTTTATGTACACATAATCCACGCATTGTGAAGTATAAAAATCAATACCTTTTGTATTATTTCGGCAATACCTATGATTTTCCAATTCCAGATCCTGCTAATCCAAAACCAACGCCCGAAAACTGGCGGGCAGCCTGGATGAATAAACGCATTGGTGTAGCTATTAGTGATAGTGTTTACGGACCCTGGAAAAGATTAGATAAACCCGTAATTGAACCTCGCGCAGGACATTGGGATGCGTCCATTACATCCAATCCGGCACCAGCTGTTAATGATAAAACCGGCGAAATACTGCTAATGTATAAATCATCCACAGATGGATTGGTACCTCCTTTATTGCTTGGAGTATCGCAAGCCAGTCAACCGGAAGGTCCTTACAACAGACTTAGTGAAGATCCTATTTTCAGGTTCGAAACTAAAGATAATAACCGCATCGATGTGGAAGATCCGTATATCTGGTGGGCTGGGGATAAATATGAGGCCATTGTAAAAGATCGTTCCGGTAAAATATGCGGTGAAGAAGGTGGCGGTGTTCATGTATGGTCAAAGGATGGCATAAAATGGAACTTGTTTGACAAAGTGCAGGCCTACAGTCGAAAAGTGCTATGGGAAGATGGAACTTATTCGGAACATAACCATTTTGAACGACCATTTGTGTTGGTAGAGGATGGTAAACCAACGCATTTATTTGCTGCAACTGGTACCGGACCAAAAGCCTGGCAGTTTGAAAAAACCTGGAATATGGTCATTCCTTTAAGAACGGATATCTAAAAAATAGAGTAGTATTTAGCCTATCAATTTCGGGGCAGAAATTATTTCAAAAGTTCAATAAACATTAGTTGAAGATTAATTTCAACTTTGTTTATTGAACTTTTTTCAATTTTGATAAGTGTTTATCGGTTTATGAAATTAAAAAATCACCAACTCGTCTTAAATTCATTGATGAGTTTATTTAATAAATTGAATTAGTTCAGCATTAATTAGAGCGATATTGATAGAATGTTGTTTGAGTTAAGTGGCAGTTGGATAGGTGGATAGTTGTTGTAAGTTCTGGTTTTATCTTCGGATTTATAAATCAGAATAGATGCTTTTATCGCGATTTATAATCTAAGACTATATTCGCGCTCTTTGCATTAAGTAAAACAAGAACAAGGATCAAAACACTCAAAAATGAAACACATCTATCTATTTTTATTCTGCATTATTATTAGTACAAATGCTTTTTCTCAGGATGTAAAAATATTACCTCCTCTGCAGGCTGCCTGGGATGATTTATACAAAGATTGTGGTGGTGAAGATTGGCACGTAAAAACCATAAGTGACCTTGAGAATAACTCAGAGAGTCCTTTTATTAAATTTTATCACGCCAAAATTGAAGGAGCTTATTCTATTGAAACTTTCGACTTATCAAACAACAACCTTAAGGGAGATGTACCTGCAACCTTTATAAAAAATAATGACTTTACCCCAGCAGTGGTTTGGCCCTATTACGGTTCTGTAAAGATAATTCTTTCACACAATGAAATAACTTCTGTACCCAATGGTATGGGAACATGTTACTTTAGTGTCATGCATACGGTAAGGATTGATAACAACAAACTGACTTCTTTTCATACAGATGATCGTGAATCAATTACGGGAATGGCACCTAACCTTTATACAGGTTGTAGAGTATTTACAATACATCAAAATGATATTACTTCATTAACAGAAGATAATTTGGGATCCAGTAGTTATGGCAGTGTTTCTCTGATTGATAATAAGGCCGAGGAAATAAGAATTGACAATAATCGATTGGATTTTAAATCGCTATGTGAAGTTGTTCCTTTTATAAAAAGCCAATACCGTTATATTAATTATGCATATAAAGGGAATGAGGAAAATTGTTACTTCGATTATTATCCTCAGAAACCTTTGGGTGATGCAGTTAGCGAAGTTAATGCTGATCAGGGGAGTACACATGAATTAAATTTTAGCCTTAATCACAAGGACAATGTATATTCCTGGATGCTTAATGGTAAAGATGTTCCTCTATCAGAAGGGAAAAGTTATAACTTCAGTTTGAATGCTGAGTCTGCAGGTGTTTATATATGTAAAATTACCAATAAGAACCTGCCTGAAGTAACGCTGTATTCAAAGGATATGCCTGTATTTATGAATAAGGCCAACAATAAGGTGATAAATGATTTTCAGATAATTCACGATGCGATCACTGAGAATTTTCCGGAAGGAGCTATTGTAGCCGATTTTCAGGGACAAGATCCGGATGGAGATGAGGTCTTTTATCGTTTGATTGATGGAGAAGCCAATAACTCTTCTTTCCGCATAAAAGAAGGAAAAACGTTGGTGAGTTCAGAAAAACTATTTGAACGTAGCTACCTGTCAGAGTATAAGCTTGTAGTGGAAGCCTATGATGTTTATGGAGGTAAAAAGCAAAAAGAGTTTACAATTTCGAAAGGAGAAGGAGGAGGAACAAAACTTCCTGAAGATATAACCTTATCGGGTACCGAAGTGGATGAAAATGTGGCTGATGCAGTTATTGGTGATTTAGCGACTGTAGGTGTTACCGGTTATAGTTTTTCTTTGAGTAATGACTCTGATAAAGAATGGTTTTATATTGAGGGACAGTCATTGAAAACAAAGGTTGGCTTAGATTATGAAACGAAGAAGGGCTACTCGGTTCGCGTTAAAGCAAGTGCTGACGATGGAACCCAGATGAAAAAGGATTTTAATATCTCTGTTAATGATGTTAATGATGCTCCTCATCAAGTGGTTTTAACAACCGATGTGGCTAAGATTAATGTAAGTGCCGGTGCTTTTATCGGGCAATTAGTTGCTGTCGATCAGGATCCGGATGATATTGTGTTTTCATATAAGCTAATTAACGGAGATGGCGATACTAATAATGAAGACTTTGTAATTCAAGGTAACAAGCTTTTATCAGCCAGAAAGTATACGGAAATTGACTTGGGACAAATGTCGATTCGTGTTGAAGTAAAAGATGATGAAAATGCAGCCTATGAACAGGTAATTAAGGTTTCTGTTCAGGGAGAGATAACAGAGAATAAAATGCCACGTGGTATTGGTTTAAGTAATACTGTGTTGTGGAATGAGTTTGAAGAAGGGGACGATATTGCATTTATCTATATGAGCGATCCGGAAGGAGAAGAAGGAACTTTTACTTGTGATAACAAATACGTAGAGGTTATTGGTACAAAGCTTCGTTTGATTAAGATACCGGAGGATAATAATTTTGAAGTTGAAATTACAGGTAACGATGGTGAAAACAGCATAAGCTCAATATTTAGATTTAACCGCGAGGCTAATGAAACGGGCTTAAAATCCATCGAGCTGTCAAATATTAAGGTGTACCCAAACCCCACGGTTGATAAGTTAAACTTTTCAGAACCTATAAGCGGACAGGTATATAGCTTATCAGGACGATTGATTAAACAATTTAATGAAGAGAGTCAGGTTGTTGTAAGTGAACTGGAACAAGGTACATACTTACTGAAGATATTTACCAGAGAAGGAATATTTGTATCAAAATTTATAAAGAAACTATAGTAATCGCATCTTGTTACTATATGTAATTCACATCTTAAGAACCTGCTGCATAAATTGTAGCAGGTTTTTTTATGATTTGTTTGTTCAATTTTAGCTAATATTGCACGCCTTTATGCAAACTGAGAAGGTTTCCATAATGATTATGAATCATCCCATATTTATCGACTAAATGATAAAGAATAAGTGTTTTAAGATAAGCCAACTAAGTGTGCTGCTTTTGGTGAGTACTCTGATTATGCATGCTAATGAATATAAAGGATCTAAAGTGTATTTAGATAGTGTTTATATTTATGCAAATTATACCTACACAGATACTTTGGCCGCACGAGGAATGAAGCAAAGACTCGAGGCAGAGATGATGAATGACAATTATACCTATGCATTATCGATTTCACAATTATATGAGGCGCTGATCCTGGAGGCTAAGGGAGAAATTCCAAAGGCTAGGTTGCAATACGAGCATGCCATTAAATCAATAGGTCAGGACTATGAAAAGAGTGAAGATGTTTTAAACATCCTTTTTAGTGTTTATTTATATTATTCTAACATGGAAATGTTGGAATACCATTACATCGAAAGCCTGCGATTACTTTACGACTTGGAATTGATCTTAAAAAAAATAAAACCCGAGTGGCTGGTTGAGGTATACAATAATTTGGCAAGTGTATATAGTGAACTGAAAGAGGATTTTTTGTTTAGAAAGTATTTAAATAAGGCCTCAGAAATAGTCCGTGAATCAGCACCTTTAGAAACATATTTAACAGTCCGTTTAAATGAAGCATCCGTGCTTTATATGTCCAATGATTATCAGTTATCCTTAAATCAATTAAACAATTTCAGAGACTCAATCTATTCTCCGGAGAATACTTACATCGATCTTGAAGAGATGTATTGGTGTTTATATGCATTAAACTGTTACGAATTAAACATGCTTGACGAGGCTAGAAATGCGCTTCGTAAGTTCTATACGATCGAAACAAAGGACGCTTATTATCGGGTAAAAGCACTAATGCTTGAAATGACAATGGATAGCAATGAAGGTAAGACAAATGATATACAGAGTAAGGTAAATGAGTGTTATACCATTTTACAATCCTACGATAATCCTCATCTGATGAAAGATTTTTATCGTATTATGCAAAATGTTTATCCCACTAATAAAGATAGTGTACTGAAGTATTATCAAATGTATATGATTTATGAGGATAGCGTAAGGCACCTTTCTCATAGTGGTATAATGCTCGATATGGAAAATCAACAGGCATTGTACGATCTCGATGCTGAATATCAGGCTATATCCGATGAACTGGATTATCAGGTTCAGGCTAATAAGGCCAAGACTGTTGTGATTGTGCTGGTTGTGCTTATTTTATTCTTAACAATGATTGTAGTTTACCTGATATGGAAGAGGAATGAGCGATTAAGAATTCAGATTAAAAATTTAGTGGAAAGTAATCGTGAAATTTACAAGCGAAAGCAAAAAAATGTTGAAAATGCAAAAGCACCAAAAGCAGGAGTTGATTCAATTGTTAATACTAAAGCTTTAATACAAGGTTGGGAACAACTGATGACGAAGCAAAAACGCTACACTGATTTGCAAATCACCCTTGGTCAGGTTGCCAAAGAATTAAATACGAATACAAGTTATTTATCTGCGCTGATCAACAATAATTACGGAAAAAATTTTAATAAGCTGATTAATGAGTATCGATTAAAAGAAGCACTTCGATTGTTTCATGCTGATGATATGCAGAAGTATACCATCGAACATGTTGCCAATCAATCTGGCTTTCGATCAATGTCGAGTTTTTACAGTGTCTTTAAACGTGGAACCGGGGTTACGCCAAAGCAGTATTTAAATGAACTTAAAAAGCAATTGATTAATGAGAGCCATTAGGCGTAAATCTTAATAAACAGAGGGATGTAGGAGTGATTTGTAAACTAAGGTATCTTATTTAAATCTGTTGTGTTAAGGAGTGAAGATTATGACATAATTTAGATTTGATCTATCGATGTAAATTGTTTTATTTATACTGATTTGTGAGAAGCTGATTTACATGTGATTGTACCATTTTTAAGAGGTGAAAAGTAGTTTGAGTATGGATTGTATTCGTCGTTTAATATGTATCGGATTGTATTGTATCATTGCAATTATTCAATGCAAAGCAGCGGCCGAAACACTTGATCAGACTCAAAATAATCATGTAAGCTGGGAAGATTCAACCATTGTGGTAAAAGGCAGTAATAGCTATCCTCCATTCGAATATTTAAACAAGAAAGGAAAGGTCGAAGGATTTAATATCGACCTACTGGAAGCATTGGAAGAGGTTATGGGTATTCAGTTTGAAATAGAACTGGATGAATGGCCGGCCGTTAGAAATGCTCTTGAGAATGGAGAGATCGGCATGGTGAGTGGAATTTTTGAGACCGAATACCGAAAGCGATCTATGGATTTTACTGCACCTTATTATATAAGCTCTCATGCTATATTTGTAAGGGAAGAATCGGATATTTCATCGTTGGAGGACCTGAATGATAAGGAAATATTGGTTCTAAAAGACGATGTAACGTACGATTTGGTGAAGGATAATCAGATTGGAAAGAAGTTAATCCTATCAACAAATATCGGTGAGAATTTTAAGCGTTTGTCTGCGGGCGAGGCTGATTGCATCATTGCATTACGTATTCAGGGTGTAAAACAAATTATCGACCATGATTTATCCAATATAAAGATGGTTGGTACTCCGTTCTGGCAAAGAAAATATTGTATGGCCGTGCCCAAAGGTAATGAAGCTTTATTGGGAGAAATAAATGTTGGCTTAAGTGTTTTAAAGGCCAATGGCACTTACGATAAAATATACGATCAGTGGTTTGGGGTTTATGATGAATGGGATCCTTTCTCGTGGCGTGAATTTATATGGTATTTGATGTGGATTGGCTTACCTCTGCTTGGGGTGATTTTGCTAGTTGTTATTTGGTCTTACTCGCTTAAACGAAGAGTGGCAGCACGAACTTATGAACTAAATAAGGCAATGCGCCTGGCTGAAGAAAATAATCGTTTAAAAAGTGCTTTCCTGGCTAATATGTCACATGAAATTCGAACGCCGATGAATGGAATTATTGGCTTTTCGGAGTTGCTAAAAGAAGATCTGTTACCGGAAGAAAGAGAAGTATATTTAAATACCATATTAACCAGCGGCCAGAAATTGTTGGACATTATCGACGATGTGTTGGAGATTTCAAAATTGGAAACAGATCAGTTGCAAGTTGTTAACGAGCAGGTGTCATTAAATGATCTGATTAATTATCTACATGCCAAATATAAACCTTTGGCTGATGTTAAAAAACTGGAGCTGTGCATTAAAGGAGATATCTTAAGTCAAGAGGTATTATTTACTACAGATTATAAAATGCTAAAACAAGTATTTAGTATTTTATTAACCAATGCATTAAAGTATACTTTAAATGGAGGGGTGCGATTTGGCATTTTAAAATATGATAGCGAAATAGAGTTTTTTGTAGAGGATGATGGTATTGGTATTGATTCTGCCAATCACAACTATATCTTTTATCATTTTGGTCAGGTTGAACATGCCATCAATACACAACAGGGCGGCACTGGATTGGGCTTGCCTATAGCTAATAGCTTGGTGAAACTAATGGGTGGTACATTAGAGTTATCTTCACAATTAAATGTTGGATCACGTTTTTTCTTTCGATTAAAGTCTTCATAGTTCTTAAGGTAAATTTCAAAGAGTATAATGTTCACTGCTAAATCATTAATGGTGATTTATTTAAAGGCTTCTATCATCATTATAATTAGATTGTTGATCTTAGCTTCAACGTATCTTGAAGTCGCCTTGTGGAAATAAAATTTTCTCAATGGATACCTTTGTAAAGCGCATTAGAATATGATCAGTGCTTAAGTCTTTTTCAGTGTTCAATAAAATGGTACTCATGATTAAAACATCGAATTGTAATTTTTTTAGCGAATAATGTTTATAATATTTGGACAGTGGTTGCATTTTAATGGCCGATACTTCCAGTCTGTTTTTGTTGATGATTTTATTTTCGTAATGATAAGAATATGCTTACATAAATATTAAAATCAAAAAGAAACGATCAATGAAAAATATAATCATATCGATTGCATTATTCATCTTAGCAATAAACTGTAAGGCTCAGGATAATACTGAGAAACTTTATTTCGATGAATTAAAACGAATTAAGGAGCATGCTAAAGATAATTTGTCAGAAAACATTAATGGGTTTAATATTTATAAAGGGCGGCCAAATACCGATGGACATATTAACTCCACAAATGTGGAAGCCTTTTTGTTCGATCAGATTCCTTATTTCCTTTGCTCCGAAGAAGATTTCACTGAGGTATATAATTACCGTTGGTGGATGAATTCGAAACACCTTAGGTATTGGTACGATAAGGAACTTGGTAAGGATGTTTCGATATTTACAGAGTTTTACGGTTGGCCAGGACATGCAAGTATAAGTGGAGCCATACCATGTCCTGCAGGGCATCAGTTTTATGATTTGCGCTGGTTAAGGAATCCTAAATATCTGCAGTCGTTTATTGATTTTTACATGAAAGGCTATGCATCGAAAAACAATCAAAGAGAGAATAGAGCTTTTCATAGCAATATAAGCCGACCTGAGAGTCACCATTATTCTAGTTGGATGATTAATGGAACTGAAGCATTTCTTAAAGTGCATCCAAATCAAATGTGGCGCGATGAATTGTTACCTTATCTAGAAAAGCATCAAAAGGTTTGGGATGATAAGTTTACCATT
>JAOARW010000046.1 GCA_025210475.1 Carboxylicivirga sp. | reverse complement strand
TGGCATTTTTCGTCCATATTGACACCGCAAACCATTATCAACTAATAAAACAAAGGATGTAATATTTGAGCATTTAGCACAACATTACATCCTTATATTTTTTAAACTATCCTAAAATTCGGGTAGTTTTTCAGTGGCCTCAAAAAAATGGAGGTTTTTTTAATCGTTTATTCTAGTTTTAAATTGTAAAGTGCATACCAAACTTCAGCACCTGCAGGTCTCTTATCTAACAATCCGACCGTTACATTAGGCCCTGTAATCTCAACTTTACGAGTGATTTTGTGATATTTATCATCCCAATCATCAATCCGATATAACTTCTCTGTACCATCTTCTTCTAACACAAAGAAATATAGTTCACCAGGCTTACCACTACCACCGGCACGGTAAACAGAAAATTCATATTCTCCAGCAGGCATGCCTGATAATTGTTGACTTAATCGAGCCTCTAACGGATTTGGATATGCCCACCATTCACCTGGGTTAGTAAGATTCTGCCCTTCGCTGAATCCTTCTGGCAACCAAGAACTCAATGTAAACAAATCGTCACCTGATTTTGTCCAGTGCTCGAAATCGTTCACAAAATTACCATTTTTAATAATCAGAGCGCCACCAGCTTGAATAACAGAAAATTCCTGCACCTCGAATCCTTCCGGCTTAATGGTCAAGTTAGATATTCTTCGAAGACCTTTGTTTTCCTCAAGTTGTAGATTAATAGCTTCATAATCTACTTCACCAACGAAACACCACTCCTGATCGCTTTCCACAACCACAGCTACGTTTGTTTCGATTAGAATTTTTGCAGTTCCAGCCTCAGCACCAACTTTCATTTCGGTTAAATCATACTTGATATCAAAGAATGCGGGTGATCCTTTTTGATTGATCGTGTAGATAATTGGTTCTGCACCTTCAGCACTAAGCTCAACTTCCGCTTTTCTTTCTATCGAAGAAAAGTTTCTTTCTGCTTCAACAACAAAACCTAATGTTTTTTTATCTAATATTTTAACCCACTCTTCACTAGGTTTAGCCTTGTATGCTAGGGTTGTATTCATTGGTACATATGCTGAATACGCTACTTCTGCTATATTCACAGAGTTTTCACCTATCAAGTCAAAAACAACTTTATCGTCTTCTTTTTGACAGGATACCAATATTGCAAATAATGCAAATAATATAAAGTTTTTCATTTTCTTATCTTATTAGCTTTTATAAAACTATTTATAGGCATAAGGACCAAAATAATATCTATTTTCAACGCCGTAGCCTCTGATATCTATTTTTGCCTCATTTTCTATTTCTTTTGCGCCATTAAAGACCGCTACATTCTTAGGAACACAATTTTCTACAACATAATCCCATCCTTCCATATATCCAGGAATCGTAATTTGCGGATCAATGGCAACACCATTTTTATCATGTGAGGCATTAATGGCCAAGTTGTGGTAAATATTGAAATCAACATTGAAATTATCAATATTATCATCTCCGAACAATGCCTCAGTTGTGCCCGGATTTGATGCCATGAAAATGTTGTTGCTAATGTTGAAGTTCGTTCCTCTACCACCCTTAAACCAGTCATCTGAACCAATAATCTTATTACCAGAATTTTCAAAAACCACTAAATTATTATATCCTTGAACATCGTCAACATTACTTGTCGCTACTATAAATGTTCCTTTTGCAGCTCCGTTCTTGTAAAAGATGTTATTTCGCACGATCGAATTCGTATGTTCACATTCTTTGATATTACAGATAAGTACACCACCTCCCTGATTATGATGCACATAATTGAACTGTATCAGAGTGTTTTTGCAACCGGTATCAATATCGAAACCTTCGCCATCAGCACTCCCGTTTTGCCAATATGTGTAACCTACTTCATTATATTGCATCACAGTATTTGACGATTGGAACGGCCATAAACCAGCATTTGCATGTCCATCATGCCCGAGGTAATTGGCATAAAAACACTTATTTCCTTCTATATATGACTTATCACAACCGTACAATATTGTTCCGTCACCGCCAGAATATTCTATTGAGTTATCTTTTACTACAATGTTTTTTCCTGGCCATCTGTTGTTATTGTCATCTACGAATTCATTAGGTGCTAATCCAGGAATTCTTAAACCCCATGCATTTTCAATCAAAACCGATGTTCTCGAAACTCTTGAAAATTCATTGTCCACAACATAAATATTTTCAAACCAACGAGGCCCATTTTCGACACTAACACGCGCAATCACTCCCCCCCAATGCTTATGATATCTTCCTGAAACAATATCTCTTACAGGCATATCTTTAGGCTCTACACCAACAACCTCAGCATCACTGTTCCAGTTGATTTTCTCAATCTTACACTTTTCGACAACAATATTTTTTGTTGCTCCGTCTTTTCCGTTATCAGTAATTTCAACTGCAATATGCACAGAATTGTCTACCGAAGTTAAGTGTAAGTTTCTAACTCTAACATTATCATCGGCTATTTTCACACAACTCCAAGTACCGTCGATAATTGGTAAATCACCTTCACCATAAGCATCTATAATAAATGGAAAATCTTCAGTACCGTTTACGTTATAAATTTCAATGTTTTCATTAGTCCAAACACATCCTCGCTTCAATAAAACCTTGGATTTATTTTCAAAGGTTTTTTCCTTTATATTTTTCAGCGATTTAAAAGGTAAAGCTGGGTCAAGACCATGGTTGTAATCATCTCCATTTTCCGCATCAATATAATAGACTGTATATCCACTTTCATCAACATTTGCTAATGCAGGTGCCAGATATGGGTTTTCAGGCTTCTCCGGCGTTGGATCAGGATCGGGATCAGGCACAGGATCAGGATCGGGAACAACCACAATAGGATCACTACCATCATCTATTGGAGGTAATGGTTCGCAAGATTGGATTGCCACCTGTATGGTGACAATCGCTATTAAGCAAAATATGTTTCTACTCATCCTTCTTCTTAGTTTTGACTATATCCAGAATTTTGCTTCACTACACCCTTTGACTCATTGATATAATACGTCGGTATTGGGAAACGAACTTTATAATCTGCAGTCTGGTAATCATCAGGATTACGATCTTTACAGTCAGAAACAAAAGTCCCAAATCTGATTTTATCTGTTCGTGCTAATCCTTCCGTATGGAATTCAACTAATCTCTCATGTAAGATTGTTTCATTGAATATTTCTGTCGAAGAATATTGTTCAGGTTTTAATGATTCTAAACCGGCTCTGTTGCGCACTTCATTTACATAGCCTACTGCTTCCTGAATATTACCTCCATTTCTGTTAATACACTCTGCTAAAGATAACAGTACATCAGCAAACCTAAACACAACGATATCCGTTGTACCATTTGGACCTGTTTGATCTGGATCATCACCAATTTTGTATGGAATTGGCCCGGAGTTTTTCATTAAAGCACTTGTTCTATCATGTTCCACGTTACCGAGTTTAAACTTAGCGATCATGGTTTCTTTACGCTTATCACCATCTTCAACCTTATCATAAAAATCCCAGGTTAAAGAAAATGTTTGCCACCCATTTACAGTATTAGAGCTTGTTCCATCAACACCTGCCCATCCCCATGGCAAAAACTGAATTCTAGAGTAATTCGTAAACTGATCTACCAAACCACAAGGAATCGCATGAATAATCTCGTTATTCTTATTATTAGTTTTATTAAAAACCCTATTATATTCTGACTGTAATTCATATGGCTTACCGCGGAAAGAATATAGTTCACGTAAAGTCTTTTCAGCTTCAACAAAATCATTGCTTATCATTAAAAACTTCGCTTTTAAAATATAAGCCAAACCTTTATTTACTCTACCCCATTCTTGGGGTCTAATTTCCAACAAATCTGAACCAATCGCTTGATCAAGTCGCTCTATCATCTTCTCCACAAACTCTTCGTCAGTCAAACGTGGAATGTAAATTCTTTTTGTTGGATCTTCAGTTTCCTTTAATGTTGCCAAAGGCACCGGGCCAAACATATCATATAACTGATAAGCTAACCAAGAATATAAAATATTTCCTTCTGCAACCGCTTTATCTTTTAACTCATCATTTACAGGGCTTTCTTTAATCTTCTGAATTGTGTTTTCAATTGCTGTCAGCTGATTATATCGACTGTAAGAATTGTTCAGAAAAGTACCTACCCATCCTTGCGAATCAGGGAACCAATCATGACCATCATATTTACGATAATCCTGATCAACCCAGCGACTGGTCATAATACCCGCTGATACCTCAGACACCAGCACATAACTATATTGGTCCATACAGTATGTTTGTCCCCAACCACCTGTAAATGGATAATAAAGAGCTGTTAAAGCTTTATTGATATCATCTTCATTTCTAAAGAAGTCTTCAGGAGCTATTTCGTTGTAAGAAACTCTTTCTAGCTCACATGATAAATTGATCACAACAAGAAATAGCAGCGCGAATTTTATTACGTTTTTCATACTTTTTTAAAATTTAAGATCTACACCGAAAGTAAACGAAGTAACTGAAGGATATTGGAATACATTATATTCCGGATCGTATCCTCCAAAGTTAGTCAATACAGCTATGTTATTAACTGAACTAAATACACGCAAACCCTTAATGGTTTTTTGATTCTTCACCGGCAACCTGTATCCAAGAGTTATATTCTCAAGTCGCATATACCAGAATTTTTCATGATAAAAATCACCCCAGCCATGGTTGCTTTCATACTGTGTCATCCCTGGTACGCTTGATGTTTGATTATACAGTGAATACCTTTCATTAAATGTCTTCACAGTATTTGCTCCCTGCTGAGGCCCCGTATATCCAATTGCGGCATATCGGTTATTAATTTTAATGTTGTTGAAGCTACCGTACATATTAATGCCTAAGTCCCAATTTTTATATGTTAGATTGTTAGCCCAACCAACAGGCATTGGTGTTCCATTTCCAAAGTTAACTACATCGGCTTCATCAATTTTACCATCAGGTTTTCCTGTTCTCAGAGCTTTGCCGTCTTTGTAAACAACATTACCCTCAGCATCCCTTTGGTATCCGTTTAAATCTTTAATTTTGATCATGCCAGGAAGAGCATTAATCATATGAGGAACATCTTCACCGGCACGGATAATACCGTCACTTGCATAGGCCCAGTTATTTCCCCAAGTATATGCTTCACTATCATAAACCGGATATGTCTCTGAGGGATCTCGCTTAGTTGTAAAGTCTCTGTACCATGTAAAAGTGAATTGAGTTGTCCATTTTAAATCACTTTGCTGAAACATATTTGCATAAAACGAAAAGTCTACACCTCGTGTTTTATCAATTCTTTCGGTATTGAAATCCATCTGGTTTACTTCCTGATAACTCATTAGCTGCATTTTTCCGATTCTATCGAAAATTGTTCTTTCATAGATATCTACTGTTGCACCAATTTTATTATTAAAGAAACCAAGATCGAAGCCAAGGTTTATATCTGATTGAGATTCCCAACTTAAATTAGGATTCCCTAACACGGCAAGGCCAATTCCAGGTGTTTGTCTACCATCAAAGTAGTAATCTCTACCTGCTGTATAATAAGTTCTCGTTCCTGTTAAACTTCCTTCGTTACCAGTCACACCAGCACCAAATCTGATTTTCAAGTTACTTAACCAATCTAAATCCTGCATGAACTCCTCCTCACTTAAACGATATGCTAATGAGATACCTCCAAAATTACCATACTGTTTGTTCGGGGCAAAGTTTGATGAGCCATCATGTCGGTAATTTATGGTCAAGAAATACTTTTCATCGTAGTTATAGTTAATCCTTGAAATCACCGATACTGCTTCTGAATCGTTCTTATATGAGCCTACAATAGGTCTTTCATATGTTCCTAATCCTAAATTGTTCCATAATACATCATCATAAGGAAATCCTCTGTTTTCAGCAGACATACCAGTATTAGTTGTTGTTCTATATTCCCAACCAACAATCGCAGTAAAATTATGCTTCCCAATTGAGTTATTATAGGTAGCAGTTGAGTTTACATAGTAATTATTCAAATCGGTCTTAACGATTTTAGCTTGTCCACCATGTGATGAACCTGCCTGTGTAAACGAAGGAATATAATATTGTCCATCCGCTGATTTATAATCATATCCTACAGTAGTTTTAACCGACAATCCATCAAAAGGTCTGATATCTAAAAATGCAGAAGCAAGTAGATTTCGTTTTTTTGTTTGAAATTTGTAATCCAAATATTCCATTGGCCCTACAACTGATGGTCTTAATTCACTTTTGGACCAATCACCATTTTCATCTCTTTTTGGCACAACCGGATCAAACCCTCTGGCTACATCATAGATTGAAAAGACACCATGGCTTCCCCCCAAACCTGCGTCATCTGAATTTGTTACGGTATAAGCAGAAGAAACACCACCTCTGAAGTATTTACTAAATTCAATATCATAATTCATACGACCAGTGATCCTTTCGTAATTGTTGTTTTTCAATACACCTTCATTACCCATATAACCACCAGAGATTAAATATGCACTTTTCTTAGTGCCACCGTTAATCGAAAGGTCATGTTGCTGAATGAGCCCCATTCGAGATATTTCATCTTGCCAGTCGGTACCTCCTATGAAACCATCAATTTGTGCAGGATTATAATTCCATCCCTTAAGCAATTGGTCAGAATGAGCATTTTCATACCCTTTAACCAACTCTTCTCTACCAGGTAACTGCTTATCACCATATGGGGCGTAACCCTCTTTTCTAGCCCATCTTTCCAACAATGCATCATTTGAGGCATACATATATTCACGTGCATCCATAATTTCAGGTTGCTGTGATATAACCTGAGCCGTAGATTGAGACTTGAAAGATACATTTACTTGGTCTTCACCTTTACTCCCCCTCTTTGTGGTAATAAGGATTACACCACCCGCAGCACGAGATCCATATATTGCTGTCGAACTGGCATCTTTTAGGACTGTAATATCTGCGATATCTTCAGGATTTATATGATCTAATACGCTTTCTTTACTACCTGTTGAATAACCAATACCGCCATTGGGCGCCCACAGCGTACTCATTGGAATTCCATCCACAATAATTAATGGCGATGCCCCAGCTGCCGTACCTCTAATTTTAATATCAACACCTCCACCTGGTTGAGCTGATTGTTGGGTAACTCTCATACCTGAAACCTGACCTTTAAGAGTTTGTCCCATTGTCGTATTACCAATTGTTTGCAAATCTTCTCCTTTGACAGCTGCAACTGAACCTGTCAAATCACCTTTTTTCGCCGTACCATAACCAATAGCTACAACTTCATTTAAGCCGATCGACTCTTCAAGCATAGTTATATTAATATTAGTGCGGCCAGATACTTGAATTTCCTGTTTTACAAAACCAATAAAGGAAAATACAACAACAGCTTCATCTGAATCTAATGATAATGTATAGCTCCCATCAAATCCGGTTATGACGCCATTCTGCGGATTGTTCTTATCGAAAACATTAACACCCGGAACTGGTTCACCACTTTTATCAACAACAATTCCTGTAAGCTCGTACCTTTGTTGACTATAGCGTTCTCTGGTAGTTTGTGTTTGACTCTTAATGATGATATTATTACCTACTTTTCGATAAACCAAACTCTCCCCTTTAAGCAGCTCATCGAGCAAATCATAAATACTTACATCTGATTTGTCGATATTAAAACGTTTATTCAGGATTAACTCATCACTACTATAGATAAACCCTAGTTCTGATTGGCTTTCAATTTGCTTTATAACCTCCTGAAATGTGCCATTTTTAACTTTAATACGTACTTTTTCCTGTGCCCTGGTATTAGCAAATCCAAGGGTCACAAACAACAGTAATATCAAACAAGTTGCTTTCATACGCCGCAGCAGTTTTTGTTGCCAATACCAATATCGGTACGGCCTAATTGATTTTTTCATAATTTTGTAATGTTTAAACGATTCTTGAAGCATTCTCGACCTTTGCTTCAATTAATTATTAATCAACGGGGCTGGCTGCAACCAGCCCCGCTCTTTTTTTTGCATAACACAAAAGTTAATGCTCGCTTAGCCTTAGTGTATTATTATCGTTACAGGAACATGATCATGCTCCTCAATTTCATAATCTATATCAACTAACAAGTGTAACAAATCCATTGATGACCTTAAATCCAATCGCCTCGAAGCATTATAATATATCTCTTTATTTTTCAGACTCTTATTTCGCCACTCCACTTTTACCTCATACCACTCTGCCAACTGATTTAATACTATTTCGAGACTGACATCCTGAAAGTAGAAACGGTCCTGCGACCAGGATATCCATTCTTGATCATCAAAATCCATAACATCAATGCTCTTATCTTGCTTAAAGAAAAGGGCCTTTTGCCCGGGTAACATCCTTAATTGTTTTTGTTCATCGACTTGCAAATCAACAACCCCATTAATCAGCATTGTTTCCACAATAGGATCACCTTCTCGATGCTTCACATTAAACTTAGTACCTATATCTACTATCTGCAACTCTCCACAATCGACAATGAATGGCCTAAGCTGATCGTGAACGACTTCAAACGTAGCTTCCCCATCTATCAGTATTTTACGTGTTTGCCCATCCGCATATGTAATCTTTGTATTCGCATTTAACTTCACATTTGAACCATCGGGCAATGTAATATCTGATATGCTTTTACTTCCTGACGAGTAGACATATAACGAATCTTCAACATGTTCGGGTTGATGATTCTGAAATATCCAATACGTTGTTGCACCACCTAATAAAAGCGATAATAGAATAACCACAGCATAACGCATAAAGGTTAAGTACACTTTCTTTGGTTGTATCGGCCTAAGTTTTCTCCAAATCTGATCAAGTTGCTGTTTCTTCTCTGATTGAGTAGCGACAGTCGGGATACCTGTTTTTACCCATACATCGTATTGCTTAAAAAAAATGGCCTTAAAATCAGAATCATCATCTATCCTTAGCATCATTGCCTCTTTCTCAGCTTTGGACAGTTCGTTAGCCAGATATTGCGTTATTAATATATTGTCTTTCTCAGTCATTTTCGATCTCCTTTTTTAGGATTTCTTTTCTAATAGACAATCTCTACAATTCCTACCCTAGTGAAAATATGTTTTTTTTTCAACTTACATCTAAAACCAGAGCTAAACCACTAATTAACTGGTAATTTACATTTTTATTTTTTCTTAATCTAACAAACTGGTAATCGCCGCAATAATACTAAGGTATTGTGCCAATTCTTTACGCAAGAGACTTAATGCTTTTGACATATGGTATTCAACTGTTTTTTCAGATATATTCAGCCGAACCGCTATTTCTTTATATTTCAGATTCTCGAAGCGATTTAGTTTAAATACATCTTTGTAATGAACCGGTAGTTTATTTATAGCTTCTTCAATTTTAGTTCTGAGTTCCTCAAATTCCACATCTCCATATTGCATGCGTTCCAGAGCCTGATAACGATATTCCATTTCTTTCCAGAGAAGTTCTTTTCGGTTCTTGAGAATTAACTCATTCTTCTTTAACACATTTAAGCAGTTATTCTTCACCATGGTATGTAAGTAATTCCTGATATTTAACACTTCAGGCAAAGAACTTCGATTCTCCCACAGTTTTACAAAAGTATCCTGAACAACTTCTTTAGCTTCCTCATCATCATTTAAATACCTCAGTGAAAAATACAGTAGCATATCATAATAATGATCAAATAAGTCATTAAAAGCTAACTCACTCCCTTTACTTATTGCTACTAATATTTTTACTTCCGAATCCATTCCTGATATTTAAAAACAAATTAAATGACAATAATTCAATTATACAAAAGCACTATGTTTACGAACTTAGTGTTTTACTTTCCTTAGCCATTGACAATAATATTTAAGCATCGTTCCTGAAAATGCTTTTACAAACTTTAGAAATTTTAAATACATTCATAAAGCATAAAAAGCCCGGATATAATCCAGGCTTTTGCTAATTATCAGTCTATTTTCTATTTGTACAGTTCAAATACATAGGAACCGGGTTGTAATTCGTAAACAACTTTACCATTTTCAATTGCTTTAAACTTTATATCATCACCACTCTTCTCGGTTTTACCCGACCAAATTATATCATTAATATTAAGAAACTGTTTAAGTTTTATCCTTTGGTTTATTTTGGTGAATTAACACCTCATGCTGCTGCAAAATTCTTTAAATAGCGATGCTATTCGCATCATTTTTCCCTTGCCTGAGAACTTAATTCATTCAAAATAACTCACAAAAACAAAATTTAAACAGTTTCTAAGTAAAAACTATTACTAAAAATTACTTCTTTAAAAACCTTCGCACATAACTTCTACTTTCTGTTTTTAATTCAAATAAATACACGCCTGCCTTTAAATCTGACATATTTATTTTATCACCTTCCACATCATCGATTGTTTTAACAATAGTACCTTCGAGACTATATACTTTGATACTAACTAGTCTCACATCATCTGTACATAAAAAGTTTAAGTCATCTTGTACCATCGTCGGCCATACTTTTAATATATTTTCAGTTGGTGCAGCCCCCATTGATGCAGACACATCTTCATCAATAGCAAAGGTGATTTCATCACCATCTACCCACTCAGAGGTACTGACATCATAAAATTCTACTCTTGCCGTATGTGTTCCTCTTTGGTAAGTATTGCTTAATGTAACTAAAAACGGCTTTGCTGACGTTGTACCAACAAGCTCGTCATCCACATAGAATCTAACTTGCGCAATATCACCAATGTGTTTAAGTCTAAGGCTAAATTCCAACCCTTCTTTAAGCTTACTACCTTGTAATGGATAAGCAAAAGTTACTGCGTGATCAACAGCCTTAACATTAATTATTTCACCTACATGTTGCTGATCATCATGATCGATTCCTTTCCATTGCAATGTATGTGCTCCAAGTGTCATATCAATAGATGCAGCATAAGGGAAAGTATTTGCTGTTGCCACCTTTTGTCCATCAAAATATAAATCTAGTGACTTAAAGTCCCCATCAGTTTTTGCAACTACTTTTACTTTATCATCTGCATTTACATTATCACCATCATAAGGATAAAACACGCCTAATTCTGTTGGCTTTATTTTATGTCTCCATGGATAAAAAGTCGGATATAAAGGTGATTTATTAAGCGTAATTATCGGAGTATTACCCTCATGTTCCACCACCTGATAAACAGTCCCTCTTTCACTATATTGATCTTGTGCAACACCATGTTCATCTATTTTCAATCCTACGTTATTATACGCATAGTTTTTGTCTCCCGGATTTGAGTGCTTATAAGACCAAGGCCCCATTATAGTATTCCATCCTGGCATCTGTTGTGCTATAACAATCGCATTTTGTTCAACCAAATTATTTCCCAAATCTGCGTTGTGAAAATTCACATCTTGATGAAGATAATTGCGATAAAGTGTGTTATCCTTACAATGTTCACGTTGTAAAACGAGGTGTCGTATATGTTTAACTTCGTTGTTGTAGAAAAGAATCTGATCACCAGTCAACTGTATGTATCCGCTACCCCCATCGCCTTTATTCAGTACTCCTTCGAAGTAACAGTCTCTAATAGTACTTGCTCTTCCTCGCCACATTGTGATTGAATGCGAACCCGCATTTAAAAACCTACAATTTTGTATCATATATCCATAACAATCATTATGAAAGTATATATACGCTCCACGATGATCTGGATAATCATTGCTGTACCTATAAGGATCAGCCTTGTCAAAAGTATTTGTAAATGTGATGTTATACAGACCAGCTTGTATTTCTTTTCCCCAATTGCCATCAACAAGATCGACAGCCAAACCACTCATAACTGGAGTACAATCAAAAATTACCTGATCTGCATCCTCACCAACAAAACGTACATATGGAGCAAGTTTAATGGTCTTGTCAATGAAGTATGTACCATTTCTTAAAAATATCCAAAAAGCCTTTTCTTCTTGACGCTGATTCATAGCTGCAATTAAACCATCGGCATTTGTTGGGTCTAGTATTATGTCATAATCATCAAAATCTGTCGGTACTTCAGCTACTCCAAATGGCGCACCGGTATGCATGTAATTATTTATCACCGGGAAATTTTCTGTATCAGCATGTTCCGTAAAAAAACGATCTGATTTATCCCATGGATCATCAGTTGCATCCCCTACTCTCATTTGCGCTAATCCACATATTGCAAAAAGAAATGTATAAATAACTGTAAATTTGATTCTCATTTTCCTAAACTTTAACTTTAGTTTGCTGATTATACCAGCTAATTATCAAACACCAACTGTATTATTCATATATTTCAAAACTGTACTTTCCGGGCAATAGCTCATAAACCAGTTTATCTTCCGTTAATCCCTTACAGTTTAAATCATCATTGCTACGATCTTGTTTACCCATCCAAATAGCTGTTCCTTGATAATTTATTTTTAAGTTCTCTATATCAAAATCATTACATGGCACCTGTAATTCAGCAACCGTATTAAATGGTACTTCAATTGTCATATTGATTTTTTGTCCTTCACGCTTCCATTCGCATGCTATTTGTCCATATGGCGAATCAAACTTAGCCGATACTTCCGGAAGCAAAATATTGGGCTGTATTAATATCTCTTTAAAGCCTGGTTTTAGAGGCTTAATCCCAGCTAAACCATCATAGAACCACTTGGCATGAGGACCACCTAAAAATACGTGATTGTGGCTATCCATTGTGCCAGTGTCATAGTGATATTTCTCCCATAAGGTAGTCGCACCTTTTTCGATCATATAACCCAAGCTTGGAAAGCTCTTTTGCATAACCATCTTTAAAGCTTTATCATCCCTGCCATTTGAACTTAAGGCACAAACCAAAGGCATTTGCCCTACCACTCCTGCTGCAATGTGATCATCTTTATCTTCAATATTTTTTATCAATGTAGTTAATACTACTTCTTTGTTCTTCTCTTCCACTATACCGAAATCTAATGCAATTGCATTGGCTGTTTGAGTATTTCGATCATAATGTGTTTCATGAAAATATTTATCATTGATCGCTTTTCTTATTTTAACAGCCAACTCTTTATATTCTTTTGCATCGTCTGGTTGGTTAATTACTTCAGCCATCTCTGCCATTAGAACTGAACATTTGTACCAATATGCAGAAGTTAAAAACTCTCCATTTGTCCAATCATCTCCATGCGGACGTACCCAGTCTCCCCAACGGTTTTTTTGTATTAAATAGTTTGAGCTCAAATTCTGATAGTAATCCATCATGCGTGTCATACCAAAGTACCTTTCTTCAATAAACTTAGGGTCGCCATAAAAATAGTATAACTCGTACGGCATGATGATACTTGCAGATTGCCAGACCGGATCTTGTTCATCACCAAAGTTTGGAAAAGGTATTAGCTGATGCACTGAGCCATCACTTTGTAAATCATCATTTATATCTCTAAACCATTTTCTCCAGAAATATTGCATATCGTAGTTATAAGCAGATGATACACCTATTTGCAAAGCATCACCTAACCATCCTAATCTTTCACGATGCGGACAATCGGTTGGAAAGCCCATTGAATTACCCGTTTGCGACCACAGGTATGCCTTTTGAATTTTATTAATTAGCTCGTTAGAGCAAGTAAACTCACCATTTACTTCAAAATCAGAGTGCATATGAATGCCTTTTACACTATTCACGTAGACATGACCTTCTGTTTCTATTTCGATATATCTAAAACCAGTATTACTAAACTTTGGCTTCCACACTTCTTTATCACCACCCTTTAAGATGTATTCTACATACCATCTTTGACGTTGACTATTGTTGTTAATAGTTCCATCATCATTTAATAATTCGGCCGTTCTTATTTTAATCTTATCACCAGGATTACCCTTTACATCAAATTCAACGTAACCAACTATGTTCTGGCCAAGATCATATATTGCCTTACCGTTAAGCTGCTTTTTCGAAATCGTTTTTAACACTTGGATTTCCCTGATTGGCTGCAACTGACAATATAGTTTTGGTGCTTCTTTCTCAGTCAATTCTTTCCATCCTGTTTCATCAAATCCTGGCTTTTGCCAGCCTTCTACCTCTTTACGAGCATCGTACTTTTCTCCTTCATAAAGCCCAGTGTATGTAATTGGGCCATCATCGTAACCTTTCCACGTTTCATCAGTAGCAATTACCAGTGTGCTTCCATCCTCATAGGTAACGTTAACCTGTATTAGTACATTCCTTCTATAAGATTTATAAAGATGGCCATATGCTCCTCCTCCCAAATAAGCACCTACAACATTATCCCCATTCTGCACTAAATCTGTCACATCATAAGTAGCATATATCAATCTTTTATGTGTATTTGTCTGAATTGGTTCCAAAACACGATCTCCTACCTTTTCTCCATTTATATGCAGTTCATACAGGCCTCCTGATGACACGTTGGCATAGGCTGTTTTAACCTCTTTGTCAAGATTAAACTCCTTTCTAACCATTGCCATACCTTCACCCTCAATCAGCTTTGCTTGCCACTCTAATTCATTTACAATACCCGTCAGAAATTGATTGGTATCTGACCAGGAACTTAACTGATTAGTGTTATCCTTAATACGAACACGCCAATAGTAGTTTTGATTACTCTCCAGCCCTTTGATTCTTACCTTTTGAAAATACTTATTGTTTTTTACAAGGCCTGAGTTATAAGCAAGGTGTCTAAATTGCTTATCTGTCGAAATTTCAATTTCAGAATGCGTCTGGGCCTGTGCGCCAGTTGTCTTATACTTCCAGGAGAATTTGACATCCTGATCTTGCACCCCCTTGGGATTCGACACATCCTCTACTTGTAAATTATAAAAAGAACCTGAAGAATCGCTTTTAGCACAGCTATTTAATGACAACAATGCGATTATAAATACTTTAATAATCGAGGTTTTATTAATCTCTTTCATATTTTAGATATTAACTTTTTTGAATCTGTTTACCTGCCAGTATCAATTAATTCTGAACTGATTATAGCTCATTACAAAACTACCTGCTATTTATATCTTGAACCATAGATTATTTGCTAATTCCCATTCACTTTTTGCTTTTTTCGGCATTGATTTATGAAGATCAAATAATCTTTTCATTGTCCATATTTGAAACTTAAAGTATATTTAAAAAATTGGCTATTTTCGTAATTAGAATCAGCGTTTATTATGAAACAATCTTTTAAATACCTCACTCAAAACGAAAATGATATTCAATGGGGAATCTTCGCTAATGTATCTGGTTTTGCGGATATAAAACCAGGTGAAAGCTATCCCCCCAAAGGTCATCCTGATGATTACAATTTCCTTTGGGATAATGGACGCATTCTTGATGAGTTTCAGTTACTCTATATTACACAGGGTGCAGGTATTTTTGAAACCAAAAAACAGTCCTACAATGTCAAAGAAGGTGATACCATCCTCTTGTTCCCCTATGAATGGCACCGTTACAGACCATTACAGGAAACCGGATGGACTGAGTACTATGTAGGTTTTAACGGCACTTTTGGCCGACAGGTGATGCATTTTTTCAACCCGGATAAGCCTGTCAATTATATTGGTTTTAACGAAAACTTTTACCAGTCATTTAAAATCATTTTATACCTGGCTGAAGAAGAGAAGATTGGCTACCAACAAGCCATTGGAGGACAAATAATTTACTTGCTTGGAAAACTTAGACATATTGTATTAAATGAAGCATTTGCGAATAATGAAATAGAAAAAATAATTAACCATTCACGCGTGTATATGCGCTCTCACGTTACTGAAGATATTAAAATGGAAGATTTGGCTAATAAACTAAATATTAGCTACTCTCTTTTTAGAACTGAATTTAAGAAATACACCGGCGTCTCTCCCGGACAGTATTTATTGCAACTTAAAATTCAAATGGCAAAAAATCTCTTATCCAACTCTCAATTGTCGGTTAAAGAAGTATCTTTTAAATCGGGCTTTGAGTCGCCCTACTATTTTTCAAGAGTATTTAAAAAGTATACGGGCCATACTCCTACAGAGTTTAAAGGTCAGATGACGGATCAATAGATTCTTTCTCGAACTTTTCTATGATCAATCTGGTAAATAAATAAATCAAATCAGCCATATATGAGTAAAAAAATGCCCAAGGATAAGTTACATCCTTGAGCATTTTTTTCTATTGTATTTTTGACTCTCAATCAAAATCGTTAAACCGGATTCTGTTCTAAATCTCCGACTTTGATTTCACGGTCTGGTAATGGCAACAAAATTTTATTTGTAGTCATTGTATAACCATCTCCTTTTACATATGGAGCCGTATTAAAATTCGCCTTAACCAATGCTCCATGTGCATTTAACACATCCACAATATTACCTAATCTTACAAGATCATTCCAACGCTTCATCTCCATTCCAAATTCAACACGACGTTCCTTGTATATAATTTTGCGAAGCTTAGCCGGTTCAGTTTCATCTTCTGCTTCAAGTCCAGCACGTGCACGTACTTTATTTAATTCTGCAAGTGCAAGACCAGGCTCTCCAGTTGCAGCATATGCTTCTGCAAGTGAAAGTAACACCTCTGAATAACGATAAATAGGGTGGTTATCACTTTGCTCTGCACGAACGGTGTGTTCGTGAATAAACTTTTTCCAATATGGGTAAGCGGTTTTACCATCAGGCCTTGTATATCCCACCGGACTTTCGATTGAAGTGACGTTAAAATTACTTATCCTAGTCTTTTTGGATTTTAATTGCATTCATTTTACCTACATCATCAATCACTGTTACAATGTAAAACCCTTTAGCCAGGTGTGAGATGCTTAAATTTGTAAGCTCATTGTCTTCACCCAAAGGATAATTCAATATAAGCTTTCCTCTTAAATCATATATTTTCATGTATGAATTTTTCATAAAACATCCCTGAATATTCAATACATCTTTAATCGGATTTGGATAAATTGTTATTACATTTTTACTTTTCACATCCTCTTGAACTCCTTTTTCAAACTGAAAATCTGCATTCGCTGTTTTTAATGTGGCAGCTGATCCAACTTTAGTAAAGAGTATTTCATTTAAAATAGCTTCATCACTCATTTTAAGCGTTGCAATTTCCTCTACGCTAACACCATCAAAATTACCAGCTACTATTAAGGGATTATTTTCATTTGAAATAATCGTGTTGTTGTTCAGCGTATTATCAGCTTCCCAAATTAGCACTCTACCGGCGTTATTATTCCATGGAGTACCACCAACTGCCCTAATCACTGCAATTTCATCCTGAGCATCACTATCGGCGTTTATTACTGCAATATCTGTATAGTGTACCCCTCCATATGTCCAGTCGTTAATAACACCTCCATTAGAATCAATTACCCTTAGGCGATTATTATTGAATGCTACTATTTCGCAATTATTATCATTATCAAAATTACCAGCTACAATACCAGTAATATCTTCTGTTCCTACTCTAAATGCAGTATAATAAGTACCATCAGCTTTACATGCAAATATGGTATTTTGTGTACTTACCCATGGACTTCCGCCTTGTGCACGTAGAAAAAGCACTTCATCATTTCCGTCATTATCAATATCACCTGCTGCAATGCTACTAAAATGGGCACCCCCATTTGTCCAATCGTACATTATATTGCCATTACAACCATTGAATATCACGATCCGATTCTTTGCTCCGGTGGGTCCGGTTGTACAACCAACTAACTCGTCTATACCATCATTATTAAAATCACCACTTGTTATATAATGAAAATTAAAAGATGCTAAATGAAAGTTGTTTATAACTCTGTTTTGATTAATATTTAAAGTAACAATACGATTCTGATCATTTATCCATGGCGTGCCGCCTTGTGCCCTAAGCACCGCCACTTCATCAATACCATCGCCATCAAAATCACCGGCAGCCATACTAGTAAAAGCAGCACTGGCATATTTCATCGCATATTGATTTTTAATCGAAATCGTATTATTTATTTCATCTCCATAATATGTTGCATTACCGTCGTTGAATATAGTCAAATCAATTTCTTGTTCATTACCGTCAGGTGTTATCGTATTATTATTACTTGTTGCATTACCCGAATTGATTTGATAAAAGATCGGTAAATTTGCATCCGACTCAGCTGCTATTTCAATATTTTCAGATGTACTAAAATAGTTCCTACTCAATGAAGTAATTTTTTGCACTTGCTTATTTTCCAGACATCTTTCAAGAAAATTATAGCGAGTTGGTACCAACCAATTTTCACCATCAACCGTTCCGGCTATTACACGTTTAAAATCACTAATATTATTTCTATCATCGCATAATGCTGTCCAGGTTATATATTTATTATTTGATCTATCTTTATACAAACGTTGGTACCACCCTCTATAAGGATGAGGGCAATTTTGATCTGCAAATAAAAAACCATTATCATTAGTAAAACCATTTACAGCACTGCCTTTTTGCATCCACAATTGGTAGTTCCCTGCTCTAAAAGCGGAATACATTATATTATTATCATCGATTAACAATTCGGAATAAGTTCGTCCGGAACCAATTACTACTGGTGATGTAAAAGCATTTGCATCAAATTGTTGTACACTTTTTGCATACTTGAATCCGTCTCCTGCATGGGCACCTCCTTGAACATGAATATACCCATCCATATCCACGGCCAATACAGGAGTACTATGTCCATCTGCAAACTCAGGGTCACTTTCAAACAAAAACTTATTATGGATGTCAAAAGTATTGGTTGAACGATCATACTGACTGATATAAACTGCATTATTACCATTTGGATCGACAAGTGGATCAGAATCGTGACGCATATAGGTAACCCATATCTTCGAACCGTGGGTTACAGCAGCATTATGTCCGCCCGAGTGTTCTGTTAAATATCCACACTTGTCATTAATAAGCATTAAAGTATCTAATTCTATATCTCCTGTAGAGTCAAATTCTAAATCAACCATATAGTATCGGCCCCAGGAACAACCTGCCCAACTATGTCCGGTGTTATATGGGCCTTCCCCATAATAATCCTGCATTATAATCATAGGAGGATAAAGAGAGTGGTCATTGTTACAAATATTACTCTCTAACATTGGTATGTAATCTTGAGGCAACACATCTTTTAGTGCCATATCTGTTTCAAAATCATTATTCACAACATCTTGCATAAATAATAATACAGGGCACCATTTGCCTTCTCCATTAATTTGTCTTCTTACCCTAATAATCAAGTATAAATTGTCATGACTATCTATCGCAAGACGAGCATAAGACATATGTATATACTCTAAATCTCCATTAAAATAGTTTTCAATGACATTCCTATAATCATTGTTTACCCACCTTCCATTGCGTAACGTTTTAACGCCTGACTCACTAAGAATGTATGGCCGATTCTTACTATCCCAACTCATCTGTTTGTCTGGCGTATAATCCAGATTCTCAATAAAAGGAGAATTTGCACCAGCTTCCTCATGATAAAACTTTTGTGCTTTTACACTACTTAAAGCAGATAGCACCAACATGCATAACAAAACGGCATGTGTCATAGATTTTTTGTTCATAATACATGGATTTACCCTGACAGGCGGGTCGCCTATTAGTTACTTCGGTACGATAAACTTGCTTACTGTTAAATATTATTTCGTTTTGTACTCTTTTAACCTTAATAATGCTTCAAGAAAATAATAATCAGCATAAACTATTGGTACATTTATTTCCTTTGGTCCATTTGCATGACCTACTGAACTTCTTAATATAAAACCGTTATTAGTTCCATATGCGTTCTTATAATTATCCGATGATAAACTTTCTAAAACGGCTTTGGCATGTTCCAGATAATCCTCGTCATACGTCGCCAATTCAACTAGAGCTGAAGCCATTACTGCTGCGGCTGATACATCACGCGGTGCATATGGTATGTTTGGTGCATTAAAATCCCAATAAGGCACTAAATCTTCCGGCATATTAGGATGCTTAAGCATAAAATCTGCTATTCTTTTCGCAAAATCCAAATACTTTTTATCGTGAGTAAAACGATAACACATAGTAAAACCATATAATCCCCATGCTTGACCTCTTGCCCATGCTGATTCATCTGCAAAACCCTGTGCTGTATTCCTCCGTTTTACCTCTCCTGTATTAATGTCGTAGTCAACAACGTGATATGAACTCATATCAGAACGATAATGATTCTTTAAAGTGGTATTTGCATGACTAACTGCTATGTCAAGGTATGTTGGATCATTTGTCAGCATTGTAGCCTTAAAAAGCAACTCTAAATTCATCATATTGTCGATGATCACAGGGTATTTCCATCCTTTGTTACCCCAATCTCCATCCCAGGATTTAATACAACCAACTTTTCTATTAAAACGTTTACTCAAAGTATTGGCAGCATCCACTAATACTTTTTCATACTCTGAGTTATTTAACAAATCATAACCACGACCATAGCTGCAATTAAATACAAAACCTAAATCATGATTAGTATTAACGAACCTGTCATTAATAAATAAACCTTGGAAATATTGTGCATCTTCTTTCCATTGTTTGTTGCCCGTAATCTCATAAGCTAACCACAAACTTCCAGGGAAAAACCCTTCTGTCCAATCAAAATGTGGATAACACCAATGTAAACGACCTGTTTCATAGGTAGCCCGTGGATTCCATTCTTTAAATTTTGCAGTATCCCGTAATATTTTTAATTGTTTACAGGCTTGTTCCAATTCGTCATCGACATTAAACTTTGTAAAATTACCATTGCTTTGCGGAGCACATGACCCAATTGTAAAAATCAAGATCACCCAATAAAATAACTTCATACAATTACCATCTTATCAACGCTTATTCATTAAATAAGCAGACCTCACGCTTAAGCGTGAGGTCAGTTTAAAATTAAATTTACTAATTAGTAACCCGGATTCTGATCATCAGCTATGTTCGGATTATTAGTAATCTCTTTGATTGGAATTGGCTGTAAATAATGCTTTTCTTCAAATTTTTGTTTAGGTCGATTATTTACCTCGTAAGTCATATCGTATGTTACCGATTCATCTTCGTTAATTGTAACTACAACACCATGCCAAAAGCGATCATTTAGAACCTCAACACTTTTTCGCCAACGAATTAAATCCCACCAGCGTTGATCTTCAAATGCAAACTCAATACGTCTTTCATGTCGTAACTCATTACGCATTGTTGATTGGTTTAAATCTGCTGGGAAAGGAGGCATTCCAACTCTTGCTCTGATTTTGTTAACACACTTGTATACTAATTCGGTTGCGCCATTCAGCTCATTTTCAGCTTCTGCACAATTCATATACATTTCTCCCAATCTAAATATTTTCCAGCTTGTAGAAGACGTACCACGTAAAGGTCCTACATGTTCTTCATTCATGTATTTTCGAATGTAGTAACCGGTAATTGTGTGTAATCCACTACCATTGATACGGTCTGGTCCATTTGGTGAACTTGTATTCATTTTACGCCCCTGAAATTCAGAGCCATGGTGCAATATAGTTGCATCAAATCGAGGATCACGGCCAACATATGGGTTATTTTCGTCGTATCCACTTGTAGGATCAGTAATCGGCTTTCCATTGGCCATGTAATAAGCATCCACCATTTCTTGAGTTGGGTTAGTCTGACTACCCCATTCAACAGAATAACTAAAAGGAATATTTAATGCATCCCACTCGTGCCCCTTATTTACACCATCGTAAAGTATTTCGAATATTACTTCTGAATGACCACCTTTGCTCATAAATACTTCTTGATATCCAGGTGTCATTTCAAAATCACCATTCTCTTCAGCTCTCTTTATAACACGCTGGCTATAATCGATAGACTTTGCATAACGCTCAGCATAAAGCATTGCACGAGAACCAAGTGCCCAACAAGCTTCTTTAGATGCTTTACCATCTTTAGTGTCCTTGTGGTGCGGTAATACTTCATCAATAGCATCTAATTCAGCATCTATAAAATTCCAAATTTCACTTGCAGGATCTCTCTTTACGTAAATATCATCTTCTAATGATAAAGGTTTTGTAACTAGAGGTGCAGCACCATAGCGTTTAACAATTTCGAAATACAACCAAGCTCGAACAAAACGTGCTTCTGCTGATGTTTGAGCAACAAAATCTGCATCTAGAGAGCTAGTTGCAATACCTTCAATGTATTCATTAGCTTTACGTATCGCACCATAATTCCAGGCTCCAATGCTACCATCTCTTTCTGGCGAAATTAATCCCGGCACCACAGTGCTATTTGATTGTATCCACCCAGACTTAGTTCTTGCATTATCAGTGCAATTGTCTGTTTGAAAAAATTTATTGTATTCCAATGGTGATGTAATACCGCTATATACGTTATTTAAGAATGCTTGCGCTAAAGCCTCATCTTCAAAAACCTGACTCGATGCAATTTGATCTAAGGGATCACGCTCTAAAAAATCTTCACAAGACACTGCCATAACTAATACGACTAGTATCAATATATGTTTTATCAATTTCATTACTATCTATTATAAAGAAATGTTAATACCTGCACTATATGTTTTCATTACTGGATATCCAGGGCCAGGGTTTGAACCTTGCTCAGGATCCATGATATCAATATTACTAATTGTCAATATATTAGTTCCAGTTACGAAAAACCTCAACGACTCAACACCTAAACGTTCAAGAATATTTTGCTCTTTCAATGTATAGGCAAATGTTAAGTTACGTAAACGTAAATACGATGAGTTTTCCATCCAAAAAGTTGAATTTTTACCATTATTTGAATCCAAACCATCACTTAAACGAGGATATCTTGCATTCTCATTTCCTATTCTCCAACTATCGGTAAGAGCTTTGTAGCTGTTATTAGTATTCACAAAGCTTCCTAATTGCATGCTTTTATCAAATCTGGCAGCCCCTTGCCAGTTACAGGTCATCGAAAAGTTTTTGTAATCTAAATCGATGTTAAATCCATACATAATTTCCGGCATTTGACTTCTACCAATCCATGTTTGGTCATAAACATCAATTACGCCGTCTTTTTTACCTTCTGGTCCGCTAATATCACGATATTTAATATCACCAGGTTTAATTGAAGCATTGCCATTTAAATCTTGATCAGCATGATTGTCGATATCTGTTTGTGATTGGAAAAATCCATCCGCAATATATCCATATGTTTGATCAAAAGGCCTTCCTGTTTTTCTTAGGCCAGGAATTACAGTTGCCAACTCGTCAATTTCTTTTACTTCATTTTGTACGAAAGTAAACACTGTACCAACAGTCCATTTGAAATTACCTTTTTGGTCAGTATAAAATAATTCACCCTCAAAACCTTCATTATCCACACGAGCAAAGTTCTGGTCTGGTAATTCAGCACCGAACGACGGTGGTGTACTTGCCTCAGGCTTCGCTAGGATGTCTTCAGTTTTCTTATAAAAATAAGTTAAACTACCACTTACTTTGTTTCTAAGTATACCGAAATCTAAACCAAGGTTATAATCAGTTGCAGTTTCCCATGTAATATATGGGTTTGCAATACCTGTAGGCTGGATTCCCTTTTCATAAGTACTACCATACATTGCACCAGCAGCAAATTCATAAGCACTTAAGTATTGATAAGGATCAACTCTATCATTACCTACTTGACCATATGAAAGACGTAATTTCAAATTACTTAACCACGATACATCTTGTAAAAAGTTCTCTTGGCTCATTCTCCAACCTAAACTAAATGCTGGGAAGAAACCCCATCGTTCATCTTGATGGAAATTATATGATCCATCGTAACGGAAGTTTGCTTGTACTAAGTATTTATCTTTAAGGCTATAGTTAATACGACCAGCATAACCTAACCTTGCCGATTGAAAAGCCTTACCGTCAGTAGTTTGATTTTCTGTACTTCCAGCAAAGATTTGTGGAAGTGCATCCGTAATAAAACCATCTCTGTAAACCTGTAAGTATTCACTTTCTTCTTCACTTCCCTCAACCAAGGCTAGCAAGCCAATTTTATGATCACCAACAGTTTTGTCATATGAGATTTTAGCCATGTAATTATTGAAAAAACGCTCAGTTTTACGTTTCTTTAATTTAATAGTACTACTATTTTGTGCAGGTGTTAATTCTCCTGTTTCATTATTTGTTAACCAATAGGTAAAAGGCTTTTCATTATTTGTGTCGGAAGTATTAGTCTGGTCATATGTATAAGCACCAGTGATTTTTAAACCTTTAACCTGAGGCACAGACCATTCTAATTGAAAGTTACTTTCGATGTAACTTTTTTTGATGTTTCTATCGCCTGCGTGTAAAGCACGACCAATTGGGTTGTTGTTTAATCCGTTGTAACCTAATCCATTTTCCACAACGCCTTCTTGTGATACATAAGCAGCATGAGTTGGATGTGACTCATATACATTATAAAAAGGATTAGATTCTTCTGCAAAAGTATTTGTATTTTCTTGTCTGTATGACAAAGAAGAAGAAAACCGTATACTTTTAGTTACTTGGGCATCAATATTTGAACGCCATCCCTTACGATCAAAGGATGTTGTTTTAACTAATCCATCTTGTTCAAGCATCGTACCTGAAACAAAATACTTAATCTTATCATTTCCACCACTTACACTTAAACTATGTTGCTTTCGTGTAGATGACTTATCCATTAATTCGTCATACCAGTTAGAACCTACGTAACCTTTATCACCTTTTCTGTACTTTTCTATTTCCTCTTCTGTAAATGCTGGTGCAATTCCATCATTCAAAGCTGCTTCACGTCTGTATTTTGCATACTCATAAGCATTCATCAATTCTGGCCTTACAGTTGGAGTTTCCGACGTATAACTTCCAGTATATTCAATGGTTGCTCTCCCACTTGCGCCACGTTTAGTAGTTATTAAAACAACTCCATTCGCAGCTCGTGCGCCATAAATTGCGGTACTGGCAGCATCTTTCAAAACTACGAACTCAGCGATGTCATTTGGATCAATTCTTGCCCAGTCACGCGGTATACCATCTACTAACACAAGCGCATCATTATTTCCAAAAGTACTCTGTCCACGAATAGCAAACGAACCTACATCTTGACCTGGCTGACCTGATCCATTGTTAGTAATTACACCGGCCAACTTACCACCTAATGCATGTGTTAACGTTACAGGCTGATCTTTTTGTAGTTTATCACCTTTAACCTGAGCTACTGATCCGGTCAAATCCGATTTCTTTTGTGTAGCATAACCTATTGCTACCACTTCATCCAATCCCGTAACATTTTCAAGTAAGGTCACATTTATTTCTGTTCGATTAGCGACACTAACTACCTGCTCTTCAAATCCAATATAAGAAAACGCAATTTCAGTTTCCCCATTACTTAATCGTATCGAATAATCACCTTCAATTCCGGTAATTACACCATTTGTTGGATTGCTTTTTTCATAGACATTAACACCCGGCAAGGGCTCACCTGCTATGTCAATTACCTTACCTTTAACAACAGTTTCTGCCTGTTGAATTTCATTTTCACGGGTTTCACTCTTTATAATGGCCACATAATTACCCATTAATTTATAATCGAAACCTGTGTTGCTTAACAAGTGACCCAAAATCTCATCTAATGTGGCATTTGTAAAGTCCACATCCTGCTCGTAATTCAGCTTTGTTTTATCCTCATGATAAATAAAGGATAATTCTGATTGCTCTTCGATTGCATTAAACACATCTGCTAATTGTGCCTTCTTAAGCGATAAGCTAAACTTTTGTTTTTGAGAGAGTGTGTTCGCTGAAACGGAGAGAAGGCAGAAAACATTAATAATAAATAACCATCTCATAATCATTAATCTTTTACTCCCCCATATCCCAGGAGGATCAAATAACAATTTTTTTTTCATAATTTTATACTTGAATTTTTAATGGCCACAATTGTGGCATTATCTAACTAAGGCTTTCGGTGTGGCTGCATCGAAAGCCTTTTATTTTAATATATCGGTATTATTTAATAGATGTATAACCTGCTCTTTTTATCAATTGAAACATCCAGTTTATAATGAATTCCATAGGTTAACTCGAAGGCTTTAAACAAATGATCCACCGGTGAGTATTTTAAGGCTTTACCGGAAACACAGATTTTATTTACACGCTCATTCTGAATAATAATGTCAATGTTATACAAGCGTTCCAAACGAGGCACAATTTCTCCGATACTTTGATTTTTAAAAGATATATAACCGTTTTTCCACGATGTATATTGTTCTGTATCCACCTCCGTTATCAAAGCAGATTTACCATTGGCTTGCACCACCGATTGTTGTCCTGGTTTCAAATAACTGATCATATCGCCTGATGGCGTTTGCAATGCCACTTTTCCTTCGACCAAAGTGGTAATGATATCTTCTCCTGAAAAAGCTTCCAGGTTAAAAGATGTTCCATGCACCTGAACAATCATTCCCTTGGTTATAACATTAAACTCTTTGAGGGTATCTTTTGTAATTTCAAAATACCCTTCACCTTCAAATTCCACATTACGGTCAGTGGAAGTAAAATCTTTATTAAATGATATCCTTGAATCGCCATTCATCCAAACTTTCGATCCATCAGGCAAAGTAACGATATTGGCCTGTCCGGGAGGTGTTTGCACAACTGTTTCCGTTAATTGGTCGGACTCCTGTTTAGAATTGTAATCGCGTAATAAAAATGCCAACCAGGCTATACCAAATGTCAACACTATTGTAGCCGCATAATTCATTACCAGTTTTATATTAATGCTTCGACTTACCATCTGGCTTTTAACCTTCTGATAAGAACTTAGAATATGAATATCAATAATCTCATCACTGGTTCCTGTTAATGCCGATTGCCCTTTTAAACGATGATAGGTACGTACCCTGGCAGTATCTGCTTTAATCCATTTAATCGTATTGAGACGCTCTTGATCATCTCCCTCTCCTTTAATATATTTCTGAATCCTTTCAATCATAATTAACAAAACATGAACATCTTTGTGCTTACTACTCTCAACTAAACCCATTCATACTTTAGCATTAGCTCGAAAAAAATGAGTCATTGAGAAGTCTTACACAATTAAGAGTATCGTTCATCTCCTATCCCTATATGATTTTAGTGAAAATTTCTAAAAAAAATTTAACTACCAGCACTTACACCAACACTAAGCATTCACAAACTGACACTTAACCAACATACTGAAGCAAGGAATTTAATGCAAAACGACCACCTTTCCTGAAATTCAGGGGAGAAAAAGTTGCCCCAAAGGCAAGCTTATGGGAATTTTATTGATTAAAATTTGAAGAATAAGATTAATTGAGGCATATATGCTTTAAGCGCTAAGCGAATAATTTTCAAACCCCGTGTGATATTGGCCTCAACAGCTTTTTCTGAGATACAGAGTTCCTGTGCTATTTCTTTGTTCTTCAATCCTTCGAAACGACTCATCTCAAATACGGTGCGGCATTTAGGTGGTAAATCATCAAGTGTTTCAAAGAGAAGCTTGTAAATTTCATTAAAAGTATCCTCAGAAGTATCCATTTCAATAAGCCCTTGTCGATCCAGCTCTTCCTGTTCTTTAAGCCACAGAACATTTTGCTCGCTTATTCTTTTGGCTCTCTTTAAAATATGATAACAGTTATTCTTCAGCACTGTGTACAGAAAGGATAACAAGCCGGCTTCTGTTGTTGCTGTTAAGCTGCTTCGCTTATTCCAAAGGGTTATAAAAGTATCCTGAACTGCATTTTCAGCTTCAACAGCATCGTTTAAGTATTGACTTGCAAAATAATGCAGGTGACGAAAAAATTTATTAAAAAAATGGTTTAGCTGACGTTCTTCACCATTCTTTAATCCAATTAACTGTTCTTCAATACTCTGATTTTGTTGCCCTTCCCTCACCTCAAAAACCTATCTTTTAGTATTGTTTATTTAAATAATTTAGTTTTCAAACTATTTCCTTGTAAAAATTCATGATGGCATTTGTAGGATAGCTAGCTGAAAAATTAAATTCTTGTTGCGAAAGTAAATGGTGTATAATCTGAATTAAATGCACATAATGACATAGTATTTGCACTATTTGACACCAATACATATTCGTTAGAATATCAATGATGCATCGCAATATAAAAAAAACATATTAAGCTCGCTGTCTGCTATTTACAATCACACAAACATAACTCACTTAAAAAATTTAGATCAAAAACATTTAAAACATACTAAAATAAATAGCTGCTTCTTTTCGGATAAATTTCGAAGAAAGTACTATTCTTAATGGGCATTAATACCATTTTCTCATTAGAATCATTCTTGGATATTTATATATATATAATTGATTAAATAAAGTATAGAATAAAAAATGTCAGGTGCCCTAAGTCACCTGACATTTTTATTTATCCATACATTAGGGTTGTTTTACCACTTAGAATTTTGAGGTCTTAAATTGTCATTTAATTCAATTTCTTTACGCGGAATAGGCCAAAAATAACGCTCTCCAAAGGTACGTGTTGAAATATAGTGAGGACCTGTTACACCATCAACAGTTGTGTCCAAACCATAAATCTTCCCTGTCATCACATCCTCAGCAATATCCCATCTTATGATATCAAAGAAACGATGACCTTCAAGAGCTAATTCTACACGTCTTTCTCGTCTAACTATTTCTTGTAATTCTGCAGGTGTTTTCCCATCAAATACTATTTCAGGCATTCCCACACGGTATCGAAGATCATTTAATGCTTTTTTAGCTACGTCGTCCAACTGGTTTTGATTAATTTTAGCTTCGGCATATATAAGCAGTACCTCCGCATATCTGATAATTGACCAATCACATTCTGATTGTCTGTCATTTTGTTTATCCTCAGGTATAATGTTCTTAAGTAGGTTTAAGCCAGAACGTGTCGCATCAAATCCTGTTCCAATAAAATCTGGGCTACCTTCGGTCATCGAATTAAACTGATAGTCTCCAAACATAGCTCCAGGGATTAAGACCGTTGCAGCTAAACGTGGATCTCTATTATCGGCCGGATTAGCAGGATCATATATTTCAGATTCACTAATCGTTTTACCATCCGTACACAAATATGAATCAAAAAGACTACGCAAAGGACTCAAAGAAGAACCTCCTCCGGCTCCCAGAGGTGCATAATGACTCCATGTACCAGATGTATGGACGTCTTTTAAGAACATGTGTTGCAGAATGTGTTCATCACAATTTTCACCGGCATATTGGAATACTTCCGCATAATCACCATGAAGACTAAACGGACTATCATCAATAATCTTAAAGGCTTCAGTTGCTGCCATTTTATCATTACCTGAATATAGGTAGAAACGTGCCTTCATTGCCTGAACAGCATACTTTGAGATACGACCTTTTTGATCATCTGCCCATTCTGACGGAAGAGGTGTTTCTACGGCATCTAACTCGTTAAACACCCATTTATATACATCTGCCTGAGTTGTTTTTCCAATGGATCTCGATTCATCAATTGTTAGGACATGATCAACAATCGGTACATCATTGAAATGAAAAGCTAAATAAAAATGACAGTATGCTCTGAAAAATCGAGCCTGAGCAACTATATTAGCTTTAAATGTTTCGTTTAATTCAACTGGCTCAATTTTATCTAATAAAGTATTTGCCTTACGAATACATTCATAATAATGATTCCATTTACTGGCAAAAGTACCTGTTTCGTCGGTGGCTGAACCACTTGTAATTTGATATTCATCGTACCAGTTTTGATTTCTAATAACGTTATCAGAAAGTGCTTCTAATGAAAGATTTCCCGATCCTTCCAAATATGGATAAAGAGCGTTAACGGCATATGTAAAGTCCTTTTCTGTACGCCAAAAAATTGCATCAGAAAGCTGGTTCTGTGGTGCTGTTTCGAAAAAACTATCTGTACATGCAGAAAAGAGTAAAGCTGAGAATATTCCCGCAAATAATATTTGTTTCATCATGATTAGAAATTAAGGTTTAGACCAATTGAATAAATTTTAGTTTGTGGCACATAATCTACACGCCCGGGCTTAAATTCCGGATCGATAAGTTTCTCTTGTGACCACGTTAGCAGGTTGTCACCACTCACATATACTCTTACGTATTCGATGTTTAGTTTCTTAAGAACTGATTTAGGCAGTGTATATCCTAACTGTACGTTCTTTAAACGGACGTATGCAGCTTTTCTAATCCAGAAATCACTTTCGGCCTGACTTTTCCACGAGTTTTTACGAAGAACCGGCCATGTTGCCGTTTCTGCCGTTTCTGGAGTCCATCGCCCCAACATTTCTTTATGAGTATAATTTCCATAATTCGGTCCTTCTGTTAAGGCACCATTCATAAAGGCACGTTGCTTCATTACTCCTTGTACAAACAAACCAAGATCCCAGTTTTTGTATGATGCATGTAGGTTAAAAGAGATTGGTAAATGTGCTGATCCATCACCTAAATAAATTTTATCATCTCCATTAATTTTACCATCTCCTTTATCTGGAATTCCGTCTCCATCGGTATCAACAGTTAATTGGTCAACATACTTTAAGTCGCCTGGTATTGTTGAACTACTAAATAAAGGGCTGTTAGCTACATCATCAGCATCTTTATAAAACCCATCCGTTTCGTAACCCCAGTATCCCCATAATGGCAATCCTTCTTTGGCAATAGTCCAACCACTAACATATGGACCAGTACCATGTAAGTTTGTTACTTCGCTTGTATTATCAGCAATCATAAAAGAAACGTCATAATGGAAATCACTTCCAATATCATCTGAATAGGAAAGACCTAATTCCCAACCACGATTTTCTACAGAACCTAAGTTAACAGCAGGAGGTGCAAATCCTGTTGTTCGTGGAATGGGAATACGATCATTTAAAATGTCATCAGTTGTTTTGTTATAAAGTTCAAATACAATTCCGATCTTATTTATTAAATTAATGTCAAAACCAAGGTTTGAAATTGTTGTTGTTTCCCATGTTATTTGCTCATTTGGCATATAAGCTTGGTAAGCAACAAGAGCTGCTGAAGGTGTTGTACCAAACGCATAACCATTCCCCATAGAAATAGTCGAAAGGTATTTCCAGTAACCAATATTATCCTGTTTACCAGTTTTACCATACGATGCTCTTATTTTTAATTGATCTAACCAAGTTATATCCTGCATAAATTCCTCTTCACTTAAACGCCATCCGGCAGAAAAAGAAGGCAGAAATGACCAGCGTGTATCTTCACCGGGAGCAAATCGAGATGATCCATCACGGCGGAAATTAGCTTCTAATAAATATTTCTCTTTGTAATTGTAATTAAGGCGTCCAAAAAGGGAACCTAAACGAAATTCCTCTGATTTGCCCTTATTCCAATCTGTTTCTGAGTCATAGGCATCAATTGCTGTTAGGTCGGGGGTATAACTTTTTTCACGACCTGTTTCTGTATACTCGTATCTTTCTTTATACCTCTCGGCACCAACCATTGCTTTGAAAGAATGATCGTTAAATTTCTTAGTATATTCAGCAATAAATCGAAGCTGCGACATCATCTTCTTCGAATTCCTAACTTTTACAGAATTTTCGGCATATTTTGTTTTCGCATAAGTTTCATCATAATTGTATAAATCAACAGCTTCCTGATATTCATTATTTAAGTAATCTTCAGTTGTATTACTATACTCACCAATCAACTTAAAACCCTTAAACAAGTCATATTCAAGCCTGGAATTAAACACAAAATAATCATCGGTTATATCTCGTCTGCCAGATTCTAATGATGCTAACACGTTATTACCTGGTAACGAAGTGCCGTATCTCCCCTCTTTTGTACGGGGTAAACCCCAAGGAGGCATATCATGGAATAATCTCCAGTTCACTTCCCATTGATTACGTGGTGTAACCAAATCTTTACGCCGGGCATTAAAATCAAGGCTCGCCTTCAATTTATCCGTTATCTGATAGTCCATGTTACTTCTAATACCAAATCTCTTAAGACTGTTATTAGCTACATAAACACCCTCCTGATCCAGGTAGTTAAGGCTGGTACTAAATTTCACTTTCTCGTTTCCGCCCGAAAAATTCATCGAATGTTGGTGCATGGGCGCATCCTGAAAAACTACTTCGTGCCAATCGGTATTAGGATATTTATACGGATCAGTACCTGATTCGGTATTTTTAATATCCTCCTCTGTAAATGGTGCTGGTTGGCCATCATTAATGAAAGCTTCATTGTAAAGCTCCATGTAATCGCGAATACCCACTCTTTCCGGAAGTTTGTTAATTGTCTGATATGAATATGATCCATTGTAACTTACCTGTAAACCTTCCTTAGTTCCTCTTTTAGTTGTAATCAAAATCACACCATTAGCCCCACGCGATCCATAAATTGAAGTACTGGCAGCATCTTTTAAAACAGATACCGATTCAATATCTGTGGCTGCTATATCATTCATCTTTTGTTCGATACCATCAATCAAAATCAGTGGATTACTCGAACCTTTAAATGTCGTAGTCCCCCTAATTGTAATATTAGATTTTGAATCGCCAACAAAACCACCCCGGTCGACAATGACAAGTCCCGGAGCCAAACCTTGTAAAGCTTTGTCAACAGTTGGTGTTGATCGTTGAGTAATCTTATCCGATTTAACCTGTGCAACAGCACCGGTTAAATTCACTTTCTTTTGGCTCCCATAACCTACCACCACAACTTCGTTAATATCCATAACATCTTCCACCAAGGTGATATCAATACCTGAACGACCGTTAACATTGATTTCCTGTGGTTGAAATCCAATGTAAGAATATACCAACGCAGCATCAGTTGACAATAGGCGAATTGTATATTGTCCATCAACTCCAGTAATTACACCTGTTGTTGGATCTGATTTATCAAAGACATTTACGCCAGGTAGAGGATCTCCCTGTACATCGGTAACAAAACCTTTAACAATAAACTCTTCTTGTGATACATTATTAGAAGCTGATAAACTCGTTGCTGAAGATACTATGATAATATTATCGTTAATAATCCGATAAGTTAATCCTGTATTGTTTAATAAAACACCTAAAACTTCTGTAACCTCCTGATCAGTCACATCAATATTTACAACTTTTAGATTATTAATTAATTCCGAGCGATAAAACACCTTCACCCCTAATTGACTCTTTATCTGTTCAAAAGCTTCATTTAAGGTTGCATTTTGCAACTTAAGATCAACCTGTCTCGATTGTGTAAATCCTTCTGCTATTGCCTGAAAGTAGCAGACAACTGTCAGTACAATAAATATTCGCATAATTTTTTCGAATTTAGATGTAGCTCTTCCAATAGGAATAAGCCATCGATTCCATTTTTTTTTCATAAATTTGTTATTACTTTTAGTTAATATTCGATGTCGTTGCTGACATCATAATGTAATGGGAAATGTTGGTAGCATTTCCCATTATTTATTAGCATATATTTCTACATGATTTTCCTTAATATTATAGTTTATTGGTATCATTAATTTTATTAACTCAAGATTTTCTTCCAGAGAACTTGATTTATCAAATGCTCCATTGAGATGATATTCTTTTAGCTCATCAGGGTTATAATCAACCTGGAAACCATACCACTCTTCTATTGCTTTTGCAAGCTCGTTAAACGAAGCATTTCTAAATTCATATAAGCCTGTTATCCACGATTTAGATAAAGAGGGATCTACAGTTTCTTTTTTTATATTATGCAGTCGATGATCATACTTTATTTCCATTCCGGGTAATAACCTAACTGTCTGACTTCCATCTGTCCATTCAACCAAACCTTCAATAAGGGTTGTTTTATACAAATTCTCGTCAGGATAAACCCGAACATTAAATTTTGTTCCTAAAACCAGGACATCTTGTTGATCCGATTGTACTAAGAAAGGTTGTTTATCACAATGTTCAACCTCAAAATAAGCTTCCCCGATAAGATTCACAACTCTGTTAGTTTCACCAAAATTTATGGGTACTGTTAATTTTGTGTTGCCATTTAAAACGACCTCACTACCATCTGATAATTCAACTTTAGCTATTTGATTATCAACAGTACTAAAAACATGTGCCTCACCTCCTAATACCTGTTTATTTTCGGCTTTAAAATACCCCAACCAAAAGGTGACAACTATAGCTGCTACAGTTCCAACTATTTGAATCCATCTGTTAATCAATTTTATTCTTTTTGTTTTAGGTAAATTCGTTGCCAATGATATTTTTTGCCAAAGTTCTTCCTTATTGAATTTATCTATATGATCGCCAGTGCTATAATAATCCCATATATCTTTCTTCGCGAAAAACTCCTTTTTTAATGCATGATTATTTCTTAATTTATTAACAAATTCAAGCTTTTCTTCAGAGCTCATCTGATCATTCAAGTATCTTCCTATGTCATCATCATACTGATTCATATTATGCCTTTTACTTATATGTTCCTTTTTTTTATTATAACCCTACCTTTGAATAATTAATATTTTAAAAAAAATAAAAACATATCTAATTATACCGTCAACCTAACTCATAAAAAGAGACTAACTCTTGAGCTACATCGTATTTTCAACCGAATAAGAAAAGTAAATTGATTATCGTTGCCACTAATCACTTAAAGAGGTAAGGATAAATCGAGAAAATTAAAGGTAGGTAATCCTTCAATTCAGCTTTTAAAATTGTTAATGCTTTAGAGATATGTTTTTCAATGGATTTAACGGACACATCCAGTTCTTCAGCTATTTCACGATTTTTAAGTCCATCGAACCTGCTCATTTTAAAAACCTGATAACATTTAGGAGGCAATTTTTTAAACGCATTATCCAACTCAACGTTGAGTTCTTGTTCAATTAAAGTCTGAATGACTAATGGATTTTTATCATAATAGTCCAATTCTTCAATTTTCAGTCTATGATCAGTACTATCCATCGCTATTAACGATGTTTTTTTTCTTAAACATTTTAAGCACTTATTGCGAACAACTCCGAATAGAAAAAGGCTTAAAGTTTTATGTATAACTAAATCATGTCGTTGCTGCCATATATATACAAATGTATCCTGCACTACTTCTATTGCTTCTTCATTATTCAAAAATTTACAGGCATAACGAAATAGTGCAGAATGAAAATGGTCAAATATCTCACGTAAAACTCTTGGATCACTTTTCTTAAGTCTGGGCAATAATGTGGGATCAATTTGATTCATTTAGGCTTACAGATGTACTTTTATTAACTATAATATTAAGACCCCAAATTATAAAAAAAATATAAAACACTATTATGATATATTTTAGAATTTCCACTCTAATAAGTAGAATAGCTTACTCTTTTATGATGAATGCTTTTTGTAATGTTATTATATTACTAATACAATGACCATTACATAATTTGAGAATGTATATGACACAGTCATTCCTTTTTCGATTGTAACATCCATCATTCTTTCCAATAACAAACTGTAAAATACATTTAATCTGTACATTAAACACATCAATTTTAATTCACCAGTAACATCTCTTAAATTTACAATTACTCCACAATCCTCAACTACCACTTGAGGTATAAATATCTGTATATCAATCACATCACAAAACCATACAATTCACATGCACTTTTTGTTATTTATCATGCACTTTCTGACATTTTATTTAACATTAACTACTAAACATTTAAATAAAAAGGGAGCCCGAATCCGAACTCCCTTTAACATCTATACTTCTATTTATTAATACCCAGGATTCTGGGTTAGTTCTTTATTAACATCCCTTTCTCTTTGAGGAATCGGGAATAATAACCTTTCACTAGTTACATTAAATGCTTCAGGAATTAAAGTATATCCTTGATGATAATAATACTTAGTTGGCTCAGCTTTTACTTTCGCTCCAAAGTCATTTAATACTTTTACAGCTTGTTGTGTTCGTATTAAGTCAAACCATCTCTTGTTTTCAAAAGCAAATTCAGTTCGACGTTCTTTATCCAATACTTTCCTGACATGCGATTGATTACCTTTAGGTGCTTCACCCAGTCCAGCACGTGAGCGAACCTGATTAATAAGAGTTATTGCTCCATCAGGATCATTTTGCTCATTACGACATTCAGCTATGTTTAACAAAACTTCGGCATATCTCCAGATCGGCCAGTTACTTCCTACCCTATCCTTCTTTTGATGGGGTGCAAAATACTTTACACAGTATGGAAATTCCGTTACTTTATAAATCGTTGGATCAGCAACTAAATCAGTAGAACAATACGCGATTGTTGCATCAAAACGCTCATCACCTTCTTCATAACATGCAATTAAATCTGGAGTTGCAGTGTTATATCCACGATGACCACCGTTTACTTGAGGGTCAACGCCTGTTATCAACTCTGTATTTTGCACCTTCGGTAAGAAAATATAGAAAAACGCATTACTGTAAGCCTGATCATCTGTTGTTTGATACTGAACTTCAAAAATCGATTCTTCATTATTTTTATTTTCTAATTTCCAAAGATCGGCATATGAACCAATTAGGCTATACCCTTTAACTTTCATAAATTCCTGTTCTGCAACTTTGTATTCACGTTGACTAAAATACACCATTGCTTTCAACATTTGTGCAGCTCCTTTTGTTGCTCTCCCAAGCTCAGCTTCTGGCACCAAACTAACATCCGGTAAGCCATTTAAAGCCACTTCCAGGTCTGCTAACACTAAACTTAAAACTTCGGCCTTTGCTGATCTTTGTACAAATGCCCCACCATAAGTTGTAACTGGCTTAGTAACAATAGGCACATCTCCAAAATAACTTGTTAAATGAAAATAAGCATATGCGCGTAAGAAATGAGCTTGTGCCAAATAGTTTTTACCAACATTAGGATCTTCAAACCCAACTTTGGGAACACTTTCTATTACCTTATTGGCTTTAGCAATTAAATCGTAACATGAATTGTACTTGTGACTGACTTGTCCTGAATGCTCTGTATCTAAAAATTCAGCATACTCTTCATTAGATGAACCTCCACGGTCAGATGGATCATAGATAAACTGTGTATTATCAGTTCGCATTTCAGCGAACAAATAATCATTTGATACAATACTTCTTAATGGAGCATATGCACCAACAACACCTTGAGCGATTTCTTTCTCATTTGAGAAAAAAGAATCACTTGCTATCGCATCATCTGGGTATATTGTTAAAAAGTCATCGGAACAAGAAAATAATGACATACCAACAATCACACATGCGATTATATATTTTGAATATTTCATATTTTTTAATGTTAGTATTAATTAGAAATTAAGGTTAATTCCAAATGTCCATGTTCTAGGAACCGGATATGTTACATTATCAACACCACCTTCTAAAGCATTATTACTCGCACCCGCTTCTGGATTACCACCGGGATAATCTGTAAAAACAAATGCCTGTTGCACGCTGCTATAAACACGCAATTCATTAATCAATGATGATTTCAATGGTACAGTATAACCTAATGTTATATTTTTAATCATTAGATGCTTTGCATCGTGAATCATTCGATCACTAAACCATTCTCTTTCAGGTGCTGTTGTTCCTGCTAAAGTTTTACCATATAAACCTTTTCCTGGATTTTCAGGTGATCTCCATCGATATTTTATATCACGATTCATATTGAATACGCCATCTGTATTTGCACCATTTGTAATCACAGTGCTAAGCACTTTATATCCGGCTGCACCAGAGCCTACAACAACTAAATCCCAATTTTTGTAATTAGCATTTAAAGTAAATCCAAATAGGCTCGATGGTATAGAATTCCCTAATACTGTTCTATCATCTGAACGATCAATATCTCCGCTATTATCAACATCCCTATACCTTATAGTACCAACCTGAGCACCCTGATGATGAGGATATTTATCATATTCTGCTTGATTTCTAAAAACACCATCTTGAATTAAACCATACCATTGACCGATACGCTCACCAACTCTATTAATGTGTCGACCGCCAATTAATTTACCATCTGGTGTGTCAAGGGCTAATATTTCATTATCCTGATAACTGTAATTTAAATCCAAATCAACTTTTACTGGCCCTGTTAGTACTTTGGTGTTTAAAACAAATTCATACCCCCAAAACTTGATTTCCCCCAAATTTGTTAAGATAGAACCAAATCCACTTGTACGAGGAATTGGTACGTTAAATAATAAATCAGTCGTATTTTTCTGATAATAATCGTAAGTGAAATTAATTCTGTTCGCCCACAATCCTAAATCAAAACCAAAATCAAACTGTTTAGTTTCTTCCCAATTAAGTTCTGAATTACCAATAGATGATACTGCACGCCCATTCTCTAAGTTATTATTAAATACTGCATTGCTAATACCTACTAGTCCTAAATGTGCATAATCACCAATTTGATTATTACCTGTTACACCGTAACTTGCTCGTATCTTTAACAAATTGATGAAGTCAAGATTATCGAAGAAACCTTCTTCAGATACAATCCAACCAAGAGATCCTGATGGGAAAGTACCATATCGATTGTCACTACCAAATCTAGAAGAACCATCTCTACGAACAGCAAAAGAGGCAAAATATTTGCTGTTAAAATTATAATTTAAACGTGAAAAGTAAGACACTAAGGAGCTTTCGTACCACTTTTCGCCGATGCTTTGTTTTTCTGAAGGAACTGCACCAAAATTTTTAATTAAATCATCTGCGAAGTCATTAGCATTTAAATCGAACCTCCCATAATTCCTTTCCTCAGCTGAAAAACCAAGCAAAATATTGAAATTGTGATTATTCAATGACTTCAGATAGGTTGCCGTGTGCTCTGTTACCCATGTTTTCTGTTTTTCTCTTGCACTATACGCTCTCATAGGACGAGGTGGTGGTGCGAATAAACCTCCCATTTGGTCATTAAAAAACTGATCACTATCCTTATCAATTAAGTTAGCGTTTATCGTCGATTTAATAGTTAAATCTTTAATTGGCTTGAACTCTAAATACAGATTGGTAGTTAAGTTCACTTTTTCGTACTTACTATCTGCATTCTTAATCACATTGTACCAGTTTGGGTTTGGAAACAAACCAGGTCCTGTTGCTGTTTCAGGAATTGTCCCATCTGGATTTTTGTGAGGCGCAATCGGGGTGGTTAATAAAGCACTTTGTAAAATACCACCTCCCCATAGTGATCCATCAGTTTTAGCATTAGTGCTTTCGCTATAGTTACCTGAAAGGTTAAACCCAAGCTTCACTTTTTCATGTAAATTCCAATATGAATTCAAACGACCTGAGTATCTTTTGTACTCACTGTTCAACATTACACCTTCTTGATCAAGCAAACCAACAACAGCAGAGAAAGCACCATGTTCATTTTTTTGCTGAATTGTAAGGTTATGATCTTGAATCTGTGCTTTTCTTAGCAACACATCATACCAATCTGTTCCTTTTCCATGAACTTCTGGATTTTGATACAAAGGATCTATTTCAATATTATTTTCAATAGCATACTCTTTTTTAAACTGCGCAAATTCAGTCGCGTTCATCACATCAGGCCGTCCTTTATCAGGTACTACCTGAACACCATAATATGAGCTAATACCAACATTTAAACCATCTTTGTTAGCGCTCTTCGTCTGAATCAATACTACGCCATTAGCTGCTCTTGAACCATAAAGCGATGTCGAACTAGCATCTTTCAATATGGTAATACTTTCAATCTCATTTGGATTCAAATTATTTATACCATCTGGAATTGGAAATCCATCAACCACATATAAAGGATCACTACCAGCAGAAACAGAGGATTGTCCTCTTACTCGTATTTTTAAAGATTCTCCAGGTGTTCCGGTAGTTTGACTAATCTGCACACCCGAAACCTTACCTTGCATTGCCTGAGTTACTTGATTTACCGGCATGTTTTTTAAGTCTTCTGCATCAACTTGTTGGATAGAACCAGTAACTTCTCTCTTGATCTGTGTGCCATAACCAACAATCATTACTTCATCCAGTCCGGTAACATCTTCAACCAAGGTCACATTTATTTCAACTCGATTAGCGACACTAATTACCTGCTCTTCAAATCCAATATAAGAAAATACTATTTCGCTCTCACCTTCACTTAAAAGGAACTCATAGCTTCCATCAACTCCAGATATCACCCCTTTCGTTGGATCGCTCTTGGCATAAACATTTACGCCCGGCAAGGGTTCTCCGCTTACATCTGTTACTTTACCCTTAATTGTTCTTTTTTGTTCTTGCAAAAGGCTATTCTGATTGCCCTCCTTCAACATGAGTACAACCTGGTTGTTAACAATTTTATAAGCAACGTTCGAATCATCAAGCAATTCATCCATTACCTTGATGATTGTAGCATTTTGGGCATCAACAGACACCTCTTTATTCATATTTATTGAAGCATCATTATACAAAAACGTATAATCACTTTGCTTTTCAATAATGCTTAAAGCCTCTTTAAGTGATGATTTCGTCAGCTTAAGGTTTAATTTGCTTTGCTGGGCATTTGTACCGGCGGATATATGTATGGCCGCCACCAACAAAAAAATAGTTATTAACTTCATAATTTTAATCCATTTCGACAGATAAGATCCTCCACTGTCAATGAATAACTGTGATTTTTTCATAATTTTGTGTTTGTAATTATTTCCCATACCGGGAGATTATTAATTGAAAGTGTGTTACCGCACACTCATAGCATAGGAAAGTGTTACCGCACTTTCCTTTTTTGTTAGCATTAACTTTTATTCCATAGGCTATTTGTGATTATATATCTCTATTTTATTTTCCTGTATTTTATATTTCATCGGTGTAGTGAGTTTCATCAAATCCAATACCTCTTTTAAAGTTTCGTTTTTGATGGTCATGGTGTAGCGCTGTGAATAATGCAAACCTTCCTCCAATTGAATTTGTATTTCAAACCATTGTTCTAATTGAGCAACCACTTCCACAAATGGTGTATTATTGAACTTAAGAACCGGATGATGCCAGGTTGAGAACTCTTTTTCTGTGATGGAATTTAATTGTATTTCCCGGTTACTTTTCGTGTAAATTAAACGCTCACCGGGTTTTAATCTGGTCACCTCCGCATCTTCAAAGGGAATAAATCCAATGCTTCCTTTTTCCAAAGTTGTTTTTATTTGTGCCTGATAAGCATAAGCCGAAACATTAAAAAGGGTTCCATACACCCTTATTTTAGCCTCGCCTAATGCTACATAAAATGGTTTTTCACCATGAGCAACATTAAAATAACCTTCCCCATCCAAAAATACTTGCCGCCTTTCTGAACCAAATTTGTTTTGCTGATAACGTAACTGGCTATTGGAATTAAGCCATATTAATGTACCATCTGCAAGCTCTACCTCTGTTTTTTCACCATATGGCACCTTTATTGTCACCCATTGGGATTGCTGATCGAATAGCGAATCTTTCAAATTATAGAGACTCGACACACATAAAGTGATGGCCAATAAAGCGGCAGCCGATTGCCAGAAATAGAGTTTGGTTCTTTTCCCCCTCTTTGTTGATTGTTGTTTATTATCTTCGGTATTTTTGATGCTTTGCTGAATTTGTCGCCACCCCGCATCTACGTTGAATTTACTCTCAAGCTTAGAGTTAACCGAAAGACTCCAACTACTATTATAAGCGTCAAAAGCTCGCCTGTTAGCTTCAGATGCATTCAACCATTGCTTTAATTCATCGGTTTCATTTTCATCAGCTTCGTTAAGAATAAACCGCTGTATAAGAATTTTATATTTGTTCTCCAGATCCATTGTATTAGCATTACAGTTAACATTGATATTACCCCTACAAAAAATTTAAATTATTTCACGAGCATCAGCAATAACACAGATAAATAAGCACTTAGAGCCTTTCTGAAAACTGATAATGCGCGACCAATTTGCGTTTCTACAGTTTTCACCGATATGGAAAGTTCATCAGCAATTTCTTTGTATTTTTTCCCTTCAAACCTGCTCATGATGAATATTTTCCGACACTTGGGAGGTAGATTTTCAAGCGTTGAATATACCAGTTGCTCCAACTCCTGATTAAGTAATGAATCCGTATTTTCTGTATTAAAGCCATCCTGATAGGCAACCATCATTACTTCTGCGTAATTTTTCTTGATTTTTTCGTGCTCTAAAGAATTAATGCTTCTGTTTTGAACAGACTGAAACAGATAACTCTGAAAAGAGGTATTGGTTCGAATTTTCGCCTTGTTTTTCCAGATATTAAGAAAAACCTCCTGAACCACTTCTTCTGCCAAATCTTCCTGCCTTAAAAACTTAAATGCAAACACACACATGCGTTTGTAATATCGTCTGTAGAGCAGCTCAAAAGCCTGCTGATCGCCGTCTTTAATTTTGTTTACAAGTTCCTTTTCCATTAATTCCTCTTCCGGTTAAGTGGATGTGTTCATGTACATATATCATCAAAAAGCACCTTAGCTTATCAATATTTTATCAAGCCAAAAAGAGGCTATATCCTGGAATATGCCTCTTTCAATTATTAATATCACTTAATAGCAAAGTGATAACATCTATTATTTTTTCTTACTTTGTAAGCTTCTCCATATCTTGCTGCTGTTTACCAACTACTTCCATACGTAAATCGTTCAATTCACTTTGTAATCGTTTAATCTCCATTTTCAAATCATTGTCACTGGCAGTGCCTGATGATTGTAATTCCGAATTTGCTTCGCTCCCAATTTCAGAATAGACCATCTTATCTGTGCTTGCAACACTTTCAAAAACGAGTTCAGCTGGTGTTAAGGTTCCGGATGCTTCATTGACAATCTTCGCCCGAACAATTACCTTCCCTGGTTTCATTGTTGATCGTATTAAGAAAGGCGCTGTACCCCATTGTGTTTTCCGTGGGTTTAATGATTCCTTATTGGGGGCAATCAATTCCCCTTCGCCACTCACTTCACATTTTATGTAATGATCATCCAATCTTTTAACTTCACCCCAACGATCTGTGACATAAGCAACAACTGGCATTACATCTGAACCATTGCCCACTAAATCAATCCCTTCATCCAAAACTTTTAATACGATTTTGGAAGGTTTGTACGATGGGCGTTTTACCTGGCGGGCCACTACCTTGCCGTCAATCAGACCTTCAGCAATAAAAGTTACTTTATCGAAATTTTTGGCTCTTGTAATCGGCTTCATCTCCATAAAATGCCAGAAATCCTTGAAGGTTACTATCGGGCTCGCCATTTTTTTATTTAAGTCAGCTACTTTGGCATAAACTGTGTCGCGCTCATATTTTATCAGTCGAACCGCTTCGCAGTTGGTATAAACACTCACGTCGGCTGTGGAAGCCTGGCTCATCTCATGGGCAATATAAACCATTGGCTCGTATCCTTGTGATACTTTTCGCTGGCTGGCAAACAGGTGGTACGAATACTTTGGCAGACGAAAAACATCCATTACCCCTCCATAAAAAGGAATGGTGAAACATCCACGCTGATGATCCATGGCGTGCCACATGGTCCCTCCAACATAATGATCCGGCATATTGGCCATTTTTTCAAGACTGGTAAAATCATATTCCGGATCGCCATAGTGTTTTGCCTGTATAAGCTGAGCCGTTTCACCCCACTCCCTTAAAATACGACTTGTTGAGTTATTTGAGCTCCAGTCATCAACATTGTCGCCCCATTCGCGGGTGAAGATGCATTTATCGCTTATACTTTCTATGTTCTTCTTATGTGGGTGAGCATAAAGCACATCGAAATACTCATGCCCCGTCAGATGGCTATCACAAGCTGTATAGGTACCACTAACGGGTCGTTCTTCATGTACCAACTGATGTACCGCCTTGGCAAACCAATCAGGATAATGGGTTTCATTCAGAATTGGTTCGTAGAGTAACATACACGGGCGATTGCGATCGCGACGCACCATGGCACGAATATCCTTATAAATGTTGTTTACAAAAACCTGATCTTTGTTCCAGAACTGCCAGCCTGGTGTTGGCATCACAATAAAAATACCAAGAGCATCACAGGCATCCATGAAAGCCGGATCGGGAGGGTAATGTCCTGTTCGCACAACATCCATGCCTGCCTTTTTAAGCAACAAGGCATCGCGCCACTGACCACTGTTTGGCAAAGCGTTACCCAAGGTTGCGTAATCCTGATGACGATTACCTCCAATCAATTTGCCGGGATATTTCTCCCCATTTAAAAAGAATCCTTTATTCCCTTTAAATTCAATGGTTCTCAGTCCGGTTTTGATGGCCACTGCATCCATCGTTTTTGATGCATCATCCAAAACATTTACCTCCACTTTGTACAGAGTTGGAGACCAGGGTGTCCAAAGTTGCGGATGATTAACTGTTAATTCTACCTCAACATTAGCTGTATTTTGTTTATCTAATTGATAATCCTTCTCGCTTTCTGCAACAACCTTATCATTGGTATCTTTAAGCTGCACATGTACTCTTCCTGTTTTCTTTTTTGATGATGCATTGCTTAAGTTGACTTTCAGATTAAGCTGTGCCTGATCTTTCGAAGGTAATTTTATTTCTGATAAAATACCTCCACCGGCTGGCATGTTAACATCATTAGGATTTGTAACAAAAACCGCATTGGTGGTGACCAACCAAACATCGCGATAAATACCACCAAAATATGAGAAATCAACCTGCGATTGTGGTTTACCAGGTCCGTAAGTTGGATCATCACTATTATCCGTCATTACCACCACAACATTCTCTTTAGCAAATCTAATGTATGGGTTTAAATCGATTGAAAAAGGTAAATAACCACCAAACTGCTCATGTACCAAAGTACCATTTACCCATACTTTACTTTTGCCCATTACGGCCTCGAAGTGCAACTTATTGACCTTGCTTTTATACTTTTTATCTAAAGTAAAATGCTTACGGTACCAGGCTTTTCCAACATAATTGACCAAACCACTGGCATTATCGGGTAAATATTCAAGCCCATGAGGACAATTGACTATGGGCCATGATGAATCATCGTATCCAGGAAGTTCAGCTCCAATTACGTCCCCTTTCAGAAAACGCCATCCCACATTAAAACTCGCCACCTGACGTTCACCATTAGCAACTGAAAAATAGCCTGCTTTGGAATATTCAAGCTTATTAGGCAAGTTCTTCGCCTGTAAAACGAATGCCCAGCATAAGCCAAGCATTACTAAGTACAGTAATTTATGTCTACTCATTATTAAGTCTTTTAATTTCTATTGCTTAAAACTAAAGGCCCTTTTAATTCTTAGAAAATGATTCCATCAAACTTTCCCCGGTAACGCTTTCGGTAGCGTTACCGTTTTACAATAACGTTACCGAAAAATGCGGGTAAATATCATTTTCAATATCTATCAATATTATTTGGTTCGCCTCCCATTAGTTTTTTACATCCCCCAATGAAAGTTAAAGTTTGTGCAAAAAATCACCAGTGGCACCTGTTGAACACATTCCACATTCTATTGATTATTTATAAACTACTTTAATTCCTTTTGGGGCTTCAACTTTTGTTTCAACCTTTCCGTTTGCCAATCGCTTATGCTCAATTTTAATCGCGCCTAAAGGAGTTGGAAAACTGCCCTTTACCCACTTCAGATCACCTAAATGAGGATCAATCTTCACTTTTCGACAACCGGGTTCTAATATTGAAACACCTAATACATGCTGCGATAACCAGGCTGTAGGTCCCGAAGCCCAGCCATGACAGAAACTATGGCGTAAACCTTTGTAGCAATAGTCTCCATACTTGCGGTGTACATCAACTGTTCCTTCCTGAGGTAACTCATCTATGCGTCCGGCCTTCTCCATCCAGTCAATATTAAAATCTTCCCAAAAGGTAGTGGCTCCCAAATCAAGCATGGCTCCCCAATAATCATTCACAATGCTCATTGCCGCTTTGTACCTATCAGCTTTGGCCAATGCCTCCAGCATATAATAACCATAGAAGGTTGAGAAATTTTTCGCGTGATCTTTAGTTATAATGTCGGCTGCTTCATCAATATCTTTTAGTCCTGCTAAGGAAAGTAATGAAACACCTTGCTTACTTTCTGTTACAGGAACTTTAGCTGATTCCATTCGTTTTGCAGTTTTGTTACAAAGAGCTGCAATCTCATGCTCTTTCAATTCATCCAGCAGGTAGGCGCCTGCCTCTAAGGTCATCAATAACAGCGACTGATACCCGGCATCTACAGCAATATTATCACCACTACTTGGCCAATCAAGAAAGCGTGTGCCATCCAGGTGTTCCTGCCCGTCTTTATCAACCATTGAGCAAAGTTTGCTTAAAAGCTCAGTCAGATATGTTTTTTGATCATTCAGATAATCGATGTCACCGTTGGCCATGTACCAGTCTTTCTGAATAAGAATCCACCACATGGAATAAGAGCTGATGCCATTCATCCAACTGCTGGCCGGTGTAACACTGCGGATATAGTCCAGACTTTTAGGCACCACCTCGTTGTAACCAAACACACTGTTGATGGTCATCACTTCGGGATGCATATCACCCACCCAAACCAGACGATCGCGCTTAATACCATCCCAAAGATACTCCTGCATGTTCAAGTGAACGGTATAAGCTCCGGTTTGCCAAATCTGATTTAGGCGCTCATCATCACATTCGAAACTGCCCAGGTAAGGAATATCTCTCAATTCGGAGATGGCACTCACCTCTTTTAGATACAGATTGCGGTTGGTATCCAACAGATCTATACGTACGAAGCGAAAGCCCGATGAACCAGCTTCCATTTTACCCATCCAGGGTAATAATAATTCAAAATCGCGTATGGCGTGATCGTTGGTAGCCCCATCCTGCCCCACTTCTGACATGGTTTCAGATACCGATTCTCCAAATCGCAATCGTACTTTTATAGGTGTATTGCCCGGAAACCCAGCTGTTACCAGCTGGATTCCACCCTGAATTTCTTTTCCAAAATCTAGTATTACAGAAGCCTGAAGTGAATCATTTCCAATGAACTCACTGTAACCACCACCGTATAAATCGGCCTGATGGATGCCCGGTTTTAATAATAGATCGGTATTTTTCAATACTCGATCTGAATCGTCTGATTGCCAAACAATGCGTTTAGGCGATAGATAGCTCCGTTTTATTTCGTCCGACTGACCAAGCGCGCTTATTGTTGTTAATAAAACCAAAAAGCAACTCAAGTATATCTTCATCCTCTTCATTTAGTACTCAACTTTTAAAACACCAGGCATTACCCGGTAATATTTGTAATCGGTATCTTTATCCACCTCGCTAACAGCATCTTTATTACTAAAGATTACATTTTCTGCACTTAACGGAATTCGCAAAATTGCCTGACTATTCTGAGGTACTTCCAATACTAAGTTTGTAGCGTTATTAGCCGATTTAATTTCCAAGGACACATTCCCTTTTACGGTTGAAAAACCACACTTCAAGGCATCCAAACCAATTAAGTCAGGGTAAACAGTGAATTCTTCAAAACCGGGTTTGGAAGGTTGAATACCGGCAATGTTTTTATAAAAAATTGATAGAGGCCCTCCGCTCCATGCATGATTCACAGATGCTCCATAGTTCCAGAATTCCCAAAGGGTTGTGCAAGTTGGGTGGTTAACCATATTGGCATAACGCTTTTTGAAACGCTCAATGGCAAATTTACCTTCATTCATTTTAAACAAGGCTTCCATCACATATTTCTCCATATAAGGGCTTGCATGTTCCACCTTCTTAAACAGATCAATTATCACCGGATATTTGGCTTCATCGACAATACCTGAAATAACTGCCAAGGCATTACCACGGTCATCTGTTTCTTCTTTAAAAGTTGTTGATCGGTATCCTTCATTGGTCCAATAAACTTTATTGACTCTCGCTTTAATGGCCTCCATTTTTTTTCTGTAGACCGATGCTTCATCTGCTTTCCCAAGATTGTCAGCCATAAAAGATAGATTATCCAAAGCGATGTACACCCAAATATGCTCGGCCAATTCACGGTCAATCTGGCTTCCCCAGTCACCCCAGGTCCATCCGCCACGACGAAATGGAACCGTACCATCATCAGCTACCTTCCATAGGTCAAGGTATTTTTTAATATGAGGATAGGCCTTGGCAAGCATCTCCTGATCGCCTGTGTAACGATAATAGTTGCCAAATCCATAATTACCTACCGCAGCCAAAATTTGTTGTGGCAATTCATTGTGCCAGTTACCCGCAGGAATCGGACCATACATAGTTGAATCAGCACGTTGCCAATCCAAAAGTTCATTGAGCATTTTTCGGGATAAGTCAATTGCCTTACTATCTAATAAATAAAATGACTCTTCCATTAAAATAATTCCATCGCCGATCCATTGGGCTCGTTCACGATCGGGGCAATCGAAATAAGTATCGCGCATATTAACATATAACGTACGTTGTGCTTTTTCGAAATAACGCACCAAATACTCATCAGCCACCTCAAAAGTTCCATCAAACTCGGTATCGTAACCCGATTCCATATAACCAAGTTCCAGTACTTCAATGCCATCTTCTATCGTAAAATGTATTTCATGACCACTCAACCAGGGCAGATGTAAATATTCCTGTTCACCCTCTTTAGTAATGTACTCGCCACGTAAGGGCACATCGTTTAAAGATCGTAAGTTATCAGGATCAATTTTGATTAGCTTACCGGCCGGAGATTTTACTTTCAGATAAGCATGATACTGCATATTATAAGGTAATTTTACCTTTATGATATTACCTTCTTTTTTATAATCCTTCGCTTTATGCAGCCGAAAGGTTTTAAAAAAGGGAATGGGACGCTTCAGCAGTTTATTCCATGGAGCGACGCCATTAACACCTTTACTTTTTGCAAACACCCATTTCGAATCATCAAAATCAACTTTCATCCAATTATCCTGAGCTTTACTTGCATCATATCTCAGATTGGATTCGGGTAAACGGTAATTTCCTTGTGGATTACCTGTTGATTGATAGGCAGCTGCCTTAGATATCTTCCAGGTACTGTCTGTTGCACAAAGATCATTTTCTACAAAAAAGCCCATTTGCTTGCTATCCTTGTGCGAAAATCCTTCACGTCCAAAATACCAAACCAACGCTGCAATGGTGTTTTTACCTTTATGTAAATAAGGGGCTAAATCTACTTCATCGTAATAGGTATCCGCCGGATTTGGCCCACGCTTTAATTGCCCTTCGAATACTACTAACTCGCCATTGATGTATAACCAATACTTGCTATCTGCTGCTATCTTGGTTTTTAACTCTGTTGGCTGCTTGCTTAGTTCCAATACTTTTCGGAATTGAAACCACTGATTGGCTGAATGTTCAAAGTTTGGGTAGCTTATCCATTGTGCCTGTTCTACTTCGGCATCACAACTACACAACAAAACCAGACTTAATGCGATTACAAGTTTGTGAATACAATATTTCATAGATATTCAGTTTTCTTTTAATTAAAATACTCACAAAAATCAACAATTAACAGCTTTTACGAAATGCACTATCTATCAGAAATGTTATACAAAATGACAATGAGCAAAAAAAAGCCCGGAAAAAGTATATTAAAACCTCTCCCGGACATCTGTTCTATAATTAATCCCAATTTTATTCTGCCAGTTTGTACACTTCTGAACCTGCCTTTAAAAACGCGCCAACGCCATACACTTCTGTCATACTTTTTTTCGTTTTCTTTGGATTTTCACCAATGGGTTGTACCCAGCCTAATTTACCATCAGGATACACAGCCTCTGTCAAAGCTTTCCATCCTTTTAATACGACCGGTAAATACTTTTCCCTATCCAGATATCCATTATTGATGCCCCAGGCCAATCCATAAACAAAAAATCCGGTTGAGCTGGTTTCCGGGTTTGGATAACTTTCTTGATCTAACATACTGGCATGCCAGTAACCGTTCTCATCCTGTAAAGAAGCGATTTTATGAGCCATATCTGTAAACAGCTTCTCATACCACATCTTCTCGGGATAATTATCTTTTAGCTCAGGCAGGATAATTGCCAGTCCTCCAAAAACCCATCCATTGCCTCTTCCCCAGAACATTTTCTTTCCATTGGGTTCTTTCTGATGAAAATAACGACTATCGCGGTAATACAGATGCTCCACATGATCGTATAAAAAATCTGTCGTAACCCGATATTCCTTGTTCATAAACTCAAGGTACTTGCGCTCACCGGTTATGCTATACATTTTTGCAAATACGGTTGGCGCCATAAAAAGTGCATCACACCAGGTCCATCTTTGCGCCGGGCTCTCGTCTCTCCACCAGTTATGATCCATCGAACGGCTGCTTGGATTAGCAATGATATAATCCAAATGCTCCTTCATGGGTTGCAACATTTTTTTGTCCTTCTTCAATCGGTACATTTCCAGATACATCATCCCAACAGCATAATCATCGGCATGGTAACGTTCTCTCTCTGCTCGTGGCATTTTGCTCCACTGGCAGGTTTCACCTTGTTTGATCAACCAGTCGATGTAACGCTCATCTTCCGCCATTTTAGCCCACGCCATCATACCTGCGTACAATGCGCCATTGGTCCAGTCGGCCGGACGATGTTTTAATTCCTGTTGACACTGCCAGGAAGCCACACGATCCATGATTTCATATACTTCGCTCTTTTTTACTTCTTGAGCATTTAATTGCATGGCCATTACAACAACTGCCAATGCAAATATTAATCGCTTTTTCATTAGTTAAACTTTGAGTTTTATTTGTTCATTTAATTCTTAACCTTTACCTGATAAGCGTATGTCCCCTTTAAGTCGGTTTTCTTAGCTATTAAGTGCAGACGATAAATATGATTGCCCCAATGCCCGATTAGTTTTTTATCTTTCAGTTCAATGTCTTCAATTTCCACATCAAATTGATGGGCATCGTATTTAAATTCAACTTCAGCGTCGGCGCTTTTAATGCTAATCCGACCGGGTGACGACAATTCGGGTTTGACAGCCAACATAAAAATAATTTCATTATTCTTAGAAACATCTTCAAGAGCAAAATCATCCTTTATGGTTAAATCTCCATTTTTACTTAAATGATACGATCGTTTCCAATAATCGACATTCGCTTTTTCATCGTATGCCCCACTAATATTATAAGTACAATAACTTTTCTTTTTATTGACCAAAGCTTCACTCACTTTATAATGAGTTCCAAAACGCTGGCCGCAACCATTTATTATCGGCAGGTTATGGTATTGACTTTGCATCGTCCATATTTCATATCGTCGGGAACTAAAGGTTTGCTTGGTATAAGTTCCCACACCCACATCTATAAATAATGGCTTTTGCTTTAGGTAATAAAGAAATGTTCCGGCATCGTTATGATTATGACTTTCGGCATTAAAACCTCCTTTTGAAGCAACAAAAGCCTCTTTGGCACGCATATAGCAAAATTCGGTTTCGGGATACCAAACAAACTTATCATCTGATAAAGCTGGTTCAACGCCTGCCAATTCCGCTTGCAAAGTTATGGTTTCCAGGCATCGAAATAAATCATTATTTGGCCCCAAGTTGGATTTACGTCCACCCTTATTGTACAAATATGCTGCAAACTGCATCATCTCATCACTTTCGATGGCTTTTCCATACCTATAAATCAAGTGACTATTACCTCCTCCTTTGGGACTGGCATCAGCGAAGTTAACCACATATGCATCACCTATGTAGGACTTCGCAATGTACTCACCCAGATTTTTAATTAATGGAAAATCCCAATATTCAGCACGCGACTTGGTTGCGTAATCCAGAATCTGAAGGCAATCATAAAGTTTACCACCAGCGCGATCCCAATAGGTTGGTCCTTCTTCGCAAGCTCCATCAGCATTAACAAATCGAATAAAACCATCTACCGATTTAATGACCTTACTCAAGCCCGCAACCAATTTATCTTTATCATCTTCGACCAGGAGAAGCGCCAGCATCACATTGCTGTTAATCCAAACATTCCAATTATTAACACTGGTTGTTTCGGGCTTTATAGCCATCCACCAGTAATCATCACGAGCCATGTAATCATTAAAGATGCGTTCTTCGAGATTCTCCTTAATTCTTTCGCAAATTATCGGATTAACCTTATCAAACTCATCCTTAAAAAAATAATACGTCCAGGCCATTGAAGCGGCTATGTCTCCAACAGCCAAGCCAATACCATGAGTTTTGTAATATGGTAAAACGCCTTTGTTACGCTGAACTGAACGAATGTGAGCGGCAATGGCCCAACTGCTCATCTCGCAATAATACCAGGCGCCATTTAAAATCTGATCAAGGAAGCGTCCTTTACCTTCGGCCAGCTCGGCCAGAATCAAATAATTAAATACCTCTCGATTACGAAAAAAGGCACCATACATTTGCTTCCCTCCAATCCTGTCATAATTTAAATAGTCGGTGGCAGTTACAACTTTCCACTCATAATCCAGCACTTCTTCTCCCCGACGGATTATCAACTCTTTTAAATCACCAAGCTGCTTATCCCAGCCTTCACGATCATGGTATGCCGGGTAAGGTACCCAGCTATGATCTGTTATTAGATTGGCTTTAAGAAATTCAGGTGTTAAGCGTTTTTCAAGAAAGTTTTGTTGCAAGTGATCATCGGCTATACAAAACGATATTGATGCCCATGATAATAATGTGATCAGTAATAATATTTTCTGCATTTTAAGTTGACTGCCTTTATTGCTATGAAATTAAATGACTTAAAATTTCTATCGGATTAATTCGAAAGATAAAAAGATAATTTGAAAAAGAAACATTGTATAATATTATCGTGCCTGGAATTCATCCTGTTGTTTCTCAACCTCTTTTAATCGTTGTTGAATTAACTTCTTCTCCAACTCCTTAATGATTTTATCTTTTTCAGAATCTGACACTGCTCCCTGTTTAACGTCATTACCCTCTGCAGCACCGTAAGAGTTTTCGCCAAGCTCATCATATAGTAATTGAGTTCCTGTTGGTTTGGTTTCTATTTCCAATACACCTGCAGCAGGCACATGCACTCCTGACTTAATCAATGAAGCTGTAATTTTAATTGTTCCGGCTTTGGTGGATGTTCGGATCAATATTGGAGCATCTCCCCACTCTACCTTTCGAGGATTACCGGAATTAGAAGCATTCCCAACCAACTCACCTTCGCCTTCTATTTTAAAATGCACATCGCCATTCACCAGGCGCTTGGTATTGCCATACTTATCGACAATTGAAGCCACCACAACTGCAATATCAGATCCATTGGCGATCATTGGCACTCCTTCATCCAATAAATTCAGAACGATGTGCTCTTCTCGCTGCGATGCCATGCGCTTATGCCGGGCCACCACTTTCCCATCTATTAATCCTTCGGCTACAATGCTTGCTTTTTCTTTCTGCCCTTTTCCATGAAAGATTTTTACATCCATAAATTTGTAAACATCTTTAAAACGAACCACCGGATGCGGCATCTCATTATTTTCTTTATCCGGCTTTGCGTACAGCGTATCTTTCTCATAAACGATTAAACGCACCTCATCACAGTTGGTTAATACAGTTACCTCTGACTCCGACATTGGGGTCATTTCATTGGCAATAAAGATCATCGGTTCTTGAGGTGATTTCTGGCTTTCGAACAAGTAATACGAGTACTTTTTTTGACGAAAAACATCGGTGATGCCACCATAAAAAGGATCGGGATGATAGCCTCGCTGATGATCAAATGCATGCCAAAGGGCTCCTCCAATATGCTGCTTGGGTGCCTGGTGCAATGATTCCCAGGAAGCAAAAACAAACTCAGGATTTTCGTAATGATTCAATTGCACCAACTGGCCATGCTCACCCCAGTTTCGAGCGATTCGGCTAGGTGAATTATGTGCACTCCAGTCGTCTGGAAAATCTCCGAATTCGCGGGTAAATACACAGCGGTCATCTTTGGCATAATCCATCCACATATCATTCCTGTTCTCATCTGTGTTCAGCCTAGGATACTGAAACCAGTTACCTTTAAAGGGGTGCGCATAAACCACATCAAAATACTCCTGCCCTTTCACATGGTTATCGCAAACTGTAAACACACTTTCACCCGGTAGCTCATTGTGAACAATCTCGTGTACCTTCCTGGCAAAATGATCCGGATACCAGGTTTCATTTAAGATGGGTTCCCACATAATTACACACGGGTTATTGCGATCGCGTCGCACCATATTGCGCACATCCTGGTAAACCCTTTGTTCAAAAACGGGTTTCTCATTCCAGAACTGCCAACCTGGTGTTGCCACGATGTAGAACATTCCCAATGCATCGCAAGCCTCCATAAAAGCCGGATCGACGGGATAGTGGGCTGCGCGTACAATATCACAGCCAGCATTTTTAAGCAACATGGCATCGCGCAACTGACCATTATTTGGAAGCGCATTGCCGATATAAGCAAAATCCTGATGTCTATTCACCCCCATCAGCCGCTTGGGGTAAGGCTTACCGTTGAGCCAAAAACCGTCTTTACCCCGCATCTCCATATGGCGAATGCCAATATTCTGAGCTACCGCATCGATCAATTGATTTTGACCATTATAAATTCGAATTTCAAATCGATATAAAGAAGGCGATTGGGGTGACCACAATAAAGGATTCTTCACATGGTAACGTCCATTAATAGTCGCAGCCTTCCCACCAGCTACCTTAGTGGGCACTTTCTTCCTGGCAACTACATTGCCATTCTGATCCTTCAGTCGGAATTCGACATTCAGCGTCTGCAAATGCTTACTGTTATTGCGGATATGAGTAGAATACAAAACATCAGCTGCCTTGTCTGACACATTCTCGGAGCGCACCAGGAGTCCTCCTCCTGCAACCAGCTCTTCGTCATTGGGATTGGTTACATAAACAGCATTAGTGGCCGTTAACCAAACATCGCGGTAAATTCCGCCAAAATATGTAAAGTCGAGTGTATTTTGAGGCTTTCCCGGTGGAAAGTCCGGGTCATCGCTGTTATCAGCCAAAACAGCGATCACATTTTCCTCGCCTATTTTAAGCTTGCCGGTTAATTCTGCTGAAAAAGGTAAATAACCTCCAAAATGCTCTTTGATCAATTCTCCATTCAACCACACTTTACACTTTCCCATCACTCCTTCGAAATGCAAGCGCAACTGCTTTCCCTTTAAATTATCGCCTGGTGTAAAATGCTTACGATACCATGCCGGTCCCTGGTAATTCACTCCACCACTCGCTTCAGAAGGTACCAGCTCCAATCCATGCGGGCAGTTCACAATTCCCCATTGTGTATCGTCGAAATCGGGCAAGTATGCATCTTTGACATCTGCTTTTTCGAAACGCCAACCCACATTAAAATCAAACACTTCCCTTTCTGAATCAGGCACTGACAAAAAACCAGCTTTGGAAAACTCAAAAGCTGATTGTGCATTAACCTGCAAAGCCATCATTATCAATAAGAATAAAACTCCAATCTTTCTCATCATTATTTCTTTATAATTAACTCACAAACTCTCCATTACAATTTCTCTTTGAAAACAGCCGGCCCCATAATCAATTGCTCCTTCCATTCCATCACTGTTCCCTTCGGTACTTTTACCCTGATACATCCATCTTCAACATCGACTTCAATATTTCCGAATCTGGTTGGTACACAGGCATGAACATTCTCAAGAGATGCCACCCTTGGTTTAACTTTAAAATGCTGCCAACCATCAGCCAGGGGTTTAATCCCCAATAACTCACCCGGCAAAAAAGCAGCTGGTCCGGCACTCCATGCATGACACAAACTTTTGGCATATGGTCGGTTATAAAAGGCATATTGCTTTCCTCCTGTATCATTGGCATCATAGGCTTCCCAAAAGGTTGTTGCTCCTTGCTTCAACATGCCTCCCCAATATTCTTTCACGTGCTTAAGCATGTAATCAGTATTTCCGAGCTGAGCAAGTGCCATCATTTCAAAACCGGCCATATACGGTGTGCCTACTGGTTTTAGCTCCTTTCCTTCCAATACCTCTTTTATTCCTTGTGCTGCACCCGCTGGAGTGAAACCTGAAACAACCGATAAAAAATTTGGATGCCGTGTGATTTCACTTTCGAAATCATTCTTAGAGTACCATACTTGCCGTTCTTCATTCCATGCAGCTTTTTTTAACTCAATCTGCAAATTATCGGCTTGTTTATTCCAGAGATCCTTTGTTTCATGTTCACCCATACGATGGGCCAATTGGGCAGCACTCTTTTGTGCCCACCACCATAAAATCTGCAGTGCCGTCCATTTATCATCATCTACCCAATCGATAAATAACCAGGTTCCTTTAGGAATCAGGAATCCATTTTCATCGCATCTGCTCTTTAATACCTGCAAGGCCTCAATAATACGGTTCCATTCTCGTCTTAAATGCTCCGCATCGCCATAATATAATTGATACTGATCCTGTGCTATAATCCACCAAAGTGAGTAATCAATAATACCGTTTATGTCCTGATTATGAATTCCGGCACGCCCCAAAGCCACCAATGAACGCCGAACCAGTTCGGGATCAGAGAATGAATAGGCATTGGCATACATGCTTATGGCCAGGTCGCCGGTCCAGGGTAAACGATCCCGCTTTATTCCATCCAACAAAAAATCGTGCATGCATAAGCGCAGGGTGTAGGCACTGTTCATCCATACTTTTGTTAGGGTGCTATCCGAACAAGAAAAAGCTCCTTTGTATGTAGCCGGACTGAATATCGCATCACATAATATTGCATCCTCTGCCAGATCCCGCACAAACAGATACCTGAAAGCCAGAGGATTTTTAGATCTCCATAAACCTTCTGAAACTTGAATCATCTCAAGGGACTGTTCCTTCTGTTGACAATGCAGATCCAAAGCTTCTGTTACAGATTCACCTACATTAATTACCGGACACTGTTCGCATTTAAGTTTTACATGTCCCAATAACTCACAACCAAAATCGAACAAGTTTTCATCTATTTCCAGGGCACTTAATTCTACAGTAGGATCTTCGAGTAAATGCGGTGGTATATCATATATATTCTGAGCAAAATAAGAAACTGCTTGCCAGTTTTGATCATTTGCTTTCCATTCCCATAAACTGGATGAAGTGGCAAGTTCTTTGTCCTCTATCAGTAATGCAAAAGGTTCTCCATCCGCCTCCATGTCAAATCGAATTTCTTTCAACGATTGTTTATCGTTAAAATGGAATGTGTGAACCTCATCGCGATTTGAAAAAGTTGTGAAGAACTTATTATCGATATAAATTTTCCCTCTTCCAACAGCCTTAAATCGTAGTTTCGAAATGGTTATTAAATCGGGGGATTGCAGACGAAACGCCCCCTTCGTAAATACCTTGTGAAATTCTCCGGGATATCCCACATTCAACCGGGCTTCATCTTTTCTCTTCCTTAACAACTGAAGCCGCCAACTTTCCAGTTCCGCAGCTCCGTAAATCCATGGAGTTTTGGATTCTTTTATGCTGGAAGCCGGAACCTGTTTTGAAGAGTTATAAGTCGGATCAATTATCGCAAACTTAGAATTCTTATGAGCAGCAGATTGTCCGGATACCTGAAACATACAATTGCCAATAAACCAGAAAATAACAATAATAACACTGGGCTTTTTCATAAACTACCTACGCAGAAAATTAATTTTCAAAGGTATTTTACGCCCATCACAAGCGCAATGTCCGAATTGATATAGCGCTTGTACTTTATGACAAAAAAGTTATTTATTGGGTAAATAATGATTGATTATCCCATAAGGTTAAAGTGATATAATGAAAAAAGCCGCTTCAATTAATCTTGAAGCAGCTCCTGCATTTTTACCTGGAAAGTGTTGAAAACTTACATCACGATTCAAGTATTGATATTTCCCAATTGAATTATTTCAATATCAGTTTTTCCGTTTTTGAGAAATCCTCGCCCCTAATTTCGATGAATGCATCAATCATCTCCTGAAGCTTTTCCGGCTTGCTTTCCGCCAGGTTGTTCGTCTGACCAATGTCCTCTTTTAAATTATACAACTGATATTTTTTATCGTTACCAATTTCAATATTTACAGTTTTGATTTTTGCAGGTCCATTGTATGGAGGAATCATAATCCAATCGCCTTTACGAAGTGCTGTACGAGTTGTTGCTTCAATCACCAATGACTCGCGCCCTTTATTGCTTTTACCCATTAATACATCCAACAACTCCTGGCTATCGGTTGACGATACTTCTGTACCCACCAGCTTAGCCAAGGAAGCCAATAAATCCATCTGACAAACTAAGGCATCCGAAGTACCTGGCTTAATCTTACCATTCCAATAAGTTGCAAAAGGCACACGGGTACCAGCTTCAAAAAGACTGTACTTGCCTCCACGAAGTGGTCCGGCAGGTGTGTGATCACCCAACTTTTCAACAGCAAAATCAACGTAACCATCGTTAATAACCGGGCCATTATCACTTGAAAAAACAATGATGGTATTATCTAATATCCCTTCCTCTTTGAGTGTTTTCATAAACTCACCAATACACCAATCGGCTTCCAAAATCACATCACCACGCGGTCCCATTCCTGATTTTCCTTTGAACCGAGGATGTGGTGTGCGTGGCACGTGTGGTTGCTGCATGGCATAATACAAGAAGAAAGGCTTGTCTTTATGAGTCTTCACATAGCTTTGTGCTTTGGCTAAAAAATGATCGGCCATATCAATGTCACTCCATTTGGCAGCCTCGCCACCTTTCATATAACCAATACGGGGTACACCATTAACAATGGTTGCATTATGACCATGATCCCACATCATTTCGCACAATTCAGGATTATCTTTTCCGGTTGGTTGTCCTTCAAAATTGTTTTTGTAATCAATCTCGATCGGATCATTCTTATCCAAACCATCCACATGGCCATCTTCTAAATAAACAGTAGGAACTCGATCCTGAGTGGCAGCCATGTAATAGGCATAATCGAAACCTACTTCGTTCGGACCCGGCGTTACATGTTCGTTCCAGTTTACATGTCCACTACCAAGACCTAAGTGCCATTTACCAACCAAAGCCGTTTGGTAACCTTCTGCTCGCAGCATCTTTGGTAATGTAATCTGTTCAGTATTGATGATCAAAGGAGCAGTTCCCGGAAGAATCTTGGCATCCTTGTTTTTCCAAGGGTATACACCTGTTAATAAAGCATAGCGACTTGGTGTACATGTAGCCGACGAAGCATATCCATTTGTAAACTTCATACCACCATTCACCAGGGCATCCATATTTGGCGTACTGATTTCAGTGGCACCATAGCTACTTAGATCACCATAACCTAAGTCATCCATATAAATAACCACAACATTAGGCTTCGAAGGCTTCTCTTCCGATGCCTTTTTAGCCGGCTGACAGGCAATCATTGCCCCCAGCATTAAAAATAACAGACCTTTTAAAATCTTCATAATCGTTTGTTTATTAATCTATTTCGAATTTATTATTTACGATACGATGGATTATTGGGTACCAGCCCAATGCTACCCAAAAAATCGACAGCCCCAGCCATTGGATTGTAAGTGCGCCCTTCAAGCAATCGCGATTCTTTTACCGTTTCGGCAAACGGTTGCTTATTTTTAACATACATCAGGTAATGAATGGTCAACAGTGCCAAATCATTATTGGTATGCATGCAATATTTTTTCAAGATGTTTTCGGCCTTTTTATCGTTAAAAGTATCGTATACAATGGCCGCTGCTGTAATGGCTACCGGAGGATAAGCATCATCCATGGCTTTTTTCAGCTCCAATTCATTTTTGGCAAGCCATTCAATTGCTTGAGATCTTAAACCAACTGCCGCCCAATACCTCACAATTTTATTGCTATTCTGCAAATTAGCAAGCTGCTGTTGAGCCACTTCTTTTCCCAGCTGCCCCGATAACCAGGCACTATTTAAAATTTGTTCGCAATCAAACTCATCGCTTAATCGATAAGCATAGGGTGCTTCCTCTTTTGAGATTAAGTTTAATTCATACTCCGGCAATAGCATTACATCTTTGGCCTCCAACATTTCTTGCTTAAGCAAGCGACGCATTTCCTTTAATACATTTTGATATTCAGGATTATTAGCCAGGTTTTTGGTTTCCCAAATGTCGTTTACAATGTTGTACAAAAACTCTGAAGGTCTTGGTTCAAACAGACTTTTTTGAAGCGGATTTAACTCGTTCTTCCGAAGATCATCTCGCATTTCTTGTTTTATCTCACCAATCTCCATGTAACGGATGTACCTCAGCTCAGGCATGTATGGCATAAAGTTGCGTGAATAAACGTATTTACCATTGGTAACTGTTCGAACCATGTCAATGCCGTTGTCTGATCGATCGGACGAAATAAATAAATGATCGGCTTCTTTTGAACGATTGGGCCCCATTAAAACCCGCCCGTTTAAATGTGAAGGTAAATTACCGCCAGCCAGACTAATCAATGTTGGTGCCAAGTCTTCAAAGGTGATTAACTCATCGGTAACTGCCCCTTCTGTTCCCCATGGTGACAAGTGCTTATATTTTTCGGGAAACCAAACGATAAATGGCACCCGGTAACCCAGATTAATACCGTTGGTTTTACCACGCGGAATGCCTTCACCATGATCGGCATAAAAGAAAATTATGGTATTATCTTTCAATCCATCGTCATCCAGCCGTTGCAGCAACGCTCCTATCTTGTTATCGGTTAGCTTAAGCGAGTTATAAACACGTGCAAACTGCTTTCGCATGGCAGATGTGTTCTTATAAAAAGGAGGCATTTCAAAGGCGTCATCACCAATTTGTTCGCCTTCTGCCAATTCATTCAACACATGCTCAATGTACCAATCGTAGGTTTCAGTCATGGTGCGGGACTGGTGCGAATCAACAAAATTAAATACCGAAAAGAAGGGTTGCCCCTCTTCCCTGTTCCACCAACCGGATTTGTTTGAACTTTCATTCCAGGCTTTCTCTATATATGCTTTTTCATTTGTCAGGTTATAATCTGTTTTAAGGTTATTGCTTGTGTAGTACCCCAGCTGTTTTAGGTAATATGGAAATCCCTGCATATTTTCAGGCAAAGGAAAAGCGCTTCGGTGATTACCCGTCCCGGTTTTATAGGTTTTAACACCGGTAAAAATAGCCGTACGACTCGGTGAACAAACGGTACCAGTTGAAAAAGCATTGGTAAAGCGTACACCCTCTTTGGCTAACTGATCAATCACTGGCGTTCTGGCATCCTTATTTCCATAGCAACCGATAAATTGTGGCGATGTGTCCTCAATGGTAATCCACAACACATTGGGTGGATCAACTTTTGGGTGCTGGCACGATACCAGGTTAAATACTAAAAGAACCAGTAATAAAAAGATGTAATTTTTACGAACCATGATCAATTTCTGTAAACTTGTCATCAAGCTAAATTAACATTGCAAGGTGCAATATTTCTGAGGAACAGAGGTACAACATTCATTCAAAAATTGGTATAATTTTATCCAAATCAAAGAAAAATGGCATCTTGTCAAATTCGATTAGCACCTCCACTAAACTACTCAATTCAAATAACTTACATGCATCAACCATTAAAAATACGTCATTTCCTCTGGCGTTATAGCTGTACCTAGCCACAATTCTCATTACATTATTTATAGCCTAGAATTTGAGCACAAAAAAACCGGAGATTACCCCCGGTTTGCGATATATTGATAAAGCCTGTTTACAATTTATCCACAATATTTAGCAATACTGGCACCAACGATTCACCCAATTTAATGGAGCGTTCTGATGACCAACCCAACATTTCATCGGGTATGTTATCGTTTTGCTTAAATGGCATCTCCAAAGTTTGTGACAAGCAATGAAATTCTTCTCCCAAATTCTTGGATCCAATCTGTAGATTGGCTTTTCCTGGTTCATTCATCGGATAACCATATTTATCCTGCATATCCGGATTAACGGCCATCCATTGTTGGATAAAAAGATCCGTCAGTTGCTTCAATTTATCGTCGAAGGAAGGAATACCTTCAATACCGGAAAGGAAATTATATGGTAAGCCCTCATCACCATGCACATCCAAAACAAAATCCATCCCTGTTGCGCGCATCTTTTCTTTCACATAATAAACTTCAGGACTATTCTCGATGCTTGGTTCGGCCCATTCGCGGTTCAGGTTAATTCCTTTGGCATTTACCCTTAGATTTCCAAGGATACTGCCATCCACATTCATGTTGGGTACCAGGTAAAAATTCGCCTTTTCAAGTAGCTTTATAGCTGTGGCATCTTCTTCATCGAGCAAGCGATCAATCAGGCCAAGCATAAACCACTCTGCCATGGTTTCACCCGGATGCTGCCTGGCAATCACCCACATTTTCTTCTTCGATTCGTCACCATCGCCAATGCGCAGAAAATCGATTGGACGACCTTGTGTGGTTTGACCGATGCATTCCAACTTACAATTTGGATATTGCTGTGCATCATTAATTAAATCGAGGTGCTGCTCGTAGGAAAATGGTGCAAAATAGGCGATATAAACCGAATCGAACTCCGGTGTTAATTCAAAACTAAGGGTTTGTCCATCGTATTGTGTAGGAATCTGAAACCAGGTTTCGCGATCGTATGAAGCACGGGCCTGATAATTATCCCAACCTTCGGTATAGGCAGCATCACCTGCATTCAGAAGGTTCATTTTACAATTGGTACCCTTGGCACCCTGTACCCTGAAATAAAACCATTGCAGAAATTCGGACTCACTGTCTTTTCTGATTTTCAACTGAATATCATTCGGGTTACTGGCATTGATAACCTCAATATTACCAGCATCAAAAGTAGAGGAGATATTAATTTTCATATAATTAAGCGTTTAGATTCTTAATAAATTCAATCACGATGTTTCCAAAGTTGGTCATAAAAAGCTTGATGGCCATGGCCAGAAGGATGATTCCAAAGAACTTTTTTAGCACGTAGATGCCGCCCTGACCAATCACACGCTCCACTAACTTGGTGGCTTTAAGCACACCAAAAACAACCACGATATTCAAAAACAAAGCAATAATAATGTTAATGGTCTCAAACTCGGCCCGCAATGATAACAAAGTGGTAAACGAGCCTGCTCCAGCGATTAAAGGAAAAGCTATGGGTACGATTGACGCACCCGAAGGTGAATCATGTTTAAAGAGTTCAACACCCAATATCATCTCAAAAGCCATAATTAACAACACAAACGAACCGGCAATGGCAAAGGATGATATGTCAACACCAAACAAGCCCAATAAGGCCTCTCCTACAAACAAAAAGGCAATCATAATTGTAAAAGCTACCGAAGTGGCCTGAAAAGCTTTGATAGGACCACTCTTTTTCTGAAGATCAAGGATGATTGGCAAAGAGCCTAAAATATCGATCACCGCAAACAATACGATAAAGGCAGATACGATTTCTACAAAGTGAACATTCATTATGTGAGATTTTAAATCAACTCTGTTTTTCACAAATATAATTTAAAATAACACGTTCATCCTAGTTTTGGTTTAGGCTTAAAAACATGTTTTTAAACCATTATCAGAATTTTGAAATACATTAACAATACAGTTCCTTAGCTCATCTGCTTAACCTTTGAAATCGATAACTCCACTTATTAGGCATTTGGTATTTTTTAACATTCAATTCTGTTTATTTAGCAGTCTGAAAACTCAAATCCATTGTGGTTTCAATTATCTTCGTCAATTATTTATCGACTTAGGAACAGCCAGCAATGATTAACGAAATAGCCCCCGATCTGTTTAATTCGCAATTTGAAGCCAATCAAACCTGTAACGATTCAGACTACATACTCTATTTTAAGGAACGACAGGTTCTACTGAAACCTAATGGCGATGCGTTTAAACTTCCTCAAAAGAAAGACATTGCCGGGCTGCCATCTGACACCACCTTTATATATTTGTTTCGTGTAAAAAATAAAGCCTGTTTTTTACTTAAAACAACGGCTGGTATAAATGATACAAACCTGTGCTTTGAAGACATTAACATTTTCAGATATTTACCTCAAGTACCAGGCTGGGCATGCTTACTTGGCTTCCAACTATACAATTGGTACAATAATCATCAGTTTTGCGGTAAGTGTGGACATAAAACTCGACTAAAAGACGATGAGCGAGCTATTCACTGCGACCATTGTGAAACGACCATTTACCCCAATATTTCGCCAGCCATTATTGTCGCAATCATCTGTAAAGATCGTATCCTGCTTGCTCGTGGTGCCCAATGGCCTGAAGGTCGTTTTTCGCTGGTTGCAGGCTATACCGATGTTGGTGAAAGCCTTGAAGAAACAGTCATTCGTGAAGTGAAGGAAGAGGTTGGATTGGATATTAAGAATATCCGTTACTACAAAAATCACCCCTGGCCTTTATCGGGCTCGTTAATGGTAGGATTCATTGCCGATGCCGATGACCAGCAAACCATCATTATCGACGAAAAAGAAATTGCTGAAGCAGCCTGGTTTACCAGGGATAATTTACCTCCTTATTCGCCGGAAATCAGCATTTCGGGTGAGATGATTGATCAATTTAGAAAAGGGAAACTATAAAAAGAGCCTGCCGATCAGACAAGCTCTTTCTATACAAACAATAATTTTTGGATAAAACGGTGCTATTTAATCGTAAACTGTTCCTGCAAAACATCTACAGAATTACTTCCAACAAAAACTTGAAACTCTCCGGGTTCAACAACATATTTTCCACAAGGAAAGTAATATCCTAATTCCTTCTCAGTTAGGGTAAACTCCACCTCTTTTGTTTCTCCGGCTTTAATCATTACTTTTTCAAAACCCTTTAACTCCTTAACCGGTCGTGCATACGTTGCAGCTATATCGCGAATATAAAGCTGTACCACTTCTTCGCCATCAAGCTCTCCTTTATTGGTAACCGACACTTTTACTTTTAACTTATCGCCTTTCTCAATCGATGATTGATCCAAAACCAAATTATCGTAATTGAAAGTACTATAACTTAATCCATAACCAAATGGAAACTGAGGCGAGTTAGGGGCATCGTTGTAGCACGAATACAACACCCAGGCATCCGTCATTCCTGTTGGACGACCGGTATTCTTATAATTATAGAAAATCGGACACTGCCCAACATTTCGTGGAAACGTTACCGGTAGCTTACCCGATGGATTGTATTTTCCAAATAAAACATCTGCGATAGCATGTCCGGCTTCGGAACCGGCATGCCAGGCTTCCAATATGGCCGCTGACTTTTCTGCTATTTCAGGAATCGCCAAGGGACGACCATTCATTAATACCACAACAATGTTTTTATTGACCTGATAAATGGCATCAAATAATTCCTGCTGAAGTCCTTTTAAACGAATATCGGTCATGCTGCGTCCTTCTCCACTTTGGTAACAATCTTCACCAATGGCCAACACCACTACCTCCGATTTTCTGGCCGCAGCAACAGCTTTGGTAAATCCCGAACGATCAGATTCATTAAAAATCATCCGATCGGTAAAATTTCGTGGACCGATGGATAGCTTGCAACCTTCAGCATAATTCAATCTCGTGGTCTGTCCAATGGCGGCTTGCATACCTTCCAGTAATGATACAGCAGACTGGCTTTCTGCTTTCGCACGCCAGTTACCCAATGGCGAGTCTTTATCATTGGCCAAAGGACCAATCAAAGCAATGCTTTTTGCATTTGTCGCCAGGGGTAGAATATGCTTGTTGTTTTTTAAAAGTACCATTGACTCACGGGCCACTTTACGAGCTGCAGCCCGATTTTCATTGGTGTAAATCAACTTTTTTTCATTTTCTGCATTGCAGTATTTATAAGGATCATCGAATAAACCCAAACGGTATTTAATTCGTAAAATCCGCCGAACAGCCTCTGTAATTAATGTTTCATCAACCTGACCTTCTTTTACCAACTCTTCCAAATGCTTAATGTAGGCCCGGGCTTCCATATCCATGTCTGATCCTGCTTTAATAGCCCTATCGGCACACTCTTTCAGATTAGCAGCTGCTCCATGTATTTCAATCTCACCAATACTGTTCCAGTCAGAAACCACGAAGCCATCAAATCCCCACTCTCCTTTCAATAAATCGCGCTGTAAATAGCTACTGGCTGTTACCGGTAAACCATTAATGGTGTTAAAACCATTCATAAAAGTAGCCACCCCTTCTTCGGCGGCTGCCTTAAATGGCGGCAGTACGATGTTGTGCAGTGTTTCGTTGCCAATTTCTACTGAATTATAATCACGGCCAGCATCAGAGAATGCATACCCCGCAAAATGCTTGGCACAGGCTGCTATCGTTAATTCGTCAGCCAAATCTTCACCCTGAAAACCCTGAACACGGGCTTTGGCAAATTCACTTCCCAAAAACGGATCTTCACCGGCACCTTCCATCACACGTCCCCAACGGGCATCCCGCCCTACATCAACCATCGGAGCAAAAGTCCAGTTAATACCCGATGCTGCAGCTTCCTTAGCAGCTATTTGTGATGACAAACGGGCCAGTTCAGGATTCCACGAAGCAGCCTCGGCCAACGGAATTGGAAACATGGTTTTATATCCATGAATAACATCGTAACCAAATATTAGCGGAATGCCTAAGCGGGTATTTTCAACAACGGTTTGCTGGGCTTTACGGGTGGCTTCTGCTCCATTAACATTAAGCATTGAACCCACCATTCCCGATTTTAATTCCTGTAACAAATCCTGCGCTCCTTTATTTTCTGTTGGAGCTGGTCCGGTCATTTCCCAGCGGCTGGTGTATTGATTTAACTGACCAACCTTTTCGGCCAGTGTCATTTTTCCCAGTAGCTCATCGATAAAGCGATCTTCCTCCGAAGCAGGTTTTGGATTATTTGTGCAAGAAGCTAATATGAAAGCTGAAAATAGCATTAGCAAATTAAGGTTTCTCATTATTGTATGTTTGTGTGAATAATAATGCAACAAATAACTCAAAGGCCACCCTTTGGCGGCCTTTGATGGTCTTAGTCATCAATTAAATCCTAATTATAACCAGGATTTTGATCTTCAAGCGAAATGCCTGCATTCAAATCTATTTCCTCTTGAGGAATAGGGAAAACCTCATTTTTACCAGAAGTAAATCCTCGTGAAGCCAATTCACTTGATGCATCTCCCCAACGCACCAGATCCCAGAATCGATGGCCTTCAAATGCCAGTTCCAATGAACGTTCTTTTTTGATGATATCGAATAATGCATCACCCGCTAATCCTTCCCATGCTGAATGATCGGTAAAACCAGCGCGTTCACGCACATCTTTAATTAAAGCTACAGCCTGAGCATCTTTGTTATCGCGGTTATAGGCTTCTGCAGCCATTAACATTACGTCCGATAAACGGATTAGTTTAAATGGTGTATTCCAGTTTACTTCCTTTACTCCACTTTCAGATGTTTCAGACGGAATAGTTGAATACTTTAAACGGATATAACCTTCAAAGGCATCCCAGTTATTATTTCCCGAGCGATTTACTTCACCTCCTGCAGCTACAAACTCAGCCTCTGAAATAGTAGATGTATTATAGCGCTCGGCACCAGCTTCGGCCTTCAACAAGTCACCAAACTTCCCTGTTGGCACATTGAATCCCCAGCCATTTGTATAGCCGATTGCATCCATGTTGTTAAAAGAATTATCGCCACGTGGTCCGCATAACTGAACGATAAAGTTTGATTCAGCTGTTCCGTCCCAAGGTCCGCCCCAATCATGTGCATTCTTACTTGAGTAAAGCACTTCAAAAATCGATTCGGATCCGCAACGCTCGCCTCTTAACCAAATGGTGCTGTAATCTTCAACCAAAGCATAACTGTCATCATCAATTACATTTTGCAACATCTGATGGGCATTGGCAAAATCCTTTTGATAAAGAAATACCTTACCTTTTAAGGCTTGTGCTGCCCCTTTGGCAACTCTGAATTTAAACCCCTCTCCTAACTCATCTTTAACCGGCAATACGGCAATGGCTTCAGTCAAATCTTTGTGAATCTGATTATAGATGGTTGTTTTATCAGTTCTTGGCTGATCCACGCTAATTTCAGTGGTATTAACTGTATAGAATGGCACATCGCCCCACATGGTAACCAGCTCAAAATAAGCATAGGCTCTAAAAAATTTGGCTTCTGCAGATATTTGCTCTGAATTATCCAGTTCTTGCGAAATGGTATTCAAAATGGCATTTGAAGCATTGACAATTTTATAAAACGAATGCCAAACATCCTTAATGGCAGGGTTATCGTATTCATAAGTAAAACTGTTTAATTGCTGTAGTTTAGGCTGATCGGCTGATGATCCGCCACCGGTATTTAAATCATCACCCTGTAGCCCTTTTACAAAGAATATGCTTGACCAATCGCCATAGTTATTGTAACCAATTTGTAAATAATCATAAACACCAATTATAGCTGCTTCGGCTTCAGCCTCCGTTGTGAGGTAATCATCGCTATTAAATTTTCCAATTGGTGTTTTATCCAATACACTATCTGAGCATGCACCAAAAGCAAGAATCAGAAGTAAAGTATATATGCTATATTTTATTTTTTTCATTGTTCTTTGATTTTGGATTAGAAATTAACGTTTAAGCCAAACATAACTTTCTTAGTCGTTGGGTATAAACCTTTATCAATACCCTGGCGGTTGTCCTCATTTGAACCAGCTTCAGGATCCATTCCTTCGTACTTGGTAAATGTGAAGTAATCATCCAAAGAAACAAAGGCTCTAACACGCTGCAGTTTTATTTTCTGCGTCAGCGACTTAGGCAAAGTATAACCCAATTGAATCTGCTTAATACGCATGTAAGAAGCATCCTGAACTACTAAATCGCTTCGATAGATATAATCGCTTGTATTATTCGGAGCCGGCATACTGGCATTGTCACCAGGACCTGTCCATCGATCGGTGAAGAAGAACGATGGCTTATTGGTTAGTTTACGATCGGTACGGAACCAGGCCATAAACACATCGTTGCCCGACATACCTTGCATAAACATATTAAAATCAAAATTCTTATACTCCATATTGAAAGTCGCACCGTATAATAAATCAGGGTGCGGATCTCCAATATTAGTTTGATCAGCAGGTGTTATGCTACCATCTTTATTTACATCCACAACCATGGGTTCGCCGGTTTCCGGATCGATTCCTGATGTTTTATAACCTTTGAAATAATAAATCGGATAACCTTCTTCAAACCAGGTCATGTTGTAACCACGAACGTTTGCTCCCGGCTGCGGCGTATCATCCAATACTTCCGTTACCTCATTTTTAAGTGTACTAATGTTAAAGTTAACACCATACTTTAATCCGAAAGACGTGGTATTTCTCCAACCCAATTCAAATTCCAATCCTGAGTTTTTAACCGTTCCAAGGTTAGCTGAAACATCCTCTCCAAAACCAGCTGAAGGAGCCATTTTATTTGGCTTGATCAATCCATCAGTTAATTTTTCGTAGTAATCAACGGAGAAATTTAACTTGCTGTTAAATGCCCGCAAGTCGATACCAAAGTTTGTTTGCTCTGAAGTTTCCCATCCCAGATTTGGGTTTGTAGGACGTGGACTGCGCGAACCTCCTGATAGTACTTCCCCTTCATTAGGGTAGTTAATGTTCTGAGACGTCCAGAAAGCCCGGTCAGCAAATGGCACTACATTAAAGATACTACCATTTTGTCCCCAGCTACCACGTAATTTAAGGTAATCAACCCATTCCACCTGCCAGAAATCTTCCTGTGAAATTAACCAACCTGCCGAAATCGCTGCGAATGAAGCCCAACGGTTGTCAGTTGGTAAAACACTGGCTCCATCACGACGTAATGAACCTTCAATCATGTATTTATTATCGAAGTTGTAACTTAAGCGGCCAAAGTATGACACTTTCGTATTCTCTTCCAGATCGCCGCCAACCATGTTATTATCGCGATTGGCATAGAAATCATGATAAGCATACTGACCACCTTCTTTAGGCATCTCCGACTTCATGTAAAAATCCGGATGGGTATACTCTTCAAATGACATACCGCCCAATAAGGTAAAATCATGCTTGTTGAATTTCTTATTGTAAGAAGCAAAGTTTTCCCACAAGGCTTTATAATACTTGTCCACCCAATCCTGCGCTATGTTCAGGCTATTCGAACGCTCCGAGGAGAAATAATATTTAGGAGACCATTCTTTACGCGTAATGTAGGTTAGTTCCAAGCCAATACGAGATGTAATATTTAAACCTGCCAAAGGTTTCAGTGTTCCATAAAAAGAGGCTAATAATTTATCCTTAATTTCTTTGTTATGAGTATTCTCCATAAAAGCCACCGGGTTGGCTGTTTCTCCCGTTACAAAACGGTTTAATCCATAGTAATCGCCATTTGCGTTTTGCAAAGGCGTATTACCGGCTGCAATTATTGCATCAATACGGCTCATATCCGATTCGATAACTGGTGTATATGGATCAAGTAGCAAAGCACTGTTAACGATTGATCGATACTCATCATCTTCCGGCAAAATATTTCGGTTCGAATGAGAGAAGTTTAAATTATTTCCAACTTCTAACCAATCAGCCACTTCATTTTTGGTATTAATACGGAAAGTGTACCGTTCGAAACGTGCATGCTCGCCGCCAATGGCACCATCTTGCTTAAGATATGAACCAGATAAAAGATAGGTTGACTTTTCATTACCTCCAGAAAAGCTTAAACTGTGACGTTGCATAGGAGCCGCTTCTGAAATCGCATCCAACCAATCGGTATTGTAGTTCTCACCGGCCGGAGGTGAAATGGTTTCACCAGCTTCTTCCATGAATTGCTTGTATTGAGTAGCATTCATCATTTCGGCATTGCTCGCCAAGGTTTGAATTCCATACTGGAAATTATACTCTATCTTCGATTTGCCTTCTTTTCCGCTCTTAGTTGAAATCAATACCACACCATTAGCACCCTCGGTACCATAAATAGCAGCCGATGCAGCATCCTTTAATATTTCCATCGATTCAATATCATTCGGATCCAAATCGTCAATACTACCCGTTTTCATTCCATCAACGATGTACAATGGGTTACTGTTGCCGTTTGAGCCGGTACCTCGAATACGGATTTTAACGCCAGCACCCGGAGCTCCCGAAGTAGGTAAAACCGCGACCCCTGCAGTTCGTCCCTGTATGGCATGTTCTACACGTCCATTGGATACTTTTTCCAATTCTTCCGCCTTTACCGATGAAATAGCAGCTGTTACAACACTTTTACGTTGCACACCATAACCAATTACAACCACTTCATCCATATCAATGGCTTCTTCAACCAATGTGATGTTAATACTTGGCTTACCTCCAACCTGTATACTCTGAGGCTCAAATCCTACGAAAGAAAAACTCAATACGGCATCGGGTGAAGAAAGATTAATGATATAATCTCCATCTACAGTTGTAATGGTTCCGTTTGCCGGGTTGCCTTCTTCAACAACTGTTACACCCGGAATCGGATCTCCATTGACATCAGAAACCTTACCAGTCACTTTATGCTCTTGTTGCCTGGCCATTATTGAAGCCGGCGTTTCGGTAAGCACAATTTGATTATCAATAATGCGATAATTAATATTGGTAGATGCAAAAAGCTGATCCAATGCATCCATCAAATCCTCTTTTTCAACATCAATCGATAAAGCATTCATTTTATCAACAATCTGCTGATTGTACAAAAAGGTATAACCCGTTTGTTTCTCAATGGCATCAATAATCTTCTCTATCGATACATTGTTCTTTTTCATTGACAAGGTAGTTTCTTGCGAATATGTACTCGTCGCCCACATTTGCGATACACCTACCAGTAAAAGAATTACTAACATTCTCATACGTCTGTAAATTTTTTGCAAGGCATAGTTATCCCATACCTCAAGTGGATTTTTTTTCATAAATTTGAAATGTTTAGTGAAACAAATATTTTAGGAGAGTTAACGAAGGTGGTGCTTCATACTCTCCTTTTTTTTATTTTATATCATTTTTGGTTTGCTTTAAGTATCACTTTTCGTTTACTGTATTTTCCATTGGCTAATAAAACCGGCTGTTCAATCTGATAGCTCATGGGAATTGTTAGCTTTATTAATTTCAATACTTCTTCAAGGCTTTCATCCTTAAAAGTTGCTCTGCACTTGTAGGCATTTGAATGTTTACCTTCCAAAATCACTTCCACATTAAACCAGGCCTCTAATTTTTTAGCCACCTCATCAATGCTTTCACCTCTAAAAATCAGTTTACCTTTCACTTCGGCGTTGATAAGTTTTGCATCCACCTCATTTACCACACATTTATCGGATGATTTTTGATAGATCAACTTTTCTCCGGGTTTTAGGATGGTGGCTTCTGATTTGTTTGCCGGTACAAACTTTACTTTACCACTTTCGAGTACAACTTCAGTGGTTGGGTTTTGTGGCCACATATTAGCACTAAATCGCGTACCTAACACCACTATTTTTGAACCACTTCCTAAAACTTCAAAAGGATGGTCTTTATCGTGAGTCACATCAAAATAAGCCTCACCTTTTAAGTTAACATGACGGTTCTTGAATGATGTTTGGTAACTCAACTCTGAACCTCCCGTTAACCATCCGCTGGTACCATCTGGCAATAAAAATTGAACCTTTGTGCCAGGTGCTGCCTGTATCATACTTAAGGTCTGATTTGAATTTTGATAATCATTTTTTAGGTTATTAAATACAAATAAGCTAATCAGTGGAAGTAACAGAATGGCTGCAATACTGGAGTAAACCTTATACAGGCGGATAAGCTTATTGCTCTTGGCTGGTTGAATCTCATTTTGAATCGTTTCAAACACTTTTGATAAGTCCTTATTGTGGTTGGTATAATTATTTACATCCCAGTCAGCCTTTAACTCCTCACGCAGTTCTTCTAAATTTTCTTCATTAGTAAACTGATTGGTTACATACCGTTCATCTTTCACAGTATAATCATCCGAGGTGTAACGCTTTAATATGTCTTTGTTCAGTTTTGTCATATCCCCTTCTGCATCTTATAAATTGGGTAAAAAGCCTGCAATAATTTCAGCCTTTATTAGTTATATCCGGCAAAAAGAAAAATCTCCCGCCGAAAAAGGAGATTTTTTTGCTTTATTTCGATTCACAGTTTTAAATGCTAGTTTATCAGATCATTACGAGTGTAAATAAAATAATGGCTATTCCATTAACATCCACACGCTCTTTTAAATAATGTATTACTTCCGAAATCTGATTGTCGATGGTTTTTGGAGCAAGACCAATTCGTTGAGCAATCTCTTTTGAGGGCAAACCTTCAAAACGGCTCATCTCAAATATTTTTTTCTTTTTGTCGGGCAACTCATCCAATAAGTCAATAACCTGATGCAAGACTGATCGATAAAGTATTCCTTTCTCCGTGGAATTATCAGCGATTTCAGGCGCTAAAACATCAACTATTCCTGAAACCACCTTACGCTTTTCAAACTGTTTTTTGATGAAATTAAAAGCAATGGTAAATAAATAAGAATGGAAGGATTTATCGAGCTCAAGACTTTCACGTTTATTCCATATTTTAATAAAAACTTCTTGCACCAAACCTTCCGCCTCTACTTCCGATTTCAGATACTTGAGCGCAAAACCATACAATTTGGGGCTGTAATATTCGAACAGCTGATTAAATGCCCGAATATCTCCTTTTTTGAGCTTCTTAATTAGTGTTTTATCGGTTTTCATTAATAATAGGATAAAGTTGATTAAGCTATAAACGCATTATGCAATACAACAAGGCCCACTCTCAATCCCCAATCACCTTGATTTATCAGACTCCGGAATTATTTATCCCAGGATAACAACCACTTCATGTGTACCCATCTCAAAAGCAGGCACTTTGTTTCCTTCTATTTTTTCGCCATTAAGGGTTAATTTAGCAACACCTTTGTTTACACCTCGCGGGTTTTCAACCTGTATGCGATATTCGGCCCCTCTGAACTGTCGTTTAACGGTAAAACCTTTCCAATTAGCCGGTATGCAAGGATCAATAACCAACCCATCATAATCAGGCTGAATCCCAAGTATATATTGACTAATTGCATAAAAGTTCCAGGCAGCTGTACCTGTTAACCAGGAATTTTTGGCTTCGCCTGGTTTATGGGCATCTTTACCGCCAATCATCTGCGCGTATACATAAGGCTCTGTTTTATGCAATTCGCTAATCTCTTCCAGATAAGCCGGACAGATTTTTTTATAGTACTCCCAGGCATTTTCTCCACGACCAATCTCCGTCTCACCAATCATAATCCAGGGATTATTATGGCAAAAGATTCCTGCATTCTCCTTATAACCTGCGGGATAGGTTGAAATCTCACCATACTCAATCACATACTTTGTAAAAGCAGGATTATTAAGTACAATTCCATAATCACAATCCAGGCGTTCTTTCACAGAGTTCAGAGCCTTTTCGCACAAGCCTTCTTCTTTTCCAATCCCGGCCATGGTGCACCACCCTTGTGACTCAATAAATATTTTACCTTCTTTATTTTCATTGCTGCCCACTTTATTGCCATAAAAATCGTAAGCGCGTAAGAACCAGTCACCATCCCATCCTTTGGTTTTAACAGCGTCAATCATCTTATCAACCTCGGCCTGTGCACGATTCGCCTCATCAATATTACCAATGAACTTACTCAACTTCACATATTCCTTTCCATATACTACAAACAAACCGGCTATCATAAGTGATTCGGCCTTTGAGCCCTCGGTATTATTTTCTGTTGTTTGAAACGATTCATTGGGATCTTTAGAGAAACAATTCAAGTTCAAACAATCATTCCAATCGGCTCTTCCAATTAAGGGCAAGCCGTTTGGTCCCAAATTATTAATCACATGATTAAAAGAAATGGTCAGATGATCATACAGCGACTTAGCCAAACTTGTATCATTATCAAATGGTACCATCTCATCCAAGATCGAAAAATCGCCCGACTCCTTAATGTAGCTCACCACACCTAGGATTAACCACATGGGATCGTCATTAAAACCACCACCAATGGCATCGTTACCCCGCTTGGTTAATGGTTGATATTGGTGATAACATCCACCATCGGGAAATTGGGTAGAAGCAATATCAATGATTCGTTCACGGGCTCGTTCAGGTATCTGATGAACAAATCCAATCAGGTCCTGGTTGGAATCGCGGAAGCCCATGCCCCGTCCAATACCTACTTCGAAGAAAGAAGCCGATCGTGACATATTAAAGGTGACCATGCATTGGTACTGGTTCCAAATATTTACCATACGATTCAACTTCTCGTCGTGGCTCTCCAACACGTATTTATCCAAAAGCTGATCCCAATATTGCCGTAAGTCAGATAGTGCTGCCTCAACTTTCTCTGTTGTATTAAAACGTTGTATAAGTGCCTCGGCAGCCTGTTTGTTAACCACATTCTTCGACTCCCACTTATCCTCTTCTGCATTTTCGATGTAGCCTAACAGAAAGATATATTCTTTTGATTCGCCTGGTTGCAACTCCAGTTCAATGTAGTGAGATGCAATGGGTGACCAGCCATGAGCTTTCGAATTATTCGCGCGACCATTAACAACTGTCTGGGGCGCCGAAAACTCGTTATATAAGCCTACAAACGATTCCCGATCGGTATCATAGCCATCAATATCAGCATTTACATGGTAAAAAGCATAGTGATTACGCCGCTCTTTATATTCTGTTTTGTGAAAGATGGTAGAACCTTGGACCTCCACTTCTCCGGTCGAAAGGTTTCGTTGAAGATTATTCTGGTCATCCTCGGCATTCCAAAGGCACCACTCCATAAAAGAGAATAGCTTAAGTTTTTTTGGCTCAGAGGTGGTATTACTTAGTTTTACTTTTTGAACTTCGGCCCAGCTTTTTAAAGGAACAAAGCATAACACTTCTGCTTCTAATCCATTTTTTGCCCCGGTAATTTGTGTATAACTCATGCCATGCCGACATTCATATTTATCCAAGTCGGTTTTACAGGGTTTCCAGCCGGGCGACCAAACGGTATCATCCTCCTTGATGTAGAAATAGCGCCCGCCATTATCCATAGGAACATTGTTATAACGGTAGCGGGTAAGCCTCCGAAACTTAGCATCTTTATAAAACGCATAACCTCCTGCAGTATTGGAAATCAATGAGAAAAAATCTTCATTACCAAGATAATTAATCCATGGCCAGGGCGTTTGCGGATTAGTAATTACATACTCTCTTCGTGCGTCGTCAAAATGTCCGTACTTCATCTTACAATATTTTTAAACCTGATTATCTAACGTGAGATCGGCATTTCTTTTTTCATTTAATTCATTCGTAATCTGCGTCATCATCTTCTGTGACAATGGATAGAAGACCATAATACCGGCAGCAACAACAGCTATCAGCGCAGGAATCCAACTCATTAACATTACAATACCCGGCACTGCTCCTTTAATAGAAACAGCATCCATTCCATCGTAATTGAACATGGCTAATACAAAGCCTATTATGGCACCGGCGATTCCCCCACCAAATTTAGTGGCAAAAGAGCCTGCGGAGTAAACCAATCCAGTTGCCCGACGACCATTTTTCCATTCTGAATAGTCGGCCACATCTCCTAGCATAGCAAAAAACAATGTTGGAAAAATGGCTGCAGCAAACTCTGAAATAATTCCCAATGAAAAGATGGCTACAATATCTCCAGGTCCACAAAATACTATCAGAGCATTCACCGAACTTGAAAACAACAAAGCGATGATAAACAACCTACGCTTTCCCCATAGCCGAGCTAAAGGAGCTGTTGCCATGGCACCTGCTATAGATATAATCATTAATGCTACGAGGTAGGCCGCCGAAAGCAATTCATCATTTAAATAATATTTAAAATACATGATGGTTACACCCTGCTTCATATTGTTATAAACGTTATAAATCAGGGCAACTATCAATAAAATTAACCAAGGGCGATTGTCAATAAGGTTTCTGAAATCTTTCTTTAAGTTATTCTGTTGATAAGCAGGCGGACTTATTCGTTCACGTGTCGTTAGAAACGTTATTACCATAAAAGCAGCTAAAAAAACCGACAACAAATAGATCGAATAACTATAGCCTTTCTTTTGATTTATAACTGAAAAACTCTCAGAATCCAGGTTGCCTTCTCCTTCCACAATAAAAGAATAGTTGACATCAGGTTCCATCGAAAAACTTTTGTGCTTCGTTGGTTCATCACCATCCTTAGCTTCTTTCCACAGAAATGTAGCAATACCATTCTCCGTTTTAACATTGGCATTTGGAACATCATAGGGTGATGAAACTGTAACTTCATATTTATCTTGGGTCAGTTGCTTAACCTCCACTTGAGGATCGACATTACCAAAATAAGCCACCAGATACAATAAGGCACCCTGGACCAGCATTCCTCCTGCAAATGCACCCACCATACGATAAGAACCGAGACTGGTACGTTGTTTCAAATCACCAGTCATTACAGCCATTAATGCCCCATAAGGTATGTTATTAGCCGTATAAATAAGCGTAAACAGAAAATAGGTAGTAAAAGCATAAATAACTTTTCCTGTATTACCTAAATCAGGAGTGGTATAAAGCATAGAGAGCGATATAGCTAATGGAAATGCCGACCACAAAACCCAAGGACGAAACTTGCCATATTTGGTATTGGTTCGATCACCGATAAGTCCCATCCCAATATCGCTTAAACCATCACTGGTTTTAGCTACTAATAAAACCGTACCCGCTAAAGCTGCGCTAATTCCAAATACATCGGTATAAAAAATCAGTAAAAATGTAGCGACTCCACGCCAGGCAATATTGGCCGCTCCATCCCCTAAAGCATAGCCTATTTTTTCCTTAATTGAGATTTTCTCCTGTTTGAGCATTTTCCTGATTTAAACGGTGAAATCAAATAGTTCCTTCTTGGTTTTATCATAAACATCGCGACTAAACACATACAAACGTGCAGGTTTGTGAGCGACCCCGGTTTGTTTCTCGTCCAGTTGAATCAGGTATTTCATACGAGCTACCTTTTTTCTGAAATTCCGTTTATCCAATTCGATGCCCCAGATGGCTTCGTAAACATTTTGCAGTTGTGTGAGCGTAAACTTATCTGGCAATAATTCAAATGTGATGGGTTCATACTTTATGCGTGTTTGCAATGTTTTCAGAGCCTCATTTAATATCAGGTTATGATCAAAAGCCAAGTTCCCCACTTCACTTACCGGTATCCAACGCACGTTGCGCCCTTTCCATTCTAACTTTACCTTGTCGGTGGCCACCAAGGAATAAAAACCGATGGTCACAATTCGGGCATCAGCTTCCCGGCCGGTTCTTTTTAACCACAATTGATCATTGGGCTTTTTTAATCGATCGGGATGAGCGAAGGTTTTAAACTGTTCTAAGAACACATTATCCAAACCTGTTAATTCGTATAATACCCTATAAGCGGCATCTTCTATCGTTTCATCTTCATAAACATGATTTCCGGTTAAAGTGCGATCATCAATCAATACTTGTCCACTTTTCTCATCAGTAAGTGTTCGATCAACAATTAATACTTCAAGATCACTTCCATTGTACCCAAACAGCACACAATCAACTGAAATATAAGGTGAAATTTGTTTCATTTTGCTTAGTGTTATTTTTACACTTTCTTCGTCAAATGTATTTGTTTTTTTATTAAAACCAAACTTTACACTTAAACTATTTTGGGGTATACATCTCAGCAACTAACATTTACATCTATAACCCAAAGCTCTGAGGCTCTTTAAAAATCAACGATGAAACAGTTTTTCTTCACGATTAAAAGCTAATTATTACTCAGCAAAAAAAATTGAGATGGAATAATTGATGATTTTATAGTTATTCACACAATGGCTAATAGCGTAATTTCGGTAATTATATGCAGAAATATTTCGTCAATTATTTTTACACGTTTGTGTAGATTTTTTGCAGGTTCATCGGGTCATATTTTAATAAATCCCTATATTTATGATACTTACATAATTTTAATGAATTTCATCATTATTACGAGAAAGTTATTTTTACAGTCCCAAAGAATGAGAAACACACAAAACCAAACTCAAAAAGTAGAAGAATGAAAAACTTCAGTATCCGAAACCTAAGCATCCGAAAAAGGTTGACACTTGGCTTTTCCATTATGGTTATCTGCGTAGCTACAGTTGGGCTTATCGGCCGTAATGGTATAAAAAATACGCAAAATATTGTTGAAGTTGCGAATCACCTAAAAGAAGGACAGGACAATTTATTAAAGGCCAGGATATCTGTTCTATATTACATGAACTTTGTGGATAAGGCAAAGGTGGACGAAACAGTAAACTATTTGCAAAAAGCTTTAATACAAATTGAGTTAACGGACAGCCTTAATCATTACGAAGTGTTGGCAACCGATTCATTAACAATGGCCATTAATGGCTACCTACATGCTTTTCAAACCTTTGTTGAATATGAAAACGATAAACAAAAAACACGCTCCAAATGGTCGAAGGAAGGTGGTAAGGTGGGCGCACAAATAACTTTCGATCGCAACCTTAACCAGCACAATAAGTTATCGAAAGATGTTTTTTATGCCCATAGCCAGGTACGACTCGCAGCTTGGGAGTTTATCGCCAATCCCATCAATCAGAATGGTGACATCAATCAAAAGCTGGTAAAGAAAGTCAACGATAAGATTAACAAATTACACTCGGTAATCGATGATGCTAAAGCTTCCTACTCTGGAAAAACCCTTTCTTCCTTAGAGAAAATTGCAGATGGTTATATCGATTACGAAAAAGCCTTTAAAGTTTTTGTGACCGACAATATAGAGCAAGGAAAGCAATTGAAAAACATGCAAATTGAGGGAGCTGCCGTTTCTAAGCTGAGTGACTCTATTATAGACAAGGTCAATACTAAAGAGAAACAAATTATTCGCTCGGCTATATTTGGCATTACCACAGTTTTAATTCTGGCCATCATCATTGGCATAATTATCAGCAGGCTTTCTTCCATTAGCATTACCCGCCCTGTTCAGAGAGGTTTACTATTAGCCGAAGCCCTTGCCAAAGGCGAATTACATCACTCTTTTGAAACACAAGGAAAAGATGAAATCAGTCGACTGATGCAAGCGATGGGCCAAATGAACCTTAAACTTCGCGAGGTGGTGAGTGAGATTGCAAATGGCGCCAATCAACTAAACCTGGCCAGCGATCAATTGAATGTCAGCTCACAGGATCTGAGTCAGGGTGCAAGCGAGCAGGCTGCTTCACTCGAAGAAGTGTCTACAACCATGGAAGAAATGGTGGCCAATATTGAACAGAGCAATGTGAATGCCGGCAATAGCGAGGAACATTCAACCGAAACTCTAAAAGGTATCAAATTAACAGCCAACGAATCAGAAAAAGCCACCGAAGCCAACAAACTAATTTCAGAGAAAGTATCGGTTATTGGCGAGATTGCCATGCAAACTAACATCCTGGCACTTAACGCATCAGTTGAAGCAGCCAGAGCAGGCAATCACGGTCGTGGCTTCGCTGTGGTAGCAGGTGAAGTTCGTAAACTTGCCGAACGAAGCCAGGACGCAGCAGCAGAAATAATCAAGTTTGCCGAACAAAGCAACGACTTATCTACCAGCTCCAATGCACAGCTTAATAAAATGGTGCCTACCATTGATAATTCGCATGCTTTAATTAAAGAAATTTCGGCGGCAACAAGAGAGCAAAGAGATGCTGTTCAGCAAATTAACACAGCCATCCAGCAGCTCAATCAAACAACACAACACAATGCTTCTAACAGTGAAGAAATTGCGGCTAGTGCCGAAGAGCTAAATACTCAGGCCCACAACCTTAAAAAGCTGATAAACTATTTTCAATTGGAAAACTAATTAGAGATTATACCCCGGTAAGCTATTTATCGGGGTATTACCTTTAATGAAAACTATTAATTAAAATAATATAATTGTTTCTTTTGGTATGAATTAATATATTGACTATCAAAACAATTTTTAATTCATGTAAACAATTAACGTCATGGCCGACCAAAAGAAACCCCTTCAACGAATAAAAGACAAAATTTCTGCTAAAATTGAAGATGCCGCTTCCCTTGAAGTTACTACTCTAACGGGCGATTTTCGCTATACTGTTAGCGATTTTGTTGCCGGTGATAAAAACAAGTTTGAGATTGAAAAGGTATTGGAACGATTAGCCTTAAAAACCGACATTGAATTAAACTTAGTAGCTTATACTAAAGTTAATTTCGATGGCGACGCCAATAACATTGTCAAAAGCAATTTAAACACACAAGATCAGGAACTTCTCAGGTACCATCGCGATATGATTGAAAGTTCCACCAAAAGCCGACAAGCCTTTATTAAAATGATTACCGAGTTATTTTAATAGCCAATGAACGACGCGATTATCGAAAACTTTCTGGATCAAGCGCTTGAACATGAACAGAATTTTGTATCGTCGGAAAAAGAACTGGTGCAGCACTTAAGCGATCTGGGCTATTTAAAGCCAGATTTCTTAGCTGACTTTAACTTCGATACTAAAATTGCCAGTGCCCTCGATCAGTTTGTGAGGGATGTTAAACAAAGTAGCTTGTTTAGTGAAAAGAACCTGGGCAATTATCGCACTTTATTTGCTGACGATCATCAACTGGAATTACTGCGGGCAGTAACTGATATTGACGAAGGCCTGCTATTGGATAATTTACCGCAGAAAGGTGACATATCCCTAGAAAGCCGTATGCTGCATTATCGCCTCGACCTGATGGGTTTATTCGAGCGAAATGCTTCCATACCCTATGGCGATTATTCAAAGATGATGCTGCAACAACTAAAGTCCTATTGTGGTTACATTTCGATGCTTGACACCATTAATGCGCTGGCTGATATTGAAAACCTGACCCGACGTATCATCAAAAAGCATGGTCGCGAAAATTGCATCTTGGTCTGCAAAACAGCACTAACGGAAGATCAGAAGAAAGATTTTGAATTAAACCGGATTTTCAAGAAACAGTTAAAAACCGATTTCGACAAAAAAAGCTCTTTCTACGAGCTACTAAAGGACAAGGTATTGCGTCGCAATGAAAAAAGGCTCGACCTCAACTTTTTGGAAGCTAAAAGCAACTCGAACCTTAATCATTTTATTTTGCGACTGATACAGGTGCATCAGTGGAAAGATGGTTTTTACGATGGTTTGCTGGATACCGAAATGGGGCCACTCATGTTTAACAGCATTAAAGAAATGGCCATTGCTTTTAATAACGATCAGGAGGAAGATAATATCAAAGCCCGATCAGTGCTGGCCTGTGTGGGCAATGATTATGTCTTGTTCAATGCACTCTTCTTTCTCGAGAAGTACATGATCGAAGATAAAAAGGGTAAACATCAACAACAAGTAATCGCACAGCTGAATGCTCAATTGCAAAAAGCCGATGCCGAAACCCAGTTAAAATTTGAGCTTAGCGCCAATCATTATTTACACGAAGCGCAAAATCACCTGAACCAGGAAAACCTGGAATCAAAAAACGGTTTGTTCAAACGGATTTACTATGGTGTAAGTGGCTTTTTTAAGAATTTACTGCGCATTGGTAAAAAACTATTCCGCTGGTTGGTGGATCAGGTGAAGCGCGTTGCCACCTTTTTAAAGAACTTTTTTAAATCGATGCTGGCACATATGAAACGGGGCCTGCACTATTTTATACGAGGCATCCGTTTTATACTGGGTAAAGGCGCGGTAGTCAGCCAATCAAACAGGCAAGTATTGCTTAGTAAGTTTTCGATGGACATGGATAGTTTTCACATTATGCCGTCCAATCTCACGTTGCCCGCAATTGCAAAACACCGCTTAAAAGTAAAAGAAGATTTGCTTGGCCTGCAATTTAGTTTGGCAGTGGTGAGCAAAGTGCTTAAGCTGGTATTAAACATGGCCAACATGGTTACCTGGCCCCTTTTATTAATCAATCTGGTAAAAGTTTTTAAAGAATTAACGATACAATACAATCAAATTAATGTTGAACTAAACTCTAATTAAAATGGCAAATAACGCAAATACTCCGAAAAAAGATTTTTTTGAAACGATATACGAAAAACTGGAAGACCTGGTTAAACTGGAAATCACAACTGTAGTGGCTAAGCTGGAAACGAAAAACGGCAAACTGGAGTACGCCGATAATCAGGCAGTGGAAGGTATGGTAAGTACCATTAACCTGATTGACGGCGATACAGAAACCAAAATAACCGAAAAATTTGCCACTGAGTATGAGCAATTACGCGAATTCCACATGCTAAAGGAACGTCAGGGGCTCGACATCATTCAAAAGAACCTGGATGTGGTGGAGAAAATCGGAAAAATGGCGATTAAGTTCAAAGATAATGGTAAGGTGTTACAGGACGAACTGAAAAACAATTCGTAAAAAATTAATACTGAATGACTAATTTGAAACGCCTGTTCCGAAAAAGAAGAAACAACACCTGGGAACGCATCAAACGTACTTCCAGCGATTTAACAACACTGGAAATAAACACCATTGTTAAAACTGATATGAATTGCTTAAAGCCAACCGACAACGATCGTTTGGCTTTATATCAGTTAGCCAGTAAGTACCACACCAAGCTGGTAAACCTGGGAAGCGAATACTACAATAGCATCACTTCGGCCGATTTTCTGACGAAACAAAAAGAAAGCTTTGACGCCGAAAAAGAAGCCAAAGGTGGTGAGATTTCCCAAAGCGTGAATGTGGAAAGCCATTTGTTCAGGCGTGTACCACATTATGTGCAGGGTGGTATTGTTTCGTTTGTAGAACTGGCCAACGTTGCTAAAAAGGCAAAACGTCTGGTTCTTAACAACCTCCAGTATTTCAGCCGAGAAGAAAGCCTGCTTAATAACGACATCAGCATTATAACCCGCATTGAGTTAAAATCGCTGGAGATGGTAAGTGTATTAGCCGATTTGGTAGGCGAATCCGATAAGGCAACTTACAATTCTTTTTGGCAAGCCTATGAAACAAACGGAAGTGATCATTTCAGCTACCTCGACAAATTGCATGATATCTTGCTCGATGGCGTCAAACTTGATGAAAGAAGCCGGGCCAGTTTCTTAAACAAGGATAACTTTATCATCGACCTGGATCTTCGGGATAAGATATTGGTGCGAAAAGCTCTTGACCTGGGTACGGAGCGCGTATTGATGCAAACGCGTATTGGCCTGGATGGGGATATCACCACCCGCATTGCCGAAAAGTTTGCTGATAAGCCCGAACAATTTATCCTCGACATTCATAACGATTCCATTCAGACATCCATTGATTACTGGACAAAACTGGTTGATATATTAGTAAGTTTTGGAAAAAACATCCTTAAATACTTTAAGAAATAAAGCACGAAAATTACATCATGCTTTACGATTGGTTTACAAGCCCGACTTTTGGAAATCACTCTACATTAGTCTGGGCCTGCTGCGCCAATTTTGGCGTTACAAATGCATCAGCATAAACGTATACGATACCTCAGAGACCGGCAAAGCAGCAGATAGCCTTGTTCTTACTTCTCATATTTATTTAAGCGGCGATGTGGTGAATCTGCTCAAAGACCAATGCCAGTTAAACGATGACCAGCTCAATACTTACCACCGCGAACTCGAAAAAGTAGGTTACGCGCTATATGCACCGCAAGTAATAATGTTGGCCTTAGCGCAAGCAATCGTCATTACGGGCACCATATGGAAAGGACAGGCTATATGGGATTGGATACTCCAGATAATTAACCAGTTGAATTAGTAACAAAAATCAACTCGCCTATCTGCATATTTATTTCTGCATAAACTCAAAAATGCACTAAAACAACTCCATACATCCTTAAAACTCTCCCTATGAAACACTTCAGCTTACTTAGCCTTGGCATTTTTCTTTCAACATGTTTATGGGCACAAGAAATTAACATTGGTTTTAACGACTCCATTTCGTCGGAGCTACTGAACGAAACACGTCACCTGATTATTAATCTTCCGCGTGACTACCATCAAAGTAATAAAACATATCCGGTGCTTTACCGATTGGATGGCAACATCGATACTTTTACCGAAACGCTTGGTACGATAAACCGTTTGGCACATATGGATGAGTTGATACCCGATATGATTATTGTGATGATTGCTAATACCAATCGCAACCGCGACATGATGCCCACCAAAACCAGTTTCTTTCAGGAAGAACCCGGTGCTGATAACTTCAAAAGTTTTATTGAAAAAGAATTAATACCCTACATTGATAAACGCTATCGCACCAATAATAAGCAGGTACTTTGTGGTCAATCAATTAGTGCCCTCTTTAGCATTTATTACTTTTTGAGCAGTCCCGATACCTTTGACGCATATATCTCCTGTAGCGGTGGCTTCCCCGATTGTGAACAATTTTTTATCAGTCAAACAGATGCCTTTTTAAATACAGAGCTTAAACAATCCAAAAGACTATTCCTGACACATGGCAACTCCGATTTCCTGGATCCGGAAGGCATCATCAAAAAGCAACTGATCGATTTTTCCAATCGCCTAAAGACCAAAGAGCAACTTCAAGTTCAGCTAAAAATATATGTAGACGAAGGTCATGTGCCTTTCCAAAGTCTTTACCATGCCTTGCAGTTTGTTTTTAGCAATTAGATTATTTATCAATAAATTATTGTTGGTAATAATATTGTTTCTATTTTAGCATACTGTTAAATATTTTCAAGGGCATTACATTTTCATACCAAACAAGTAACAATAAAAATAATAGCAACTACAACTGTAACCCAACAACATTTACAACCTAAATATTAGAACTATGAATTTTATCTTATTTATTACATTTCTTTTAACAGCTTGCAAAGGCGGGCTATGGATTGGACTTGGCGTATTAATTCGTAATCACTTTGATGCTATACTTTCGATGTTGCTCAGAAAACCAATCCCAGAAAATCTGATAGCTGAAACCGACAAGGAAAAAATCGATAAGGTGATTCGGATAATTGGGTTATTAATTATTGGAATAGGAGTTGGCACAGTTATTATCGCCTTATCAACATTATTTGCCGGCAGCAGAATGACCAACAACTTTCATCTAAATTTTTAAGCGTAGATCATGATTTAAAAAACTCACCAAAATTCAAAGTGAACAAATACACTGAAAACCTAGAACCACCAATTAGACAAATTATCCGGCATGGTGAAACTAAAGATTAGTGAGATTAGTGCTTAAGAGATATAGTTTATCATTCTTTTTTCGCAATGAGTTTGCCGACATAATAACCCATAATACCAATAACTAATCCATTGATTCCAACATGAAACATTTAATTCCATTCGCATTATTAACAATGCTTCTTTTCAGCTGCAACAATAACACACCTAAAGTTGTCTACCAGCAATCAGCTGATTCATTGTCAAATCCCTTATTAATTGACACACTTGCTATTGTGGTTGCCGGCCTGCCGGTTCATTTTGATGGTACAAACCATCTGCTTCACCTTGTTGGTAAAACTAAACCACATAAGAGCGGTAGAAAAGCATTTATGAGTTCATACAGTTCGGGCTCTTCATCCAATAATACCTCCTTCTATTACAGAGGGCAATCATCTGTGAGTGGCGATATTGACAATGTAAGGTTTCAACACATTGATTCAAGTAGCTATGTTAATTTAACTAACAAACAGCTCATAATAAAATCCATCGATTTTATCGGTCACAAAGATGTTTCTGAAATAGAACCGGTTCTTCTGTATAACATAATAGATCAGGATACCAATAAGGATTTAGAACTTAATGGCTATGATATTGAGTCGCTTTATATTAGTAACAGTGCCGGACAACATTTTAAGAAGTTAACACCTCATTATGAGGAACTAATCAAATGGGAACTGATAGTAATACAAAAACGCATCTATTTTATTACTTCAGAAGATATTAATAAGGATGGTAAATTTAATAAAACCGATAAATTCCATTATTATTTTATTGATTTAATGGATAAAAACAAAAAAGTAATCGAATATAATCCATTGCCATAATAATATTACACCTCAACAGATTTCCAATAATGAAAAAAGTTTTCGGATATATATTTATTGCTCTTTCTATAATTCTGGCCTTAGCTATTGTAGGGCAGGCTTCTCAATTAATGGCAGATGTAATTGCCTTTGTAAAAGCTATAAGTGGCCAAGTGGATGCCTATAACAGTGGTAAAATAATTGGCAAATTTACTTATATCATTCTGCATTTAACCATTACCATTTGTTTATGGCTTGTTGGCAGAAGGTGGACGAAGAAACCGGTACATTGTTAATCCATTTGCATTAAGTAAAAGTCCATCATCATGAAAACAACTCATAAAATAGTCATTACTCTAACGCTTCTGCTGATCATTGGTTTTTGTTTTGCCAGTTACATTGGCCCGCGTATGATCATAGAAGTCAATAACCTGGTTTATAAAAGCCGTAACAGCAATAAAGGTGTAATTCAACAGGCTACCGATTACCAGGTAAAGGCCGAAAGCATCTATTTTCATTCGTCAGATGGATTAAAACTAAAGGCTCTACTCATACGACCTGACAGCCTGAAAACCAAAGGCACAATTATAATGGTGCATGGCATCCGGGCATATAAAGAGCGTTTTATACCCATTTCAAAGCAAATTAACGATAGCGGCTACAATGTTGTAATGCCCGACCTGCGAGCCCATGGCGAAAGCGAAGGACAATACTGCACGTTTGGCAACAAGGAAAAGTTTGATATCTCTGCTTTGATTGATACGCTAAATACAATGCCCAACATTAACCAAAACTACATTATTTGGGGGCATTCACTTGGAGCGGCTGTGAGTCTGCAAGCCATGGCCATCGATAAAAGAATAAAGCTGGGCATTATTGAAAGCACTTTTTCCGATTACCGACAGATTGTGCACGATTATTCGAGACACACACTTGGCTTTGAGGCCGGAGCGCTTATTGATTATTTTATCTGGCTCAGCGAAAATATAGGTGATTTCAAAGCTGATGAAACGATTCCCGCCAATGCAGCGAAGCAAATCAATCAGCCGGTTTTAATGGTTCACGGCACTAAAGATAAACGCATCAAAATTGAGTATGGCCAACAAAATTTTAAGAATCTGGCCAGTCAACAAAAACGGTTTATCATGCTTGATGGTGCCAATCATTTAAACGTTTGGCAGGTGGGTGGTGATCATTACTTTAATACTGTATTTAAATTTATAGAAGAGAATTTGGATAATTTCTAGAAAATCAATCAATAAACGACATCAGCAAACGATTGACTGACTCAATAAAAAAACACATCTAATTGAATTAAATATTTAATCATAATCCCAATAATAATGAATAACGAAATATTAGTTGTCGATATTGAAACCACCGGCTTTTTAAATCAAGGAGGTAAAATTGTTGAAATCGGAATGGTTTTGCTTAACCTCAATAATGGCGAGGTAACAGAAGTTTATAATTCGTTGGTTAAGGAACCCGGTTTAGACAGTCGCCATACCCGTGCGCCTTATGGCTGGATTTTTGGTAATTCGAATTTACGTTTTGAAGAAGTGCTCGATGCTCCCAGTCTGGACTCTCAGTTTGACGTTGTCCAGGCCTTATTTAACCAATACCCCGCCACTGCCTTTAACAAAAGCTTTGACTTTGATTTCTTAAGGGATAGGGGCTTTCGCATTAATGACTTAGCTTGCCCAATGAAGCTGGCGACTCCCATTTGTAAGTTACCCAAATACCGGGGCTACGGCTATAAATGGCCCAAGGTAGAAGAGGCCTGGCATCACTTCTTTGGACACACGGGCTATATCGAAGCTCACCGCGGTCTCGACGATGCTAAACATGAAGCCTTAATTGTCTATGAATTGTATAAAATGGGCGTGTTTAGAGTGAATTAGACTGCTATAGCAAAGAGCCTTGTAAAAGAATTTGACCTTAGTAGGTCAGAGTCTCTGATCCGGGAAGGAAAATCTATAATGCCTTCCCTAGCTATTTTTAAAAACTTAATTAGTGCTTGAAAAAAGAGAGAATTATCTATCGGTATTTGATAAGCAATATAGTTGCGCCTATCGGGTAATAAAATCGATTCATAAAACGCCTGCTTATCCTTCCACAAGCGGATAGTTATCGCTTTACAAACCGATAGTTATATTTTTCTCAACCGATAGTTATATTTTTCTCAACCGATAGTTATGTTTTTGACAAGCGATAGTTATCGGTTTTAAAACCAATAGTTATGTGTTTATAAGTACATGCTTATCTTTTTGAACGATGATTAATTCTTCTTCAATAAGCGTTACTCCGAAATAATTACCAATGAAAATTACATTAAAGCATTTGAGAATTATCTTTCTGGAAAATAATCTACACAATAACCAGCCTCGCTTCATTGAACAAACGCTATAACTATTTCTTTATAATTGCGAAGTGGTAATTGTAAGAATAGTTTCTAATACATTGGACATGACAGAAAAGATTTGGAATCAGTTCAAAGATGAACTCTTAGCATTTATAAAATCGAGGGTGAATGATAAGGATATGTCAGAAGATATATTGCAGGATATTTTTATTAAAATCCATACAAAATCTGATTCCCTTTCGAATAAAGAAAAGCTCTCCTCATGGATCTATCAAATAACTCGAAATTCCATTATTGATTATTACAGGACAAAAAACCGTCATGATTTGATAAATCAATTTGAAGATAACAGTCCTGAAGATGCTGATACTTTTAACAGCGAACTGTTATGCTGTTTAAAACCATTTATCGACGATTTACCGGCAAACTATAAGCATGCACTTCTGAAAACGTCCTATGGAACAATGTCGCAAAAGGATTATGCCAAAGAATTTAACATTACATATTCTGCAGCTAAATCGAGAGTTCAAAGGGCCCGAAAACAGTTAAAGAATTCCTTCATTCAATGTTGCTCAACAAAAAGTGATAAATATGGAAATGTGATAGAGATTGATCAGAGTAAATGCGATTGTGATTAAACTTCTGCGTCCTTTTTTATTCTTCCCGTCTATTAGATTGAAAAGAGTTTAGAACTCAAAAGTATAATCTAAAAATATTATCATGACAAAAGAAAAATGCTGTTCTGAAAAAGATTTTAGCGCCGTTAAACCTATAAATAATGTGGAGTGCTGCAGTTCTGAAGGAGATTCTTGCTGCGAAAGCTCGATTACAAATGATGTAAGCGCCGCCTGTTGTTCTCCCGATAATGAACAAAATTGTGATTGCAATTGTGATTGTAACACAGAAACAGTGGAGAGTCAAAAACAGACTAAGTCGGAAAACGAAGAATTTGAGATTGAAATTGACAGTAAGAGCATTACTGTAACTGACTCTTCAATGAATATTGTAGATATTGCTAAAGCGGCTGGCATTACTATACCGGCACCATGTTATTTTGCCAAAAGAAAACAAGGATGCTGTAAGGCTTGTGTTGTTGAAATTGATAAAAAACAAGCTTATGCATGCGGAACAAAACCATCAGAGGGAATGAATATAGTAGTCAATCGAGCAGATTTAAAGGAGCTGCGTAAAGAAAGAATGCTAAAATATAAAGAGGCAATAAAAAACAATGAGCCATTAAAATGTGATGGGATTAAAGAGTAAGAATCCTGAAAACTAAAGCCCTCGCCTGCATTGCACAGGTGGGGGCTTTTCATTCACAAACAAAAAATATGGACAACATACTACACTTACCAATTTAAGACTTGTGGCAACTGGCGACATTGCTTTTAAGTCTCAAACTGTAAGTCTTTTATTGCGCATTAACGCAATAAGCCGGTTATTTCGGCACTCCCAGTTTTGTTAAAATATCATTCATCAGACACCATTTGCTTATGGACGACTGAATCAGATTAAGGGCCACAAAACCGGCTAAAAACAACCAATTGATATTCACAAACGCGGCTAATAAAATACTGGTTAACACTAAGGTGCCAGCCATTGCTCTGACGATTCTTTCTTGCATGATTTTTTACTTTATCTGACAGCATTCTCAACTGCCAGTGGTTATTTTCCTTTTAATTATTTTATTAAAATCCAGGTACAACTTATCATCCACTTCAACTTTGGACTTAGATCTTCTCTCTTCTCCCTTCTCAAATCATCACACCCCTTTCTCGACATCAATCACATAAGCATTAATGTTACACTGCGGCATTTCGGCTTTGCATTGCAATAGTTTATTTAATAAGCTATCGGCTTGCTCATTTCCCACAAATGAGAGAAAAGCAATGTTATCAACACCCATGGTTCCTTGCCCGAACCAATTACCGAGGCGATGTTGCTTTTCGAGTTTGCGCATGCCTTTCATTTCTATTTCATTGTAGTAAGCCACCTGGTGCTCACTAAAAAATTCCTGGAGTCGCTCTCGGTATTCAGCGACAGTTATAGCGATCAATAGTTTCATATTTATTTTAGTGCTTGGTGCACAGTGCCTGGAGCATAATTACTTCTCGTAAGAAGCACCAGGCACCGTTCATTATTAATTATTATTCTCTACAACTTCCTCCAACAATTCCGGACTCACCTGGCCATTGCCTGGTAATTCTTCCATTTTCTCTCCTTCGTACTTTTTACGCTCCGTCATGTAATAAATCAATGGAACGATGATGAGCGTTAAGAAGGTGGAAGCAATGGTACCTCCCATCAAGGAAATGGCCAGCCCCTGGAAAATCGGATCAAACAGTATTACCACGGCTCCTATCACCACGGTTCCTGCGGTTAAAAGGATTGGTGTGGTACGCACAGCACCTGCTTCAATAACGGCTTCACGTAAGGCCACGCCCTCGTTCAGCCGGATATTAACAAAGTCGATGAGCAGAATGGAGTTCCGCACCATGATACCCGCCAGGGCAATCATACCAATCATGGATGTAGCTGTAAAAAAAGCATCCAGCATCAAGTGCCCCAGTACAATCCCTACCAATGACAATGGGATGGCCACCATCATTACAAACGGTACTTTCAGATTTTGGAACCAGCCTACAATCAGCATGTATATAATCACCAACACCACCGCAAAGGCTGTACCAAGGTCACGAAATACCTCGTAGGTAATCTGCCATTCGCCGTCCCACTTTAATCCGAAATTATTCTCCACAAAAGGCTGTCCGTTATAAAACTCTTCAATGGTGTAGCCAGCAGGCAGTTCAATCTCGCCCATGCGCTCACTCATATCCAGAATGGCATATACCGGACTCTCCAAATCCCCGGCCACATCGGCAGTGACATACACCACCTGCTTTTGATTTTTGCGGAAAATACTCTTCTCCTTTACCTCCTGGCGAATATTTACCAAATCACCAATGGTCACCATATCACCGCGTTGCGATTTCAAACTGATTTTCTTAAGATCATCCAGATTGGTTCGGTTACTCTCATCCAATCTTAATTTGATGCCCACCTGCTGATGATCGTTCTCGGCATACAGCTGCGATACATTGGCACCTCGCAAAGCCATGTTAACGGCCTGAATAATCTGTTGTGGCGCAATACCGGCCAGCATGGCCTTTTCCTTATCCACATCAAAGGAATATTCCACCTGATCATCTTCCATCATCCAGTCCACATCGACCACACTCTCGGTTTGGGCAAATAATTGCTTCACCTGTGTGGCAACATTTCGTTGTGCTTCATAATCCGGTCCGTATACCTCAGCTACCAGGGTTGACATAACCGGTGGTCCTGGTGGTACTTCCACCACCTTAACATTGGCATTAAACTGTTTGGCAATGGCCTGCAAGCCCGGACGCAGTTCCTTGGCAATGTCGTGCGACTGCAAGTCACGTTCTTTCTTCGATACAAGATTCACCTGTATATCGGCCACATTAGAGCCTCTGCGTAAATCGTAATGACGTACCAATCCGTTAAAATTAATTGGTGCCGATGATCCTACATAAGTCTGATAGTTAGTTACCAGCTCGTGATTGCGCAGATAGGCTGCCAGTTCCTTGGTAACATTGGCAGTCTCCTCCAGAGTGGTTCCTTCCGGCATATCAATTACCACCTGAAACTCATTCTTATTATCAAAAGGCAATATCTTAACCGTTACTACTTTGAACAGGAACAAACTGGCTGAAGCAAATAGCAATACCGTTACTCCAATTATAAATACCCAGCGCTTCATCGAGTTATCGATCATAGGGCGCATTGTTTTATTATACAGGCGGTAAATCAGTGTTTTCTCCAGCGAATAATCTTTTTCCTTCTCATTGCCATCGTCGTGCTTTAATAAGCGATAGGCCAGCCATGGTGTGATCATCAAGGCTACCAACAACGAGAAAATCATGGCAATGGATGCACCAATTGGCATCGGACTCATATAAGGTCCCATCATACCCGATACAAACACCATTGGAATCACTGCCGCAATAACGGTAAAAGTTGCCAAAATGGTTGGGTTACCCACCTCATCGATGGAACGCAAGGCAGCCTGCCAGAAAGGCAATTGTTTCATCTTGAAATGGCGGTGCATATTTTCGGCAATAATAATGGAGTCGTCCACCACTATACCGGTTACAAATACCAATGCAAATAAGGTAATACGGTTTAAGGTATAATCCAGGAAATAATAACTGAACATGGTTAAGGCAAAGGTGATGGGTACGGATATAAATACCACCAATCCGCCTCGCCAGCCCATGGCCAACATTACCACAAAGGTTACTGCTACAATCGCTCCCAAAAGGTGCATTAACAACTCACCTACTTTGTCGGAGGCTGTTTCGCCATAATTACGGGTCACCTCAACTTGTATATCAGCTGGCAATAGCTCTTCGCGCAATACCTCTATTTTATCCGTGATCTGATCGGCCAATCGCATGGCATCGGTTCCTCTGCGCTTGGCAATGGAGATGGTTACTGCCGGATACTCAGCGGTGAAAGTCTCTTTATTCTCGCTGGCGACACCATAACCAAAAGCTACGTAAGAATTGGGTAATTCAGGACCATCTTCTACCTGTGCTACCTGATGCAAATAAACTGGAGAATTTTGATGCACGCCAATTACGAGGTTTGCCACCTCATCGGCATTTTCAAAAAACTTACCGGTACGAACCGCATATTCAGCATTGGCACTATTAAAACTTCCGGCCGACACTTGCTGGTTAGCCGCCTGTAACTGCTGGGTAATCAATAAAGGATCAACACCAAAGGCCGCCATCTTATCTCTGTTCAGCACCACCTGTATCTCGCGGTTGCGACCACCAATAACTTTTGTTTCCGATACATCGGTAATTTTCTCAATCTCCGAAGTCAGCTCCTGAGCCACGCGCTTCAACTGGTAATCATCGTAGTTTTCGCTCCACAAGGTTAATCCTATTACCGGCACATCATCAATGGAACGCGTCTTTACCAAAGGCATGGTGACACCTTGCGGCATCTGATCCATGTTCTTTATGATTTCGTTATACAGCTTAACGAGGCTTCTCTCCACATCTTCACCCACATAAAACTGAACAATTAACATGGCTTGCTCATTCAAAGATTGCGAGTAAACATACTCAACTCCCTTTACATTGGACACAATCTTTTCGATGGGCTTTACCACTTTCGACTCAATTTCTTTGGGACTGGCTCCCGGATAGCCGACGAAAATATCGGCTATGGGAACGTCAATCTGCGGCTCCTCTTCGCGAGGTGTAAGGTATGAACTGTATACACCAATGATCATAAAAGCGACCATTAATAAAGGTGTCAGTTTTGATTTTATAAACATCCGGGCTAATGTCCCGGCAAATCCAGTTTTCATAATTCTAAATTTTCAGGTTTGGAACATTAGTTAAGTTGTAATTGAGCACCATCAATCAGGCGACCGTCAACCGAAATGATAAGCTGACTGCCTTCATTTAAACCGGAAAGAATCTCGGTTTTATCACCATAGGTTTTACCCAAACGCACCCAGCGCAATAAAGCCTGGTTGGCCTGACTGACTGTCCAAACGCCCTGCAACTGACCTCGTTCCACAAGCATATCACTCGGTACCAGTAGTTTTTCTTCTTCACCTTTTAGGTGATTTACATTGGCAAATACGCCGCTTCGAATAGCTTCTTTTTGTTGCTCATCAGGCTGCAGGGTAATGCGTGCATCAAACTGCGATCCGGAAAACCGGCTAGAAGGACTAATGTGGGCTATTTCCCCCATAATGGCTTTTTCACAGGCATCGATTAATACCTCCACCTGATCGCCTTTTTCCACTTTATGAATTTCCGATTCCGGCACCTTGGCAATCACTTCAAATAGACCCGGTGCTTCGATAGCTAATAATGGCATGCCCGGATTGGCCATGTCGCCACTATCCACAAATTTCTGCGTGATAACACCGTTGTAAGGGGCGCGAATATTTGCATACGATAACATTTCAAGCACCTCATCTTTTGCTTTTTGTGCAGCCTCCAATTGAGCCCTGGTCATTTCACGATGTACAGTGATATCATCCAGTTCTTTTTGTGTGGCACTTTGTGTGCTGTGCAAGATTTCAATTCGTTTGTAATCATCACTGGCATGCTTGTAGGCTGCTTTGGCCTGAATAATATTAGCTTCTACCTGCTTTTGTTTGGCCTGAATATCCTTACTTCGAAGTGCCACTAACAATTGACCTTTTTGAACTTTATCGCCCTCATTGACATACACTTTTTGTATTTGTCCCATAATGCGTGTACTCAATGTTGATTGATTAAGCGAAGACACAGTACCTGTATAATGGAATTTCTTAGGTACGGTGGTGAGTTCCAGCTTTTCAACCTTTGCACTGATGGCATCATTATTTTTATTCTCATCGGTTTTATTACCTCCACAAGCCTGAGTTAGTATGGCAAGTGTTATAACTGCTGCAATTATATTGAGTGAATTCATTGTATCTATTTTTTGTTTTTTGAATGATGAATTGTTTACTGTCGGCTTGTTTCCGATGCCAGCATTTGGTATTTAAAAACGGCCACATTGTAATTGTAAATGGCATTTAGTTTTTTCAAAAGGCTTTCTTCAGCTTTAGTTTCGGCCTGTAACAGATCCGAGGTACTTTCCATTCCCTGGTTGTATCGATTGGTTCGAATACGTAAGGATTCGTTTGCTTCTTCAGCTGCCAGGTTGTACGTCGCCAATTGACTCTCGGCAAGGGCTATGGCCCGGCTGGCTTTGGAAAGTTCCATACTTTCTTTGGCCAGATAATCTTCATAGGATACCAATGCCTTATTATAGCTCGCCTTCGACTGCTTGGCTTTGCCCATGTTACGTCCACCATTGAATAGTTTCCACTGCAATTTGATACCCACCAAATAACTATCTGCTCCAAACCCGCCAAAGTCTGAATCATACAGGTTATAAGCACCAAAAGCATTAATGCGTGGAGCAAACTTCATTAAATCGGCTTTCGACATTTTTTTATGAGCTTCCAATCCATACTGCATGGCCACCACATCTGAACGATTAAAAATCGATGTATTGGTATTAAACGAAAACGGCACCTGGGCAATCGAGTCTGTTACCTCTATGGTTTGGTTAATTTCTCTTCCCATCAAAAAATTCAGCGTTTCCTTAACACCTTTCACCTGATCTTCTGCAGCTTGTACCATAGCCATCTGTTCATAACGGCGTACTTTAATGGCCATTACATCGGCCTCCTTCATGTAGCCCTGCTTGAGATTATCCTCTGCCATTTTAAAATAAGCATCTGTTGTTTGCTGTGCCTTTTTCATCACCTCAACACGGTTTTGCGCCAGTTGCAAAGCATAATAGGTTTGCTTTACCAAAAAAGCGACATACTCGCGCGTATAGGCTGTTTTGTGTTCCACTGCCTTTAGCTGATTACTGGCAGCGCTTTTACCCATCCATGCATCGATGTTAAGCAATGGTTGCTCAACCATTATCTGCGTGGCAAAATGATCGGTTTGCCCAGGTGAGTTAATTACCGACGGATCAAAATCGGCCATAGTCACACCTTGTTGCTGCAGTTTAAAACCAAAAGCATAGAGCGGATCATTGGAAGTACTAACGCCTGTCGATAGCTCCACCGCTGGTAAAAATGCGGCATTAGCCATTTGATTACCGGCTCTCGCCTCTTCCACATCGGCCAGGGCTTTTACTATTTCCCGGTTATTCTCCCCCGCCAGCTGCAAGGCCTCTTCGAGAGAGAATGCATCGGCCCCTTCTTTATTTTGGGCCAATGACACAAAGCCTGTTGTTAATAAACAGACCAGCATTACTCGTTTTAAAAAATGTGTGTTCATATATTTTTTGTTTGCTTTCTCAATAACTTATTTAAATATGTCGATACAAACATATATCTAATTTTCTACATATACAATTTTCTAGATGTGTTATTATTAAGATTAATCCATTCAAGACTGTCTATCTGTTACTTACAATCTTATCTTTTATCGTATTTTAAGCTCTCTTTTTTTTATCAAAGGCGATACCTTATTTAGGTAAATAAAGTTCCTAATTTTATTTCTCAAATTCCACCAGAAAAAATAAACGGGCATAGCAATAAGATTTTAACTATCTTTGCGGCCTTAATTGATTTATATATGATTGGTAAATACAATACATTCAGGGTAATAAAAGAGGTAGATTTTGGTGTTTATCTTGATGGTGGTGAGTTAGGCGAAATTTTACTGCCCATCAGATATGTTCCACCGGGCTTAAAGCCGGATGATGAACTGGAAGTATTTATTTACCTCGACTCAGAAGATCGCGTTATTGCTACTACAGAAGAGCCTTATGCCATTGTGGGAGAATTTGCCTATTTGGAAGCCGTATCGGTCAATAAAACAGGTGCCTTTTTAGATTGGGGCTTGATGAAAGACCTGATGGTGCCCTACCGTGAGCAGGCTGAACGCATGAAAGAAGGGCAGAAATACCTGGTGTATGTTTACCTCGATGATGAAAGTAAACGAATTGTAGCCACTTCGAAGCTCAATTCGGCACTGGACAACCTAATGCCCGAATACGAAGAAGGACAGGAAGTAGAACTGATAGTCATCGGCCAAACTGATTTGGGTTACAAAGTAGCAGTTAACAACTTGCATTCGGGTATGTTGTATCACAACGAACTGTTTAAACCAATTAAGATTGGTGATAAATGCCAAGGCTACATCAAAAAAGTGCGGGAAGATGATAAACTGGATATCTCACTTGAAAAACCCGGTTACGACAAAATTGATGGTTTGGCAGGTGAAATTCTTGAAAAGCTGAAAGCCAAAGGCGGAGAAATGAATGTTTCGGATAAGAGTCCGGCCGATTTAATTTATAAGGTATTTGGCACAAGCAAGAAGAATTTTAAAAAAGCTATTGGTACCTTGTATAAACAACGAATTATTGAAATCAGTAAAGAGAATATCAAACTCATAAAATAAGCGACTTATTACCATCCCAAATCCACATCACACACACTTTTAATTAACTGACATCATTAATTTGATGCGAAAGGAATTGGGTTTTACAATGAAAAAAGTTTTCTTATTAGGGGGGCTAATTACGTTCCTGTGTTTCAATGTGCAAAATTCTGCATGGGCCAATGATCAGCCAACATCAGGTCAACAGGTTCAATCAGGTTCAGATTTTCATGCACTGAGTGTTCAGCTGTTTAATACTATTGGCTATTCTGATATGGAAGCCAGCTTTTGGCTAACTGCCTTTAATGAAGCGCGCCACAGTTTTAATCTGCGCCTGTCACACTTGCGGTTCGAAAATCAATTTTTCGGCATTGGCTTGGGTTATGGTTACGATTTCAGATTTAAACAGCACTCGTTTCAGCCCTACTTAACCTATAATCATGACGTTGAAACCTGGAGAAATGCAGCACTTGTAAAAGGTTTGTATTACACTTATGGTGGTCGGTTTGACTTTGGCCTCGGAACCACGTCAAACTTTAACAGCAATGGCTATGCCAATAATTCGCACTGGATCGATGCCTTTTATAACATAAAGGCCTATGGGGGTATTCAACTGGGATTTGAATATTGTTTTATGAGCGATTCGAGTGACAAATACTACGGCATCATCTTTCAAAAAACCTTGTGGCGAAACAATTAGAGTGGGTTATTTACAACCTGAGCTCTAAAATTTAAAACGAACTCAGGTTTATAAGTTTTGTCAGGAAAAAATATAATTTGGATCGCATCAATAAACTATAGAATTTGATGCGATCCTATTTTTTTAAACAAAACTTAACCAGTCAGATTTCCCTTTGTAATCTTCTATTACTTTGGTTTCGTTGTTCACATTAAAAGAAGCCAGGAGTTGCTGCATTTCCTGGCGCAGATGAACGATGGTTCCATCAATCAGTTTTTCAGAGAAACCCTTATTACTAAGAGCCACAACATGCTCCATCGAAATTACCCTGCTTAATACCTGTCCCAGTTCAACCATCTTACGCTGCGGAATACTAAAATCCAAATCAAAATTAAACAAGTCTTTTACCAGGTTTGCAGCGTTACTCGTCAGATCAAAAGACTTCATAAAATCAAAAAGGTTGGCTTGTTTTGCCTTACGCATCAACTTAATCACACTCTCTGATATTTGAGAGTACAACATATCGTTTGAGCCTTCAAATATTTGGAATGGACGGCTATCAACAGTAGAACGCCCGGCAATGTGATTCAGTTTATAACCTTTGGCCCCCACCAGTTGCAATAAGGTTTGCGAGGCCGCTTGCATCATGTCGGTCGACAAACTTTTAACGGCATTGGCTTCTATGCCCATCATTGACAAATCTTTTATCAATCCGGCCTTTTTACTGCTGTTGACACAATATGCCGATACCGTTGTGAAATAAGACTGAATCTGACTTATGCGTTGTTGCACCTGGTCATAGCTCAACAGACTCTTACCTCCCACAAAACGTTTCTGACAATGATCGATGGCCTCATCCATCATGCGCTGAATAAAGCCCATGGCCATGCCCGGAAACGACATACGGCTTCGATGCAAAAGATCAAGCATTAGTTTAATGCCCGATTTTTCAGGCACCAATCGCTGCACTGCCGGAATCTGAACATCAATCTTATTTCGTCCGTATGGTATCTGGTAAAGTCCCAGATTTTCGAAGAACTCTTCCACTTTTATACCTTGATTAGCTTGTGTTACATCACAGATAAAAAAGTCAAGATCCCGTGCCAATCGCTCGTCACCGGTATCTTTACGAGCCGTTAACAACCAAAAATCAGCCCATCCGGTTAGGCCTGCCCAATGTTTTACGCCACGCAGGTGGGCATAATTATCCTTTTCAATATAGGATGTTCGCATATTTAAAGCATCACTGCCGAAATCCGGCTCGGTAATCATTAAGCCTCCCATATTTTGTTGCTCTACAAAACGTTTCAGTACAGCTGCTTTAGCTTCTGGTTGGGCCGCTTTGATGACAGGTTGCAGAAACAAAGCCATATTAATCCCAAAAGTTAAGGACAAAGCCAGAGATTCATAAGAGGCTGCCGACATAAGAGCAATACTCTCCTTTACATCGCCGCCAAGTCCTCCATGTTCTTTTGGTATAATAGCTAAAAAAGGATTAACCGACATAATCTCACGCATCACAAAAGGCGGCATACCTCTGTTTATTCCCAACTGGTTGATATCACTCCGTTCGTGATACACACTTTTCATTTTCTCTTTTAATCCTTTTAATAAGTTTGAGAATTGACTTGACAGACTATTATCCTCAACTGCTTTAATTTCTTTTGTTATCATCCGTATTTTTTTAATGGAAGTCTGAAGATGATTTTAGGAATAACAATGAGCCACACACACATTCAACCGAGATACACCAATTCGCAACTTTCCTGATTAAGCTTTATAAACAACGAAAGTATTCATTAGTTTTAAATTTCAAGGTATTTTAGGATGTTTTTATCTTATTTATTTTGTATTAAAGAAATTCTAAACCCTCATAAGTTTCCAACATTCGTTAAACCCTATTCTCTTCCGTTAATCTTCGAAATATGTTAGCTCGTCAAAATGGGGCTTAATTGTTAATTACTTCTTACGAATCTGAGTAACCCAAGCAGCCTTACGTCGTATTAGTATTGGGAATCACTAAACACACGTTTAAGTCTACAAATTTTAATTTGATCATGTTCATGAAAAAGAACCTAAGCAGTATCTTTTTATTGCTAATGCTTGTCATCAGTATGCAAGCGCAACAACAAGCCAATCATCCTAAAAAAATGTATCGCAACGAGCAGGGACGCTTATTTGCTAACCGGCATCAGCCAATGTACTTAATGCTATCAACCAGTCCGGGAACACAAGGCGATACCCAAACCCTTAAAAGTGAAAGTACGCCGAAATACGCCAATCCGTTCTATTTTGATTCAGAAGGGATCAATACCATTCGAACCCCCTCACAAGTCGATCCTGAAACCAAGAAACTGGTTTACCCGGTCGCTGATGTAGTATTTGAGGTGTATGCTGATGGTATCGCTCCCATTACAGCATGCTCATTTAATAATGCTCAGAAATACCTGCGAAACGACAGCTTATTCTTTGGAGGTGGTCTTCAAATCGATCTAAGTGCCAAAGATAAAACTTCGGGTGTGGCCAATACTTACTACAGCCTCAACGGCGAGCCATTTAAACTGGTAGAAGGATTAATTGACATACCTGCAGAGCTAAGTTACTCACTTAAATACTACAGTGTTGATAATGTAGGTAACGTGGAAGATATTAAAGAAAAACATTTTACGGTTGATAAAACCGCTCCTGCAGTCAGCTGGAAATTAGTTGGTGATGTGGCCGGCGAGATCGTTTCGGCCCGATCGAAAATACAACTGTTGGCAACAGACAAAACGAGTGGAGTAAAACACATCAAATACCAGTTAAATAACGATCCGATAAAAACTTATTCTCAACCAATTGATTTAAGTACCATCGAGAATGGTAACCATGATTTTAAATTCTGGGCCAGCGATAAAGTGGGTAACCGTTCTGATGGCAGTAGCCATACAGAAAATATTGCAGGTGACGACATGACCACTTTCTCCTTTGTAATTGACTATGATCCACCAGAGGCCACAGCGAGCATAACTGTCGATGAGTACAAAGGCGACTACTTATATGTTTCTGAACGGAGCCGCTGTGAGCTCGATGCCAAAGATAACAACATGGTAATTGACCGAACGATGTATGGTACTAACCGGGTAGAAATTGACAAAAAATATTCTGAACCCTTCGCCTTTGATACCAGTAAAGGATTGCAATCGATTTATTACGAATCGTATGATATGGTTGAAAATAAATCAAAGGCAAAAAAGCTTAGCGTATTTATGGACACCGAAGCGCCATCAACTGGTATCGATTATAAAGGCCCGCAGTTTTTTAATCGTGATACTCTGTTCATCAGCACTTCAACCGAAATTAATCTATTCTCGGAAGATAATGCCTCCGGTATTCAAAAAACGATCTCAAGCATTAACAATGCCAATGAACAAGAGGCACTAAAGTTTAAACTACCGGAAACGGGATTTCATGAGATAACATTCTTTTCAGTTGATAATGTTAATAATCAGGAAGCACCGAAGACTAGCCAGGTATTTGTTGATACGGAAGGGCCCGAAGTATTTATGAACTTTAGCATTAAGCCCACGCGACAAGAGTTGGTTGAAGGGAAGACGGTTAATGTATATCCTCCATTTGTGAAACTGTACATTGGTGCCACGGATAAACATTGCGGAACCAATAGCATTTTCTACAGTGTGGATGGCGGTACTAAAAAGAATTACAATGCCAATGGTTCTCCGTCAAGCATGGAACTTTTTAAAGAAGAAAAGATTTACAGTGTGGAAGTGGAAGCTACTGATAAACTTGGCAACAGCAATATTGAAACACTTCAATTTAAAGTGTCGAAGCATTAAACAAGTCACAAGCTTACAGATCTGAACGCCGAAATTTAAATTTGGTTAACATCACATAATATAGCAAAAATAAAAATGGCGAAGCATTGTTGCTTCGCCATTTCTTATTTTTTATCAAGCTCGCATGAATTTAAAAGTATAAATCGCGCTCACCTTCTTTTATTTTTCCTAAACGCTCTATCAACTTGGATTTGAATCGCTCATCTTCATAATCTTTTAAACTGTCCTCAATTAGCTGATAGCCCTTTTCTTTGGTCTTTTCGGGAGCATAATCTTCCAGATATTCGGCTAATGTCAGGATGGCATTGGGCTGGCAAAAGCGCTTAATAAAGCCCGGCACTGAAAACTCCATAAAATGCTCGCCTGTCCGGTTCAAACGGTAACAAGCTGTACAAAAGGAAGGAATATAACCATCTTCAACCAGCTCTTCCATCACTTCGTTTAAGGATCGATCATCACAAATCTCAAACTGTTCATGATCTAAATCCTGCTGCTCTTTATGACTGGTATAACCTTTTAATTCAATGTTGGTTCCTCCATCGATCTGAGAAACGCCGTATTGTAATATCTCATCGCGAATGTAGCCCGGCTCGCGGGCCGTAAGGATTAATCCGGTGTAAGGTACCGCTAAACGCAAAATGGCTACCAGTTTGGTAAAATCAGCATCGCTTACATCGTATTGCTTATCCACTTCAAAGCCTGAAGCTGACTGGATACGTGGAAATGAAATGGTATGTGGACCGACGTTGTAAACTGCTTCGAAATGGTTCACATGGCGCAAAAGCCCCAGGACTTCAAATCGCCAGTCATATAAACCAAACAGAGCGCCAATACCCACATCATCAATACCGGCTTCCTGTGCCCGGTCCAAACCTGCCAAACGCCAATCAAAATGCTTTTTGGTTCCTTTGAGGTGAACCTTTTCGTAAGTTGGCTTGTGATAGGTCTCCTGGAAAATCTGGTAAGTACCAATTCCCGCTTCCTTCACGATTTTATAGCCTTCCACATCCAAAGGTGCTGCATTAATATTAACGCGGCGTATTTCTCCATTTTCGTGCTTTACACCATAGACAATCTTAACCGTATCGGCAATAAATTGAGCATCATAACGCGGATGTTCTCCATAGACCAATATCAATCGCTTGTGACCGGTATCTTCCAAAGCCACCACCTGATCAATGATATCCTGCTTACCCAATGTAATGCGTTCCTGCTTTTTATTGGTTGAGCGAAATCCGCAGTAAGCACAGTCGTTAATGCACAAATTGCCAATATATAAGGGTGCAAATAACACGATGCGCTTTCCATAAACCTGCTCTTTAAGTTGTTTTGCCGCCGATTTAATTGCCTCGACCATCTCTGGCTCGTTGGCATTTATCAATACGGCAGTTTCCTGCAGGCTCAGGCGTTGCTTATTTAAGGATTTAGAAATAATCTCGTTGACCTGATCCATTGTAGGATTCAAGTGTGAATCCAATATCTCTTGAATTTCATCCGGATCGATAAAATTCTCCATTGGCTTATCAGCCAACTTATATTGCTGCGGATTATAAATTATTGACATTTGACTTGCTTTTACCTTGATGTCCCCATCATGACTCCAATACCTCAAAATTAGGGGTTTTAAGCTAATTTAAGCAACAAAATACCAGAATTATTTACTGAATGTTATCATGTTAAGAGCTATTAAGAAATACACGATAATGCTAGCTTTAAGTGTACTTCTTAAAATTCTGTACCCATTCCTTATTTAAATTATTATTCATTCACGAAAAAGCCCAAACCAGAAGCCTGTATCTTTCCTGCCGAACTGAAAGAGCCTTCGAATGGTTTGCTGTCTAAAAAGATTTGAACGTAATAATAGCCTGTTTTGCCGGGTGTAAATGAATACGAAAACCATCCCTCATTATCTTCTTCCATCTTCGAAACAGCCTCCACCAGATACTGGTCGCCACCATCCATATAATAAGTGTGTGAGCTGGCTTCATTGGCCGTCATTGTGTTAGGTAAAGATTCGCGAAGCACAGCAAAAGCATGGATGTAATGTTCCGCACTCAATGGCCTTATACTAAAAGTAATGGCTTTACTTGTACTGACTGATTGGCTAATGTTTTTAAATTCCAGATAACGATCAAGGTATTCTTCATAATAGCGAAACTGCTTACCATCCCAAGCCATTCCAATACCTACGTGCGTATGATGCTTGTTGATCACAGCTTGTTTGTGACCATCATTGGGTGCTTTTTCCGCCATAAAAGCCGCATGCAATTCTTTCATGGTATTTAAAACATGCTCATCGCTGCCATTAAAATCCTCGCTCGACCAATAAGCAGCAGCATTCTCTGTTACATGATCATATCCACCGGCTTTGGCGTAGCGCATATATGGCTTTTCACCATCGAGATTATAATGTCCCATCAATTTTTCCTCGGCGGCATGTCGTGCCATTTCATCGGCCACCCGGCTAGCTAATTCATCTAATTGAACTGCAGGCGCACCATGGGCTGCCCGCGAGGCATTGATTACCTTCAACTGTTGTTCTTTAAGGCTTAATGGCTGCATTGAGTCATCATCGGATGAACAGCTAATAAATAGTGTGGTTGCACATAATAAGATAAATACCTTATTTAATTTCATAATGTTGCGTATTGAGTGTTTATTTACTCTAAACTGAGTAAATAAGAACTACGCGCCTTGTAATAAATTGTTTCATTGAGGCAGTTGCTTTGAAAACCTATGGATGTACTATAATGCTGTGCTAGCCCATAAGGACAGCATCAAGTTATAATTGATAGTTGTTCCATTACTTGTGCAATATCAAAGGCAAAAAAAACCGCCCCATAACATGAGGCGGTTCCAATATTCTAACGATGTAATTTACTTATATTCTTCTAAAATACCTTTTACATCTTCTGCTGCTACACGACCATAAACTTTTTCGCCTACAGTAACAACTGGAGCTAAACCACAAGCACCAACACAACGCAAACAGCTGATTGAGAACTTACCATCTTCGGTTGTTTCACCAACTTTTACATCCAAGTGACGCTTGAATTCATCCAATACTTTCTCAGCACCACGTACATAACAAGCAGTACCCATACAGATTGAGATTGGATGCTCTCCTTTTGGAATCATTGAGAAGAATGAATAGAATGTTACCACACCATAAACGTGCGCTACAGAAACATTCATTTCGCTAGCTACCAACTCCTGAACTTCGGCAGGCAGATAGCCAAATAATTCCTGAGCTGCATGAAGGGCGTTAATCAACTCGCCTCCCTCATTACCAAGCTCTTTACATCTTCCTTTTAATTCTTCCACCTTAGCGGCGGGTAATTTTATATTTGCCATTTGTCTTTTCTTTAAGATAAAAGATTCAAGTATCAAGTATCAAGACGGTCTTGCATCTTGATACTTATATCTTGATACTTTTTTAGATTTCAACCTTCTTTTTCTTATCGTAATAGTGCGTGTGAAGCAACTCATGCGACTTGTGTCCGCAAGGCTCTCCTAAGAACTCAGAATATAACTTCTGAATAAATGGATTCTCGTGCGACTTACGAAGTACTTTACCTTTGTCTTCTTCGTAAATGGCCTTCTGACGTTTCTTCAACACCTCAACATCACCGTGGTGATATGGCTGACCACCACCACCGATACATCCACCAGGACAAGCCATAATCTCAATGGCATGGAACTGTGACTTACCGGCTCTGATATCTTCAAGAAGTTTACGGGCATTTCCTAATCCGTGTGCAATACCAATATTGATAGGAAGACCATCAAAATCGATTGTTGCCGAACGGATACCATCGAAACCGCGTAATTCTTCAAAATCTACTTTAGGAAGTGGCTTCTTGGTGTGCACCTCATAAGCCGTACGAACAGCTGCCTCAATTACACCACCTGTTGTACCAAAGATAACGGCAGCCCCTGTTGATTCTCCTAGTGGCTGGTCGAAATCATCTTCTTCCAATGCTTCGAAGTTCAAGTTGGCGTTACGGATCATCTGAGCCAATTCACGTGTAGAGATTGACAAGTTAACATCCGGATCACCATCTACCTTAAATTCATCGCGGGCACACTCATATTTCTTAGCCAAACAAGGCATCACTGAAACGACAACAACGTCTTCACGCTTCTGCTTTAACTGGTCAGCAAAATACGTTTTGGCAATGGCACCAAACATCTGCTGAGGCGATTTAGCTGTTGAAGGAATATCTAGCATATCAGGGAATTGGTGCTCAAAGAAGTTCACCCAACCCGGACAACAAGATGTTAAGATTGGTAACTTCACATCCTTATCGCCTGCCAAATGCTTACCTAATCGACCAAGCAACTCCGTACCTTCTTCCATAATGGTCAAGTCAGCTGCAAAATCAGTATCAAATACATGGTCGAAACCTAATTTGCGCAAAGCTGAAACCATTTTACCAGTTACCAAAGTACCTGCTTCCATGCCGAACTCTTCACCTAAGGCAGCACGAACAGCCGGAGCCGTCTGAACAATCACTGTTTTCTTAGGATCAACGATGGCATCCATCACCTTAGCTGAGCTATCACGCTCGGTTAAAGCACCTGTTGGACAAACAGCCACACACTGACCACAGAAGGTACATGCAGAGTGATCCAAGTCCATTTCGAAAGCTGGCGCTACAACTGACTCAAAACCACGGTTAACAGCCGAAAGCACACCTACTGTTTGCACTTCGTTACAAGCTGTTTCGCATCGACGACACATGATACACTTCTCCATTTCGCGAACGATAGCCGGCGACTCATCACTCTTATATTTATTCTTCTCACCCTGGTAACGTACTTCGCGAATACCTAGGTTCTGAGCCATTGTCTGCAACTCACAATCGCCAGACTTAGAACATACCAAACACTCAAACGGGTGATCAGATAAGATCAACTCCATAACAGTACGACGGGCATTTACGACACGTACAGAGTGTGTTTGAATATCCATACCTTCGGTACATTCCGTTTTACAAGCCGGTGCTAAGTTACGACGACCTTCCACTTCAACCACGCAAACACGACATCCGCCTGGCTTATTCTCAATGTTCATATCGTGCAGCTTCATATGACATAAAGTTGGAATATCCACCCCGATGTTTTTAGCTGCCTCTAAGATGGTAGTGCCTTTTTCAACAACTACCTTTTTATTATCTATGCTTAATTGAACGATTTCCATTCTTCTATCTTTTACTGTTCAAAAACTGGTTTGGCTATTGAATGCTGATCGCACCAAACTTACATTTTTCATAACAAGCACCACACTTGATACAAGTCTCCTGACTAATTAAGTGAGGTTCTTTCTTATCACCGGTAATGGCATCAACCGGACAAACGCGCGAACACAAAGTACAACCGATACACTTCTCAGCCTCGATCACATATTGCATTAACGACTTACACTGACCTGCCGGACACTTACCTTCCTTCACGTGAGCTTCGTACTCTTCAGGGAAGTTTTCCATGGTTGAAAGAACCGGGTTAGGCGAAGTCTGTCCTAATCCACAAAGAGAAGTATCTTTAATGACGTTACTTAAGTTGCGCAATAAAGTCAAATCTTCTTCTGTTCCTTTTCCTTCGGTTAGTTTATCAAGCATTTCATACAAACGCTTGTTACCAATACGACATGGAGCACATTTACCACATGATTCTTCAACTGTAAAATCTAAATAGAATTTAGCTACAGAAACCATACAATCGTCCTCATCCATCACGATCATACCGCCTGAACCCATCATTGAGCCACAAGCCAATAAGTTATCGTAATCGATAGGAATATCTAAGTGCTTATCAGTTAAGCAACCACCTGATGGGCCACCTGTCTGAACAGCTTTAAATTTCTTACCATCTTTGATACCACCACCTATGTCGAAGATTACTTCGCGCAATGTGGTACCCATAGGTACTTCAATCAAACCAACGTTATTTACTTTACCTGCTAAAGCAAATACCTTGGTACCTTTACTCTTCTCGGTACCGATGCTGCTAAACCACTCAGCACCTTCCAGCATAATTACCGGAATGTTGGCGTATGTTTCAACGTTGTTTACGTTGGTTGGCATACCTTTATAACCACTCTCTGATGGGAATGGAGGCTTCACTGTTGGCTCACCACGTAAACCTTCCATCGAGTGAATCAATGATGTTTCCTCACCACAAACAAATGCACCGGCACCGTAGCGTAATTCAACATCAAAACTAAACCCTGTACCAAAGATATTTTCGCCTAATAAACCATACTCACGAGCCTGGTCAATGGCAATTTTCAAACGAGAAATAGCCAATGGGTATTCGGCACGGATGTAAATTAATCCTTTAGAGGCACCAGTACAGTAGCCATTGATAGCCATCGCTTCCAATACGGCGTGTGGGTCTCCTTCGAGGATGGAACGATCCATAAATGCGCCCGGGTCACCCTCATCGGCATTACAAACCACATATTTTTGCTCAGCTTCAACCTTGCGCGTGATGTCCCACTTTAATCCGGTTGGGAAACCACCACCACCGCGACCACGAAGACCTGAGTCGATAATCACTTTAATGGCTTCTTCAGGTGTCATTTCTGTTAATGCTTTACCTAAAGCAGCATATCCATCGCGAGCAATGTACTCGTCAATGTTTTCTGGGTTGATAAACCCACAGTTGCGAAGCGCGATACGGATTTGCTTCTTGTAGAAACCCATATCCTTCGATTCTGATACACGCTCTTGCGTTTCAGGATCGGTATACAGTAAACGCTCTACTTTACGACCTTTTACCAGGTGCTCAGCTACAATTTCAGGAGCATCTTCAGGTGTAACATGTACGTAAAAAGTATTGTCAGGTACCATTTTAACAACAGGACCTTTTTCACAAAAACCGAAACATCCGGTTCTTACTACTTGTACTTCATTTTCCAAGCTATTATCTTCTAATACCTTGGTTAGATTTTGTACGATTTCTTCACCTTGTGAGGCACGACAGCCAGTTCCGCCACAAACAAGGATATGATTTTTGAATTTAGCCATAGCGCAAAAAACTATTCGTTTTTATTCTCTTTTACTGTTTCGTAATTTACCGGGATGATTCCATCCACCAACTCTCCTCTGATAACATACTTCTCAATGATTTCGTCGGCCTTTTTATTATCCACATGACCAAAAACCACAGGGTCGTTACCTGGTAGCGTTACTTCGATGGTTGGTTCTGCATGGCAGTAACCCATACATCCGGTTTGAGTAACAATTGCATCTATTGCCTGACGATCCATTTCTTCAATCATATGGTTCATCACTTCCTTTGCTCCTGAGGCGATACCACAGGTAGCCATCGACACTTTCACCTGAACCATTTTTTCAGGATTGTCGCTTTTCTCACGCAGACTTACTTTTGTCTGCAATTCATCACGCATTTTGCGCAAATCAGCCAGAGATTTTACTTTTGACATAGCGATTGGTTATTATTAATTATACATTCTTTTTAGTATAGTTTAAGCCATTGGGGGATAAACCCAATAACCGTTAATCGAACTCAATTTTTAATTCCTTTAGATTCTCTTCAATCATTTCCTTTAAAAAACTTGTCACTTTTGGCAAACGGATATCCATATCTCCCATTACCTCTTTCACCTCGTTGGTACTGATCGCAAATTCATCGTCACCACGTCTCACTTCAAACTGCAGATTAACACCATCATTTCCGGTCATCATCATGGCCGCCGTTGAAGCAATATTACCCATTGGTGGCCGATCAATGTGTGTTCGTCCAAACTTTGCTGTTAGCGTTGTTCCGACTCCCAACTCCGATTTCAGGTTCATTGTACCATCCGTCAACTCGGCATTTTGCATGATTAAGGGAATACCCATGCCTACTTTTCGGGTGGTACGTGAGGTATAAAAAGGATCAGTTACCTTGTCTAGTGTTTCTTGATTCATGCCTGTTCCATCATCTTCAACCCGGATGGTCAGCCATTTTTCTTCCAACACAATGGACAATTTCACATTTTCAGCTTTTGCCCTTACCGAATTCTGGACAATGTCCATGATATGCATTGATAAATCCTTCATTACCTTAACTCCACTACTTTTCTTCCATCAACCTGATGCAAGGCTTTTCTGAACTCTTCAAAACTGCTATTTTCCATTTCCAATATCGTGTAATGCGCACCTATTTGATCAGGAAAATGAGCGTCTGATGAACGAAGCACCGTAAATTGTATTAATTCGGGATGTTTCTTTATTTGTTCTTCCACATCAACCCGTGCACTCATGCCAATTGCATCCGGTTTAATGTCAAAAGGCATAAAACCCAATTGGCTATAAACACTGAAACTAGGCCGGAATATATGGGCCGGAATAAACAAGCCGTTTAACTCTCTAACTTTGGCTTCAACCTCATCAATGGACTGATCGATTGCACTAATCAATAGGCGCTCTTCCTGTCCTGCAATCTCTTCATCAGCATTCACCCACACCTGGTGACCAAATTTTTCGGGATCATTGGGTAAATTGGGTAAATGCTTATCCAGATATGCCTGAAAAGCTTTAAGTTTTTCAAAATTTTCAAAGAACGTTAGGCAGTGAACTTCCTCTTTGGTTGTGACTTCAGCGCCACAGTACACTGCAATTCCTTTTTGTTGACCAACCCGATATACTTCGGCACATTGCCTGGTACTATTGTGGTCGGTTATTCCAATAATATCTAATCCTCGTTCCAAAGCCTTTTCAACAATCACAACCGGGCTCATCTCTAAACTTCCACATGGAGACAAGACCGTGTGCATGTGCAGATCGGCTTTAAATCGTTTCATTTTTTTGCTTCCAGATTTTAGATATTAGACTTCAGATTTCTTTGCAATCTTTCGTCTTATGTCTTTTATCTATTCTCCCTTTAACAAGGTGAACAATTCACCCGATAACTCAAACGCTTCCATTGATGAACTTAGCAATGGAATACCTTCGTCGTTACTTTGGCTAATTGTATTTTCATCCGCTTCTAAATCTTTAACAATAATAACTGCCGCCACTTCTTTAAGCGAAGCCACAGCCATTACGTTACGATGCGTCTGAAGGGTAATCCAAACCTGTCCTTCATACACATTTCCCATCACATCGCTCAGCAGGTCAGAAGTGTATCCGCCACTTACTTCGTTTTGCAGCCCTTCTTCACCGCCAATAACCTTCAGGTTAAGTTTTTCTATGATGTCACAAACTTTCATTTTTTGCTCCTTTTTTCTTACAGTCTTTATCCAAACGATCTTTTCCCCATGTTTTTTCAATAATGCGTATTGAATGCATCGGGTCAAGCTTTTTGGTTTTTTCCATCATCCTCTGTAGAAAGACACAGTTTGATAAATGTGCTTCTTTGCGGACAATATCTTTAGCTAAACTTTCACAATTAGGCGCTCCACAAGCACCACAATCAATGTTCGGCAGGTAACACATCATTCGACGAACCCGTTCCATTTTTTTCAATGCGATGCCCATGTCTTCATCAAGCACCATCATGGATCGCGGTTCTATTTTACCTACTGAACTATTATTCTTTATCAATTCTTTATGCTGATCTGAAATATTCTGCACGTACTTACCCGAAGCATTAATTCGTTCGGCTCTGTTTTTAATTCTTTCAACCGTTAAAAAACGATTCTCGGTCAATAACACTCCACCGGCACAGCTCTGATCACAAGCTCTGAGTTCCAGAAAATCAACATTAATTATTTCATCGTTTTCAACCTTTTCGAGGAACGAAATAACGTTATGAATTTCATCGATGGCTAAGCAGCGCCCGGTCATGTGTGTAGCTTCACCATCAGTTAAGCTCCAGTTAAGACCTTTGGGTGACAGGTAAGGCACCGTTTCGTCACACTTTTCGCTTGCTTCTGATCGTGTTTTTAATACGTGATAGACTTTGTTATAAAGAAAATCCATATTAATAACACCATCTACATTGGAGGTATCATCACCCACCGGACTCTTTACTGTTGCAATTTTTGAAGCACAAGGTGTTACATAAAATACGCCGATATCATCCGAACTTTTTCCCTCTTCCTGAAGCAGTTGACGATAATACATAGCTGTTGTATCGATGGGTGGCTTAATGGGAATAATATTGTTTACCAAACCGGGGAAGCGAACCTGTATCAAACGAACTATGGATGGACAGAATGCACTGATCATGGGTTTATCACGATCCGATTGCAACTCTTCGAGCATCGATTCATTAATGACATCAACCGTGGCTTCAGCCGGCACAACATGGGTAAAACCGAGTCCTTTAAGAACATCGATTATTTCACATTCGTTGATATGCTTTGAAAACTGGCCTATAAAAACAGAAGGTAATATGGCCACCCGGTATTTAAAGTTGAAGATTTTCTCAAAATCATCCTGCTCGACATAAAAAGCATCAACGGGACAAGCTTTCATACATTCACCACAATCCACACACCAATTTTTACGGATCGAAGCGACTCCATTCCTGATTCGGATCGCATCCGTGGGACAAACATTCATGCAATGTGTACATCCATAACACAAATTCTCGTCTACTTTTAATGCATGATAAAACTGTTGATCGCTCATCGCAATTACCTCTTAACTTGTCAAATTAGTCGTTAACTCTACTACCGTTCCTTCACCTACTTTACTTGTTATATCAATAATATCCGCGTTTCTCTTCATGTTGGGCAGTCCCATTCCGGCACCAAAGCCCATTTCCCTAACCATGGCCGACGCCGTAGAATAGCCCACTTGCATGGCCAAATCAATATCCGGTATCCCAGGTCCTTCATCTTCAATGCGGATATAAATCCTGCTTGTATCAATATCCACTAAAACTTTTCCTTTGTATGCATGTGCCACCACGTTCACTTCTCCTTCATAGAGTGCTACAACGATGCGCTTAATAACCTTCGGATCAACATTTAGTTGTTTGAGAACTTTTTTAACGCTACTGGCAGCATTACCAGCTTTCGCAAAGTTTCCTCCTTCAACCTCGTAGTTAAATTCCATATACCGACATCAATAAACAGGAGAAACACCCGCTTCGTACAACATACCTATGGTTCGGAACATCGAATATTCACATTCTACCAAAACCATATTATTTTCATTGGCCACCTCTATCATTTCCGGTGTTACTTTCTTGCCCCTGACAAAAACCACACAATCGATATCTGCCATTTCAGCAGTACGAACGGTTTGCATGTTTGTCAAGCCTGTTATTAACACCAGTTGTTCGGATTCGAGGGTCAATACATCACTCATTAAATCACTGGCAAAAGCCTGTTCCACTTCTTTATCAATAAAATCAGCGCCGCAAACTACCTTCGCATTTAACAGCTCTGCTATCTTTTTTATTTTTATTGATCTCGCCATATTAGTTTATCTTAGCCGGGTTTAATTAGCAAATTATTAAAGAAATATTTCGCGAATACCATGGCAAACTAATACTAATATACCGAGAAAAAAAAGGTCAGATGTTGGTTTTCTTTAATACAGAACAAGTCTAAATTAAAACGCAACAATTCATTCAGCACAACCGACGGCAGCTTACAAATTGAAAGTCACCCTATCGTTTATGTGTCAATCATCAAGAAAGAGTAGATATATGATTTACATCATATTTACTTACATATATTCAATTGTTATATCCTTCAGGAATTTTTCTTCCAGCAAACGCACAACTCGTTTTACCACAGTTCTTCTGATCTCTAACTCAACCGGAAGGTTGGGATCTTGATGCGCCACGTTAATTCGTGTGCCATTTATAATATGAATCCGATCACTTTCCAACAGCATTTTTATGATTTGATCGGCCGGGCCATTTGCCAAACGCGTATTGGTATGGTAGCTTTCCAACAGGCGTGCCACTTTACCCAAAGTTAAGATGCCTTCGGTAACCAAACTAATTCCTTCCATAAAGGATACAGGTGGTAATTCGGGGTCGTCGGAATCAATACCGGCATCAAATTTCAAGGCCAGTTCACGCGCCACAACTTCGGCGGTGGTTCCTCCCGCAATTATCTTTTTACCATTAAACTGTTGAACTTTTAGTGAGAAATCAAAATCATTGTGCTCATCAAACGGAGGGCCTGTTGCCAACAATAATTTACGGGGTTCCCGATAATAAATTACACCGCAGGAAGAATCATCTTTTGGGTGATCGCCGTCGTGCAATTTAGCCATGTTAATAACTTTCTGCGACAGCTTACCGGAAGAGGCATAAGGTCTGTAAGCAACTATTTTCTTAACGTAATCACCTAAATCCTCCCTTCCCCAGCCAAAGGGAAAGGCTTTGGTTCCCATGCCGGACTGCACGATTCCATCGGACCAAAAAAAGATACGGTCTTCCAACTGGGCTTTAAACTTACAGATGTGCAGCTTCTTTCCTTTATTTTGCTCGCTTTCGAGAATCAAATCCTGCCAGCCCGGATCAAACTCTTCCTGCCCGCGCATAATCAGGCATAGCGGATTATCATATTCAACAATCGTTGTGGTACCATCGTCTTCAATATCGATAATGGTAAACGTACTGTAACTAACCTTTCGGACACTGCAAACAGGTAGTGTATTCATAATGATTTCCGCCGTTCGCGCCACCTCCCGGTGCTCGATGGTGAAATTCATTGCCATGGACGAAGTTAGTGTGGCCAGCACATTGGCTTTCACACCACTCCCCATACCGTCGGACAGAACCGCAATGATGCGCCCCTCTTCCTTAATTCTTCGCGACAAGAATACATCGCCACAAATAATCTCACCCACGTGGTTATTCTGACGGCATTCAACATCGATAAAGAATTTATTTTCCGGATCCATGGGTTTCTCCTAATTGTTGAGCTTCAATTATACTATTCAGTGTTTTTTCAGTTTTTGATGCACTCTCACCTAGCAGAAAAGCGATCTGCTGAACGGTTTCCAGATTTTCCTTAATTACATCCTGAGCACGTTTAATCACCTCCTCTTTGCGTACTTCAGGGGTAATCAAATCGCGAATAATGCCGCCAACCACTTCGTTTCGCTTTATGGTAAACACCGACACGTTAAAAATTGAATCGGCATAATCAACATCGCGGTCCAATACATCCTGACCCGATTGCAGCACGGTAGCAAACACTTTATGAAAACTGACAAGACTTTTGAGCTCAGCTCCTTTCAGACCGGGTACAACCTCTGCTATTTCTTTGGCATCGTCACCCAACATATCCACAAACTTGCGGTTTGCCTCAATGACGTTTAAGTCCTTATCAACTATTACCACACCGGCGCGTAACTTATTTAGCATGGCCGTAGTTGTTTCGGCTGCTTCGCGGGCCAAACCTTCTTCATTTCTGGCCTTTTCTTCGCTTTTCACCAAAGCTTCCTGTGTTTTCTTATACTTTTCATTCGCTGCATTGACCTTATTTACATAAGCACGCAATTTCTTTATGGAGAAAGTGTAGCATTGTTCGTAATCGGTTAGCCCCTGCAAATGAGCAACAGCAAACTCGCGGCATGTTGGATACCCACAAGCTCCACAGCCCAACTGATCCTCACGTCTGGACTTACCCATATCAGCCAACACCACGTCTACTTCGGCCTTTGTTGGAACCGGCAAGCGCTTATCTTTTGTTTTAAATGCGCGCGACAACTCCAGGTTTTTAAACTCCTCGATATCCAGGCGCCACTGGTAAGCATCAATGGCCTTCATGCGCTTATTGACATACTTAATAACCTGAGAACGACGCGTAAACTTCTTACCTCCTTTGGATGTGCCGGGACCTTGAATGCAACCTTTGCAATAAAATAAATCGAGGTGCTGATTCAGTTGGTTCTCGGACTTAAACTCTTTAATTGACTGGAGAAAATTCGTCCGTCCTTCAGTAATGATAATATCTCCTTCAAGCAATCCCTGATTGATATCAACCGCCTGAAACAAGCCATGTGAAATGGGGAACAACCCGCCTTTTCGCCCCAGTGGCGGATCAAATTCACTAAATTCAACGGTGTTTTCTGAAATACCCTGTTGAGCAAACATATCCCGAAGCTCCACAAATGTGATGACACTGTCGATGTGACCATCGGTGTGATAAAACTTTTTGGCTTCATCTTTTGCCGAAGTACAGGCTGTAATGTATACCACCTTAACATCATCGCCATAACGCTTGTGCAAGACTTTTGCCATGGCAATATAAGGCGGCACAATCGGCGCTAGATTCTCAACTAAATCGGGCTCTTGTTTCTCTATGTAATTGGTAACAGCCGGGCATTTAGTGGTGATATAATGCTTACCCTGAAAATTATCAACCAAATCTTTGTATTTATAGGCCACGAGATCAACTGCAAACGACATTTCCGTTACCAAATCAAAGCCAATCTCCCGTATCATTGCCACAAATTTTCGATAGTCGGCTATATCGGTAAACTCTCCTGATATGGCCGGATCACAAATAGCAGCAACGGTACTATTGGTTTTAATTAGGTTTTCAACATTCTGTACCTCGTTTCGATACCTGATAGCGCCCTGGGCACACATCACTACGCACTGCCCACAACCGATACAACGATCAGGCAATATCTGAGCATGCTTATCAGCAATTTTAATTGCCTTGGCCGGACATACCCTCACACAGGTATAACTTAGATTACACTTTTCTTTATCGCTTACAATTAACTGCCCCATAACAATTAGCTCTCCTGTTCTATTTCAAAGTAGTTGGTTAAGATTTCGTAAACATTGTCTACGGTCACGTTCGAGAATAGCTTATCATCGATCTTTAGCACTGGTCCTTCTTCGCATTTTCCACCACACAAATCGCCATGAAAAAAAACCTCTGCACTTAACTGATGCTCTTTTAGAAAAACTTTTACAACTTCTAACACGTCTTTATTTCCCCGAGAGAAACACGAGCTGCCAAGACATATTACTATTTCATGCTTAGTATCCATAATTCACAAATCGAAAATCAAGTTCAAAATAATAAAAAGAAACCGACCAAGGCCGGTTTCTCAATAATTAATACCGATTTCTTTCTGTATAATGCGTGTGAAGCAATTTATGCGATACTTCACCCAGTGGTTCTTTAAGGAATTCTTCATACAAATGAACAACCTCCGGATTTTCATGCGACTTACGAATCGGCTTCAGTCCGTCTTCTTCATAAATGGCTTCGCTTCGTTTCTGACGAATAACTGGAGAAGTTGGTATTGGCTGGCCACCGCCTCCCAAGCAACCGCCCGGACAGGCCATTATTTCGATAAAGTGATATTCTGACTTACCATCACGCACAGCTTCCATCACCTCTTTAGCATTTGATAAACCGTGAGCCACACATGTTTTCAACTCTACTCCTTCCAGGAAATCCCATTCAGGAAGAACGTTTTCAATTTTTATCGTTGCCTCGCGAATACTCTCCATTCCTCTTACAGGCGTAATATTTAATCCATCAAAAGGTACTTCGCGACCAGTAACCACTTCGTAGGCCGTACGCAAAGCAGCTTCCATCACGCCTCCGGTAGCACCAAAAATAACTGCGGCACCACTGGATTCACCCATGATGCTGTCGTATTCATCATCCGGCAATGAAGCAAAATCAATACCTGCCTGCTTAATCATTAAGGCCAATTCGCGCGTTGTTAATACAAAGTCCACGTCCTTATAGCCACTGCTACGCATCTCCGGACGATCCGCCTCGTATTTTTTCGCGGTACATGGCATGATAGACACACTCACCATGTTTTCCGGTTCAACCTTTATTTTATTGGCATAAAATGTTTTGGCCAAGGCTCCAAACATCTGTTGCGGCGATTTAGCGGTAGATACATTGGGCAGATACTCTGGGAAAGCATGCTCAATAAATTTCACCCAACCGGGCGAACAAGAGGTTGTCATCGGCAACTTAACATTCGGATCTTTCTCCTTAACAGCCTGCTTAAGGCGTTGAAGTAGCTCATTGCCCTCTTCAATAATAGTGAGGTCGGCTGTAAAATCGGTATCCAAAACTGAATTAAAGCCCAGTCGCCTTAAAGCCGAAACCATTTTACCTGTAACGATTTCACCAGGAGGCATGCCCAAAGCTTCACCTAAGGCTATGCGAACAGCAGGTGCTGTTTGAACCACAACATGCCTGGTTTCGGAATTAAGGGCCGACCATACTTCATCCAGGTAAGTTTTTTCGGTTAAGGCGCCTGTTGGACAACGGTTGACACACTGACCACAATTGGTACAAACCACCTCAAACATCGGCTTATCAAAGAACGAAGACACTTTCATGTGCTCTCCTTTATGGGCAACCGTCAGGGCACTGATGCTCTGCAGTTGATCGCAGGTTCTGACACAACGCTGGCAACGAATGCATTTACTATCATCTTTTATAATGGAAGGAGAAAAATTATCGATGGTATAGCCTTTGTGCGCCACTAAATCGATAAATCCGTTTTCCCCAACAATGTATTCCGACGACAATTCCTGTAATTCGCACTTACCATTTTTGTAGCATCTGGTGCAGTCGGCGCGATGCTCGCTCACCAACAATTCAACAATCTGTTTGCGGGCACTTCTTACTTTCATACTATTGGTATGAATTTCCATACCTTCGGCAACGGGCATAGCACATGCTGGCAATAAGCGGTCACTTCCAGCCTGCTCTACAACGCAAACACGGCAATTACCGGCAACACATAAATCTTCGTGATAGCACAAGGTCGGTATGCGAATATTAACTTTACTGGCCGCTTCCAGTATCGTAGCTCCACTATGAATACTAACGGCTATATTATCAATTTTAAGATTAATCTTATCTGACATAATTAAGACTTTTAAGGTTAGTAAATCATTTCTTCTCTGAAATTCTCAACTATTGAAGAGAATGAATTAGCGACAGATTGTCCTAATCCACATTTGGCCGTTACCCGCATGGCTTCAGACAAGTCCAGCAGCTTATCCAAATAGGAAGATGGTTGCTCACCTTTTTTCACGGCTTTGATGCCTAAAAGCAGTTGCTGCGTGCCTACGCGACAAGGTGTGCACTGTCCACATGATTCTTCTACGAAAAAGTCGAGGTAATTATGCAATACATTGTACATGGATCGCGATGAATTAAAAATCATCATGGATCCTCCTGTAGGTAAAGATGTACCTCTTAATTTACCTTGGTAGCCAATAACTGTTTTTCCGAATTTCTTGCGGGGTACACAAAACCCGGAAGCTCCACCCACCTGTACTGCCTTTGAATCGCCATCACCAAAGTCATCAACAAACTTTTGAAGCGACATACCGAATTCCAATTCATAGATACCCGGAATAGGCGTATCGCCAGATACCGAAAACACCTTCGATCCTCTTGAATCCTGAATACCGAGATCCTTGAATTTATCAGGACCGTATTTCATAATTGAGTAGGTATGTGCCAAAGTTTCGACATTATTAATAACCGTAGGCTTGTTTTTATATCCATGATCGGTTGGGAATGGCGGCTTATTGCGTGGTTCGCCACGCTTACCTTCCATGCTCTCAAACAGAGCACTTTCCTCACCACAGATGTATGCACCACTTCCAAGGAAAATTTCTACTTTGAAATCCAGATTCAAATCATCCAGTAATGCATGAAATTCGTCAATAACTTCTAATAAGCGGGGCTTTAAAAAATTGTATTCCCCCCGTAGGTAGATATAACCTTTTTTAGCACCAATAATATTTCCGCAAACAGCCATCCCGGTTAAAACCTTATGAGGCACGCTTGATAGTATTTCGCGGTCTTTAAAAGTTCCGGGTTCTCCTTCATCGGCATTGCAAATGACAAATTTCTCTTCTTCCTTTGTTTCGGCGGCCAACTTCCATTTTAATCCGGTTGGAAATCCTGCCCCTCCACGTCCTTTAAGACCTGAACTAATCAGATCGTTAATTACTTCATCGTTATTTCTTTCGAGTGTTTTCTTTAAAATAGTGGCTGTATCGTGTTCATTTTTAAAAATGAGGTCGAGTCGTTGTAAGTTCTTTTTCATCTTGTTGCGTGTTTTATGAAATCATGTTAATAGAGAACTTGTTGCATTTAATTTGCACTGATTTCCTTTTGTTTATATTTCATAATTATCTCACGCACTTTTTCTGGCGTTAGCTCGGTAAACGGTTCATCATTAATTAACATAGCCGGACCTTTATGACATTGACCCAGACAATTGGTTTCCATCAAGGTAAACATGCGATCATGTGTCGTTTCACCCAGGTTAATTTTCAACACAGTCTCCAGCTCTTTAATTATCTGATTCTTACCATGCATCATGCAGGTAATGGTTTTACACACCCGAATCACATACTTTCCGAGTGGCTTGGTGTGCAAAAACGAATAGAAAGTAGCTGTTCCGTAGACCTGAGCAGCTGAAATATTCAGCTCTCTGGCCACTTCTACCATCGCATCTTCCGAAATGTGTTGTTCCTGGTTAATAATTCCTTGAAGAATGGGTAAAAGACTCTCCATTGACCTTCCATGTTCATCGGCCAATCCTTTTACCAATTGTTTTACTTCAGCCATAACTGTTGATTTAAGGGTTTAATAATCTTGGTATAGAGAATTATTTCTTTAAAAGTTAATCTTTTTTAACATCTTTTTCCAAGACATATTTCATAAATACAGAAATTAATCCTTATTAATATCCATTCTTAATAACTAAATCTCAGTACATTGCAGGCTATTTAAGCATTGTCGATACTTTTAAGCTGATAATAACGAACCTGAAAGTTTGTTTTTATTAATCGTGTCATTTTTACGACCTTTGCTCAAAATTGAAATACAGTGAATCAAAAAGAACTACTGCAAATGATTTCGGAGGGTGAGCATGTTCACCAGGATTTCAAATTTGCAATTACCGATACAAAAAAGATTGCACGTTCCATTGCTGCCTTTGCAAATACCGAAGGTGGGCGCTTGTTAATTGGCGTTAAAGACAATGGAAAGATAGCCGGAGTTGAGTCGGATGAAGAATATTATATGATTGAAGCAGCAGCTAAACGCCACTGCAAACCGGCTGTTAACTTCGAGACCAGAAAATGGGAGGTCGAGGGTAAAACTGTGCTTGAAATCATTATTGAAAAGAGTAAAAAGCGACCACATTCGGCTCCTGATAAAGATGGTAAGTCAACTTATTATGTGAGGGTGAAGGATCAGAATTTAGTAGCCAATCGTATTCTGACGGAAGTATGGAAACGTGAGAAAGAACCGGGCGGTTCGCTTTTAAAAATTAAATATGCAGAAAGCAAGCTATTGACTTACCTTGGTTTTCACGGCTACATTACCTTCTCAAAGTTTTGTGGCATGGCCAATATTAGTCCGCGTAAGGCTGAAAAGATATTGATCAACCTGATTCATATGAAGGTGATTGAAATGGAGATAACCGAGAGTCAGATCTTTTATAAGATGAATACCTCTCCAGAATATCCCGAGCCTAATCAGGAGCAAAGCTTACCTGAAGATTGGTAAATCATTAGCCATTAGCTACCAGTAAACAACTAATGGCTTCTGTTTTATTTCTGGAACTCCCGCTTTTCTATTTCGGACTTCTTTACTTCCTCATAAAACACCTGTTGGATGGATGGTCGCACATTCATCCGATAGATAAGAGGATTATCTCGAGTTGGATAAACACGGTTAGACAAAAAGATATAGATTATGTCATAGGCAGGATCGACCCAAACAAATGTGCCGGTAAATCCACTGTGCCCAAAACTTTGAGCGCTCACACCCGGTGCCGGATAACTATCTGCAATCGATAAAGTATCATTCCCAAACAAAGGCTTATCAAATCCTGCTCCCCGACGATTATCATTATCTGGGTACTGAACTTTGGTAAACTCATTAAAGGTTTCCTCAGAAATATACCGAATACCAGCATATGAGCCCTTTTGTAGATACATCTGCATGAGCTTGGCCAAATCATCAGCACTGGCAAACAATCCGGCATTGCCTGACACACCACCCATTACAGCCGCAGCTTCGTCGTGCACCCAGCCTTTTATCTGATGCTTGCGATATAAGCTGTCGTACTCCGTTGGCACTATCCGATCTGTTTCTATTTTATCTAAAGGACGATAACATAAGGATGATGCGCCCAGCCGCTCATAAAAGTTCCGATATAAAATCGTTTCATATTCATCATTAAAAAGATCGCTCAACAATTGTGGATAAATAATATAAGACAGACCGCTGTATTTGTATTTGGCTTCGTTTAACAAAGGAGACCTGCGAATGGCTTTGTATATCTCCTTTTTAAATTCTGTCGAAAGGTACAAGTGACGATCAATGGGCAAGGAATATTTCTCCGATGGATTTAGTCGATAGTATTTCTTCAAGTATTGCCCATCCTTCATGGTCATTGGGTAGTAATTGATGTAAGGCGTTAAACGTGCCTGATGTGCCAGCACCTCACGCAAGGTCATCTTATCTTTGTCTGATCGATGAAAAAGACGCTTTTGCCAATCCTTCCAATAGTTGCTAAAAGGTTGATCCAACTCCATATTGCCTTCATCACAGGCTTGCATGATTAAGGGCAGTGGTCCTGCTATTTTTGTTACCGAAGCCAAATCGTAAACATCGTGCTGTTGAACAGCTGTCCGTTTCTTATAGGTATGATGGCCATAGGATTCGTTGAAGATCACTGCTCCTTTGTGCGCTACCAAAACCCGACAACCAGGGAACGCACCTTCTGAAATCGCCACATAAACAATTGAATCCACTTGCTTATAAATACTTTCAGAATCTAATCCCAGTAACCTTGGAGGTAAATATTTAAGTCGTTTGTTAACATCATAAAAGGCTGGTTCCTGATCTAAAGAAAGTGCATCAAAAACAAGCTGAACTGACAAATCGTAACTGATATAGTTATTCGTCGGGCAATGCAAAACATTATCCGCCATTTCCATTAAAGCAGTTAAATCTGTATCAATTGTATCACGAAAAATTACAAGTGATAATTTACTATTAGGGATGACTTGCTTCAGTGCAGAATAATCCACCTGATCATCTATTACAAAGATTTGATGATCAAATTGCTTTTGCCTGTCTTTACTACTTTTATGCAGAGCTTCATAACTGAAAACGGGAACAGTTTTATACCGATAGATATAATCTTTCCATGCCTTTATCTTGTCCGGTACTATAAAACGGATTTTTTCAGTTTCTAAATCACCTATTGGAAAACTCGCATTATCGTGTTTTAGTAATTTAAACTGATTAAAAATTTTTATATACAACTTTGATTCACAAATGCTGTCGTTAGGAATGGACTGTGCAGTGATTTGACTATAGATCAACATCAAACAGCCAACTATGGAAATGAAGTTTTTAGTTCTCATCTATCAAGGGTATAATAGGTATTGACTTCTCAATTTTGAATAAGCGTCCAGTTCTGTTTTCCAACTATCCTTTATTTCTTCCACACTCCACAAATCTTCAATCTTCTTTAGTAAAGTATCATTTCCGGCCAATAAATTAAACCATCGGCGTCTGCTAAAGAAATCCTTTTGACAACCAGAAGCACCATACATGTACACCACATAGTCAATACGGAATTGGTGATCCAGCTTACGGTTTCGGAGGTCGATACCATAACACAATTTGTTTTCGTGCAAAGGATGCTTCGACATGCCATCAATACTTTTGGGCGTAAACTTGAATGATCCAAAGCGAGGATCAGGATTACCAATCACTTGAAATGGCATATGTGTGCCCCGCCCCACACTTATAACAGTGGCTTCAAAGAAACACAAGGACGGATAAAGGCGAATGGACAAATCATTGGGTAGATTGGGCGATGGCTTAACCGGTACTGAATAGGGCATATCGTGACGGTAATTGTCCATTTTAATAACGGTTAAATCACATTTGGCCGAATCTTTTAACCATCCTTCGCCATTGATCATATTAGCCAGCTCTCCCACCGTTAAACCATGTACAACCGGTATTGGATGCATGCCTACGAATGATTGAAACTCCTTTTTGAGTACTGGTCCATCAAAATAATCACCATTGGGATTCGGTCGATCCAATACCAGCATTTTCACCCCGTTTTCGGCACAGGCTTCCATCATGTAATGCATCGATGAAATGTAGGTGTAAAACCGAACCCCCACATCCTGTATATCAAATACGACCACATCAATATTATTTAAATCCTCTGTCGATGGTTTTTTATTTTTTCCATAAAGCGAAATAACCGGTATGCCAGTTTTCGAATCAATATCGCTGGCCACATGCTCTCCCGCATCGGCTGTTCCTCTGAAACCATGCTCCGGAGCATAGATCTTTGTTACCTCAATATTTTGAGCGATTAGCGTATCTACGAGATGCGACGTCCCGACTAAGGAAGTATGGTTAACCAATAAGCCCACCTTTTTACCCTTAAGCAAAGGAATGTAGTCTTCCATTTTTTCACAAGCCAATCGTAAGGCTGTATTTTCCTTTTTCGGTGTTGCCTGGCAGGCCACAAGCTGAAGTAGTAAAAATAGATATAAGAAAGGTCGTATTTGAGACATAACAAGTGTTTTTGTAAAAATAAAAAAACGGGACAACAATGCCCCGTTTTTTTTACTTGATAAATATTTTATTAGGCTTGACCTGCCGGGCCAAAATTCATTGGCATAACCGGCCCCTGACCATTATTGTCAGTGTTTTTGATCGGTCCGTGCAAGGATTCGTAGCGAGCAATATTATCCTTTAAAGCATTCATTAAGCGCTTGGCATGCTCGGGTGTAAGGATTACACGAGACTTAACCTGAGCTTTAGGAACACCTGGCATAATACGAACAAAATCCACAACAAACTCGGCTGGAGAATGGGTTATAATGGCAAGGTTAGAATAAGTTCCTTGTGATACCTCCTCGTTCAACTCAATATTCAATTGATTTTGATTCTTCTTTTCTTCCATAGTTATATTTTTTTCAAAAAAGGGGAAGACACAACTGTGCTTCCCCTCTTTCCATATCTCAATAATTCAATTATTCTACCTCTTCACTGGCCGCTTTCTTACTAACCAAGCTATCGAATTCTTCTTTTGAACCAACAACTACTTTAGTAAAATTACGCACTCCAGTACCAGCCGGAATCAAGTGACCACAAATCACGTTCTCCTTCAAGCCGTCAAGCTTATCAACTTTACCTTGAATAGCCGCCTCGTTAAGAACTTTTGTTGTTTCCTGGAAGGAAGCAGCAGACATAAAGCTCTTCGTTTGCAGTGCCGCACGTGTAATACCCTGTAGTACCTGACCCGATGTTGCCGGAATGGCTTCACGAGCTGTCACTAACTGAAGGTCACGACGCTTTAACTGTGAGTTCTCATCGCGAAGACGACGAGCTGTAATGATCATACCTGGTTTAAGTGTTTGCGAATCACCTGCTTCTTCAACCACTTTTTTACCCCAGATCTCATCATTTTCAGTCATGAACTCAATCTTATCAACGATCTGCTTTTCAAGGAATTTAGTATCACCCGGATCAGCGATGTCTACTTTACGCATCATCTGACGAACGATAATTTCGAAGTGCTTATCGTTAATCTTCACACCCTGTAAGCGATATACGTCCTGTACTTCATTCACGATATACTCCTGAACGGCAGTAGGACCTTTAATGCTAAGGATGTCGTTAGGCGTAGTAGCACCATCAGAAAGAGGTGTACCGGCACGAACGTAATCGTTCTCCTGAACAAGAATTTGTTTCGATAAAGAAACCAAATACTTCTTCACATCACCCGCCTTAGTTGTAACGATAATTTCACGGTTACCACGCTTAATCTTACCGAAAGTTACCTCACCATCAACCTCAGAAACCACAGCTGGGTTACTTGGGTTACGTGCTTCGAATAACTCAGTTACACGTGGAAGACCACCGGTGATATCGCCTGCTTTACCAACTGCACGTGGAATCTTAGCAAGAATTTGTCCCTGCTCAACAGCATCTCCTTCTTCAACAGACATGTGGGCTCCCACAGGTAAGTTGTAGTTTTTCAATACTTCTCCATCAATTCCAACTACACGTAAACCAGCATTCTTGGTTTTATCTCGCGTTTCGGTAATTACTTTCTCACGGAAACCTGTTTGCTCATCCGATTCTTCCTTATAGGTAACGCCATCGATCATGTTTTCGAAGGCCACTTTACCTTTCTTCTCAGAAATAATCAAGGCATTATATGGATCCCATTCACAAATCACATCATCCTTCTTGATTTCGGCACCATTCTTAATGAATAGTTTCGCACCATAAGGAATTGGGTGAGTTGTTAAAGCAATATTTGTATTCTTGTCGATGATACGTAATTCAGCCAAACGACCGATTACCACATCAACCTCTTCTCCTTCTTCTGTTTTTGATGGAACTGTACGTAATTCTTCAATTTCAACAATACCATCATATTTAGCAAGAATTTTGTTCTCAGAAGTGATGTTACCCGCTGTACCCCCTACGTGGAAGGTACGTAGTGTTAACTGTGTACCCGGCTCCCCGATTGACTGAGCAGCAATTACACCTACCGACTCCCCTAACTGAACCATACGGCCCGTGGCAAGGTTACGTCCATAACACTTGGCACAAACACCTTTCTTCGACTCACAAGTCAGTACCGAACGAATTTCTACACGCTCAATTGGTGACTCATCAACAATCTTAGCTGCAGTTTCGCTAAACTCCTGACCTGACTTAATAATCAACTCACCTGTACTTGGGTGGTGAATATCATGAACTGATACACGACCTAAGATACGCTCATATAAAGAAGCAACGATTTCCTCGTTATTCTTAATATCGGTAGCAGTTAATCCACGTAAGGTACCACAATCTTCTTCAAGGATAACCACATCCTGAGAAACATCCACCAAACGACGAGTAAGGTAACCCGCATCGGCTGTTTTCAGGGCAGTATCCGCAAGACCTTTACGAGCACCGTGAGTAGAGATAAAGTACTCCAATACCGACAGACCTTCTTTAAAGTTCGAAAGAATTGGGTTTTCAATAATCTGACCACCTTCAGCACCGGCTTTTTGCGGCTTGGCCATCAGACCCCTCATACCTGATAACTGACGAATCTGCTCTTTCGAACCCCTCGCACCAGAATCAAGCATCATAAACACGGAGTTAAATCCTTGGTTATCGGTACTAATCTGATTCATCAATGTTTGAGTCAGACGGGCATTAACATGCGTCCAAATATCGATAATCTGGTTGTAACGTTCGTTGTTGGTGATGAAACCCATGTTATAGTTATTCATCACTTCTTCAGCCTCGTCGTATCCTTCCTGTACAAGCGTTTCTTTCTCCTTAGGAATGATTACATCACCAAGGTTAAACGACAATCCACCTTCGAATGCCATACGGTATCCAAGGTTCTTGATATCATCAAGGAAAGCCGCAGTTTTTGGTGTACCACAAACTTTGTGTACATCTCCAATAATATCACGCAAAGCTTTCTTAGTAAGGATTGCATTGATATAACCGGCTTCTTTTGGTACAAATTCGTTGAAAAGAATACGTCCAACTGTTGTTTCAATAACCTTTTCTACGATCTCACCGTTTTCGTCGGTATCATTAGTTTTTACTTTAACGATTGCATGTAAATCTACACTCTTCTCGTTGAAAGCAATTTTTGTTTCTTCCGGCGAATAAAACATTAAACCTTCACCTTTGGCTCCTTCACGTGGTTTGGTCATGTAGTACAGACCCAATACCATATCCTGAGAAGGTACAGTAATAGGAGCACCGTTAGCAGGGTTTAAGATGTTTTGTGAAGCCAACATCAACATTTGTGCTTCCAAAATTGCAGCATTACCAAGTGGTAAGTGAACCGCCATCTGGTCACCGTCGAAGTCGGCGTTAAATGCCGCACAAGCCAATGGGTGTAACTGAATTGCTTTACCTTCGATCATTTTCGGCTGGAAAGCCTGAATACCTAAACGGTGAAGCGTTGGGGCACGGTTTAACAGAACCGGGTGACCCTTCATTACGTTTTCAAGAATATCCCAAACAACAGGATCTTTACGATCAACTATTTTCTTGGCTGATTTAACCGTTTTTACAACACCGCGCTCTATAAGCTTACGAATCACAAACGGCTTGTATAATTCGGCTGCCATATCCTTTGGCAAACCACACTCGTGCATGTTTAATTCAGGACCTACAACAATAACGGAACGAGCAGAGTAATCAACACGTTTACCAAGTAAGTTCTGACGGAAACGACCTTGCTTACCCTTTAATGAGTCACTTAATGACTTTAATGGACGGTTCGAATCAGTTTTAACAGCATTTGATTTACGTGAGTTATCAAATAATGAATCAACTGACTCCTGAAGCATACGTTTCTCATTACGCAGGATTACCTCTGGTGCCTTAATTTCGATTAATCGCTTCAAACGGTTATTACGGATGATAACACGACGATATAAATCGTTAAGGTCAGATGTAGCAAAACGACCACCATCCAATGGTACAAGCGGACGTAATTCTGGTGGAATTACAGGAACCACTTTCACTACCATCCATTCTGGTCGGTTAATACCTTGCGAATCGCGGAAAGACTCAACCACGTTCAGACGCTTCAAAGCCTCGTTTTTACGTTGCTGTGAAGTTTCTGTGTTGGCCTTGTGACGTAAGTCATATGATAAAGAATCCAAATCAATACGTCCAAGCAACATATGTAATGCTTCAGCACCCATTTTTGCAATAAACTTGTTTGGATCATCATCATCCAGGTGTTGGTTTTCTTTTGGAAGCGTTTCAAGAATATCCAAATATTCTTCTTCCGTTAAGAAATCCATTTTGTTAATACCATCTTCGGCTTTGATACCTGCGTTAATTACAACGTAACGTTCGTAATAAATAATGGTATCCAGCTTTTTGGTAGGTAAACCAAGTAGGTAACCAATTTTATTTGGTAACGACTTGAAATACCAAATGTGAGCTACCGGCACAACTAATGAGATGTGTCCCATGCGCTCACGGCGTACTTTCTTTTCGGTTACTTCAACACCACATCGATCACAAACGATGCCGCGGTAACGAATACGCTTATATTTACCACAGTGACATTCATAATCCTTTACAGGACCGAAAATTCTTTCACAGAATAATCCGTCACGCTCCGGCTTGTATGTACGGTAGTTGATTGTTTCAGGCTTCAACACTTCACCACTTGACATCTCCAGAATCTCTTCAGGAGAAGCTAATCCAATGGTGATTTTATTGAAGTTACTCTTTTGTTTCTGATCTCTTCTAAATGCCATATAGCGTAGAGTATTATTGTAATTTATATAATATGGTTATCAAGAGAGCAGTTGCCTGCTCTCTTCGATCAGACTATTATTCTAGGTTCACACTTAGTCCAAGACCTCTCATCTCATGAAGCAATACGTTCAATGATTCCGGAATACCAGGCTGTGGCAGGCCATCACCTTTTACGATTGATTCATAAGCCTTAGCTCGACCAATTACATCATCAGACTTCACTGTTAAGATTTCCTGCAGGATATTAGCCGCACCAAATGCTTCTAATGCCCAAACCTCCATCTCACCAAAACGCTGACCACCAAACTGGGCTTTACCACCTAATGGCTGCTGAGTAATTAACGAGTAAGGACCAATAGAACGGGCGTGCATCTTATCTTCAACCATGTGCCCCAGCTTAAGCATGTAAATCACACCAACTGTTGCAGGTTGGTGAAAACGCTCACCTGTACCACCATCGTATAGATAAGTACGTCCGTATCTTGGTACACCAGCATCGTCGGTCCACTTATTTAAGTCATCCATCTTAGCACCGTCAAAAATTGGTGTAGCAAATTTCACACCTAAGTTCAATCCGGCCCAACCTAGTACAGTTTCATAAATCTGTCCAAGGTTCATCCTCGATGGTACACCCAGTGGGTTCAATACGATGTCAACCGGTGTTCCGTCTTCAAGGAAAGGCATATCTTCAGCACGAACAATACGTGATACAATACCCTTGTTACCGTGACGTCCTGCCATCTTATCACCAACTGTAATTTTACGTTTCTTGGCAATATAAACTTTGGCAAGCTGTATAATACCAGCTGGAAGTTCATCACCAATCGTCACATTGTACTTTTGGCGCTTTTCTTTCGCTTCCAACTCTTTATATTTCATCCTGTAGTTATGGATCACCTTGGCAATAAGATCGTTCTTATCCTTATCAGTCGTCCATTTGTTAGGATTCACATTGATATAATCAATATCGCTTAAGATCTTCTGAGTAAACTTGGTACCTTTTGACACAACATCTACATCGTAGTAATCTTTAACACCTTGCGATGTTTTACCGTTTACCTGAGTAAATAATTTGTCTACCAATCGTCCTTTCAACTCTTCTGTTGAGCGGATGAATTCCTCATCAATTTTCGCAATCTGACTCTTTTCAGAGGTACGCGATTTGCGATCTTTAACGATTCTTGAGAATAACTTCTTGTCAATTACCACACCTTTTAATGATGGAGAAGCCTTTAGCGATGCATCTTTTACATCACCCGCCTTCTCACCAAAAATGGCGCGAAGTAATTTCTCTTCCGGAGTAGGATCACTTTCACCCTTAGGTGTGATCTTACCAATCAGAATATCACCAGGTGTTACGTGAGCACCAATTCGAATCAATCCGTTTTCATCAAGATCCTTGGTTGCTTCTTCACTTACGTTAGGAATATCAGAAGTTAATTCTTCCAATCCACGTTTTGTGTCACGTACTTCCAATGAATATTCATCGATGTGAACAGATGTAAATACATCATCGCGTACCACTTTCTCAGAGATTACAATCGCATCCTCAAAGTTGTAACCTTTCCAAGGCATAAATGCCACTTTCAGGTTACGTCCCAGGCCAAGCTCACCTTTCTGAGTCGAATATCCTTCTGTTAAGATCATTCCTTCAGTTACGCGGTCTCCCTTATTAACTAATGGCTTAACATCGATACAAGTACTCTGGTTAGTTTTCTGGTACTTTACAATTGGATAACGTTTTGTTTCACCTTCGAAGCTCACGAAACGCTCATCATCAGTGTAATCGTAACGAATTACTATTTCATCAGCATCAACGTACTCAATAACACCATCACCTTCGGCAACAATGTGTGTACGTGAATCCTGAATCAACTTACCTTCCAGACCGGTACCTACAATTGGTGACTCAGGACGTAACAATGGTACGGCCTGACGCATCATGTTAGATCCCATCAATGCACGGTTCGCATCATCATGCTCCAGGAAAGGAATCAACGAAGCAGCCACCGATGCAATCTGGTTAGGCGCAACGTCCATCATGTGCACTTCGTTTGGCTCAACAACAGGGAAGTCACCTTCCTCACGTGCTTTTACACGGTCGTTTTTAAAGTTACCATCTTCTTGTAATGGTGCGTTTGCCTGTGCAATAATTTTTGACTCTTCCTCTTCTGCTGTCAGGTATGAAACACCTTCGTTAGACAAGTCAACCTGTCCTTCTGTCACCTTACGGTAAGGTGTTTCAATAAAACCAAGATCATTGATCTTAGCATAAACACACAATGAAGAAATCAAACCAATGTTTGGTCCTTCAGGTGTTTCAATCGGACATAAACGTCCGTAGTGAGTATAGTGAACATCTCGAACCTCGAAACCGGCTCTTTCACGGGAAAGACCACCTGGTCCAAGAGCTGACATACGTCTCTTGTGTGTTATCTCAGCCAATGGGTTTGTTTGATCCATAAACTGAGATAAAGCATTTGTACCAAAGAAACTGTTGATCACCGAAGACAAGGTCTTACTGTTGATCAGATCAATTGGTGTAAATACTTCGTTGTCACGTACGTTCATTCGTTCGCGAATTGTACGTGCCATACGTGCTAAACCAACGCCAAACTGATTAGCCATTTGTTCACCTACGGTTCTTACACGACGGTTACTTAAGTGGTCAATATCATCCACGTCGGTCTTTGAATTGATCAACTGAATTAAGTGCTTGATAATCGCGATAATATCATCGCGTGTTAACACTTTAGTTTCCCAATCCGTATTCAGATTCAGTTTTTTATTTAGTCGGTAACGTCCTACTTCACCTAAATCGTAACGTTTATCAGAGAAGAATAACTTATCGATAACGTCACGGGCAGTTGCCTCATCAGGTGGCTCAGCATTACGTAACTGACGATAGATGTGAACTACTGCTTCTTTTTCAGAGTTACAAGGGTCTTTCTGAAGTGTATTATAGATAATCGCAAAATCAGAAAGGTTTTGATTCTCTTTATGAAGTAAGATTGTTTTTGTACCCGAGTCAATAATCTCATCTACGTGCTCATCAGTAATGATGGTCTCACGATCGATAATTACTTCGTTACGCTCGATAGATACTACTTCACCAGTATCTTCATCAACGAAGTCCTCAATCCAGCTCTTAAGCACACGGGCTGCCAGCTTACGGCCAACAACTTTTTTAAGACTCGCCTTATTAACTTTAATTTCATCAGCCAAATCGAAGATCGCCAAGATATCTTTATCTCCTTCGTATCCAATGGCTCTTAACAGTGTTGTTACAGGTAACTTCTTTTTCCTGTCGATGTAGGCATACATCACACTGTTTATATCGGTAGCAAATTCAATCCATGACCCTTTGAAAGGGATTATACGTGCAGAATATAACTTTGTACCATTAGCGTGTACACTTTGACCAAAGAATACACCAGGCGAACGGTGCAACTGGCTAACAACAACACGCTCAGCTCCGTTAATAATGAAGCTACCCTTATCGGTCATATAAGGGATTGTGCCTAAGTAAACATCTTGCACAACTGTATCAAAATCCTCGTGTTCCGGATCTGTACAATAGAGTTTTAACTTGGCTTTTAGAGGCACACTGTAGGTTAAACCTCTTTCAATGCACTCAGGTATTGTGTAACGGGCCGGATCAATCGAGAAATCAAGAAACTCAAGTACGAAGTTGTTTCTTGTGTCAGTAATCGGAAAATTCTCGTTGAAAACCTGATACAAACCCTCCTTTGTCCGCTCTTCAGGGGTGGTACCCATCTGAAAAAATTCGCGGAAAGATTTTAATTGTATCTCCAACAAATCAGGGTATAACAACCTGTTCTTTATGGAGGCAAAACTAATCCTTTCTGTAGTATTTGGAGTCATCTATCAACTAATTTATTGAACCTAAAATATTAAAGCACAAAAAGGTTTAGGAGTCAGCTTGCACTGATTCCTAAACCGGATATCCTTATATAGGACTAAAATTACTTAAGTTCAACTTCTGCTCCCGCTTCTTCTAATTGAGATTTTAATGCTTCAGCTTCTTCTTTAGTAACTTTCTCCTTCAATGCAGTTGGAGCTTTGTCAACTAATTCTTTAGCTTCTTTAAGACCAACGCCAGTCATTTCTTTAACTAACTTAACGATAGCTAATTTAGAACCACCAGCTGAGTTTAAGATCACGTCAAACTCAGTTTGCTCAGCAGCACCACCAGCTTCGCCACCTGCAGCAGGACCTGCAACAGCAACAGCTGCAGCAGCAGGTTCGATACCATATTCTTCTTTTAATACTTCAGCAAGTTCGTTAACTTCTTTTACAGTTAAATTTACTAACTCTTCTGCAAGCTTCTTGATATCAGCCATTTTTCTATTTATTAAATATTGTTTTTACTTACTTTATTCTTTTTCTGCTAAGGTTTGTAACAAACCATGTATTGTTGAACCTCCTGATTGAAGCGCAGAAACAACATTCTTCATTGGAGATTGTAGTAATCCGATAACATCGCCAAGTAATTCGTCCTTAGACTTGATGCTACACAATGCTTCTAACTGATCAGCACCTACATACATTGATTCCTCAACGTAAGCACCTTTTAAGCTAGGAGTTTCACTTGATTTAGTGAACTCTTTGATCAGTTTAGCAGGAACATTACCAGTGTTTGAAAACATGATGGCTGTTGTTCCTTTTAATGTAGGATAAATCTCTTCGTAATCACCTTCAATTTGCTCCAAAGCTTTACGGAAAATGTTATTTTTAACCATTACCATCTTAACTTCCTGATTGAAGCACTCACGACGTAACTTACTACTTAATTCGGCATTTAACCCACCAGCTTCAGTCACATAAAAATGACTGTACTCGTTTAGGTTAGCTACCATTTCGTTGACTAATGTATTTTTATCTTCTTTTCTCATGATTCCTTTGTTCTTTAAAGATTAATATTAAGCATCAACCGATTTAGGTTCGATGCGAATACCAGGACTCATAGTACTAGAAAGACTAACACTTTTAACGTAAGTTCCTTTAGCAGATGAAGGCTTAAGCTTCATAATCGTGCTCATGAATTCTTTTACGTTGTCAACTATTTTATCTTCAGTAAACGATACTTTACCGATTGAGGTATGAACAATACCGTAACGATCAACTTTAAAGTCAATTTTACCAGCTTTCACTTCGTTTACAGCTTTAGCGATGTCCATGGTTACCGTACCACTCTTTGGGTTTGGCATTAAACCACGAGGACCTAAAATACGTCCTAAAGCACCAACTTTAGCCATAACGCTAGGCATTGTTATGATCACGTCTACATCTGTCCAACCGCCTTTGATTTTCTCGATGTATTCGTCCAATCCAACAAAATCCGCACCTGCAGCTTTAGCCTCTTCTTCTTTGTCAGGAGTACACATAACAAGTACGCGAGTCTCCTTACCAGTTCCGTGAGGTAAAGTTACAACCCCTCTAACCATTTGATTTGCTTTACGAGGGTCAACTCCTAAACGCACATCAACATCAATAGAGGCATCAAATTTGGTAGTGGTGATTTCCTTTACCAATTTTGCTGCTTCCTCGATGTTATAATGCTTTGAGCTATCGAATTTTTCTAACGCTAACTTTTTATTTTTTGTTAGTTTTGTCATTTTCGCAAAAAGGTCTTAATTAGTTACTACCAGGGAATTCTCCACTTACGGTTACTCCCATACTTCGGGCGGTACCGGCGATCATCCTCATTGCAGATTCTACAGTAAAACAATTCAAGTCAGCCATCTTGTCTTCGGCGATTACTCTTACCTGATCCCAAGTAACAGATCCAACTTTCTTACGGTTAGGTTCTGGTGAACCACCTTTAAGCTTAGCTGCTTCCAATACTTGAACAGATGCCGGAGGTGTTTTAATTACAAAGTCAAAAGACTTGTCTTTGTACACCGAGATGACCACAGGTAAAACTTTACCAGCTTTTTCCTGTGTTCTGGCATTGAATTGCTTACAGAATTCCATAATGTTCACTCCTTTAGCACCTAAAGCTGGTCCTACCGGAGGTGAAGGATTTGCTGCACCACCTTTGATCTGAAGTTTGATAAAGGTTTCTACTTCTTTAGCCATTGTAGCAATTCGTATTTATTAATAAATATAGTTTAGCGGAAAAAAGATTTTTACTTGTAAATGCAAACAAGTTGCACGGAAGCTATTCTTACTAAGTAATTACTCCTTTTCTACCTGCATAAAACTCAATTCCAATGGTGTTTTTCTTCCGAAAATTTTCACCATTACTTTTAATTTCTTCTTCTCTTCGTTTACTTCCTCAATTAAACCGTTGAATCCATTGAAAGGACCGTCAATTACCTTAACAGTTTCCCCGACAATGTACGAAACATCCAATTCTTCGTCTGTCTCGTTTAATTCATCCACCTTACCCAGGATACGGTTTACTTCAGAAGGACGTAATGGTACCGGAGTATCATCATTGTCGTTCAAGAATCCGATAACATTTGGTATATTTCTAAGAATATGCGGTATCTCACCCACCATTGCTGCTTCTACCAAAACATAACCTGGTAAATAAGGACGCTCCTTACTTACTTTTTTACCGTTACGGATTTGGTAAACTTTTTCGGTTGGTATTAATACCTGGCTAACGTAATCGGTCAGTTTTAAGCCTGCGATTTCGCTTTCCACATACTCTTTAACCTTCTTTTCTTTTCCTCCGATTGCACGAAGGACATACCATTTTTTATTGACTTCTGCCATTATTTGAGAGTCCTAATAAGATTAGTAAAGGCGTGTATATACCCAATCAAGAATATTATCAAAAGAGTAATCCATTGCGAAAACAATACCGGCAATTATTACCGATGCAATCATTACCACAATAGCACTGTTGGTAAGCTCCTGCCAGCTTGGCCACGAAGTCTTATTAACCAACTCGTTTTGAACGTCCTTGAAATATGCTGTTATCTTACTCATAGTACTTTTCATTAGTTGGCCGGTTTTAAATTTAAACCATCTAAAACCGGCTTTTTTAGCACGGGAGGAGCGACTCGAACGCCCGACACCTGGTTTTGGAGACCAGTGCTCTACCAACTGAGCTACACCCGTAAAATAACCGGAAGAAAATCTTCCGGCTATCTATATTCTAATCAGTGATTAGTCAAGAATTTCAGTTACCTGACCAGCACCTACTGTACGACCACCTTCACGGATCGCGAAACGAAGACCTTGGTTCAATGCAACTGGGTAGATCAAGTCTACTGTAATAGTTACATTATCACCAGGCATTACCATTTCAGTTCCTTCAGGAAGAGTAATCTCACCAGTTACGTCTAATGTACGTAAGTAGAACTGAGGACGGTATTTGTTGTGGAAAGGAGTGTGACGACCACCTTCTTCTTTCTTCAATACATAAATCTCACCTTTAAACTTAGAGTGAGGATTAATTGAACCAGGCTTAGCTAATACCATACCACGCTTGATCTCTTTCTTGTCGATACCACGTAATAAAAGACCTACGTTATCACCAGCTTCACCGCGATCAAGAATCTTACGGAACATCTCAACACCAGTACATACAGTCTTCTTACCTTCAGCACCAAGACCGATAATCTGCATTTCTTCACCTGAGTTGATTACACCAGTTTCGATACGACCAGTAGCAACAGTACCACGACCAGTGATCGAGAATACGTCCTCAACAGGCATTAAGAAATCTTTTTCAACGTCACGTGGAGGAAGTGGAATCCACTCATCAACAGCGGCCATTAATTCCATGATTTTATCAACCCACTCTGGCTCGTTATTCAAACCTCCAAGTGCAGAACCCATGATTACTGGAGAATCATCACCTTCAAACTCGTAGAAGTTTAATAGGTCACGAACTTCCATTTCAACAAGCTCTAATAATTCCTCATCGTCAACCATGTCAACTTTATTCAAGAAAACAACGATTTTAGGAACGTTTACCTGACGACAAAGTAGGATGTGCTCACGAGTCTGAGGCATAGGACCGTCAGTAGCAGCACATACAAGGATAGCACCGTCCATCTGAGCAGCACCAGTTACCATGTTCTTTACGTAGTCGGCGTGACCTGGACAGTCAACGTGAGCGTAGTGACGGTTTTCTGTTTGATACTCAACGTGAGCAGTGTTAATTGTAATACCCCTTTCTTTCTCTTCAGGAGCGTTATCAATTTGATCGAAGTCTTTCACTTCAGAAAGTCCTTTTTCTGCCAATACCTTAGTAATTGCAGCAGTCAAAGTAGTTTTACCGTGGTCAACGTGACCAATGGTTCCGATATTAACGTGAGGCTTCGTTCTTACAAATGTTTCTTTAGCCATAACTCGAAATATTAGACAATTAGATATAAATTGAATCTTAAATTAATTCTTTTAAGGAATCACAATCATTGCTCCTAAAGAGAGCGGAAGACGGGGCTCAAACCCGCGACCCTCAGCTTGGAAGGCTGATGCTCTATCAACTGAGCTACTTCCGCATTTTTTCACAGGGCATTAAAGTTAAGTAATTTCAACCTTAATGTCAGTAAAAAATTAGATTTCATTCCTAAAAATAAGTGGGGAGAGCAGGATTCGAACCTACGAAGACATAAGTCAGCGGAGTTACAGTCCGCCCCAGTTGGCCACTTTGGTATCTCCCCAAAAATCTCATTATTAATAAGAACGTTGTTAGCTCAAACACTAACTTTATTTCATTTCAATAGGCCGATAACCATAGTCAATCAGCCTATTACTAGTCATTTAGCATAGTTCTACTATCCTAAAATCGGTGTGCAAATGTATAATTTATTTTCAAGAACACAAAAAAAAAGGTTCTTTTTTTGATTATTTAGCACGTACCTTTTCCTTCCATTTAATCAGCTGCTTACGCAAGGCATCAACTGATAAATCAACCCCCTCTTCAAATGTTTTTGTTTGCTTTTTTGCAAACAATTCTCCCCCTGGAATATTTAGACTTATTTCTGCCACTTTATTTTCCGTTGAATCAGATTTATCCAATTTCAACGTAACCTCTGCAGATACAATCCCATCAAAAAACTGATCTAATTTTCCAACCTTCTGCTGAATAAACTCTTCTAACTGTGTCGACGCAGTAAAGCGTACTGATTGAATTGTAATATTCATATATAATCCTCCATCTTTTCGGCCCTGGGATGGGCCTGTTTGTAAATCGAATTTAACTTCTCGTATGTATTATGAGTATACACTTCGGTCGCTGCCAAATTTGCATGACCCAATAACTCTTTTATTGCATTTAAATCAGCCCCACGATTAAGCAAAGCCGTAGCAAATGAATGACGAATAACGTGCGGACTTTTTTTAGTCACAGTAGACACCTGACCGAGATACTTATTAACTACTCGATACACCAATTTATGATATACAGGCAAACCCTTTTCTGTTAAAAACAAATATCCACTCATATTGGCAGGGAAACATTTGTCGCGCTCCTTTATATAACCAAAAAGCGATGTCTTTAGTTCTTGTATTATTGGAATTATTCGCTCCTTATCCCTTTTTCCTCGCACTTTAAAAATTTCATTCGCCTGATCTATTTGACCATCCCTCATACCAGCCAGTTCAGAAAGACGCATGCCTGTATGATAAAACATTTCGATAATCAGGCGATCGCGAGCAGCCACGAACCCTTCACCAAAATCAACATTATCCAAAAGCAAGTCCATCTCTTTTTCTTTTACGAAAACAGGTAATCGCTTTGGTAATTTTGGTGTTACTACATGCTCTGCACTATTGGCATCAACAACACCAATTTGCATTAAATATCTAAAGAAAACTTTTAAAGTGGAAACCTTACGGGTAACTGACCGTGCCGACACACCATCATTTACCATCAACACCATCCAGGAGCGGATGGTTTTTGAAGTGACATTCTCCCAGAGCTCTTCACCACCCTCCTCTAAAAACGAGCAAAACTGACTAAGATCAGTTTTATAGGCAGTGATTGTGTGTGGCGAATTTCGCCTTTCAAACTCCAGATATTTGTAAAATGAATCTATGTATTGCATTAACAGAGGGTGTCATTTTATGCTTCAAACGAATATACGAAAAAAGCAGTAAACCGACGCCCTCTGCGAGCAATTTATTCAGATTCGCGCTGCAATTGCTCGATATATATAGCTTTCTTAACCTGCTCTCTTCTCACAACTGAAGGCTTAGTAAAAGCCTGACGTGAACGCAATTCGCGCATTGCACCAGTCTTCTCGAATTTTCTTTTAAATTTCTTTAAGGCTCTCTCAATATTTTCGCCTTCTTTAATAGGAATTACTATCATAATGCTTGCTTTTTTATTTGAACCGCAAAATTAATCATTAAACTGCAAAATTTCAACACATTGGAGAGTTTTCAACCAATGACCTCTATTTTTTGCAGGTGCAAAGAAAATGAAGTTTAGTGATTACAACAAATTTTTGGCTATTCTTTTTCGGTATTTATTATCATTTACCTTCTTTACCAACAATAAAATACCTTCTTAACCTAGCAGTATCGGCATTTTGAAAAGATTCTGTATGGATGAACTGCATTATCGAAGTCAACTCATTTTGTTTTCTGGCCTCATAAATATCTTTCGCCATATAAAAACTTAAATAAGGATGGTCCTTCATTTGTTTCAAACTTCCTTTTGATACATCAAGCGGCTTCAATAAACTTTCGTCAACAACTATTTTATTACGATTTATGTCAATCACTTCTTCCGAAAGACCATATACCTCGCTTAATTGATCGACACAATAGTACCCACCAATTTTCTTTCGGTAACTAACAATCCGCCTGGATAAAACCGGACCAATTCCTTTTAAAAGCTTCAGATCGGCCGTGTCTGCACTATTTAATTCGATTATAAAATCATTTGTTTTCGATTCGCTGTAGTTCGTTTTTGCCTGCACCACCGCATAGCTACCAGCCGAAGCAGAGCGAGTAATCTTATTCGAGGACCTATAGCGATCCGCAGGTGCCTGAATTGAAACATAGGATTCAATCCTGCCATATAAAGCTGAATCGACACCATAAATACTTTTCAGTTTGGATGGTGATTGAATTCTTCCCCCAGCCTCTTTATACTTGTATAAATTAATAATAGCTTGATTTGAGAAACCCAGAAGTTGCAACTCTCGAACCGAAGCACTGTTTGGATCAAAATTAAAAACCGTATCTCTTTTTTTCACTTTGGGTACCTCTTGAATAAGCTGAACAGAATCGGCCCAGGCAAGCAACTCAGGAGGCAATTTGTTTTCCTTCTGTGGCAAGTCAATAAAGAAGCCAAGCACGACCATTATCAGAATGATAAATAAACCAATCATCCCTAACCGCTCGCGCTTTGATAATGTTAATAAATCCTGCCACATATTTTAATACACCATTCAATGCCTACTTTAATAAACCTACCGAATACAAGAACACAATAGCAATGGCAACGGGTGCTACAAATTTGATAATCGCATAAAAGGCATTAAAAAATTTAAGTTTGAAGGTGTTCTCATTAGATAACTCGGCATAAAAATCAGAGCGTTTAACAAACCAGCCAACAAATATGGCTATCAACATACCTCCCAGAGGCAACAATACATTCGACGACACAAACTCCATGGAATTGAAAATATTGCGCCCGAAAATGGTAAACTCTTTTAATACATTATTAGATAAAGAACAAGCAACGCCTAACACTGTAATAATACTACCTGTAATAATGGTTGCTTTAACCCGTTTCATTTTCAGTTCTTCAACAAAGTATGCGACTGCCACTTCGAGTAAAGAAATACTGGATGTAAGTGCAGCAACAGCCAACAAAGTAAAAAATGCCAGTGTCCAGATGTAACCACCAACCATTTTCTGGAAAATGCCCGGTAAAATCGTAAATACCAAACCCGGTCCTTCCGAAGGTGCCACACCAAAATAGAAAACGGCCGGAAAGATAGCCACACCGGCCAAAACAGCTATTAAGGTATCTAAAAAGGCTACCTCAACTGCGGTTTTGTTAAGGTTATTATTCTTGCGCACATAAGAACCATAGGTAATAATAGTTCCCATACCTAGACTTAGCGAAAAGAAAGCTTGCCCTAAAGCATCGAGAACAACATTTATATCTACCTTAGAGAAATCGGGTTTAAATAAAAACTTTAAACCATCGAACGAATGACCAATCACCTCGCCCGCTTCATTAACATTGGCTCCTAAAGTAATGGAGCGAATACCCATAACAACAATAATCAGCAACAATACAGGCATCAGAATCTTCGTCAGTTTTTCGATACCGTTTTTAATGCCTCCAATAACAACAATACCTGTTAATATCATAAATAGCACTTGCCACATAACCGGCCGAACAGGGTTAGCCAGAAAAGCATTAAATACATTTGATAAATCCTCGGGACTTTGTCCTTTGAATGCATTGGTAACCGACATATAGATGTATTCCAATGTCCATCCGGCCACCACCCCATAAAAAGACAGAATCATAAAAGATGCAGCCACACCCATTACGCCTGTAAAGTACCATGGTGTTCTAGGCGACATTTTTTTAAAAGCCCGAACAGCATTGGCATTGGTTTTTCGACCTATAACAAATTCGGATATCATAATTGGTAATCCGATGGTAATAATAAAGAAGAAATAGATGACCAGAAAAGCTCCGCCTCCATTTTGTCCTGCCTCATAAGGAAACTTCCAGATATTACCTAAACCAACAGCAGAGCCGGCAGCTGCTGCTATCACACCAAATTTACTTGTGAAACTATCTCTTGTATTCGCACTCATAGATTTTAATTTATAGACAAGCCAAAATAAAAAAAGAGGCGCAATGTACAAAACACGCGCCCCTTTTTGTTCTGATTATAAATAACTTTATAGACGATCGATGCAGTTAAGATCTTCGAAAGCTACTTTTAAACGCTCAACTAAAGTTTCCTGACCTTTGCGTAACCATACACGAGGATCGTAGTACTTTTTATTTGGCTTGTCATCTCCTTCAGGGTTACCAATCTGACCTTGTAGGTAATCGCGGTTAGCAGCTTCGAAAGCACGAATACCATCCCAAGTAGCCCACTGAGTATCAGTATCGATGTTCATTTTAATAACACCATAACCAATAGCTTCGCGGATTTCCTCTAATGATGAACCTGATCCACCGTGGAATACGAAGTTTACAGGCTTTTCAGCTGTATTGTGCTTTTCCTGAATGTACTTCTGAGAAGCATCCAAAATAGAAGGCTTCAACACAACGTTACCTGGTTTGTATACACCGTGTACGTTACCAAATGAAGCAGCGATAGTAAAGTTTGGAGAAACTTCTAATAATTGCTCGTAAGCATAGCTTACTTCCTCTGGCTGAGTATAAAGTAATGCGTTATCAACATCTGAGTTATCAACACCATCTTCTTCTCCACCTGTGATACCTAACTCGATCTCAAGAGTCATACCCATTTTGCTCATACGAACAAGATACTCTTTACAAGTAGCGATATTCTCCTCTAGTGGCTCTTCAGAAAGATCCAACATGTGTGAGCTGAATAAAGGCTTACCTGTTTCAGCGAAATGCTTTTCACTAGCATCTAACAATCCGTCGATCCAAGGTAATAATTTCTTAGCAGCGTGGTCTGTATGAAGAACAACAGGTACACCATAAGCTTCTGCTAAAGTATGAACATGCTTTGCAGCTGAAACAGCACCTAAAATTTGTGCTTCCTGTCCATCTAATTTTAAACCTTTACCGGCATAGAAAGCAGCTCCACCATTTGAAAGCTGAATCATAACAGGTGAGTTAACTGCCTTTGCAGCTTCCAGAATACCGTTAATAGAATCTGTACCAACAACGTTTACAGCAGGCATTGCAAAACCTTCTTCTTTTGCTACTGCTAAAAGTTTACCTAAGTCATCACCAGTAACAACACCAGGCTTTACAACATCTAATACTCGCTTCATAGCTTTTAATTTATAGTTCGAAATATTAATTTTCTAAAAAACTCTACGAAATTAGTGAAAATCATCGAGAAAAAATTACATTTTTTTAGTCCTCAACTACCTATCACTTACACTTAACCCCTAATGATCGTTTCAATTTATAAGTGTCACACATGACAAATATCACTTATACTTTTGTTTGTCAATACATTTCATAAATTCACATGCAAGTTTTTATCGGCTAAAACGGCTAAATTCTCATACCTAAAAACGACCCGTAAATAGCTATTTTTTTGTGTTCTTAAAAGAAGTTTAACGATTGTTCACACAACCACTTTAGAAAGGATAACCGATTGCAAAATTAAATGCTAAATCATCCCAGGTTATTGGAGTTATACCCAGCTTCCATCTCTCACCTGCTGGAAGTATAGGATCGCGTGCCTTTACACCCATATCCAGACGAAATACAAAATAATCGAAATCGAGGCGCACACCTGTACCAACGCCAACCGCTAATTGCTTGTAAAACTGATTAAAATGAAACAATCCTTTGGAGTCAATTTCAGCATTATCAGTCGAACGAATGGTCCAGATATTGCCAATATCAACAAAAAAGGCACTTTCGAGCAACCAAAATAGTTTAAATCGATATTCGGCATTTAGCTCCAGTTTTATATCAGCCGTTTGATTGTAAAAATCCAATTGTGTTTCTTCATACGATCCCGGACCCAAGCCACGTACAGGCCAGGCCCGAATACCATTAGCCCCGCCGGAGAAATACCTTTTTTCGAAAGGCAATACATTTAAGTTGCCATATGGATATCCAACGCCCACAAACACACGGTAAGCAAACGAATTAATATCATTCACATTAATGTGGTAGCGCCAATCAACATCACCTTTAATGTATTGCGCATATCTGATTCCTAAAACCTCATTATACTCCTCTCCCTGCCGCGTATTAAAAATAGAAGCAAAAGCATCGATCATATTACCGGCCGATTGTAAATTGGCCTGCAAAAAATGATAGTTTTTATTGCCGGCAATTGATTGCTCATTATAGGTATAAGTATAAGAGGTGCTGCTGATCAAGTGATCTTCGTAACTGTATTTCAGGAAAGATTTATCTATACTTTTCTTAAAATCAGGATGTATATACGGCACATTAACAACACTTAAATCAATGGGTGCAAAATAATGTGATACCAGGGGTGATGATTTCCATGAATAACCAATTCGCGAATTGGCAATGGTACGGGTATAATCCGGCCGACGTTGGTAGTTGTACGATAAAGTAAAGTTGGTACGCGGATTAAATCGCTTACGAAAGTTCTCAACCTTAAACGGCACCATAAACTTCGGTAAAGTTAAGGTTGCATCACCTCCAATTTCTAGTGTCTGAAATGTTTTCTGCTCACGAGATTGCTGATTTTCGCCACCAACACGGAAACGCATATCAAAAACCTCCCCACCTCGTAAAAAGTTTTTATGCTTGTATTTAAAACTACCGGCCGCCCCCAAATATCCAGACGAATTGGTACCTTCTAAATCAACCCGATAACTTTGTGGCTTTGATGAAGATAATTGAATAAAACAATCCAGAATACCATTTCCATCGGCATCCAACTTCCCTTCCACTTCCCTGAATCGGATATTAACAAAGCGAAATAACTGTAATTCCGATAACAGGGATTGTGTTTTCACCACCAGCTCTTCATTAAAATAATCACCCGGATAGATATAATTGGAGTTCGTCAGTATATCTGCACGAAAATCAAGGTTATCGCCATAAAGAATTTTACAGCCTTCATATTCCACACTGTCAAACTTACTCAGGTAAGCTTCCATGTTACGCAAGGCTTCTTTGGGTTCAAATCCAACCAGAAAATAAACATCCTTAATTTTGTATTTTCGATGGTTAATGATTGAGTCCTTCTGTCCGCTCCGCTGAATTCGGTTTTTTACTACTATTAAAGAATCATTTACCTGATGATTGCCAACGGTACTATCAGCCAGAAAATAAATAAACTCTTTACTAAATCCATAATAGCCTTCGTTACGAAGCATTTTTGTAATTCGGCTCCGCTCTTTATCGTGAAGATCAGAATCAAATGGAGCTCCATTTTTTAACAGCGTATTAATGGTGTCGGCATAAACATAGCCTTTCACCGAATCGTCTTCCACCCGATAGGCCAGTTCATTTACACTGTATCTTACTCCCGGATTTATCTGATAACGGACCTTGGCCTTTTGCTTCTTGTAAAAAACAACCGTATCCTTAACTATTGCATTATAATACCCTTTGTTATTTAAAAATAACTTTAGCTGCTCACTGGATTTCTGTTTGAGCAACTCATCGTACAAAACCGGCTCTTCGCCAATCCGACGCAGCCATCCGTTAAAGCCTTTAGATTCGTCACGACCCGACAAGTTATACAAACCTAGGTGAAATCGCCAAAAACCAAGAATCTTGACATTCTCTTTCTGACGCACATAATAATTCAATTCTTCCTTCGAAATATCTTTGGTCTCATTAACTATTTCGACCTTATTTAACAAGTAGGCATCATCAGGCACGTATTTGACCGAACGGCACGCCGATACAAACACAAGTATTACCAATCCAATAACTACTACTATTCTATTCACCATCACTACACCGAAAGCACCTCAGAAGACATAAGGTTTGGGTTCGAATTGTCTTAATTTGCCATAAAGATATTTAATTCGCCCGATAAGATATAACTTTGCGACGTTTAAACACATTCAACCTAAAAGACGGATAACAATGCTAAGTAAAAACAAACAAAAATTCATTTTATCACTCAGCCGAAAAAAAGCACGCGAACAAGCCGGAGTATTTGTTGGCGAAGGACATAAACTAGTTGGTGATTTACTTAGTGCCGGTTTAGATGCTCAACAAATAATAGCCACCGAAAAATGGTTATCTGAAAATAAAAACCTAATAACAGAGGGTGCCGAAATTATTCAGGCCTCCATCGATGAAATTAAGAAAGTATCCTCGCATAAAAGCCCACCCGAGGTAATTGGCATTTTTAAGCAGAAAAGTGGCAAACTTTCTTTAGATCAATTAAGAAATGAACTTTGTCTGTTTTTAGATGAAGTACAGGATCCTGGTAATCTTGGAACCATTGTTCGATTGGCTGACTGGTTTGGTATCAAACACGTTATTTGCTCAATTAATTGTGCTGATATTTACAATGCAAAAACCATTCAATCAACCATGGGAGCCATTAGCCGTGTTAATATTTATTATCAGGATGCCTGCCAGTTTCTTGTCAGTTATCAAAAGCTTAATCTGCCGGTATATGGCACATTTCTGGATGGCAACAATATTTACAATGAAAAATTAAGCAACAAAGGTTTGATAATAATGGGCAACGAAGGTAAAGGCATCAGCGATGAAGTCGCCAATTTTGTGAGTCACAAATTATTGATACCATCGTTCCCGAGTGGAATTCCAACATCTGAATCGCTGAATGTATCGGTAGCCACAGCCATTACCTGTGCCGAATTCCGCCGACAAGCTTAAAAAGCCAGCTTATTCAAGAACTTTACCACTTATGAATTCCCAGGCCTTTTCTGCACATTTTTCTCCATCGATGGCCGAAGAAGCAATACCTCCGGCATAACCAGCACCTTCGCCACATGGAAATAAACCTTCAATCTGTACATGCTGATAGGTAGCGCGATCGCGCGGAATACGAACCGGGGAGGATGTTCTGCTTTCAACCCCCACAACAAGTGCTTCGTTGGTTACGAAACCACGGGCTCGTCGTCCGAAATATTCAAATCCTTTACGCAGCCTTTCACCAATGTTTTCTGGCAACCAAAAGTGCAAAGGAGAAGCCACTAATCCAGGTATATAAGAACAATCGGGTAAATCAAACGACAGTTTACCTTCAACAAAATCGGCTAATGACTGAGCCGGCGCTACAATACCACGTCCGCCATTGACAAAGGCCAGTCTTTCCAATTCCTTTTGGTATTCCAGGCCTCCTATGGCACCTTTGCTCTGAAATTCACCAATATCTTCAGGTTTTACTTCTACGACCATGCCCGAATTGGCCCATGGCGAATTACGTTTGGATGGCGACATACCATTCACCACCATCTCATCAGCATCGGTCATGGCCGGTACAATAAAACCACCCGGACACATACAGAAAGAATACACGCCGCGCTCCTGAATCTGGCATGAAAGACTATAGCTGGCTGCCGGCAAATAATCGCCCCGACCCATTGGAGAATGATATTGAATCTGATCAATCAACTCCTGTGGATGCTCAACACGTACCCCCATTGCCCATGTTTTGGCTTCGAGTGTTACTTTGTTTTCGTCCAGCATATAATAGATATCGCGCGCCGAATGACCGGTAGCCAAAACAACAGCTTGTCCGAGAATCTGGTCACCACTTTCCGTTTCAACTCCGGTGATTTTATCACCGTTTAAAATCAAATTGGTCACCTTGGTATCAAAATGCACTTCACCTCCCGCATTAATAATAGACTGGCGCATTGCTTTAATAACCTCCGGCAATTTATCCGTTCCAATGTGTGGATGAGCATCGATCAAAATCTCTTCACTGGCTCCATGGTAATTAAAAACCTCCAGCACCTTTCTGAAGTCACCGCGCTTTGTGCTACGCGTATAAAGTTTTCCATCGGAAAAAGTTCCGGCACCTCCTTCGCCAAAGGCATAATTCGATTCCGTATTTACCGATTCATTTCGATTAAGCAGTGCTAAATCCTTTTTTCGCTCGTTAACCCCTTTACCACGTTCGAGAACAATTGGTCGAAGGCCCAGCTCAATCAAACGCAAGGCAGCAAAATACCCACCCGGGCCAGCTCCCACAATTACAACGGCAGGCTTTTGACTTACATCGGCGTAATTAAAAACAATCGCTTCGGGTTTTGGTGGCTTTGTATTGGCATAGGCTTCAATGTGTAATTGAACCAATACTTGCTTCTGACGGGCATCAATGGAGCGTTTTACAACCCTGAAATAAGAAATCTTATCAGGGGCAACCTTCATCTTTTTTGCCAACAAGGGCTTATAATACTTACTATCAGATGCATCCCTTGGAGAGAGTCGTAAAACAATTTCGCGCTTCATTATTCAATTATTAACCATTCACCATTCATTTTATTTGGTGAACCTTTGAAAGCGCAAAAGTAATTGAATTTATTCAAAATAGAACGTCAGGGAGAAGATTCGGGATTTAAGCTGATCCAATGCTTCGGTATATTGCATCTCACCTAGCTCTCCTGTACCTTCCGGATTAAGAATATCTGTCAGGCCAACAGACATCTTTGCTTCCACCGATAAACGAAAATAAGTCAGGTAAAAATCAAAGCCCGCACCAAACTCCAGGTAGCCATCCAAAGATGTCAGCAATAATTTGTCCTGCTTATTTTTTGCCAAATCGTAACGCATATTAAAACCTCCAATCAGGTATGGCTTGGCATTATGCATACGGAAAGCATTATATTTCAGCAAAAGTGGAAATTCTAAAAAAGTAGATTTTATCTTAAGCGTCTCTTCTTTATCCAAATAAACACCATCCTTATCATAATGTCTATATGTCAAGTTACGCTGACCAAAACTAATACCGGGAAGAAAACGTAGGTTTAAATCTTTTGTTAGTTTATAACTGGACACAATACCAATATTTAACCCCGGACTCAAAGTCAACACATCGGCATACATCATATCACCAGCAGCATTAATCGATTTACCAGTGTTATACACCCGAAAATCCATTGTATTAACACCAATCAGAAAACCAAAATGCAATGGTCGTTCATCAAAGGATCTTAAATTTGCAATCCGGCTGTTTTTACCTTGGCTAAACGCAGTTCCAAACTGCATTATTAAGAGTATGATTAAGGTGAATCTTTTCAAAGGATAATTATTTATTTAATTCTATAACTAAATAATGGTGATTTTATTGCTTGCGCTTCTCTGATAAATAAATAGTGGCAATGCCCATCGTTTGCTTGTATCGTTTTACCGGTGTCATGCCAGCCTTGATTAACTCATCATCAAAAGCCTTTCCGTCGGGAAAGCTTAATACCGATTCAGGCAAATAAGTATATGCTGCCTTATCTTTTGAAACAACACCACCTAACCAGGGAAGGATGTAACGGAAATAGAACAGATATAACTGCTTGAAAGGAAAGTAGGCTGGTTTCGAAAACTCAAGCACCACCATTTTGCCACCTTCTTTTAAAGTACGCGCCATATCTGTCAATCCTTTATTCAGGTTTTCGAAGTTACGCACACCAAATGCTACCATCACCGCATCGAAGTGATTATCTTCAAACGGCAGATTTTCTGAATCACCCTCCTGAACACTTATTTTATCTTCAAGCCCTTTCCTGGAAATCTTTACTTTGGCTACTTTCAACATTTCAGAAGAAATATCAACACCTACCACCTTACAACCTAAACGACGGTTAGCTTCCAGGGCTAAATCACCAGTTCCTGTTGCTACATCCAGAATCAACGGCTCCTCAATTTCCTTTAATAAATTAATGGCTCGCTTGCGCCAGATTTTATCGATTCCCATTGACAATAAATGATTTAAAAAATCATATTTAGGGGCAATATTATTGAACATGCCTGCCACCTGTGTTTTCTTGGAACCTTCTTTTGTATATGGTTTAACCGTCATTTGTTTTCAAATTTGCTCAAAAATAAAAAAAAGGAAGGATTTTAATAACAATAAAAAAGAGGATGCTATTAATACAACATCCCCTTCATCTATTTTCTTGATTGCCTAAAGGCGCTTTTTTAAAACGTTGATCATGTGCTCAAACTCAACCTGAGTGTATCCTTTTGAAGCATAAATAACCTTTCCGGTTTTGTCAACAATATAATTCCTCGGAATGGATTGAGTGGCAAACTGACTAAAAATTTTACGTTCTTCATCAGGACAGAAAGGTAAATCAAGACCTTTGTTTTTTGCAAATTTCTTGAGTTCTTCTGCCGTATGTTCGCGTCCAATCACTAACAAAACAAAATCTTCATTGTCTTTAAACTGCTCCCAAACATCTTTTTCCAAAACAGGTAACTCCTTTAAACAAGGACCACACCATGTAGCAAAGAAATTAATCAATACAACCTTGCCTTTCAGATCAGCCGAAGTCATCTCGCCATCGGGCGTTAAAACCTTAAACTCTGGTACCGGATCGCCCACTTTCACCTTATCGCTGGCATCCTTACCCGACCAGCCAACTAATAATCCGGCCGACAGAAGCAATACGGCAAGAGACAGAACTTTTATTTTATTATTCATAGTGGTGTTTTTAACTTTTACTCTCCTTCAACCCAAACTTCCAACTTTTGTTCAAAAGCATTTTTCAAATCAGAAATGTACCCGAAGGATTCATCGTCGATACGAACTTCTCCTTTTGTTACATGACCAAGGATTGAGAAAGGCACTTCTGTCGCCATCATAAAGTCAACAAAATCATCCTGTTTCTCAGGCGATACAGAAACTACTACACGACTCTGCGATTCGCCAAATAAGAAGGCTTCTTTACGAATTTCGGCATCCGAAGTAATATCAAAACCAAACTCTAATGGAATACTTGATTCCAATAAGCTAAAGAATAAACCACCGTTTGACACATCATGAACCGAACGAACCAGTTTTTTACGAATCATATCAGCTACTGCCGCTTGTAATTCCAGTTCTTCCTCGGCGTCATAATAAGGAGCAGCCGATTTCTTGATGTTTAGTATACTGCTTGCATATTCTGAAGAATTTACATCGTTGCGCGATTGCCCCACAAGGAAAATCATATCGCCCTTATGCCTAAATGATAAGGTGCTATGGCACTCTTTGTCTTCAACTAAACCAATCATACCGATTACCGAAGTTGGCGTAATAGCTTTCAGTAAACCATTTTCAGAACGCTGATTGTAGAAACTAACATTACCACTCACCACCGGCACATTAAACTCGTTACAAGCTTTTGTAATTCCTTTTACTGAATCCACAAAAGTACCATATACCTTAGGGTCATAAGGATTTCCAAAATTCAGGCAATCGGACAAAGCAACAGGCTTACCGCCGGCACACACAATATTTCTTGCAGCCTCAGCTACAGCAATCTGGGCACCTACAAATGCATCCGATTTCATGTATCGGGAGTTACAGTCCATGGTTGCGGTTAATGATTTATTCGATCCTTCGATTTTAATATATGCGGCGTCTGAAGGATAGTCTAAATGATCAGATTCTCCACCGTTAGGCTTATTAAACTTATTGGTTAACCAACTTTTTGATGTAACATTCAGGTTGGAAAGCATGCGAATCACGACATCCGGATAGTGATCAGGCTCGTCATATATATCCAGATTTATCGGCGGAAGTTTGTTGGCATTCTCTTCAAACTCTCTTTCATAAACCGGAGCAGCCTCGCCAGACATAACCATGTTAACAGGTAATTCTGCCACAACGTCACCAGTGTATAAGCACTTAACTTTATCCGTATCAGTTACTGTCCCAACAACCGACATGGCAACCTGAAGTTGCTCAATAACACTTTTAACTTTATCAAGATCAGCCGGCTTGATACAAACCAGCACTCGTCCCCATGTCTGAGAAAGTAATATATCTTTTACCTCCAGGCCCTGATGCCTCTGAGGAATTTTATCAATCGTTATATCCAATCCGGCTTTGCCACGCACAGCCATATCCAAAGCTGCACCAACAACACCCTGTGTTCCGATCGACTGCACACCAACCAAATCAACCTGGCTTGCCATTTGATGAATCGCTTCCATCAATTCTTTCTCAATGGACACATCCATCATTTGATCTATGGAACTAGGCGGAGTATCAATTTCAGCTAAGATGTCTGTTTCAAACACATCCGTATCCACACCATCCTTACCGGTTCTCGAACCAATGATCAACAGCAGGTTATCCTTCCCTTCAGCCTTACCATATATCAGTTTATCCTTTGGCACAATACCAATGGCCATATTATTAATAATCGGGGTTGTATTGTAACCTCTTGAGAAGAAAGTCTCACCACCTAAAATTGGCACTTCTGAGCCACGCTCATAGGCACAAATACCTTCGGCCACTTCCTCAAATAACCAACGGGCTGTATCTCTTTTACCATCTCCAAACCTTAAAGAACTCAGGAATGCAGCAGGTTTAGCACCCATCGAAAAGATATCGCGCATCACCACTCTTAAACCAGTCAATGCTCCTAATCGTGGCTGTATAGCACATGGACTATTGTGTGATTCGACCTTAAAAACACAAGCATTTCCATCACCCAGGTCCACTACTCCAGCGTTATCATCACCAGCTTTTACCAAAACATTATCACCTTCCGTAGGTAAAGTTGTCAGCCACTTAAGCGAGTTCTTATAAGTAGCATGCTCCGACCATAACCTTGAAAAAAGTTCTAACTCTAAAGTATTAGGATGACGCCCCAATAACTCTTTTATCCTCTCAAATTCTCCGGATGTTAAATCCAGCTTTTCAGCCTCTTCTATTGTTGGTAATGTTACACTCATAACTCAGCATTTTTTAATTGTTCTTTTCTTTACCAGAAACAATTTAATATACATTTGCAGGGTATTGGTCAAGCGGGTAATTTATGTTGAAAGTATAAAAAATAAAGCAAATACCAAACGAAGTTTTGCAATTATAAAGTGTATTTGCATCCTAAAGAAAGAAATCAACAACCTTATTATTTTTAAGATCAGAAATATTAACAGATATAAAACGGCGATGAAAAAAATAGCATTAATAACAGGAGCTACTTCCGGCATTGGACGTGCAACAGCTAAAAGACTGGCCAAACTTGGCATTAATCTGATACTAACCGGGCGAAGAAGCGAGCGACTTGAGGCGCTGAAAGAAGAATTGAAAAATGAAACGGTTAACATTTTAAATCTTAGCTTCGACATCCGCGAAATCGATGCCATTGATAAGGCATTCAATTCAATTCCAGAAGAATGGAAGAACATTGACATTCTTGTTAATAATGCCGGTTTAGCAGCTGGAGCAGATCCCATTTATAACGGTTTATGGAGCGATTGGGAGCAGATGATTGACACCAATATTAAAGGACTTTTGTATCTATCAAAAAAAGTGATCCCCAATATGATGGAACGCAAAACCGGCCATATTGTCAACGTCTCATCCATTGCAGGAAAAGAAACCTATGCCAATGGCAATGTGTATTGTGCTACTAAACATGCCGTTGAAGCCATCACCAAAGGCATGCGCATCGATTTATTGCCATATAATATTAAAGTTTCATCGGTGTCGCCCGGCATGGTGGAAACGGAATTTTCCATTGTTCGCTACCATGGAGATAAAGACAAAGCCGATAATGTATATAAAGGATTAACGCCCCTTTTCGAAAATGACATAGCCGATGCCATAGAATACATGGTTACGCGTCCGGCTCACGTTAACATCAATGACATGTTGATTATGCCAACTGCCGAGGCTAGTGCTGTTTATAACCACAGAGAAGAATAGATGCCAATTACAGTTCAGCGGGTAAAAACCTTTATAAAACAAACTTTTCTTGCAGCAGGAGCCAGTGCCGAGCATTCCTCCTTAGCAGCTGATGCACTTATTTCTGCTGATTTGCGTGGCGTTGATTCGCATGGTGTTGCCCGCTTAGCCGGTTACATTCGCCTTTGGGAACAACAAAGGCTAAACATGCAGCCCAATATTCGTATTGTGCACGAAAGCCCAAGCACTGCTGTAATTGATGGCGACCTTGGCGCTGGATTGGTTGTTGCACCCAAAGCTATGCAGATCGCTATTGACAAAGCCCAAAAAGCAGGTACAGGTTGGGTAGCCGTTAAAAATTCAAATCATTTTGGCATTGCCGGCTACCATGCCATGCAGGCCCTTCAGTACGATATGATTGGCATTAGCATGACCAATGCCAGTGCCCTGGTTTCTCCCACTTTTTCGAAAGATCGTATGTTGGGGACCAATCCCATTGCTGTGGCCATACCCGCCAATGAGGAACCTCCTTTTGTGATGGATATGGCTACCACACCCGCTGCCAACGGTAAATTGGAAGTATGCGAACGTCAGAACAAGGATATCCCACAAGGATGGGCACAAACCAAAGAAGGCAAGCCCACAGTTAACAACAAAGCTTTAAAAAAAGGTGGTGCTATGCTACCCCTTGGTTCCGACCGGGAACATGGCTCGCACAAAGGCTATTGTCTGGGTGCCTGGGTGGATATATTCTCGGCCGTTTTATCGGGTGCTAATTACGGCCCTTGGGTTCCGCCATTTGTTTCATTCCTTTCACCACCCCCTAACCCTGTTGGCGAAGGCATCGGTCATTTTGTTGGAGCCATGAGAATAGATGCTTTCAGACCCGCCCTTGAATTCAAAGCACACATGGACAATTGGATTCAGACATTCAGAAAGGCGCAAAGTGTGGAAGGACAACCAGAAGTTCAGATACCTGGTGATCAGGAACGATTGATCGAGCAAGAACGATTGAAAAACGGTATTATAATCCACTCATCGGTGATGAATGAACTTAACCAATTGGCTGATAAATTAAAAATTGATCGGCTGAAATAAAAAAAGGGTATCCACTATTACAATAGCTACGCTTATTTGATAACCGGATACCCTTTACAATTTAAACATGATTCTTATTCCTTCAAATTTGGATTATTAACTCGCCCCAAAAATAAAATTGCTCCCGTATCCTTCTCTCGTATAACAAAAGCAAAGGGACGATCAACTCTAATCTCAGGTATATAATCCGAACCTGCGGATGTATAAACAATTTCAACACTTGTTACAGCAGCAGCTTCTGTGCCTTCCTCATTTACCTCAACAAAACATTTATGTTTGACTTTGGATATCTTTAGATCAGATTGATTACTTGCATTCATCCGACTAAAATCAGCTGCATTTGTAAAGGGGGTAGGCATGCCTAAGTGCTTTAAATCATTATTTAGATTGCGCTCATATTTGAACTGGAATTTGGGCAAGAACAGATTCACTCCTCTTTCTTCCATTCCTGACAATAATTCTTCCCAATTACCATCAGAAAAAGATTCATTCATCGATTCCAATGATTCATTTTGTTGTGGCAATAATACCAGCATCTCAAAATGACCATTCCCATATGGCAAAGCAAAAGCAGTACAATTATTAGTTTCGTTAACCTTCAAATCAGCCTCAACATTCATCATTGGCACATCAACAGATGTACCATCTTTTAATGTAAAAGGCTGATCACTGGTAGCCTGTTTGTCAAATCGATAGGTCCATTGCCCCTTAAAATAGATGGCATTGATCAGAAACATAACATGGTCGGGCGATACGCCTTCCACTATTTCCGGAATCAGACCTTTAGTATTATCACTCACCCACTTGTTAATAATTTTCTTGCATTCATCTGATTTTGAAAAATCCAATCCTCTTACCTCTGCATTATAATATTTCTTGTTGGTCGATAAAAAATCTTGCGAAATGGAATAGCTATTTCGATACCATATACTATTGGCAATGTGCATTTTCACTTTAGAGTCAGAATTTATCAGTGCCTCACGAACCTTCTGATTAGACTCATTGACTGTTTCAGGATCGTCATTTGAGAAATGAAGTACATCTGTCATTTCGCTTAAAGTAGAGCTTGCTGCTCCATTCCATGTCATGCCCAAGGCCTGTGACACACTGAATGGTGAAATCAAAATATTTTTTGAATCTACCTGATCGATCGACTTGTATAAATCGAAACTAAATTGATTGGAGGCCTTAACAATTTGTTTCACCTTTAGATCAAGATGAATGGGTTGGTATTCCTGAAAGTTATCGTCATCATTGTTGCAAGATAACAACAGTAAAAACATAAAAATGGCAAGGTTGGTAATGGTCGTCTTCATTTGTTTAATTTTTTTGAATACATAATACAGATGAAAAATTATCATCCTGGTTGCTTATCCACAATAGAAATTAAACAAACAGAGCCGCAAATTCGAAAATTCACGGCTCATATATTTACATTATGTATTTAACAATCAAGACTTGTCACTACATAAACCCTTGCTTTTTAAGTACCTCCAACAACACGCCACTAAAATGCTCATTATCGGCCTTTTTATAGCGAACATCAGTAAAAACCTGGGCTAAACTCTCTTTGTTATTCTCTTCTACAAAGGATTTATTTGCTGCTAAACCTTCCTTCTCGGCATACAAATCATTAATCTTCTCTTCAGAGTAATCATTATACTTTTCATAATGCACCACCGCCTCCAAAGGCAATCGATCCGCCTGTTCGGGCTTCTCATCCGGATAGCCAAGTGTAACTGTTGTTACCGGTACAACTCCTTTGGGTAAGTTCAATATATCAATGATTTTATCGGCCAGGTAGGTTGTGGTTCCCAAATAACAAATTCCCAAACCCTTTGCTTCTGCTGCCACACAAACATTCTGAGCCACTAACAAAGCATCAATGGCAGCGGTTACAAAAGATAAGAAATTATCATAGCCCGGCTCAGCATTGTTTTGCTTACACCACAAATTAAATCGATTAAAGTCGGCACAAAAAGTCAATGTAACCGGAGCCTGCTTAATCATTGGTTGGTTAAAATGACAGGGAGCCAGTTTTTCCTTCATGGCTTCATCCTTTGTTACCACCACACTATAAACCTGCATATTACCTGTAGTTGAAGCCCTCACTCCCGCCTCCAAAATATCTTTCAACAACTCATCCGATACTGCTTCATCCGTGTATTTTCTTATTGTTCTGTGATTTTTAAGAATGTCAATCATTGCTCTGCATTTTTGATGTCAAATGTAGAAAATTAAACGACACTTTACCATGATGGATCTTCTGAATCTTAAATCGTTAATGAAAACACAAATTTATTTCATAAATCATATATTATTTTATTAACTTGTAAACTAATCAATAATAAAACCCAATGTTTGAATCCTTTATACAATCATGGGAAACCATGAATCTACTGGAAAAGTTATATTGGTGCATTGCCATTCCCTTCTCTCTGATATTCGCCATCCAACTTATACTAACCATTTTTGGCGGAGATACTCACTATTCAGAATCATCGACAGACAATGTGAACCCAGATAGTGATCATGAAGTGGACTTCCAGTTTCTAAGTTTGAAAAACACAATTGCCTTCTTTACCATCTTCGGATGGACAGGAACAATCTGCATAGGATTTGAATTAAGCACCTGGGCGACTATAATTATTTCGTTATCATGCGGCATTACAATGATGTTTATTATGGCTTCATTCTTATACCTTATGGGTAAGCTAAATGATAACACATCCTTTCAGATACAAAACACCATTGGATATGCAGGAACCGTTTCTTTAGCTATTCCCGCACAAAGAAAGGGCAATGGGCAAATTCAAATTAACATTCAGGGATTTAAAACAATAGAAGCAATCACAGATCATAATAGCGATATTACAATCGGCTCAATTGTTGAAGTTGTTGAAGTATTACATAATGGTGTTTTATTAGTAAAACTCAACTAAAGATTTCATAATTATTATTGAACACAAAATATAGATTAATCATTTTATTACTCAATAAGCATTGTAATATTCTCACTTACCTGAGCTACCAAAAGATTATCGATTAAAAAACTATAGTAAAATCAATTGAAACTATTAGCGCTATCTGAAAGGTCGCAAATATAAAAAAGAGCGTTTCCGTTGATACGCTCTTTTTTAATCCAATCCAACAACAACTAAAATATTTAAATTACTTCTAGTTTTCTTAATTCATCCAGCAACAATATTTTGTTACTTTCTTCGAGTGAGCACATTGGCGATCGAAACACTTCCTGAATCATACCCATTTCTGCAACAGCTGTTTTAACAGGGATAGGGTTTGACTCAATAAACATTAAATCCATCAATCTTCTGTACTTATAAAACAACACATTTGTCTCAGCAACATTTCCGGTTAAAGAACTGGCCATTAATCGAGAAAAATCGTTAGGAATTACATTGGCAATAACAGATATACATCCGTCTGCCCCCAATAAATTAGCCGATGATGCTAAAAAATCATCCCCACTATATATCTTAAAATCATCAGGGCGTTGAGCGATCAATTCAGTAAACAAAGCCAAATCGCCCGAAGCCTCCTTGATACCAACGATATTATCATAGGCATTTGCCAATTTGATACTATTGGCAACAGAAATTTTTGATCCTGTGCGTCCGGGAACATTATACAAAATAATTGGTACTTCAACCGCCTCAGCAACGGCTGCAAAATGCATGTACATCCCTTTCTCCGTTGGTTTATTGTAATATGGACTAACCACCAAAACGGCATCAACTCCAATTGCTTCGGCCTTTCGGGTATATTTTATACACTCGTGAGTTGAGTTACTGCCTGTACCTGCAATTACAGGAACTCGGCCTGCAACTTTTTTTACAGTGCGCTCAATTAAAAATGCATCCTCATCACCAGTAAGTGCCGGAGTTTCGCCTGTTGTACCGCAAACAACAATTCCATTTGTTCCCTGCTCAATATGCCATTCTATCAATTGGTCGAATGCATCTACATCTATCTCACCATTTGCCTTAAACGGCGTAACAATCGCAACAATGGAACCCTTTAAATCAAATTTCATTTTAATACAATTTATAATTTCAACGGCAATTGTAAGAACCCGCATGACAATCAACCTGTCGTTAGCGGCCTCCGTCTGGCTCGTTATCTGTTTCTACTTTTGTTTTAGCAACTTTTGACAAGCTAAAAATGCTTCTTTAAGTAAAAAAGAAATCAATCGTTGCTTTTTGATTTCAGTTTCAAAAATATCAATTGCTTAGTGCATATAAAAGTTTTTCAACAAAAAAAACTTCTTTATAACACTTTGTTAATATCTTAACATTTGATATATTTGCCAAAACAATTACATGAAACGACCATTTAATTTTGATTGTATTACCTAATTTATAGTGCCCAATCAAATTTATATGTAAGTTCCATCTGAACAATGAAAATAAATTTTTACAGATGAAAACGGTAAGTCAAGCAGTAGAATCAGTTATTAAGGTAAAACCTTTTGTAATAGAGGCCTTATGCGAAGGTTTGTTAAACATCTCATCATTAGCCCGTCAAATACAGCCGATGGTTGAGAAATTAACTGAAAAGCCCGTTAAACAAGGTGCCATTGTAATGGCCTTAAACCGACTGGCTCCCCAACTTGATTATTCCCTTAACCGAAATCTGCAAAAACTACTTGAATCATTAGGCGACATTATCGTGCGCTCCAACCTGACTGATTATACCTTCAGAAATAGCAACACGATTTTTAATAGTCACACAAAAGTGATGCAGGAAATTAGCAACCACCAGGATGTATTCTACACATTGGTGCGAGGGGTGTTCGAGTCAAACCTGGTTGTGAGCTCCGCCTATGAAGAATTAGTAGAAAAATATTTCGCCGATGAAGAATGTTTACTTAAACAGGGCGAACTATCTGCTATTACATTAAAATTACCTGCTGCCAATGTTCAGGTAACTGGTTTTTACTACCATATATTAAAAGCCATCGCATGGGAAGGCGTTAATATCAAGGAAGTTATATCAACCACTAACGAATTTACAATCATCGTAAATGACGAAGATGTGGATCGAGGATTTACAATTCTTAAAAACCTAAAAACGGCTTACAAACAAAAGTAAATCAAAATTCTCCTTTGGTTTTTGTAACCTTTTCTTAATTAGGATTGTTGAACACTTAGGACAATTCTAATTTTTAAGAGAAATAGACGGTATTTATCTAAAATTGACTTTCTGTCTATTGCAGCGCGATTACTGATGGAGAAAAAGGAATTGACATATCAGGATTTAATTGATGAGTGCCAAAATCTCAGAAAGGAACTTAATAAATACAGATGGGATCAGGAAGCGCAAGAGTTGTCGGCTGCAAATCTCGAATCATTGATTAACAATCAGGAGTCATCCATCTGGTCAATAGATTCCAACTACTGCTACGTAATTTTCAATGATTTTTTTAAAACGGCTTATTATAATTCCTTTGGCATTGAGCTTAAAAAAGGATTAAATGCTTTGGAAATTCTGAAATCCAGGCCAGACTTATACCATCTTTGGAAAAAAAAATACGATGAAGCTTTAAGCGGCCAACATCTTAATTTTGAATTTATTATCCACCAAAATGGCGAAGATAAGACTTTTAACATTGCCCTTAATCCCGTTATTGTAAATAATAAAGTTACTGGTGTAACGGCACTAAGTCACGAAGTTACATCACAAAAGAAAGCAGCCAAGGCATTAAAAGATAGCAACACGAATATGCTTGCTATAATGGAAAACACCCTGGAGAGTATTTGGGCCATTAATCCTTCCTACGAAATTCTGTTTACAAATTCAGTTTTTAAAGATGAGTTCTACAAAAGTTTTGGTGTTAAGCTGGAAAAAGGTGTTAACCTGTTAGAGTCACTTCCTCCACCACTTCAGCCAATTTGGAAAAAACGATACGACAGAGCCTTAAGTAACGAACGATTCTCATTTATCGATGAAATAGACATTGGTTCTAAAATAGTATATGTTGAAGTTTCTATGAATCCTATGAGTCACCAAGGTGAAGTGATTGGAGCCTCATTTTTTGCCAACGATATTTCCAGAAGAATGGAGGCTCAAAAAGCCTTAAAAGAAAATGAAGCCCATTTAAAAGAACTTAACATTACCAAGGATAAGTTTTTTTCTATTATTGCACATGATTTAAAAAGCCCGTTTAATAGTATTGTAGGCTTAAGCGATCTGCTTGTTAAGGAAGCCAAAGGATTTGACAAAGTTGAACAAATCTCCAAAATTATTCAAAAATCCTCGCATCAGGCCATGGATTTATTGGCTAACCTGCTCGAATGGGCACGTTCTCAGTCCGGGAAAATTGACTTCTCGCCAGAATTTTTTGAAGTCAACGCTGTGATTAATCATGAAATTGAAAACTTAAAATCGCAAGCCAAACAAAAGCATATCAGTATCAACAATACTGTACCAACACAAACAATCGTTTATGCCGATCGCAACATGCTTGCATCGATTATCCGAAACCTGATTTCCAATGCAATAAAATATAGTTTTGCAGACAGTAAGGTTGATATTATATACCAATTGAAAAATTCCAACTCTATATTTACAGTTAAAGATTATGGAACCGGCATTGAACCATCTATTCTAAATCACCTTTTCGACATCGATAAAAACAACACTACGCCAGGCACCAATTACGAACACGGAACCGGTCTGGGATTGATACTTTGTAAGGAATTTATAGAGAAACACGGAGGTACAATTCATGCCGAAAGCATATACAAAGAAGGCAGTGAATTTACCTTTTCACTGCCTCAACATTCAATTTAGTTTTATTACGAATAGTTAATCAAATCCATTAATAAATTAGTTCTTTCAGAATCCATTGAAAGTTTTCTCAATTAAAATCAACCTTGACTGTAAAATAGCACGAAACAGCTTTGCCTCTTTGTTTACCAGGCAACCATTCATCTAATTTTGCAACCATTTTCTTAGCGTATTTCGCTTCTTTTTCATTGCTTCTGGACATTGCTGTAATATCTTCTATTTTACCCTGTGGATCCACCTTGAATCGAACATTTACTCTACCACTTAAATCCTCTTTTTGTTTAGCTTCTTTAACCATTCTTTTTAATTCATCAAAATAGTTATCCATACCATGAACATATCTTGGCATATCTTCAACTATATAAAATACAGGTTTTTCGCCTTCTTTCTGTTCAGGTGATAATTTAGGAGGAACATCTTTTGACTCGTTACTTGGATTAGGCTCCAAACTATATGTCGACCGTTTCATTTCTACATCAATCCTTTCCTTGTTTTCAACTTTAAAAATCTGTGTTTCAAAACCAACAAAAGAAAATACAACTTCATCTCCAGTCGAAACTTGTAATTCGAAACTACCATCTTTATCTGCTACAGTACCTATAGATGTACCTTTAATAACAATACTTGTTCCTGGCAATTGATAGCCCAGAATCTTCTCCTCAAACATACCCGTATCAACATTTCTAATCATTTGCGTATCAATCTGACTAAAGACGTTACCTTTTAGAATAAATTTTTCTTTCTCATCCTGAACCGTTTTGTCGTTTATTGATTCAGAATTAGAACGATACTCATAGACCGGCTTGCTAAAAGCCCAAAGCAAACTACCAACTATAGGCAGTACCAAAAGCAACTTTAGCAATCGCCATTTGGATTTTTTGTCGTTTTTCATCATTTTTAATCGTCGTTTATTTTGGGAGAACCGGAAGTGATTGGTTAGCACTGACACTTCCGCTCCCATTGTTTCACAAATTATGGTTTGTATATAATTTTCGTACTTGTGCCCACTTTGCAGCACCCCCCGATCGGCCAAAAACTCCAGATTTTGCTTAATTAATCGGGCATAGTGCCAGGCAAACGGATTAAACCATTGAAATACTATAAACAGTTCACTCAGAAGTACATCAATCCAATGTTGTTGCAAGAGGTGAACTCGCTCGTGATTAATTATTTCGGCATGCTGAGCATTTAAATAACGGGCATGTTGAATAAACATCCAATTACCAAAAACAAAAGGCATTTCTACTTTTGGGTGAATACAAACCGTCACGCCTTTGTAAATCAATCTGCGGGAACTTCGAACCAGGAGAAGCATTTTAATCAGCATCCATATAATTCGAATAATAAAGATGCCTGTAACAAGTAAATAAAAGTACATACCGGCTGCATACCAATTAATCTGATCAGTCTTCTTAGTATCCGTAACTATTGGCGCTGCATCTTCTGCATCCACTTGCACAAAAAGCTCATTGTGTTCAACCTGCTCGAGCCATATGGTGTATTTTAATTCAACCATTGGCAGACACAAAGCTGTTATTAATCCGAATAATAAAAAGAAACGAATGGCTTTGAAATGTGCGTCATTTCGCAGTAGCAATTGGTAAATTCCCAGAAAAAGGAATAAAATCAGAAAAGATCGGGCAAAGTAAGTTAGTAACTCCATTGTGTTTAGTTTGATTTGTCAACTTCTTTTAATAATTCTTCCAACTCTTCAATATTCATCTCATTATCCTTAGCGAAGAAAGCAGCAAGGCGAGCAAAGCTGCCACCAAAATAATTCTTCAAAAGGTGCTTCATTTGATAGGATGAATATTCCTCTTTACTGATCAATGGGTAATAAACATAAATATTCCCTTGCTTCTTAAAATCAACCACTTCTTTCTTTTTCAGAACTTTAAGAACCGTTGCAACAGTATTATAAGCTGGTTGTTTTTCTTTAAAGCCCTTTAAAATATCTTTTACAATGCCTTCTCCTAACTCCCATAGAATTTGCATTACCTCTTCTTCTGCCTTTGTTAATTGTTTCATTACTTAAATTAATTACACCAACAACTACTACAATTATAATACTATCTTTTTAGTATTGCAACTATTTTTATAGTATTTCAAAATTAATCATCTTGAATAATACAGTCTAAAGGTCGATGAATTAAAGCGTAACCTAATATTATCGAGTACGTAGACGAACGACGTTGGGAAACAGCTATATTATGAATTTACGAATATTTGCGTTAGGCATGTTTATGGCATTGTTATGTCATTTAACAATAGCCCAGTCTGAAAGTAAGAATAAGGATGTTTTGATTTTTGATGACACCACCGTTGTTATAATTGACAGTGTTGGCCTGAAAAAGAACGAAGTAAAACCAAAAAAGCAAACAGATTCTATACCAGAGGCTAACAAACCCAACATCGACACTACAAAACTGGTACAGAAGTCAGATACAACTAGCATAGTAATTAAAGGTTACAGCCCATTTACTAACTACACTGATACATTCAACGTTAGTTCCGGAATAGAAAAAAAGCAAATACTTCGAACAGACACAATTAAGTTAGTCGATTCCCTAACAATTAATCCTAAAGTTTTCAGACTGCCTGACAGTACAGCAAAATATATTTATGAATATGATTTTGATTACAGCAAAACTTCTCTTGCCAAAACCTGGAATCAATACTTAAACAACGAAACAAAATCTACAAAAGAACTAGCTACTTTATCAAACGAGACTAACCACGCACAAGAAGTTATTAACAAAGGTGGTTCTTTGTCAAGTAAACATCTCGTAATAAATAAATCTGTTGAAAAGCTCGAAAACATATCAACTAAAACAAATAGTTCTTCAACATCGGTTGAATTTTACATTCAGTTAGCAGCCAGCCGAACTACATTGTCTGATAGCGAATTAGATTTCGTTAATCCGAATAACCAAGAGCTGAGAATTATTGAAGAAGAAAAATGGTTTAAATACCAATTACCTGTTGGCTCTGACTATCTAACAGCCAGAAGAAAAGTAAATAATTACCCGAATAAAAACTCCTTTTTAGTTGCTTATAAAGGCATGCAAAAACTAAGCTTGTGGGAAACAGTTAAGCACATTGAACTTAAAAAACCCAAAGAGCCTGAACTGGTTTTCGTAATACAGCTGGCTGCAAGTAAAAAGCCTTTAAGCTTTCAAGAAAAGAAAGCCTTAGATAATGGATCAGATCATATCCGTGTAATAGAAGAGGATGGTTGGTTCAAGTATCAAATAGTAATCGGATCCTCCTATTCACTGGCAATTGAAAAATTGAAATTGACCGGAACGAGCAAATCGTTTCCGGTGGCCTACTGGAATGGTAAAAAAATTGAAATGGCTAAAGCACTAAAGAAAATAAGATAAAAATCGTAATTCTATGAAAAGTAATCGACTAACAATCAAGCTAACGACATTGATCATTGCTTGTTTTGCGCTATTATCAAGCTCATGCATCAGTCTTAAAAAATCTGAATTAATTCAACCACTTTCAATTCCTGATTATAGCCAGGAGTTTGTAAATACCGAAAGGGATGCCTATAAAATTAACATTGGCGACAATCTGTATTTAAAGGTTTATAGTGCAGATGTAAAAACGTCAAAATATTTTCGTTCGGATTTTCCGGAATTAATGAATGATTCATACATCTACCTAAACTCTTACAAAGTAGATGAAGAAGGATATGTTCAATACTCTTTTGTTGACAAAGTAATGGTAAAAGGACTAAGCATCGAAGAAGCCCAAAACGCCATTCAGAAAGCTGTTGGCGAGTATTTCGAAGATGTAACTGTTCAAATCAAACTGGTCAACTTCCGCATTTCAATTATTGGTGAAGTAAATAGTCCGGGGAGTTTTACAATTGATCGCGAGCAGATTACAATTTTACAAGCCATCAGTATGGCTGGTGGGTTAAAAGAATTTGCCGAAGCAGATGCTGTTACCCTGGTTCGCAAAAGTCCAAACGGAAGCATCGTAAAGACTTTGGATTTAACTGACAGTAAAATTCTTGAATCGGAATACTTATTTCTTTTGCCTGATGATGTTGTTTACATCAAGCCAAGGCAATCGAAATCGTATGCCTTCGAAAAATTCCCTTATGGATTACTGGCTGGTATCATTTCAATCGGACTGTCTATTTATGCGATTACGCAATAAGCATATTCGCTCGTCAACCAACGTATCTTCCATCTTTTAAAGGGTATAACATGGAAAACACCAAAGCTACTCAGGCCAATTTGGATCACTACATCAGACTTATAATAAGAGGCTTGAAATATTGGCCTCTTATCGTTCTGGCCTTAGTCATCTCTATTGCAATTGCCTTTTATATCAATGCAACCACACTGCCTGAGTACCTGGTGTCGACAAAAATCTTAATTCTTGATGAAGATCGTTCCGACCCAAACAGTATTCTTGGCTTAAGTGAATTTGGTCAATCGAAAAAGCAAATTGCTAATCAAAAAGGTATTCTTAAGTCATACGAGTTCGTTAAAAATACGATCGACAAACTTGGGTTTGAGATTCGCGTTTTTCAAAAAGATGTCTATGGTAATGAAATTTTAAATTACCCCTGCTCTGCATTCAAAATCGATTACATTAGGGAACATCCACAGGTTATTAATACAGCTTTTGCTATCAACTTCATTAACGACAGCACCGTTCACTTAAAGGCCAATAACGAGCATGCTGTTCTGTATAATTATTTAGATGAAAAATTTATCAATGAGCGACAGCGCATCAATCTTGATACAACAATTGCAACATCTTCTTACTTCGTAACAGATTATTGCGCATTTATAATTAATTCTGCCCCTCAAACTCATTCAAACAAGCAGCTACATTTCGAATTTAAAACAAAGCATCACTGCGTTTCTCAATTCCAGAATTTTGAAATAGAAGAGGTGCCTAACTCCTCCATTTTAAATGTATCCTTTAAAACCAGCAACATTGCGTTAGGTACAACATTTCTCAATCAATTAGCTGCTGCTTTTCTCAACAAAGAAGTTGAAAGCAAAAACAAAGCAAAAGAGTTAACAATAGATTTTATTAATACGCAGCTTGCACAGGTTCATGATTCATTGAGTTATACCGAATCATCGATACAAAATGTTATTAATAATAATGGAGGTATTGAGTTAGATGTTCAAAAAACATCGATCTACAACCAGTTAAATACTTTTCAAGCACAGTTATCAGAGCTTAAGCTACAAATCAGATATTACGATTACCTTGAAAAATACCTGCACGAGCATTCGTCATTGGAAGATATGCTTCCTCCAACATCGATGAAAATTGAAAACCCTCACCTTACCTCTCTGATGAATCAATTATTTTCGTCCTATCTGGAAATTGAAGACATCGAAAGCCGGACGAAAAAAGATATACCGCAACTGGCCCACAATAAAACTGAAATCAAGAACCTGAAAAAGACCATCCTTGAGATACTTAAAAGTTCTAAGGCCAGCATTCAAAACGAAATAAGGGATTTTGAAGAGAAAGTAGAATATAAGCAAGCCAGCCTTGTTGCACTTCCCCATCATGAACAGAAAATCGTATCCATCCAAAGGCGCCATGCCATCAACGAAACATTATACACATTGCTTTTAACAAAGCGCTCAGAAATGCAGATAGCCAAAGCATCGACCATGCCTTCGCACGAGATCTTAGATTTGGCCCGAAAAGATCAGGCCCGCTTAGTGAGCACACCTGCCTCCAAGATTTATATAAAAATAATCTCATTTGCTTTGTTAATAGCCAGTGGATTAATCTGGCTATTACTTGTATTCAATGACAAAATACAATCGAATGAAGACATTAATGAGATTACCAATAATCCCATCATTGGTCATATCATTCATAATAAAAGACACGAACCCTTTGTTGTGCAAACACAACCCAATTCATTGGTTGCCGAATCATTCCGTTCACTCAGAGCCAATATTAACCACCTAACAGGTGAAAAAAAAGACAAACAGGTATTCTTAATTACTTCGGGCAATATGAGTGAAGGTAAAACATTCACTTCAATTAATTTAGCAGCATCCTTTGCGCAGATGGATAAAAAAGTAGTTTTACTTAACTTCGATCTGCGACAACCCAAAGTAGAACAATACCTGAATAACCATCAAAAAACTGCAGGCTTAACCGAGTACTTAAGCGGTATAAATAACCGCATATCTGAGTTGATAATTGAGAGCCCGCAAAACAACCTCCATTACATCAGCTCTGGTGCCAAACCCATTAATGCCTCAGAGTTGTTAACACGTGAATCTAAAATAACCAAGCTTATAAGTCAGCTACAAGAACGGTTTGACTATGTTATAATGGATACACCACCAATCGGTCGTGTTGCAGATGCTATTTCTCTCTTACCTTTTGCCAATCAACATTTATTTGTTGTGCGCCATAACAGTTCGCGACGCCACCTGATTAAAAATCTATTTACAGACTTAAATTCCAAAGATATCAAGTCATTTAAAATAATCGTCAATGATATAAAAGTACAAAGTAACCGTTTAGGATACGGACAAGGTTATGGGTACGGATATGGCTATGGATACGGGTATGGCTGAGAACCTCTTTTCAATCAAATAAAATTTTAGCGGCATTCTTCATTCAAAATAATGGCACAGAAAGCATTATTGTGCTATCTTCGATTTTATCATTTTAGTATTCACCCCAAATCTTAAAATAATGATATATCGATTGTTAGGAAAACTCACCTCTCTCCTTTTGGTGAGTACACTGCTATTAGGCAGCACAACAACTTTTGCTAAAAAGAAAAAAGAAGACGATTCAAAAGAAAAGAAAGCGATCAACAGCGATTTGGTATCCGGTTTAAAGCTGCGTGGCATTGGCCCGGCTTTCACGTCGGGACGAATTGCAGATTTTGCCGTTAATCCAAACAACCATTCCGAATTTTACGTGGCTGTTGCCAGTGGTAATATCTGGAAAACGACCAATAAAGGTATCACATTCAAGCCGGTATTTGATAAATATGGTGCCTATTCAATTGGTTGCCTGGCAATGGATCCGAATAACAGCAATGTGGTTTGGGCCGGTACAGGCGAAAACAACCACCAACGGGCTCTGGGCTACGGCGATGGCGTTTATAAAACGGTTGATGGTGGTAAATCATGGAAAAATATGGGTTTGAAAGAATCACGCCAGATCGGTATGATTTTGGTTGATCCGCGCAATTCAGATGTCGTTTATGTAGCTGCTGAAGGTTCTGTTTGGGGCCCTGGTGGTGAGCGTGGTTTATACAAAACAAGTGATGGTGGCAAAAACTGGACAAAAGTTCTTGATATCAGTGAAAACACAGGTATTAACAACATCATCTGCGATCCGCGCAACCCGGATATACTCTATGCCACTTCCGAGCAGCGTCGACGTCACGTTCATACAAAAATTGGTGGAGGCCCCGAATCGGCCGTATACAAGTCTGCAGATGCCGGTAAAAACTGGCGTAAAATTATGAAAGGCCTACCTTCTGAGCACATCGGAGGAATGGGTATTGCCATCTCGCCTCAAAATCCTGATGTATTGTACCTGATTGTTGAAGCAGCAAACAAATCTGGTGGATTCTTCCGTACTACCGATCGTGGCGAATCATGGAATAAAATGAGTGATCACCATTCTAGCGGTCAGTATTACAATGAAATATATTGCGATCCGGTTGAATTTGATAAAATTTATTCTGTAGAAACATACTCACATGTTACTTCGGATGGTGGTAAAACCTGGTCTAGATTAAGTACCAAGGATCGCCATGTGGATGATCATGCACTTTGGATTAATCCGAGCGATAACAATCACTACATGATTGGTGGCGACGGCGGTGTTTACATCACCTACGACGATGGTCAGGCCTGGCGCCAGGTGAGTAACCTGCCAGTAACCCAATATTATCGTGTTACGGTTGACAACGAAGCACCTTTCTATAATATCTACGGCGGAACACAAGATAATGCTACCCAGGGCGGACCGGTTCGAAATACATCTGAGTTCGGTGTAACCTCCGGCGAATGGTATGTAACTGTTTTTGGTGACGGTTTCTGGTCGCGCGTTGATCCAAGCGATCCTAACATCGTTTACAGCGAATGGCAATATGGTAATGTGGTTCGTTACGATAAAAAAAGTGGTGAAAAGATTATGGTAAAACCACAGCCCCGAAAGGATGAATTAACCTATCGTTGGAACTGGAATGCTCCGCTTATTTTAAGCAAGCACAATGCTACAACCATCTACATGGCAGCCAACAAGGTATTTAAAAGCTCCGATCGTGGAAATTCTTGGGAAGTTATCTCCGATGACTTAACAGCTCAAATCGACCGAAACACCTGGCCGGTAATGGGTAAATACTGGAGTGCTGATGCCGTTGCTAAAGATGTTTCTACCTCCCAATACAATACCCTGGTTTCGTTGGATGAATCGCCTGTTAAAGCAGGATTGATCTATGCCGGATCGGATGATGGTGTGATTCAAATCACTGAGGATGATGGAAAAACCTGGCGTAAGGCAGGTACATTCCCTGGTGTTCCTGCGTACACATACGTAAGTGATATTTATGCCTCTCGATTTGATGAAAATGTAGTTTATGCCACTTTTGATGGCATGAAGAGTGATGATTTCAAACCGTATATTCTCAAAAGTACAGATAAGGGACAAAGCTGGGTGGCAATCACCAATGGTCTTCCTGAAAACGGCACAGTTCATACGCTTGAGCAGGATACTGAACGTGCCGAATTACTGTTTGCAGGAACCGAATTTGGTGTTTTCTTTAGTATTGATGAAGGTGCCAACTGGACCCAGTTAAAAGCAGGTATTCCAACCATCGCCGTTCGTGATTTAGCCATTCAGGAGCGCGAAAATGACCTGGTAATGGCAACATTTGGTCGTGGATTTTATGTACTGGACAACTATGCTCCTTTGCGCGAACTAAGTACTGCTTTAACTCAAAAAGAGGCTCATTTATTTGATATTAAAGATGCCCTTTTATTTATGCAGGTTGATAAAATTTACGGACAAGGTGCCACTTATTATGGCGCGCCCAACCCAGAATACGGTGCTACCTTCACCTTTTATCAGAAAGAAACTCCGAAAACTCAAAAGCAAATACGACGCGAAAAAGAAAAAGAGCTTTTTAAAAATGGCGAGCGCATCCCTCAACCATCTTGGGCCGAACTTGAAGCGGAAGGTAAAGAACTCCCTGCTTACCTGTTAGTAACTATCAAAGATGAATCGGGTAGTGTGATACGCACATTTACGAAAAAACCGGCCAAAGGAATTACACGATTTAACTGGGACTTAAAACACAATAGTACTGAAATGGTAAAAGCTAAGGAGTTTGATCCATTTAAAAAGTCAAGAGGTGGCATTTATGTACTTCCGGGTAAATATACGGTTCAGGTTGATCAGATTCAGAATGGAGAAGCCAAACAACTGGCTGCACCAAAAACGTTTAACGTTGTCGCTTTAAATAACACAACATTACCGGCCAAAGATCGTCCGGCTATGGTGGCTTTCCAAAAAGAAGTAAGCGAATTATCCAAAGCAATGAATGGTACCATGGCCTTGGTTAATGAAATGAAAGAGGAAGTGGCATCGATGAAACAAACGGCACTGGTATTGCCCGATGCACATCAGGAAGTATTGCCACAATTAAAAGCCATTCAAAAAGAATTGGACGACATTTACTTTGCATTCAGAGGCTTAAATGCAAAAGCCAGCTGGGAAGAAATCCCTCCTGCTAAAATGCCGTTAATGAATCGTTTAAACAGTATCATTTGGGCACAGATGAGCAGTACATCTGATATAACCAGCACTTCAAAGAACAGTTTTGAAATATTGAAAGAGAAATTCCCTCCTGTTCTGCAAAAGGTTAAAACAATTGCTGAAACAAAGTTGCCTGAAGCCAGAAAACAATTAGATGCTTTAAATGCACCTTATACCAAAGGACGCATTCCACAGTGGAAGTAAAAAAGCACGAAGATAAAGAGTCCAAAGTCCAAAGCAACTTGTACGGACTTCGGACTCTTTGCTTCGGACATTATATCTTTTAAACTTCTCTTTACAAAAACAGTAGAATTTCTCAAAGGTCTTTTCTATATTTACCCCGTAAACTTTAAATACTTAAAAAATAAAATGACACCAAAAGCCATTTTGCCGTACATTGGATTCGGCAGCATCAAATTCGGGATGGAAGAACACGAAGTATCAAGTTTCTTAGGCGATCCTGATGAAACAGAAGTACAAGATTACGGCGAGGGTGCCGAAGCAAATGTACTTTATTTCGATGAAATGGGAGTTTCCATGTCATTCGACAAGGAAGAAGACTACAAATTAGTTGAAATCTCTTTTGAAACAGAAAACTTTATTTTGCACGACGCCATTAAAGTTGGCATGTCAAAAGATGATTTTTTGGCTAAGATCGAAGATTTAAACATGGGCGAATACGATCTCGAAGACATGAATGAAGATGGCTTTGACGATAAAGAGCTTTACGTATTTGAGAAAGAAAATATCAACATCTGGTTAGATGAAGATGCCATTACTTCCATTCAAATCGGACCTGAATGGGTGGATGACGAAACCATTCGCTGGCCAGAATAAAACACTTTAACATCCTTAATACCCTGTTTTTTAGCAGGGTATTTTTTTATATGTTTTCGTGTAAAAAAACAGATCATTCATAAATGAAATATCATCATTGCCCAAGTTGCTTGTGATAAATGAAACCCCAATCCGCTTTTCACGTTTACTGCATGTAAGCTAAAAGATTTTGGAGATATAGAATTATCTCCTATTTTTACAGACTAAGTAAAGGATAAAAAAATGAAAAAAATTTCGTTGATTGCCGCTGTTTTATTTTTGATGGTATTGGGAATGAGCTCATGTAAGAGCACTGAAGATTGTCCCGCATACGGAAAAGCCGACGTTGTTGTTGAAAATAACACTGTAAGAGCCTAAATAATACAGTCAGAAAAGCATTATTAGTAACAAAGAAAGTGTATTATACATTCTTCTTTGTTACTTTTTTTTTACGCCTTACTTTCCTATTTCGAAGCTGTTTGACACCTAGCGATGGATGTCATTTGTCTGTACACGAATGTTCTGCTACCCGTTGTATTTTAAGGACAAATTAAGTTTCTGAATTTTAAACTTTATTAAGAAAATCATTTTCGGATTTCTTGATGATTTAATTATGAATTGCTACTTTTGCGATGCATTTTTGAAGACCTTATTAAAACAATTCTTAAAAAAGCAATAAAATGTCAAAAATCAAGATTGGGATTAACGGGTTTGGCCGTATCGGACGTTTCGTTTTCCGTCAGGCTGTAGCTAAAGGAACTGTTCAGGTTGTTGCTATCAACGACTTGATCGATGTAGATTACATGGCTTACATGTTGAAGTATGATTCAACTCACGGTCGTTTCGACGGTACTGTTGAAGTAAAAGACGGTAAATTAATTGTTAACGGTGACGAAATCCGTGTTACTGCTGAAAGAAACCCTGCTGACATTGCATGGGGTGCTGTTGGCGCTGACTATGTAGTTGAGTCAACTGGTCTTTTCTTAACAAAAGAAACTGCACAAGGTCACATCGACGCTGGTGCTAAGAAGGTAGTAATGTCTGCTCCTTCTAAAGACGACACGCCTATGTTCGTAATGGGTGTTAACAACAAGAAGTACACTAACGACATGACTTTCGTGTCTAACGCATCTTGTACTACTAACTGTTTAGCTCCTATCGCTAAAGTATTGAACGACAAGTTCGGTATCGTTGACGGTTTAATGACAACTGTTCACGCTACTACTGCAACTCAGAAAACTGTTGACGGTCCTTCTATGAAAGACTGGAGAGGTGGACGTGGTGCTGGTCAGAACATCATTCCTTCATCAACTGGTGCTGCTAAAGCTGTTGGTAAAGTAATTCCTGAGTTGAATGGTAAGTTAACTGGTATGGCTTTCCGCGTACCAACTCCTGATGTATCAGTAGTTGACTTAACTGTAAACTTAGAAAAAGGTGCTTCTTACGAAGAGATTTGCGCTGCAATGAAAGAAGCTTCTGAAGGTGAATTAGCTGGTGTTCTTGGATACACTGAAGACATGGTTGTTTCTAACGATTTCATCGGTGAAACTCAAACTTCAGTATTCGACGCTAAAGCTGGTATCGCTTTAACTGACAAATTCGTAAAAGTTGTTTCATGGTATGACAACGAAATGGGTTACTCAGCTAAAGTATGTGAATTGATCGAGTACATGGAATCAGTAAAATAATTGATTCTCTCAATCATATTAAAAGGCTTCCTTATGGAAGCCTTTTTTTATTTGTACAATCGTGATCTCTGTAAAAAAAAGGAACAGGCTAAAGAGTTTTAGATTCTAACGTTTAAGATATCTTCAACCTTTAGTGATAATTTAAAAATTGTCCTACTCATTAATAAACCCTCACTAACGCTTACAGCCTGATCCTAGTGTTTGATTTAATGGCGATTTGATTTGTATTTTTTGCTATAATAAGACAATACTGATAAATTGTCAATACTATTGATATCAAATTTAAGTAACAAAGCGATATTTAATAAACACTTTATTCATAAGCTGCTGTATGTCGCGAACAGTTATTAGTGAAGATGTATATAATCAATTAGCAATCTAAATTCTTCATCCTTTTTATTGGCAATTAAAAATGCTAATTCTTCCATAATCAACTTAGGATAATCGGGCATATTTAAACTGCGTCCTCTGAAGGTAGGATACATTTGGTTTAAAGGTACTTTTATCACTTGCCACTCACCTGAAGTTTGAAAGTAGGAAATATATGCATGGCGATCTGACGCATTGCTTTTCACTCTTAATTGATAGCGTTTACCATCTCCTTTAATACGAATGACCAAATGGTTATAGCTATCCATTTTCATTGGATCGAAACGGTAACGAACAGATGCAAAGCCACCATTATTATCGAGCGAAACATAACCAGAGAATACTGCATGATTTTCACTACTAAGCAAAATACTACTTTCCGACAGTCCTCCCATCACCCCATCGTTCATTATCTGCCACTGCGATAAAATATATTGCTCACTAAAATCAACTAAGACTTTTTGCGCTGTCACGTTCATACTCACTGTCATTATTAGTAAAAATATAGATAATCTTATTGCTTTTAAGTTCATTACGCCTGCTGATTAAAAAGTTTATCTAGTGTCCTTTCACGGTAATCAAAAATAGTATTCAGCTGCTTCCTTATAAATAAGGTATTTGCTATGCTTCCCAGTAGTTTGAATGGTGGCACATAGGAAATAATATCCGTCATTTCAACAACTCCTTCCACCTGCTTAATATGGTGCTCGTGGTGCCAAAGTTTGTAAGGACCAACACGCTGTTCATCAATAAAAAACACTCCAGGTTCGATATGACTTATTTCAGTGACCCATTCCGTCTGGTAAAAAGGCATTGGCTTCACCCGGTAATGAATCATCATTCCTTTATACATCTTTGTAGGTAATTCGGGAGTTAAAATATCAAAGCCCATAGAGTCCGGTGTAATCTTATTTAGGTTCCTGGGCGTGGCAATAAAATCCCAAACACGCTCGATTGGTGCCTTAATCAACTGCTGACGTTTAAATTGATAAAATGCCATCTTTCCTCGTTTCTTAATTCATTAACTCTTTTATGATCATGTGCGATTCATGCACATCTATCACCTCTATAAAAGAAACTTGAAAAACACATTTTTGTTTAACTATTTTAAATAAACAATTAAACAGTACATAGTGTCTAAATTCTCATTTAAAACGTAGCAAGGACTAGGTTAAGTAATGAACTCTGATAAATTACCTACTTCTCTTTTATTGCAAAGCATTCTTTCTACGAATCGTTAGCTAATAGCTTTTTGATTAATCAATCTTATAACGATAATGCCTCCGAATAATAGAATACGTCATTAAGTACTCCATATTACTTAAATCTTACTCATAACGCAACGATTCGATAGGGTCGAGTTTTGAGGCTTTAAGTGCTGGCAAAAGCCCCGACAGAACTCCAACAATCAGACAAACAATAATTCCAAGAATAACCCAATTCCAGGGAACAATGAAATCCGATTTCATCACCATCGACATAATATTTCCAACCATGATCCCCAGTATTATGCCAACCAATCCTCCTAACTGACCAATAATAACAGATTCAAATAAAAACTGATTTCGAATGGCCTTACTGTTAGCTCCTATAGCTTTCCGAATACCTATTTCGCGGGTTCGTTCGGCCACTGCAACCAGCATAATGTTCATTAGGCCAATGGCTGCTCCAATAAGAGTTATTAAACCAATAATCGAAGCAACCAAGGTAACACTACCTGTACTTTCAATTAATAAGCGCGAAAGGTTATCGCTTTTATTTACATTGAAATTATCCTCATCATGAACAGTCAAACGGCGGATTACTCTGAATAAACCAGTGGCCTCAGAAATGGCCACATCAACCTGAGCACTGTCATTAGCCTTAACCACTATTTTATAAGACATATTAGGGCGACTAAAAACCTGACGAACATTGGTTACCGGCAACAACAAAATATTATCGCTCTGTGAACCAAATCCAGCCCCTTTTTCTTCCAGAACACCTATTACGCGGTATTTTGCTCCTCCTGTAACAATCACCTTATCGACCGGATTCTGAGTGTTTGGAAAAACCTTTTTAGCCAATGCACTGCCCAATACTGCAACATAACGATTGTCTTTGATTTCTTGTGTAGTAAAATTTCGTCCTTGCGATAAATTATGCCCTTCTACATCCATGAAATTCTCATCCACACCAATCACCATCACATTAGGATTGGATTTATCCGATTTATGTTTTACTGTTGATGCTCCGGTTGCAATGTGCGAAACGGCAACAATAGCAGGAAAATCAAATTCCTCTTTAAACTGCATGGCTTCCTTAAAGGAAATAAATCCGTAACGCTTATTACGAAGTTTACGTTTACCTATCTGCACATTCATACCGCGATTTTCGATGGTGAATGAATTAGCTCCCATGCCAGTGAATTTATTACTGATGGTGGCCTCAATGGATGAAATTGCTGTTAAAATCCCAATTAAGGCGGTCAATCCAATACCTATAATTAAGATGGTTAATATGGTTCGCAATAAATTTGTTCGAATAGAACCTAACGCGATGCGCAGATTTTCATATATAAGTGTTAGCTTCATCTCGGGTAGATTGCAGTCGTTATTGAGGCATCAAGTTACTAAAAGAATTTCAATGCCTCACATAAGTACAACCAAATCGCATTTGATCTGTTAAAAATAAGATGCTAAGTAAAGTGTTTTTAGTAAATTTGCTCTTCTTATAAATCGATAGTAATACGACAATAATAATATTAAACCGATAGTAAAATGGCTTTTGATATTGAAATGATTAAAAAGGTATATGCCGAGTTGCCAACTAAAGTGGAGAAAACACGCCAGTTGCTCGACAAGCCTTTAACTTTAACTGAAAAGATTTTGTACGCGCATTTGGCTGATGCACTGCCAAATGCAGCCTTCAAAAGAGGCGCTTCATATGTTAATTTCAACCCGGATCGTGTTGCCATGCAAGATGCCACAGCACAAATGGCTTTGTTGCAATTTATGCAGGCAGGAAAAGCACAAGCTGCAGTTCCTTCAACCGTGCATGCCGATCACTTAATTCAGGCAAAAGTTGGTGCCGACAAAGATTTAGCAACAGCCGAAGTTAGCAACAAAGAGGTTTACGACTTTTTAAGCTCAGTATCAAATAAATATGGCATTGGTTTCTGGAAACCTGGTGCCGGTATTATTCATCAGGTAGTATTGGAAAACTATGCATTCCCGGGGGGAATGATGATTGGTACCGATTCACATACTGTTAATGCCGGTGGTTTAGGTATGGTAGCCATTGGTGTTGGTGGTGCCGATGCTGTTGATGTAATGGCAGGCATGCCCTGGGAACTGAAATTCCCTAAATTAATTGGTGTTAAGTTAACAGGAAAACTTAATGGTTGGACAGCTCCTAAAGACATCATCTTGAAAGTTGCTGGCTTATTAACTGTAAAAGGTGGAACCGGTTGTATTGTTGAGTATTTTGGTGAAGGAGCCGAGTCATTAAGTTGTACTGGTAAAGGTACTATCTGTAACATGGGTGCCGAAATTGGTGCAACCACATCTACTTTTGGCTACGATGCATCAATGGCCCGTTACCTCGAAGCTACAGGACGTGCTGATGTGGCAGCTGCTGCCAATGATGTAAAAGAACACCTGACTGCAGATGCGGAGGTATATGCCAATCCTGAAAAGTACTTTGATCAGCTAATTGAGATCGATTTAAATACTCTTGAACCTCACTTAAACGGTCCCTTTACTCCTGATAAAGCCACACCCATCTCCAAGATGCGTGAAGAAGCTGAGAAAAATGGATGGCCATTGAAGGTAGAGGTTGGTTTAATTGGTTCTTGTACCAACTCGTCATACGAAGATATATCCCGTGCCGCTTCGGTTGCCAAACAGGCGGCCGAGAAAAACCTTAAGGCAGCCGGTGAATTTAAAATTACACCAGGATCGGAACAAGTAAGATACACCATTGAGCGCGATGGTTTAATTGATACTTTTAACCAGATGGGTGGCGAAGTGTATGCCAATGCCTGCGGACCATGTATTGGTATGTGGGCGCGTGTTGGTGCCGAAAAACAAGAGAAAAACACCATTGTACACTCTTTCAACCGTAACTTTGCCAAACGTGCTGATGGAAATCCTAATACCTATGCTTTTGTGGGATCGCCAGAATTGGTAACGGCATTAGCCATTGCCGGTGACTTAGGTTTTAACCCAATTACTGACACCTTGAAGAATGAAAAAGGTGAAGAAGTAAAACTGGATGAGCCTACTGGTCATGAACTACCTCCTCAAGGTTTTGATGTGGAAGACGCAGGCTACCAGGCTCCGGCACAAGATGGCTCCGGTGTTAATGTAGTGGTTAGTGCCGAAAGTGAGCGTTTACAACTACTTACGCCTTTTACACCTTGGGATGGCCAAAACATAACGGGTGCCAAATTATTAATTAAAGCCAAAGGTAAATGTACCACTGATCACATCTCAATGGCAGGTCCATGGTTAAAGTTCCGTGGTCATCTGGACAACATTTCAAATAACATGTTAATCGGAGCTGTTAACTTCTTTAACGAAGAAACCAACCAGGTAAAAAGTCAACTGACTGGCGAATTTGGTGAAGTTCCGGCAACACAGCGTGCTTACAAAGAAGCTGGTATGCCAACCATTGTGGTAGGCGATCACAACTATGGTGAAGGATCATCTCGCGAGCATGCAGCCATGGAACCACGTCACCTGGGGGTACGCGCGGTATTGGTAAAGAGCTTTGCCCGTATCCACGAAACCAACCTGAAGAAGCAGGGGATGCTTGGCTTAACCTTTGCCAACGAAGCCGATTATGATAAGATTAAAGAAGATGATACATTTAACTTCCTTGATCTGGATCAGTTCGCTCCTGGTAAAGCATTACAACTGGAAATTGTTCATGCCGATGGAACTAAAGAAGTGATTGTTGCCAACCATTCGTACAATGAGCAACAGATTGCCTGGTTTAAAGCTGGTTCGGCATTAAACCTGATTAAAACACAAAATAAGTAATTGTTAGTTAGATAAATTTAAGGCTGTCCGATGGGCAGCCTTTTTTTGTTTATGCTCTAACCCTAAAGAATTATAATTCAAACAATCAGGAACCTTTTTTCGTCAAATACACTCCAAGCAACACGATGCCCATAAACAGAAAATGATAAAGTGTAACCATTTCGCCATCGAGCATACCCCACATGATGGCAAAAACAGGAATAACATAGGTTACCGACGAAGCAAAAACAGTAGAGGTATATTTAATCAGCGTATTCATCAAAAGCATGGCCGTTGCAGTTCCGATAAATCCAAGCATTGCCAAAGCGGCCAGATGAATTAACCAGTCAGGATTTTGCGTGGCTCCACCCACATCGGAACTAAAAAATAAATAAGCAGCAACCGGACCAAAAAACAGGAAGGAAAGAGAGGTAATCTGGATTCCACTCAAATGTGTCAGATAAGCCTTTACCACATTTATATTAACCGCATAGCAAATGGTAGCCACTACCACATAAAAGGCATAATTATTCAGGTTACTTAATGCCACCTCTTTACCTGCTACGATTAATCCCATCGCGCCTATTAAACCTAAACCAATTCCAATATACTGACTTAAGCGACTACGCATTTTGAAAAACACAACACTAATAATCAGCGTAAAAACCGGTGTTAAAGAGTTAAGCATACCGGCCAGCGAACTATCTATCTGGGTTTGAGCTTTGGTAAATAAAAAAGCCGGAATCAGGTTACCCACAAAACCAGCTACAAACAAAGGCAAAACATCTTTTAGCTTTAAGCCACGCAGATGACGCAATGCCATGGGCAACAAAAATAAGGAGGCAAAGCCCATTCGCAATGACGCTACCTGTATATTATCGAAACTCTTCAAGCCAATTTTCATCAGAATAAAAGAACTCCCCCATACGAAAGCCAATGAAAATAAGACAACAAACTGAAACCACTTTTTACTCCAGGGCATATGATAAAATTTTGTGCTAAACTAATGTTTTTTCCATACTTTTTGTTCGATTTAAATTCGCAGAAATTGGTTTGATTACTATTTAAAATAGTTTGTTAGTTTTTAGTTAGCACCAATAAACATAACTCTTAAAGTCACCTATTCCCGAGGCAAGCCTTTGAGAATTTTATTGATTGATTTACAAAACCCAAACTTTATTACCCCCTTCATTTAAGATTTGTTTTTGCAAACATTTTTTGACTGTCTATCCTTATAATACTTTAACGAACTATTGTATCTTAACAGATGAACAAAATGGCGTACGGCTTCTGTACTCCTCTTTAAATTTAGGCAATGAAAACAGCATTAATAGCAGGTTCAAGCGGATTAATTGGTGGTAGCTTAATACAATATCTGCTGGAGAGTGACAATTATAAAAAGGTAATAAGCTTGGTTCGTCGTCCATCAAACTTATCGCACCCTAAACTGGATGAACAGATTATAGACTTTGATCAGCTGAACCAATTCTTCACACAAGTTAAGGTTGATGACGTATTTTGCTGTCTGGGAACAACCATCAAAACAGCCGGTAGTCAGGAGGCCTTTACAAAGGTTGATTACACTTATGTATGCGATCTAGCCAGTTGGGCTGATGATCATCAGTGCAAACTATTTTCGGTGGTAAGCTCTGTTGGTGCCAAAGCTGAAACTCCTAACTTTTATTTGCGCACCAAAGGTCATATGGAAGCCCAAATAGCTAAATCAGCAATTCCATCCATCCACATATTTCGACCATCCCTTTTGTTGGGTCAAAGAAATGAATTTCGTTTTGGTGAGAAGCTATCTGAAAAGATCATGAAAATCTTAAATCCGATAATGATTGGAAGCTTAAGAAAATATCGGTCCATTCAAGCGAAGGAAGTGGCCAAGGCCATGTATAACCAGGCGCAAACCAACATAAGGAGTACAATTGTATTTGAAGGAGCTGAAATAAAATAGCCGCCTGGCTTATTTCAAGTTAGTTTTGAAAAATCCAGACGGCTACAGAATCTTATAATCTAATTAAATTATGATTTTCTGATGGGAAACCATTTGGCATAGGTGGCACATCGCCAAAGCCATTCAATGGGGCCAAAGCTAAAATATCGAAACCACAACGTTGAAAAAACAAACTGGAATAGCAAGATCAATCCAGCCACACCAAAGGTTTGTTCCAAAGTTAACTCACCAAAGGCTCCAAATCCGATAAATGGATAAAAGATTAATATACCAATATAAGTATGGCCCAAATAGGACGACATGGATTGCTGACCGTAATTCTTCATAATCTTAAATAAAAAGAATCCTGGTAGTTTTTTCACCAATAAAGCCAGTAAACCGATGTAAGATAATCCTAAAGTAATCTGTCCTACTTCGTGTATTAGTTTATACAAAACATTGGTCCAATCTTTTGAGAACGATGAAACGCTGCCTTTCATTATGGCCGCCATGGCTGTAAAACCAAAACCAATGATTAACAAAGGCAACAGATTTTTCAATTTACTGCTTCGTTCAGTTATAAATCCGGTGCTTTGCAGGTAAAAACCTAATAGGAATAAGCCTAAAACTTTAAATGGACGACCGGAAGGTATAAAATCGTACCAACGCCATACGAGATTATGAAAGTTGGTCTTAAACACATCGATGTAATTCGTACTTCTGAAACCTTCAACAATGGCCACCGGTTCCATATCAGGATATACTTTTAAAGCATTGCCTACCGGTTTTACAATATCCTGAGCAAAGGTGAACATGTAAACAATATCAAGCAAAATTGGTGCAATAAAAAGTACAATGGCTGTTCGAAAAATGGTTTTGGATGATACATTACGCATACTCCATAAAAACACGCCCATCAAAGCATACAATGTTAAAATATCGCCCGACCAACTTAAGGCGTGGATGATACCAATGATTAACAAAATACCCAAACGTCGTAAGTAAGTTTTATCAAAACCGTCCTTTTTTCCGTTGCGTGAAAACTGAATGTAAAAACCAATACCAAAAAGCAAAGAGAAGATGGTATAAAACTTGGTGTCTACAAAAAATGTCAACAAACGGTAAAGCATCGTATCTACCTCAATATTACCTAGTGCACGTATATCTTCAAAAGGCAAAAACTTAAGACCGCTCCAACTTAATACGTTTGCATATAAAATACCTATGAGAGCGAACCCACGCAGAACATCAAGAAATATAATACGGTTTTTGGCTTGAGTGGGTTTGATTTGTGTCGTGTTCATAATTAGATTTGTTTTAAGCTGTTTCGAAATTAAAACAATCTTGCAAATAAACATGAGCTTTAGCCCACTAATCAGGACAAATACATTTAAAAGTTGATTCCTTTTTGGATTCTAAAAAGCCTCTAATTTACCTACCCCAGATTTAGCTTCACTGATTTTCAAATCATCTGGGCTATTCATATTCAATCTCAACGTGGTTGCATGTTATATACAATTAACGTGGCGCACTTATTATATCTGGTATAATTATGTCAATTCGAAAATATCTTAAATTACTTACACTTCTCGCAATATTTAAACATATTATAACACTGACTATAAGGCTCATTAAATAAAGTTCAAACCAAAGAATCGTGACAATTACATTACAACTGTAAGAAGAATTAACAAAAGGAAAGCAGTAAAAGAAAAAAAATCTTCTTCTACTGCTTTAGTTTTGGTCAGATAATTTTATTTAGTCTTTGTCGCGTCTATTGTTTAATAATCCTCGATAAATTAATATCTAATATTAGAAATTAGATTCCTCCGTATCCCACCAAAGTGGTGTTCCAATTTCATCCTTACCGTTAGATAGTTTCTTTGTAGCATCAGCCACTCCTTCAGGATTATTGGTATACTCATCGGGAACAAACTTCATTCTTTTAATAAAAGCATCGTCTGCAATCACACCCGTTTCACTATCGCTGTCATTCTTATAGTTATACGGTATTTTCGGATATCCCGTTCTGCTATGATCTGCCCATGGCTCCCAAGAATTCGGAAATCCGGCTATCCATTTTTGTGTAATTATTCGTTCTAACTTTTCCTCATTCGATGCCGACTCATCCCACTTAATGGTTATCGTAATCTTATTCTCAAAATCATTAATATCTCCTGTTTCAACAATGTCATCATAGTCAATAGGTAAACTTGTATCATCAGCCAGGTAATCATCAACGCCACTTGCCCCCCACTTCTCGAATGATGAACGAACTCCAGCCTCATAATATTCCATAGCCGTTTTATCAACTTTCCATCCCCGTAGAGCAGCTTCTGCTAATAGAAAGTGTGTTTCACCAGCTACAAAATAATCCTGATCTTTTTTAGTCTTAAAAAAATCATTCACGGTCGAATAAGGAATGCGTTGATCTTTTGATGAGATTAAAGCCCCACTTCGAATACCCTTATATGGAAACTCAGGATGATCGGGAACCAATGCCAAATCGTCAACCGGATTGAAATATTTTGTAATACGATCATCTTTATAACCAACTAAAATAGACTCCATGGTACCACTCATCCGTGTATCATTCCAATCGAAACTAACTAAGGCTAAAGGATGCTTTTGAATTCCCAATGATATTTTATAATTGTCAGCGTTATCTAAAATTAGTCCGCCTTCGGCACTAATCGCTATTTCTGCTTGTGTTCTGGCCAATTCCGGTTTAACTTTTGAGATACGCATAGCCAACCTTAGCCGCATCGAGTTTACGACTCTTAACCATTTCGACATATCGCCACCATAGCTTTGATCAAAACGTGCCAGACCGGCATAGTCTTTATTGGCTACAAACACAGCATGAATCTTGTCGAGATCTTCAAACAAGTTATTGTACACTTCTTCTTCAGAGTCATAATAAACTGTTTTCTCAGCTGATCCATAATCTGAATATATTACCGGTCCATATTGCAACGTAAGTTTTGACAATGATAATACACGAATTAATCTAGCCCACTCAACAAATACATCATATTCTCCTTCTTCTGCAATCTTCATCACTTCATTGGAGGGAGCCATTATTTGAGTATATACTCGGTCCCAATAAAAATGCTTCCACTGCACCTTGTAGGTTGTGTTATTCATACCACTTTGAAAAGGTGTAGGCGGCGCGAGGTAACGAACCCATGCATCACTTGATAGGTTTTGATAAACCTGATGCCACCAGGTATAACCGATTACCCATTCTAGCATTGCTGGGTAAAAAGATCCGATATGATTAAAGTCCTGTTCTAATTGCTTATCGCTTATTTGTACCGGATTGATATTGGCCTCTTCAAAGTTATCTGTACAAGCCACAGGCATCAATACCAGCATCGCTAATAGTATATAAATAATTTTTTTCATTGTTCTCATTTTAGAATGTAACTTTTACATTAAATCCATAGGTCTTGGTTGCAGGCAAGCCAAAGTTGTCCAATGCCGGAAAAGAACCCGATGTATTCATCAACACTTCAGGATCAAAAGGTGCATCATTGTACAAGAAAAACAGGTTTTGTCCTACTAATGACACGTTCAAATTATCAATCGGAATTTTTGAGCCAGCTAAATTAAAGTTATATGCTAAAGACAATTGTGCTAGCCTGATATTAGTTCTATCGTAAGTATAAGGCTCCAGAATACCATTACGTCCTCCTGTCCAGGCATAATAATCTCTTGGTGCCATTTCAGATACCGTTGATCCATTAGGCTTAACACCATTTATATTTACTTTACCTGCATCACGTGCTTGTGCGGTGCGCTCGCTAACACCATATCCATCCAGCATGGCTTCGGTTTTGCTGACTACTTTCCCACCAAATTTTCCACTAAATAAAAAGCTTAATGAGAAATCTTTATACCTGATATTATTATTCCAACCTAAATTCCAGTCAGGGTTAGCATTACCTATATATTCTTGTTCTTCGGTTTGCTGCAATGCTCCATCTTCGTTTAGCATAATACGTCCCTGATCGTCTCTTAAGAATTTATATACGTAAATATCATCCAAACGTCCGCCTCTTTTGATAATCCTTTTATAACCTTCAGTATCATCTCTGGCAAGTTCATCCCTAAAGTCTTCGTGTATCGTTATAATCTCATCTTTATTATGAGAATAGTTAAATTCGGCCTCGTATGTAAAATCGGCAGTACGAATCGGCACTAATTTTAGGGAAAGTTCTACCCCCCAATTTCGGATCTCGCCAGCATTTACAAAATATCTGCTCCAACCTGAGCCTGATGGTGCTGGTAGATTTAAGAATTGATCCTTACTATTGATGTTGTAATACGTAAAATCAAATCCTAATCGCCCATCAACAAATCGCCAATCTGTACCGATCTCAAAACTTGTCAGCATCTCGGGCTTTAAATTGGTAAATGGTTTTGTTGTGTTGCGGCTAATGCCTGCCGAAGTAATTGTATTCTGAGGATCGACCATATTAAATGGAACTTCGTTCGCCACTCTTGTATATGAAGATCTTACTTTTGCAAAATTGATAAAATCTGGTAGTTCAATCATCTCGCTTAGCAAGGCTGACACTCCAATTGCAGGATAAAAGTATGAATCATTACCAGTACCAGCCAAGGTTGATGCCCAATCATTACGTCCCGATATATCAAGGAATATCATATCTTTATAACCGAACTGAACATTACCAAAAACACCTTGCTTAATAACCTTTCCGCCGTATGTTGATTGAACCATCACATCGGGGTGAAGATTCTGAAACGAAAAATGATTTGGATAAACTAATCCGGTAATACCTGACGAAACACGAACACCAACACCATTGAGTGTACGTTGATAACTAGCCCCAGCTACAGCATTTACACTAAAATTATTAATCTTTTTATTATAAGTAAATATAGCATCTCCATAAAGTAGCTCATCCGTAAAACGTCGATAATCCCAGGCACCATTTGGATGTACATTAATCAGATTAGATGTTGCAGAATGCTGAGTTTCAAATGACTTAACTGCATAGTCGTAGTTTCCGCGTAATTGTAACTTTAGGTCTTTATATAAATCAAAACTTAGCGATAAATTAGCAACTACTCTGTTAACCTTATCCGTTTTAGGTTGACGGTGCAAGATCCAATACGGATTCGATTGAAACTGATCACTAGCTACAACCCAGTTTTGAACATACATGTTCCGATCCGCATTAAATACCTGGTAGTTATCTTTATACTCAGTAAAATCTGCATCTCGTCCAAATGTATACAATCCGAAAAATGGATTGATATAATACCCGGCTGGATTTCGGTTTGTTGACTTTTCATTAGATAATAAAACATTGGAAGTTACCGTTAACTTATCTTTAAACAACTTAGTAGACTGCTTAAATGACAAGTTATGTTTGTCATATTTATTGGTAGGGGTTACACCTTTTGATGTTGTGTTACCATATGAAAAATACGCTGTTGTATTCTCATTTCCGCCACTAATCGATAATGTATTGATGTAGTTGGTTCCTGTTTTAAAAAAGTCATCTACATAATTATCCTGATAACTTCCCTTTGTTGAGGACCAACTTTCCTTTTCCGGATTGTTGTTATCATCAAATATTCTACCATATCGGAATTGCAAATCAGGCAGTTCATGTACGTTTTCAAATGTAATACCAGAATTAACATTAACAACTGCCTTACCACTCTTTCCACTCTTGGTTGTAATCAGAACAACACCGTTCGCTCCCTGACTACCATATAGTACAGATGCATTTGAACCTTTTAATATTGAAATACTTTCAATATCCTCTGGATTGATTAATGCCAATCCATCACCTCCATCAGAGCCACCCCACATACCAGCCTGACTTGGCTTATTGTTGGCCATCGGAACCCCATCAATAACGTACAATGGTTCGCTAGCTCCAAGTATAGACTTGTTACCTCTTAAAATTACCTTGGTTGAACCACCGGCTCCCGATCCACTCTTTTGAACTTCAACACCAGCTGCTTTACCATTTAAACTGTTCATAAAATTAATGTCACGTGCCTTCGTTAACTCCTCTCCTCCTACTTCCTGTGCAGCATAAGTCAAGGTTTTTGTTTCACGTTCAATACCCAAAGCGGTAACAACCACTTCATTAACACTATGTACATTAAGCATTAAGGTTATATCCAACCTTTCACGACCATTAACATTAATGGTTTGACTTTCATACCCAATAAATGAAAAAACAACTTCATCATCAGAACCCACAACTAAAACATATTCTCCATCAATATTTGTAATCGTTCCGTTTGTAGTTCCTTTTATTACAACATTTGCACCAACGATAGGTTCCCCTGTGTGATCTATTACTTTACCTTTCAAGGTAATATTCTCTTGTGCAATACTTTCCTTAGCAAATTTATTGGCATCATTTTTTACAATGACAATCATTTTATCTATTACCTGATACCTCAACTTTTCATTCACCAACAATTCATCTAAAATTTCAGATATAACTCTATTACTATAATTACCAGATTTTAAAGATGAATTTTCCAGCAAACTTTCATCATAAAGAATTGAGTATTCAGAATGTTCCTCAATCATTTTAAAAACTTCTTTGAGGGTGTTATTCTTTAAATTTAGGTTTAACTTATCTGCCTGAGAATAACCCTCCAAGGCGAATATTTGCTGAAAAACAAACAACATCATGAAAACTGTCAATTTCATAATTTTCAGAATTTTACAGTTAGAAAAGGGCATACCCCTCCCTTGTGAAAAATAATCTTTTTTCATACTTTTGAATCAATTAAGTTACTATTAACTTTGTTATCTAAATGGGAGAATGGGTCGCACTTTTCTCCCATTTTTTTATTATTCTATTCGGCTAATTTTAATTTTTCTCAAATCTGTTTTTTCATATTTTATAGGGATATATAGTTTAATTGTATTTAATACCTGCCATACTGTCTCTTCGTTTTTGAAGGCACCAGATATTTTTAATTCATTGAGTTCTTCCTCTTTATAATCAAAATCCACATCATACCATCGTTCCAATTTTTTGAGTAACTCGGCTAAAGGGATATTATCAAAATTAAAATCATTTCTTACCCACCCACTTTCTCGAGCAATATCATTGACTTCTAAAACTCTCAGATTATCATCTTCCCATATAGCCTGCTCTCCTGGGTGAAGTTTTAGGTTTGTTTTTTCATTGCTAACTAAAACACTTCCATCAAATAAGGTAGTTACTGTTCTTTGCTCGTCCTCATAAGACATTACATCAAAAACAGTTCCTAATACTGTTACATCATAATTACTTGTTTTAACAATAAAAGGGGCTTTATGGTTGTGACTTACTTTAAAATGAGCTTGTCCATTTAAAGAAACTATTCGATTATCTCTATTCCAGGTTTTTACTTCTAACTTTGATTCAGCATTTAGCCAAATTACTGTACTATCCCTCAATATAACCTTTGAACGATGACCTCTTGGTGTTTCAAAAACCAAATTCTCTAAGGTTGTATTTGTTTCTTGCAGTAATAGAAACACATAACTACTTAGTGCAAAAACAACAAAGATAGCTGCAATAGCTGTAATTTTATACCAAGTTATACGCCTGTCAAATCTTTGAACAAGAGCTCTGTCCAGTTCTTTTGATCTGTTTATTTTGTTTTTAAATAATTTCCAATTTAACTGTGCAAAATGATTATCACCACCCCCATCCCATTTCTCGGACGTTTGTCTAAAATATTCCATATTTTCTGGAGATAGCTTAACCCACTCTGTTACCACCTTTGCTTCCTCGTCGTTTATTTCTCCTTGGAAATATCGATTTAGAAGATCATCTATATTATTGGTATGTCCTTGTATTTTTCTCATTGTATTAATATAACGCTAACAACAATATAATACCCCCCTACCTATTGAATAATTTTTTATCAGGTATTCATATTACACTCATAAAGAAGTGAATAAGAATAGTATTTTATAACTACTTTGATAAGCATTAATGTATCATCACTGCGATAATAGAATATTATCACTTAAGTAAATATTGACAAGAAAACACTTGATTGGATGGAATAATTCCTTTACTGAAATTGATATTTTGAATTACATTTGGTTATCAAACCACACACCGGGCTTGATAAATCATTATTATTCTTTTTTTGCAATATGTAAGTTGTCCCTTAATTGAATTGCTGCATTACAAGAATCATAATGCTTATTGGTAATCGATTATTGAAGTGATTTCGAAACACATTTAACGCTTTAGTAATATGTTTCTCGACGTTTTTTACATTCATTCCTAATTGATCAGCTATCTCTTTATTTTTCAATCCTGAAATTCGACTTAAAGTAAAAACCTCTCTACATCTATCTGGCAGCATATTGATTACATTAGTAATCTCTTGCTCCAATTCTTTCTCTATAATAACATAAGGTTCATCTCTAATAAAATCGATTCTATAAAGCTCTTCAATATTCTTTATCTCTGAAAAATTACGTTGCTTGTTTTCAACCACTTTTAAATGGCGAATGTGCGAAATACATTGGTTCCTGACCAATTTATACAGAAATGCATCCAAATTACCTGGCTCAATCACATCTCTTTTTTCCCAAATCTTCACAAAAACTTCCTGCACAATATCCTGTGCAACCTTATCGTCCTTTAAAATTGAATTGGCTAAAGCAAACAAACGGTTGAAATACTTAACAAAGAGTGTTTCAAAAGCTGACTCATCACCAACTTTAATCTTTTTTATTAAGTCATTATTTGACACACTCTCTTTCATATCCTTTGTATTGACAGCAAATATATTATTATTTAATGTAGATGCAACGATATGTAAATAAATTGCCATCTCACCAAAATTATAATTGATAGTTCTATTTTTCAAGATATATGGTATCAAGAATTACCTTTAACCAAAAAAGAAATAGAATCGATGAGCCAAATAAAAGATTAACTGTTCCATTTCATTATCAATAGCATAATAAGCTTATTTCGATACAGCCATTTTTAGTTTTTTACCTTTAATTCGCTCATTCTTTAATTGCTGCAATACATTTTTTACTTTATGCCGCTTAACTGCAACAAAGGCACTGTGATCCAATACATCAATCAAACCAAGTTCATCTTTTTGAAGTTTTCCTTTTTTCAAAAAAACACCCACAATATCTATTTTATTGATTTTATCCTTTTTACCACTGCCAATGTAAATGGTCTGCCATTCGGGTAATTGGGGTAATGGTAAATCTTCCTTCACCTCATCAAAAGCCACTTCGTCAGAAATGTAAGTTGGAATAGCCTCGTCTTCGGCCATAATCAAATAAGAAGTTCCTTCGGCATGCATACGAGCAGTTCGTCCGTTGCGATGGATGTAGGCATCTTCCTTGGATGGCAAATGGTAATGCAACACATATTTAATCTCCGGAATATCCAAGCCTCTTGAAGCCAAATCAGTAGTAATCAAAAGGTGGTGACTGCCGTTCCGAAATTTAATGAGAGCCCGCTCGCGCTCTTCCTGCTTCATTCCTCCATGAAACACATCGTGCGCCACTCCCATTTGTGATAAATGATTACTGATACGGTCGGCTGCATCGCGATGATTAACAAAAGCCAGCATAGGCGCATTACCCAAATGACTGATTAAACGCACAAAAACATCCAGCTTATCACGACCTTCGGCTCGCACCCCTCTTAAATCAAGCTTATTGGGAAGTACTTCTTCTTCGATAAAATTCAATTCTTCGGGCTGATCGACCCTAACAAAAGCCGGTATTTCTTCCATGCTTGTGGCCGAGGTTAATACATTTTGTTCCAATCCTTTCAACTGCTCAATAATTTCCTTCATCTCTTTTTGAAACCCCAAGTCGAGGGCTTTATCAAATTCATCGAGCACCAAGAAACGAATGTCAGCCGGTGAAAAAGAATCGCGTCGTAAATGATCGGCTATTCTGCCAGGTGTGCCAATTAACACCGCCGGCGGGTGTTTCAGGTTATTTATTTCGGTGCGAATGGCATGTCCGCCATAGCAGCAGTTTACTTTAAAACCGGTGCGTAAGCTTTTAAACACCTGCTCAATCTGCAGAGCCAACTCACGTGCCGGCGCCAGTATAAGTAATTGTACGCCTTCTGTTTTTCGATCCAATTGTTCAATCAACGGCAAAAGAAAGGCCAGCGTTTTACCGGAACCCGTTGATGATAGCAAAATAACATCCTGCCCTGAGCTAATGGATGCAAATGCATGCTCTTGCATTGGGTTTAGCGAATGGATATTTAATTGGCGCAATGCCACCTGACTTGATTTACTTATATACTGCATGGTGCAAAGATAACCAAGCTTTGATGATTAAGAAAAAGAGACCAGTCAGAAAACTTTGTCCATATCTTTCTATCTTAGCACCTCAATGTAAAAAGAACCCGATACCTAACTAATTAATCAAGGATTACCTTTATGCGTTTTTCGCTTATTATAGTATTTCTGATATCTCTAAATAACTTGTTGGCTCAACAAAAATTGAGTACTGAACAAGAAGCCTGGCTATTTCGCATCGTCACAAAAACCCCGGTTTTAAATCAAAACTGGCAGAATTATTTTGAATTTGATACAAAGCCTTTTGTCCGTGAATCGATGATTCGCAGCTGGGTGGATTACGATGCTATTTATAAATATCAATTATACAATCCCCAAAGCTTAACTATCTTTTACGACAGCATACAATCTTCATCCAATGGACTGATTTCTGAAGCAGCTATTAAACTAACTCTTTGGGAGTTAAATGAGGAACTCAAGAAATACCTCTATCAAGGTCCAGGTTTTAACGATTCGCTCATTCAGATTATTCAAAAACCATTGAGTCACCTGCTTCCTGCACGTTTAAGCAACAAACGAAGAACGCTTGCTTTAAATACCATTATGCACCCTTCGCTGCCCATATTTAAAAAGATTGAGCAGCTCGATAAAGCGAAAATTGAGCCGGAGCTTCAAAAACAACTTCTGAACCAATGGAGTAAAATCATTTCAGATTACAGTTTTGAACGCAGCCAGTATTTCTTTAAAATCTTGTCGCATGGCGAAGAGCTTAAAACTACCTGTTTTCTGGCTGCCGGCGAAGGAAGTGGCACGGCCGGGCTATTATACGAAATGGAACCTCATCCTGATGACAGCACTAAAACGTGGTATGCGAAAGGCATTGGTTTATTTACCTACAAAACACGGGTGCATAAGGATAAACTACTTCTGCAACCACATCTGAAGAAGACCTTGAGTGTTGTGGATAGCTCTTCCATCGCATTGCACACCTCTCTTTGGGGGCTCGATTCTTCGTTTAAGCCCATGCTGATTATTACCGATGATACAGTTAGCTATCATTTATTCGCCCACTCGGTCACCAATGGCTTATCGCCCAACCGAACACTCAGCAAAGGAATTTCTCACTTGGAGCGCATCGAAGAACATCGGCAGCGGAACATAATTGAAGCGCTCGACAAGGTTAACGACAATGGCTTACTAAAAAAGGCCTATGAGAGTCGGTCAGAGGTGGAAAATGAGATTTCCAAATTGGAATCAGAAATTGATACTTTACGTAAATACGAACCGGATAATGAAGAGGCAATCAGCTATCGTAAACGATTAATTGATGCGAAGTTAACTACTTTATCTAAAAAAGAACAACGGGTAAAAGAACTGGAACGCAGTTTTGCAGCTAAATACAAAGAGGTCGATCAGGCTCGCAAAAAACTGGATGACATGATTGAGTTGCTTGGTCCTCAACCTCAACAATGCCATAAAGAGGGAGCGTTCTACCAGTTCCCCAGCGGTGTTAAGTTTGATACCATTACCCAAGATTTAATTTTCCCTTCCGGCATTGAAAAACGAGAATTGCAAATTCGTTTATTGTCTGCCGGGTATACTTTGGAAGGGTCAAAAAAAGACGAAGTACAAGCCTATGTGAGCCTCACCAATGCCAAAGAACGAAGAGTTCAGTTAACCAAAACTAAGAGAATAGCGATTGATACAAGCTTCGTTCTGTATTTCCACCCCGATGAATATATTAGCTATCAGAAACCCTTATTGGATCAATTCCATATTGAACAAATGAAGCAGTTTAAGTCTTTTCATTTTTCACTGGGCATAGCTGATAAACCCGATTCCATCAAAAGTAGTTCACAAAGTTATTCAGATCGCTCCCGCGAATACAAGCAGCCCCGCACTGTAGATGCTCAAAACCGATTCACACAAATACATCTGCAATCATCCGGCGATACGCTAACAATTCAAGTTTTAGCTAGCACTGATCCCGTAGCTACTCGTTTATCAAAAGTGGATGGCAATCTGAAAAAGGCTCTGAAGATCTTAAACAGTTCACCTAACAACAATCAATATTTAATGGCCCTAAGGGCAGCGCAAACCCTGCAAGATTTATTGAAGATGCTGGATTTAAAAATACCGGCACATAACTCAAAAAGTCTAAACAATAATCTGAATATCGATAATGATGAGTTCAAACTGATTCTGCAGTCAATTAGTATTGAACTTTAAATATAGTCGTACTATACTGCAATAACCATAGGGGCACTATAAGAGTATAAGTCCGAAGCCCGGGGTCGGAAGTCCGAGTCTCAACACAGTGTTAATAATTAACGGACTACGGACTATTTAGTGCTATCCTCATACAGCTTCTGAATTGATGAAAATACAACAATTAATGCAAGAAGCTACTTATCTACAAACAAATAGTCGTACAACAAAAAGCCACTAGCCACTGTCTGACAACTCTTTATAAGCTGATTTACATTTGACTTTGTCTAAGAAACAACCTTACTTCCACTCCACTACATGCCCCCGATCTTTGTGCAGCATTTCTTCCGGAACAGATGCTTTAATGGAATCGGAAAGCCGATCGAGTAATAGTCGTTTGTAGAAAGCACGTGAATACACCAAACTGACTTCTCGCAATGGAACCGGCGACTCAAATTCCTTTACTTGTTTGTGCAAATCAAAAGCCAATTCCTCGGTTGCCAGTCCAGGTAACAAGGTGTAGCCCCCTTCGGTATCCACCATTTTCCGGATGGTATCCAAGGAGCCACTCTCGAAATGCAAGGGCAATTCGGAACTGACATTCTCCTGCAATTCACAGAGATTAAGCACTTGCGACCGGAAACAATGCCCTTCGTCCAAGAGCCATAATCCCGAGGGTGTCAACATATCTACGGTTAAACTTTCTACATTGTGCAGAGAATGATGTGGATGTGCATAAATCAATACATCTTCGTAAAACAAAGGCTGCTCAATGATATCACCCTCTTCCAGCGGAGTTACCAGAATGGCTGCATCCAGCAGGTCCTGCTTTAAGGCTTTCACCAGCTCCTCCGTTATCATCTCTTTAAATGAGATATTCACCAATGGGTTATTCTTTTTGAAATGCCCAACAAAAAGCGGCAACAAATAAGGAGCCAACGAAGGAATAATCCCCACATTCAAACTTCCTTCTATCCTGCCCGATTCTTCGCGAACAATTTCTTCCAGGCGGTTATATTCATTGATCACCACACGTGCCTGATCAATTATTTTTTGGCCAACCGGAGTGGTTAAAATCGGTTGTTTGGTTCGATCAAAAATAACAATGCCCAATTGCTCCTCAGCTTTTTTGATTTGCATGCTCAAAGTTGGCTGAGTAACAAAGCATTTCTCGGCTGCAATGGTAAATTGCTTATAGTTATCAACAGCTACTAAATATTCTAACTGCTGCAAGTTTAATCCAAGCATCTGTTTTTCAATAAGTATAAATAATATTGATGCAATATATAAAATTTATCTATTTGATTGATACTATGTACAGAGATATATTTGTAACAGAAAATTAAAACAATAAAAACGAAATATTATGAAGACAATTAACGAACTATTAGGACTAAAAAAGCAAGAAAGTGATCAATTGATTAATGAGCTAAATCAGCTGTTGGCCAACTACCAGTTATTTTACCAAAACCTGCGCGGATTTCATTGGAACGTAAAAGGTGAAAAGTTCTTTGAGCTACACCTGAAGTTTGAAGAATTATATAACGATGCGGTGGTAAAAATTGACGAAATAGCAGAACGCATTCTAACATTGGGCGGCACACCAATGCATGCATTTGCCGATTATCTGGAATCGGCAGAAATACAAACCGCGAAAAACGTAAGTGACGGTCAACAATGCATGGAACTAACGCTTGAAAATATGGCTTCTCTGGTGAAAGCTGAGAAAGGTATATTGCCCCTGGCACAAGAGGCCGATGATGAAGGTACATTAACTCTCTTAACCGATTACATAAGTCAGCAGGAGAAAACCATCTGGATGTTACACTCCTGGTTGACAAAGTAAGAATACAAAACCTTGACCGCAGAGAGCGTCTGATTATATCAGGCGCTTTTTTATTTTAACTGACCGGCGACAAAACCAGTTGACCAGGCTGCCTGCAAGTTATACCCCCCGGTGATGGCATCAATATCCAACACCTCGCCGGCAAAATACAGGTTTTTACATACCTTACTTTCCATGGTATTCAGATTGATACTTTTCAGGCTTACACCACCACAGGTCACAAACTCATCTCTAAACTTGGAACTGCCCTTAACCATATATTCATCATTCACCAATATGTTAGTGAGTTTATTCAATGCTTTTTTACCCAACTCACCCCACTTTTTTCGATCCGATAATTCGCATTTTTCCAATAAGAAAAGCCACAGTCGCTCCGATAAGCCATAGGGTTTTACATTGGCCAACACCTTATTAGGAGATTGCATAACAATGGCTTGTAAGGTATTTAGCACCACATCGCCACGTTGCTCATTACACCAGTTAACCTGAAATTTAAAATGATAGTTCATTTCATGAATCAAGCGTGCTCCAAAGGCTGATAACTTAAGAATGGCCGGCCCGCTCATGCCCCAATGTGTAATCAACAAAGGACCTTCGGCTTTAAGCTTCGTTCCCTGAATGGACACCATTGCCTTTTCAACAACTACGCCCATCAGGTCTCGAACCTTTTCGGTGGGCATATTAAAAGTGAATAAGGATGGTACGGGCGATTCTATTTGATGCCCAAGGTCTTCAAGCCACTTTAAACCACTCATTTTAGGCGAACCTCCGGTAGTAACAATCACTTTATCAAAATGCTCAGGTTTTCTTTCATCACTCATAAACTTCAACTCAAAACCATTGCGTTTTGGTTTGATAGCACGCACTCCTGCCTCTGTTTTTATTTTCACCCCTAATCGACGACACTCTTTTAAAAAGCAATCGATAATACTTTGTGAATCCTGCGAAACAGGAAACACGCAGTTATCGTCCTGAATAAGCAAAGGAACGCCACGCGACTTAAACCATTTCATGGTATCCTTTGTACTAAACACGTGCAAAACCTTTTTCAGACTGCGCCCTCCACGAGGATATGCTTTAAGTAACTCTGGAATACTAGTACAGCCATTAGTAACATTACAACGTCCACCACCCGATATCTTGACTTTCGCCAATACCTTTCGCGACTTTTCAAAAATAATGACTTCAGCATTGGGATAATTCTCTTTTGCTGCTATGGCAGAGAAAAATCCGGCAGCTCCCCCTCCTATAATTCCGATCTTCATACTGTGCTGTACTTATTATCCTTCATTGAATTTGAATCGCAAAAGTAATGAATTATCAGGTGCTGATAAGGGAATAATTAATCAAGGATGTATTTTCATGAGCTCATAAACTGGCTAAAATGCATACACCATTTGAGCTATTTAGAGCATTTAATCAATAATATCTTCATTAAAAGTTATATTTTTATTAGCCAAACAATAATACATACACAATGAAGACCGCACATATACGATGCCTCAATAACAATAAAGTTAACTGTTATAAGGTTGGTACAACACTGGAAGAAATTGCCAAAGACCTTGGTATAAAATTAAAAACGCCAATTTTAGGTGCTTATGTCAATAATAAACTTCGCGAATTATCCTACGAAGTATATCATCCTAAAACCATTGAATTTATTGATATTACGCGTCCTGATGGTATGCGTATGTACATCCGCAGTTTATCATTGGTGCTTTACAAGGCAGTAAACGAATTATATCCTAATGCCCGATTACGAATTGAACATTCTGTTTCGAAGGGTACCTACTGTTCGGTTGAAGGAGAAGACTTGACCATGGAAGATGTGCAGGCGATCCAAAACAGGATGAAGGAAATTATAGCTTCTGATACGCCATTTTTGCGCCGGCAAGAAGAATCAGAAGACGTAATACAACGCTTTGAAGAGCAAAATCAGAAAGATAAAACAGCCTTAATTCGTCACCGCGGTCAGCTTTACACCTCGTATCATCAGCTGGAAAAACACATTGGCTTGTACTACGGTTATCTGGTGCCTTCAACCGGCTACCTAAAAGTATTCGACCTTATCAAATACTACAATGGTATGTTGCTGCAAATCCCCAAGCGCAATCAGCCTGCTGAACTGGAAGACATTGTTGTGCAAAATAAGATGTTCGATATCTTTCAGGAATTTGCCGAATGGAATAAAGTTCTAAACGTTCGTAACCTGGCCGATATTAATGAATCGTGTACAAATGGTAAAGCCGAAACATTGATTAAAATCTCGGAGGCCTTGCACGAGAAAAAGATCGGTCACATAGCCGATATGATTGATGCACAAAAGAAATCGGTCAAACTGGTGTTAATAAGCGGACCTTCGTCGAGTGGTAAAACCACCTTTGGTAAACGATTAGCCATTCAATTGATGGTAGCCGGTATGAAGCCTCTTAACCTTTCGCTGGATAATTTCTTTGTTAATCGTGAAAACACACCACTGGATGAAAATGGCGATTATGACTTCGAAGCACTTAATGCCTTAGATGTAAAACTCTTCAACGAGCAATTGCTTAGCCTTTTGGCAGGTAAAGAAGTTGAAATACCCAAGTTTAATTTCGAAACGGGTCAGCGTTACCTCGATGGTGAGAAATTAAAAATGAATGAAGACAATATTCTGATTGTAGAAGGCATCCATGGGTTAAATCCGGAACTAACGCACCTTATACCAGATCATTCGAAATTTAAAATTTACGTTTCGGCCTTAACCTCAGTGAATATTGATAATCATAACCTGATTCATACTACCGATAACCGATTGATCCGTCGCATTGTGCGCGACTACAAATATCGCAATTATTCGGCCCAGGATACCATTTCGCGATGGCCAAGTGTACGACGCGGCGAAGATGCGCACATCTTTCCATACCAGGAAGAAGCTGATGTGATGTTTAATACGGCTTTACTTTATGAACTGTCGGTACTCAAACAACAGGCCGAACCCATACTACTGGAGGTTCAACCTAACCAGCCCGAGTATGCCGAAGCCAGACGCTTGTTGAACTTTTTCAGTTACTTTAAACCGATTCAACCAATCGAAATACCTCCAACCTCAATCATACGTGAGTTTTTAGGTGGCAGTAGTTTTAATTATTAAGGACAGTTAGCTTTTTTAAAATACTCGAAGTAACCAAGACACAAAAAGAATGCTAAAATATGCCATTCATATCAGGTATTCTACTTTGTGTCTTTGTATTAATCGTCTGGTAAAAAATGTGATTGCTATTAGCTTTATGATTAAATACTCCAAATAACTAAATATTATCAGACACTCTGATACAATAAGGTTCCAACACTTTGATTCAGTAAGTCCCAACACCTTGATTCGATAGGATCAGACACTCTGATACGATAGGGTCAGACACTCTGATACGGTAGGGTCAGACACCCTGATACGGTAAGGTCAGACACCCTGATACGGTAAGGTCAGACACCCTGATACGATAAGGTCAGACACCCTGATACCAACTACGGCAAGACCTACAAAACACAAAATACCTGACTGCCAGTGTAATAAATAGCTATTGCAGTGAAATATGCGTAACTACTCAGTTTATGTATTTGCTTATAGTGCATTGAAAGTTAAGATGTTTTTAATTTCTCGCAAAGTTCGCAAAGTATTTTGCGCAAAGACGCAAAAGTCAGGTTTTGAATCTTGGCGTACTTGGCGTGAAACTGATTATTGCAATTAACCTTGTTTGTAACACAGTAGAATACCTGATTAATTACCTCAAAAGAGTTTAATACATTCCATTTTCATGAGGGATGTTATCCGGTATTTGCTGTATGGCGTCCCAATGTTCAACGATCTTACCATTGTTATCAAAACGGAAGAAATCCATGGTAACATACTCATCATTACCCGGCCATACCTGGTGGGTGTGCAATGCCACTAATTCACCTTCGGCAATACAACGTACAAATTCAATTGATTTATTGGGGTATTCGCGCTGCATTCGCTCAAAGTACTCAATAAACCCTTTTGTTCCATCGGCCACGCCCGGATTATGTTGTATGTATTGCTCACCAACATATAATTTAACAGCTTCAGCCGGCTGACCTTCGTAAGCCATTTGATAAAAAGCAATGGCATTGGTTTTGTTTTTCTGTAAATCCATATGGTAATTTTTAGGTATAAGTTCGTTTAAATAAGCTAAAATTACCAATAAAAAAGCAGCCTCATAACTTAATATTGAAGCTGCTAAAAGAAAATTATTTACTTTTCCTGCAGTAATAAATGATGCCTGCTATCTATTTCAAAGCAGATACCTTAATTGTCCAAACATACTGACATGGAGGATTATTTCTTAGTGATTTTGGTAGAACAACTTTAAATCCGTCATCAACTTTCTTCCATTTTAATGGCTTGTTATAACCTAATAATTTCACTACTGCTCCCTTGGCCGGCTGATGTGAAGTCACTGTTATTTCAGAAGGCATTGATTGCTCACCTTTATCACACATATAGAAAAAATAAGCATTGCCATTCGTCTGTTGCGTCATGCAAATATTATCTTCTTTATAAGGAGCCATTGCTTTACTATTGTAAATACCTTCGCTATTTACATCCATCCAATTGGCATACTCCTTTAGCAAATCGTAAGCACCTTGCTGCCATTCACCTTCGGGTGTGGGTGCAATATTTAATAACAGGTTTCCTCCTTTTGCAACAATGTCAACCAACATTTGAACACCCTCGCGACCACTCATGTACCTTGCATTTTTGGTATGTGACCAACCACCGCCTGAAATAATACACGATTCCCATGGATAAGGCAATTCTTTCTCAGGTACCCTATTTTCCGGTGTCAAGTAGTTCTGATTCTTGCCATGCACAGCCCTATCTACAACAATTAAGCCCGGTTGCTTCTTGCGCATTTTCTCAACTAAATCATCAATCTTAATATCCTGGTTAACGATTCGATGCTTAAGATATCCATTGTCATTGTTTTTAAGTTGGGCATCGTACCAACTAGTGATCTGATTCTTTGGCGTTTTTGCTACCCAACCACCATCGAGCCACATAATATCTACTTTTCCATAATCCGAAACCAACTCCAGCATTTGATTATGTGTGAAATCAACATACTCCTGCCACCTTTCCGGGTTTGCTTCCGGTTCGTAGTTTACATTACGGTCGCGCGGTGGATATTTAGGATCCCAGTAACTTTCCACATGCCAGTCGGGTTTAGAAAAATATGCCCCTGCCCACATACCTTTAGCTCTAAAGGCATCAAAAATTTCTTTGGTAACATTGCTTTTGGGGTTCTTTGAAAACGGGCAATCATCGCCTGTGATTTTATAATCGGTATACTTGCTGTCAAACATACAGAACCCATCGTGATGTTTGGTGGTGAAAACAACGTACTTCATGCCAGCCTTCTCGGCTGCCTTGGCCCATTTGTCAGGATTAAAGTTTTTGGGATTGAATGTTTTTATCAATCCTTCATATTCTTGTTTGTAGGCAAAATAATTATCCGGGTTCTCACCTTTGGTACGTCGGCACCATCCATATTCCTCGGGACATAAGGACCATGACTCCACGATACCCCACTGGCTGTATGATCCCCAGTGCATTAAAAGACCAAACTTTAAGTTTTGCCACTCCTTAACTTTTTCCAATACTAAAGGATCAGTTTCCGGTACGTATCTTTCATCTTCATAAATGGCCTGCGAAAAGGAAAGTAAATGAAAGGCCGTAAATAATAATACCAAGCTAATTTTCTTCATAATCTTGAATTTGATGTTTGCATTACTGATGTCAAGGTATGAAATTAAGCTTGCTATAATTCAGATACAACTGTGGAAATGGGGGTATAAATGTTCGCTTATTTTTGTACTTGTTCAGTTTACTACGATTCTTCATTTCACTTTCGTATTCCTTCGATATTAGTTCGTCTTAAGCTTTTAAAACAAATAACCCACTATACTTTTCGTATAATGGGTTATTTCGGATACTTAACTAATGGGCTTAAGTTAATAACCTGAGTCCGACACTAAATTTTAGAACTCAGGTTAACAAGTCCTTCATACCAAAAGCTGTCAAAAATCCGGCATATTGCTCAGCCACTTGTTTATTGGCTTTCTCAATAAATTCACCTGTCATTGGATCAACCACCGTTCGTAGCGGGCGTTGCGATTTTGGACGATCTATTAAATTCAGCACAGCATCAGCCACCATTTGCGGGTTGGGCTTTACTGCCTCAAACATCTGCCCCATTCCTTCACCAACCTGTTGCGGAATATTAGCCAGATCACCATATTCCGAAGCTACACTCTGATCAGAACCAGAGGCCACTTTGCCAAAAATCTCGGTTGGAAAAGCCCCGGGTTGTATCAACACCACATCAACCCCCAGGGGCCGTACTTCATAATGCAGACCTTCGATCAGGCCTTCCACGGCAAACTTAGATCCATTGTAAACCGTCATAAATGGAGCTGAAAAACGCCCCAAACCACTTGAAATATTGACAATCAATCCTTCTCCCTGTTTTCGCATTTGGGGCAAACTAGCTTTCGCAACCCGCCAAACACCTTTAACATTCACATCAAACATCTTCTCAATATCGTCGGCTGTATATGTCTCAGCTATACCACCGCCATAGAAACCGGCATTATTAACCACAACATCCAACTGGCCTTCCTGACTTATAAGACTGTTGACCACTTGCTTAACACCTTCTTCATCGGTTACATCCAGTTCCACTACATTGATATTGTCTACAGCAGACAATTCTTTCGCTTTTTCCGCATTTCGGCCATTTATATCCCTAATTGTGGCATAAACTGTATAACCTTTGGCGGCACAACTTTTGGTGGTTAAATAACCGAAACCACTATTTGTACCAGTTATCAATACAACTTTCTTTCCCATATTTATCGTCATTTGCAATTAAGAAAAACCATTCTTTAAAGCAAAACACGAAGCTGCATCAAAAGTTCAATATCAACCAGATAGCCTTTAAACCCACTGAGAATCCCAATAAAAAAACTGGCATTAATCATCAAAATCTTAATGCCAGTTTTTTAAACAGCTATTTCTTTTTTCTGAACTTCTTTCGGTATTCTTTATCCATTTTTTCTGTCGCATATTGTATGATAATACGTGCGCACTGATCTTTCCATTTCAATAAAAAGACTTCAATTAATTCAGGATATTTTTTCCATAAATTCCTTAACAAAGTACCAATACCTTTTTGTACATATTCCGATTCATCCAACATTAATGGTTCAATCGTGCTTAAAGCCTCCTCTGCATCAAGATCACTCTTTAACAGCTCGGCCAAAGTTACCGGAACAGCACGCCTTTGCCATTCTGACGATGAATCATTCCAAATCATTAGCTCCTTCAAACCAATGACCTTATCTTTTAAGAAACTTGATAACACCAGCATGCACAAAACATCTGTGCTTGCCCAATTATCAATACCTGTTTCAAACCAATTGGCTATTCGCTTAAATGTTTCTTTTGAATACATTTTACGCTTTGAATTTATAAATGCAATCACAAGCGATTTCTCTTCAAAGCGGCCTTCCCGATAAATCAAATCTCCAAGGTCGAGGTAATCCTCCAATGTCATTTCATCTTCCCACTGCTTAATCCAAGCATCTCTTTGTTTCTCGAAAACCTTTTGTTGAATACCGTAACCATCAAAATCACCTTTAAAATATTTGGCGTATTTATCAAACTCTTTAGAACATGCATTTTGTTCACAGAACGATCTTATTTCTTTGAATTTTTCCTTTATCATATCATTAGGTTTAATCGATTAAAAGAGATAATTATACTACTTCTTATCGCGAACGATTATTTCAGAATTCAATATACTTAATCTGAACAAACCAGAAAAGTATCAAGTAGCAAGATAAAAGTATTAGGCTCAAGATATTCTGCCCAAAAATACACCGCCTGTCCTTTATAGCGCGGAATTTCAATTTTAGATACTAAAGTAAAATTCAATGTATAGATTACAGCAAGGATCGTATCTGTATTAGCAACTTACTATTTCAGATACGATCCTTCACCTACATCATCCGCAGCAATTAAAACCTTGGAAGGATGATAAAGGAAATATTCCCGATAATTCCTGTTACGTTCTCAATTACACAAAATGGCTAACCTGATATAGTCATTTGTGGCTCGTTAATATTAAAAACATCAGCATATATCAAACGATCGGTTTGTTCCGACTGCTCCAGCCGGTCTTTGTATGCATTGGGTAAGCCAGCCATTCGGTTTGGGCCACGTTCATACTCTTCAATCACAATTTGGTAAGCCTCTTTTTTATATCTGGCCGGCAACTTAAACTCATGCGACACACGATATCGATTATTTGTAACGTGTTTGGTTGAAAGGCGAATCACTAATGTTTCTTCCTTTAAGTCCTTGTCTGTATCACCATCACTTACCATTCCATAAATAGGCCGTGAATTTTTGGTATCCTGGAAACTAATCTTCACAAAATTATAGTTACCATACCTGGCGTACTTCTCGTTATAGATAGGTCCTTCAACAGTAATATTAAATTTCGAATGGGCGCCTTCCTTTTTAAACCTGACTGTTGTTTGGCGTTCGGGCATCAACTGTGTAAAGTTCGCAGCAACAACCGGCGACAGACATACATCCTCCTTATCAGTACGCACCGAATAGGGCTGATAACGTGCCAATACCAACTTCACAAAGGGGAAATACATATTTTGGGCATCCAAACGCATATCGGCATACCAAAGCTGCCGCTCCTCATCGAACTGCACCGGGTAGGCCACCACCTTGGCACGTGTTGACTTATCCGGATATGACAGATCATGGTCAATCACCGGATTCATAAAGAAATCATCCACCTTGGGTGAATAAGCAGGTGGCTGTACCGAATAAAGCAGCGGATCAATGCCCCAGTTGGTATAGTCGGGATTATACCCGGGCGACTGACTCACAAAACTACTTAACTGACTTTTGTTATGAGGTAATACCACGCCCAACATCTCATCATCGCCCGATGAAAACCACGGTCGTTTAATAAAAATACGCATTCCTCCTCCCAGGCGCTGATGGCGAATAGCTGTTGCATTCTGTGTTTTCCGCCATTCAAAAGTTGGAATAATGTAATCAATCTCCGGTGCTTTGGGCCGGGCCGAACTGGGTATATTAACCTGCTCAGTCCACTCACTCAGTCGGCTTGTTTTTAGTTCCGGATTGGCCGCCAATATCTTATCGAAATACTCATTGTAACGCGAGGCAGCCAACAAACGGTAATCGACCCATCGATGGCGTGTATCACCAAACTGATGCTTTAGCGGCTGCATGCGCAGGTTCACTCGCTTTACAAAATTAAAGCGATAAGCCTCCACATCAAAACGCACCCTATTTACCAGACTATCAACAGATCTCTGTCGAGCTGAGCGATGTAACTGATAAGCTTTGTTATCGCGCTGATAATCGATATTTAAGCGTCGTGCCTTTGGTTGAGGCTCAGCTTCGAATGCGCCCTGACTTCGCATATTGAAGCGTTTCATCTGCGGCTGTTTAATATTATCCACCGGTGCGAGCTTCAACTGCTCCGGCTCAGGAATAGTACCGCGTGTTACCACATCATCATGGTAATTAATCAATAAATCCGGAATGCTGTTACGTCCTTGTTTCTCTTTGATACTAACAGATATGCCATCGTCCCACTTTTCCTTCCATCGTGCCTGCACCTCAACCTTTTCAGTGCTTTCGCCATGGATATCAAAGCGAATGTTGATATCCGCATGTGTTTGTGCAAACTGCCGATTGGGTAACAAATCTTCCATTACCGGCGCATCCAGTGGCTGTTGCAAGGCATGCACCAATTCTATCTCGCGCGAAGGACTCACCATCCAGTGTTGTCCCGAAAAAGCCAGTTCGCGTGCTTCTTTTAAATCCCCTTCCGCTTCGTTTTTAATCATTTGCCAGATAGCCGACAAATCTTTCAAATCCTGCTCGCGCCAGAAAGTGCTAAAACGAATACGGGTACGAATGCCTTTCGGAAGGTACCAGGTGAGCTGCCTGGCTGACGGTTTCCACTCGGTATTATAATCTCCTTCTTCCAGGCGGATACGGATAAATCCGGCTTTGTACCAATCTCCAGGAATATCAAGCGCATCGGTATTTTCCGCTTTTATTTCATCTTTTGAAAAGAAACTAAACAAACGTGGTTCGAAGGTTTGGGTATGGGTATTTTCAAAATCATCAGCCAGAAACAAAGCGACCCCAGCCGCCATCGGGTCGGGCAGATAAATTATCTCCACCTCCGATTCCTGGTATACCTTTTCTTTATTCTTCTCATCTTGCTGGTAGAGGCCCTCGTGACTGGTAATGATCTGGTAAATCTCTTTGGCTTTAACCGGGTCACCAAAAGCCTTATCAAACTTACCATGGCATTCGGCCATCAACTGACTATTTTTAGGCGGCAGTAAATACCTCAACGAGTGATGATCCACCTGATTACCCATTGAATGGGCGGCCTCATACTCGCTTACCGACTGGTTAAAATTAGAGCGTATCACCATGCTCTCCAAAAATTCGCCATCCTTTAGTTTATTTCCCACTAATACGATGGGGCTGGCCAATGGTTCGAAACGCAGATATTTTATACCACCACGCTCTGAGCTGTTTTTATCACTGGTGATAAAAGTATGTGCAACGCTGTTTCCTGCCAGGTCGACCGTGCGAATACGCAATCGGTATGCTTTACCGAAGCGCAGACGTGGCAAGGTGCCGGCTACACTTTTTGATTCGGCATGAATACGAAAATCCAGCTCGCTGTCATAAGCATATTTCTTTGCTTCCAATGATTTTGACTGATGCACAAAATCCTTTTTCTCGGTCTCTCCATCTTTCAATTCATAGTCGTCCGACTCATTGATGGCATAACCGGGCTTACGCACCGACAGACTCCATCCTTCCCAGCGGGCAATGGTTTCGGATACAAATACATCATCCGGATTATCGGGATCTTCAGTTAGTCCCAGCTGGATAAATCCCTCATCGGGTACAATGTTTTCAAGCGGATGTGCCGTATTGCTTTCGTCGAACCATTGGTAAGCATCCTGTCGCCAATGCAACGAATACCAGGTATCGGGTGCCTCTTCGTAAGCAATATCCATGCGATAGCCCTGCACCACATCATCCGAATACAAAGCTTTGACAGGTTGTTTGGCTTTAAATGTCTTTAGCTGAAAAGGGGTATTCTTCTTTATCTTTAAGGCCTTCGAATCAATGGACTTTACCTTCTGAGCATTAAATTCATTCTTCAACTCCACACTGCGTTGAATACGCTTAAACAAATGTTCGGCCATGCCGTTTTTCGTAATGGCAATACCGGCCGATCGCATATACGGAAGCCCCTCCTCCTGTGGTGGTTCCACCTCATCCAATATTTCAGTTCGCACCACTTTGCTTCGGGCAATCTCATCTTTTACTTCATAAAAACGGGCGATTTCCTGCACCTTGCTCTCTGCCATATTATTGGTTTTCAGAGCGGCACCGTCGGCATCAATTTGCACCACCTCAAAGGAGTTGGAGTTAATCTTTACAAAGCCCTGCTTAAACAATGAATTACCCTGATCGCGTGTAAAGAAACCCTCTTCGCTCAGTTCATAGGCAGTGGATGGAATTGACAAGGTATAATCATCACTGATATCGAGGTCCTGAGGTACAATGCGAATGCTACCTTTATCGGGCCAGTCGAATGGATTAGCAATGGTGAAATCCAGGACAAATCCCATTTGCCGCATGATTTGCGGATAACTATTGATGCTGGCCATGATGTCATGAAACTCAAAACGTGGCTTCTCCAATTGTAGTTTAGGCGTTGTTTTAAAAGCTTTATCCACCTTGTGAAACTGCCGTAGTTCAGCAAAATCACTCTTGGGATTCATGTTCTTTTCAAAACGCTTAAAACGATTATCCTTTACTGATTGACGGATTTTCAGGTCTTCATCCTGCTGGCGAATCATGAGTGATCGTTTGGTCACCGTTTTTTTTCGCTTTTCTGAAACGCGCTTTATCTCATCGTCTTGCAATTTATATTGACTGATGGCACCCAACTCTAGCTCATTCACAAAACGCTCAGGTTTTATTTTTCGTGACGGATTGACCAACACCTCCTCTTTCACCGTTTTAAAGATAAAGTCCTGAACATGCTTCACCGGGAAAGAGTAGATTCGTTTTTGTAACAATTCCTCATCATCCTTAAAATCATCCACCTTAACATCGGGATGCATAATACGTTGGTACAAATCGGGTCGAAGCAGTGACTGATCCATTTGTGCTTCTACAATAGTGCCATCACCAAGGCTAAACACAAAATTGGCATTGAGTACTTTTTCGGGCCAATTCAATATATCCGGAAAGTTACTTAAGGTGGTATCGTTGGGTGTATTCAACTTAACCGAAACAAAAACCGATAGCTTCAGTAAATTATTTTCCAAATCGCGCTGATGCGGTAAGGTGGTTAGTATTATTTCCATAGCAATGAATTTCCAGGGTTATTAACCGGCAAAAGCCATACAGTATTCCTGCCAGTCGTCTTCATCAATCATTTCAATAAATTTCGGATCAGCATCGGCTCCTTTCAGTTCACGGCGCACCGTCACTTTCACCGTTTTGCTAAAGAACAGCACCTCTACCTTAACTTTTATGGTAGCCACACCTTCGAGTTTTTGCACCTTGCCATCGGCGAATACAGCAATAAAAGCCAGGTAAAACTCCATCGACAAGGAGATAATACCCAGTATTGACAGATGACCGTTGATGCGCAGGTAGCCGGTTATGGTAGATGAGCCAAGCTCTTCGATAATCTCGCCATCGGGTGTTGGCAGTGCTTTTTCAATCAATTCAAATTTGTAATAGATTCCGCCCATAACCGATACACCACCGGAAGCCACTCCCACATTAAGCGACATAGCGGCGCCAAATTCGAAGGCAGCCTCGATGGATTTCAAACCTTTGAGAGTAGTGATCATCATAAAATAACCACCGCCGCCAAAACATGAAATCGTCAGCATAAATGGATTTTCGCGCTTACAGAAATTAAAGCCCATCTCCAATGGAGCCCCGGTAAAAGGCAAGGTTACATGAGCCCCTAAACTGATGTTGCTAATCATGCAAATGCCCACCTCTACATTGGGAATTCCAATGGAAAAGCCCGCGGTTACCTGCGTTGGTTGCAACTTAATATAGGGACCGTCATCAGAAAACCCGGTATTGGGGATAATGCTTTGCAGGTTATTAACAAAACTCAAAGCGCCCTTAAATTCAATTGGATTCTCGGCATCAATATCGACCTTTACATTTGTTTTTTGAGCATTGCCGGTTTTAAACTCCATGTAATTAAAGTTAACCGCCAATAAAGGCACCAGGTCGATGCCAAACTTTTCGAATCGCGCTACACCGGCAAAGGTAGCCTCTTTACCAGCTTCAAATGGTTTTTCGATGGACGTGGTAATACTTAATGCTTTTTGCGGATCATCCACCCGAACATGCAATACATCCTCGATTACCTTGATGGGATTCGATTTAAATTCGGGTTGCCATTTGTATTCGGCATAAAAAGCCTCGGTGGTTACATAAGTTTTAAAGTTGGGGATTTTAGGAATGTTTCCGTTCAAAGTGTCAAGTAATTCCTGCGTTTTATCTTTGATGGTTTGTTTTAACGCATTTATCGGATCAGTCAGATCTTCCTGCAGTTCTTTAGCTTGATTTTCCAGGTAAAGAATTTCTGTTTTAAGTTCATCGATATCATTCTTAATCTGAGCGGCTGCATTCTTAATGCCATCAAAGGCTCCACCCAGATTCATATCTCCCAAAAGCAGATCAAAGATTTTAATAACCCCGAATATTTTAGCAACAGGAAAAGCTTCCAGTGCCTTAAAAAAATCATCGGGATTGAACTTTAAATCTTTGTTATCCGACATCTTCCCCCCCAATGGCCCTTGTAATTTACTCAAAGCTGTAATGCTCATGTTAGGCGATAAAAATCCGCCTGCCTTATCCGATCCGTTTGAGAAATCAACCACTGCATCGTTCACCTTTGCAAATACGCTGCCTTCGTTATTATCGTCTTCCAACTGTATACGGGTGATCTCACGTACACCGATCATTTCGTTAAGTTGCTTGATAAACACTTCTGCCTCTTGTACAATGGGATGAAATTTGATATCGGCTGCTCCTTTTGCCGGGTATAACTCAGCACCAAACTGAAGAGATTGCGTTTCGAATGCAGTATCTCCGTCCACCATACTTTCGGCATAGGCAATGTCCTGTTCGTTCATGCCCATTTTATTGTAAAGTACATTGGGGTTGTATTTCGTAATGAGTTGTTGCACCAAATTACTCTCACGCGCTACCCGATTCTCCAGAAATACCAAAGGCATCTGCAAGGCGTGTTCCTGCCCTTCCTTATCTGTCAGTATCAGATCAAAAGGATAACCTTTACCGTTAACATTGATATAAAAATTATACGAAGTATTACCTGATTCACTGAAGCGTTTTTGTTGCCCTCCCAAGGTCAATCGTTTCAACGTATTTCCTCCTGATGGCACATTAATAATCGGCTCTTCCAGGGGATTGTCAATGTTTGGCGTTTGTGTCGTCATTATTTTTACTTGCTCAAAAGCAAAAGGAATAAAGGCATTATCCGGATTATTACGCTGATAATCTACCTCCTTCTCCAGCACCACCACATACATACGCTGACGATTGACTGCCGATTTGCTGGGTTTATGGAATTTCCGCTCAGTAACTTTAACCAATGCTGCCCTATGACCAAAAGGAAATAAATAGCCTTCGCGCACCACTTTCACATAATGATCGCGGCCCAATGTTGCCAGGTGTTCCCATTCTATGATGTTTAATTCATTATCGGCCGGTGAAGGCACATCAAAATAAGCCTGCCAATCGAGGTATGCTCCCAGGGAAGACAACATCAGATTATTAACTACCACTGGTTTGGGATAATAAGCTTTTATGGAATAGTTGGAGGTGGTATGTACCAAAACATGTCGGTCGTTGGCATCTAAAGAAGCCATAAAAGGCTCACCCAAAGGCGGCAATTGTTTGTAATCAACATTTGCTTCGTGAGCCCATAAAGCCCGAATGGTTTTAAACGCTGATAATTGACGTGTAACTTTACCTCCTTTAAGCGCTGTTCCCAGGATGGTGTGCCACAGCTCAGCAACTTTTCCTTTTGTTGTTGATAAATTATCGGCACTTAGCTGAAAATTACCCACAGCCTTTTTTAAAGTCACTTGCTTTTCCTGATGTTCTTTTAAATTCAATCGACGACTATGCGTAAAACCACCCAGCTGGTTAGGTGAAATATACATTAATGCCGGTGCTTCAATGGAGGTATCTGTTGTTGGTATTGGCCCAACATTGAGGTTAACATTTTTAATAGCGAACACACTAAAGTCGGAACGAATGGTTTGCTTTCGATCTTTAGGTAAAAGCTGATTCAGGTTATTCTCCTGGTAAAGGTTTTGCTGATTGTTTCTACCATTGGAACGGCTATAAAGTCGGATGGCAAATTCCTTGGAATCCTTTTCCAGGTATTTTCTATTGGTAGAAGAAGTTATCACCTTTGACGGTGCCTTAAAACTCTTATCGGCCCGCTTTTTCAATTGAGGTAGTTTAATCCAGGCCCTTGGATTAACACGTAATTTCAGGTGACTCCAGTTGAGTAAAGATTCAATGGTTAACGGAATTCCCTTGCTCTCTGCAGGCAACTCATAAACTAAACGACTCTTTTTGGCGCGCAGGTGCCTGGCCGGTAAAGTTACCTCATCCGAGCTACTTATTCCCGGTATTTTATTGGTTTCGTAATAAGCTTCTTCAAGCGTATGTTGGGTATTAAAAGAAACAATGACTAATCCTTTCTTCTTGGTATTGGTCAGTTCGGCAAAGGCTACCGTACCTTGCTGCCTTAAGGTGAAGTTGTGCAACTCAAACTCAAGGGTTAACAAATCTTCGGGTCGAAGAATTCTGAATTTCAATGCTTTTTTAGGTCGATACAAGACCTTGTCCTGAGCAATGGTCAATTCATTTTGATTCGCTTTTTTACGTTTTACCGGTTCCTGATCCTGAATTGATAATTCACTCACATTATCAGGAACGGCCATTAGGCCAATACCTCCTTCAACAATGGGCTTAAATGCATTGAAACCGGTTTGAAAAGTTTCTTTTAATCGACCATTCAGATCTCCCTCATATTCATAGTCGGGTTTCCCGGTGTTCTTTACAAGCTTAAAAGCGCCCAGATCTGTTGGTATCCAGGAATCATCGATACTGGCCGACAAGTATACTTTGGGGACTTGATTATAGCTGTATTCGGTAAACAAAAACGATTGGCTAAAAGGCTTTTGATAATCACCCAAAGGATATTTTATATTTCCATGCGTATCGATGGTCCAGTAAAGAATGTCAGAAGAAAGCCGCATTTTTAAATCCGGCATATTCTCTGTGTTATCAGTCAAAGGATGAGCAGGCAAATGCTTATTGACAAATTGGTGCCATTCCTCAAATGATTTAAAACTTATATAAGTATGTGATTCTTTTGCAGGCCTTAAAAACTGGGTATTTAAAAAAGTAGGAGATATAAGCAGGCTACTCGTCATATAGCTTCCTGAAGTATTATCCAAACGAATAGACTTACGCCCGTATATTGACAGTTCCCATTGAGCATTTAACTGACATTCGGCTCTATCCTGAAGAGTAATTTTTGTACCAGACGAATCAGCAATTGTGCATGGACGAGCAGTTCCTTTAAATTTTTTTGTACCGTCGAGCCAGGCAATAAAATCAATTTCCTGCCTGATCTTTAATTGGGGTATCTGCAAATTCAAACGCCACTCACCCTTATCCAGATAAATTCGGGCTTCCAGATTAAATGACAATTGTGTATGATGAAAGCGAAGGTTTTTAGCCTTTATCAAATAATCCTGCTTTTGCTTTTTAACACTGATACGGTAACCAGCTTCAAAAATATCCGGACTTATCTCCCATGCTATTTGTCCGTTTCGATAAACTACCAGGTGCTTTCTATTACCAAGTAATTTAAAGGGGCGTTGCGATAAAGCAAATAAAGATTCAACGATTGGATTCCAAGCTAAAACACCTACTCCTATGGCTTTTAGAAACGAACGACGCTGTGGTGTTTTAACGGCATCAGTCTGCTTTAATAACCGATGACTTTTTTTGATTCGTAAATACCTTAAACCCATAACAATCCCTTTACATTTTATGTAAGGTCGGGTTGAGAAATACAAGTTACATGATATTTACATTAAAGGGAAGAGGGAAAACTAAATAAGATTAAAAAGTCTTTAAATAACAAAAGCCCTCAAATAAAGAGCTTTTAACCAATTAAATTCCCAAAAACTTGCCTCTGGGTGCGACTTTTTCTCTCCTGAATTTAAGGCGAGATAGCCTATTTATCGGTCAAAGGGGTTAATAAAGAAAACAGGCGTTTCTGCTATAGCAGAAACGCCTGTTTTCTTTATTTGATATGTTGTAACAAATTACTTATTAAAATTTTGTGCGCCTGTTGTGCTAATGGTCGTCACCACGATTGGCCCCTCACCCATTTTCAGCTTTTTCTTTTTCGATTTACCGTAGGCAATAATATAAGCGTGTTCCGATTCACATATAAACTTCAGCTCTTCCTTTGGATTCAGGAACTTCAACTTAATTTTACCTTCTGTAGTCTGTAAGTTTGAAGATTCTGTAAGCTTCACCCGATTACCAATGATAGAACCTTTGGTAGCCACCAATTGTAGAATTCCCTCTACATCAAACAAGTTTAATGTACCCGACACAGAAAGGGAGCCTATATTTCCTTTGGCATTGGACAACTTCATCGCACCTGATTTGGTCTTTAAATAAACATCGCCGTTTATTTCTTTAATGGATTGAGCTCCATCGGTCGATTCTGTTTTCAGGCTTCCATCAATGTTTTCAACAATCATTTCGCCTCCACTTGTGTACAACGAAACATCTCCTTTTATCTGACGCACTACCTGTGATCCTCCCTTGGACTTCATATTTAGTATGCCAGTAATATTGTTGGCTTTAATTGAAGCCGACTTCGATCTTAAAGTAATTGTTCCATTTAGGTTGTCAGCTGAAATTTTACCCGATTTCGATTGAGCCAACATTTCAGCACCATTTATATTACTTAGGTTGATATATCCCGATGTTGTTTGAATATTTAACTTAACACCCTGAGGCACCTTAATATTGACGAATCCGGTATGAGAAGTCCATCCCGATTCAGGTTTCAGAACCTTAATGGTCAGCACACCTGCGGCTTCCTGAGTATCAATCGCGTAGCCTTCTAAATCTTTCGCTGCTTTTAATTCGGCTACTAAACTTACCTGCTCGCCATTGCTAACATCAACTTTACAAAACTCGCCATGAACAGCAATACTTGTGATGTTTTCAAATGTCTTATTTGCACTGGCAACAACAGGCATCTCCTGCGCCATCAGCTGCAAAGGGATCAGTGCCAGTAAAAGAAAATAAACTCTTCTCATTATCCTTTTTTTAGATTATTATGGCTATTGGTACGCTTGGTTTAGTTAAAGGTTTCCCGATTTAAGCATAAAAAAACCTGGTAACTCAAAATGAATTACCAGGCTTTATTATATAGTTAGAAGTTTCTTATTCTTCCATGTAACTTTCAATTGGTTCACAAGCACAAACCAGATTTCTGTCACCATAAGCATCATCAACGCGAGCTACATCAATCCAGAACTTGTTCTCACGAATAAAGGCCAATGGATAAGCCGCTTTTTCACGTCCGTAAGAGTGATTCCACTCATCCGATACAACTTTATAAGCCGGGTGAGGTGCATTTTTCAATACGTTATCCTCTTTATCGGCTGTACCATTTTCCACCTCTTTGATCTCAGCATATATCGATTTCATCGCAGCGATAAAACGATCCAATTCCTGCAGTGATTCACTCTCTGTTGGCTCAACCATTAATGTACCATAAACAGGGAATGACAAGGTTGGTGCATGGAAACCGTAATCCATCAAACGCTTGGCAATGTCAGTTTCGGTAATGCCTGAATCAGCTTTGAAGTGACGGCATTCCAAAATCATCTCATGCGCCACACGACCATTTTTACCTGTGTAAAGAATACCATAATCATCTTTCAGGTGAGAAGCCATGTAGTTGGCATTTAATATGGCCATTTTGGTTGACTGGGTCAAGCCTTCGCCACCCAACATTTTAATGTAACCATAAGTGATTGGCAATACACTTGCGCTACCCCATGGAGCAGCAGATACAGCTGTAATACCAGTACGTCCATTGTCAATAACAGAGTGTTTTGGTAAAAACTCTACCAAGTGCTTCGCTACACCAATTGGTCCAACACCAGGACCACCACCGCCGTGAGGAATAGCAAATGTTTTATGCAGGTTAAGGTGACAAACATCGGCGCCAATGTGTCCAGGGCTGGTTAAACCAACCTGCGCATTCATATTAGCACCGTCCATGTATACCTGACCACCATTATCGTGAATAATCTGGCAAACTTCGATGATTGACTCTTCGAATACACCATGTGTGGATGGGTAAGTCACCATTAAATTCGACAACTTGTCTTTGTGCTCTTCGGCTTTGGCTCGTAGGTCTTCCACATCGATGTTACCCTTTTCATCGCACTTAACAACTACCACTTTCATGCCAGCCATTACAGCAGAGGCTGGGTTGGTTCCATGCGCCGAAGCCGGTATTATCGAAACATCACGGTGTCCTTCACCACGATTCTCATGATAAGCCTGAATCACCATTAAACCGGCATATTCGCCTGCTGCACCTGAGTTAGGTTGCAAACTAACATCGGCAAAACCAGTAATTTCAGACAGATCGCTACGCAGTTCATCCATCATCATGTGATAACCCAATGCCTGGTTAGTCGGGATGAACGGGTGTAAACCATTAAACTCAATCCAGCTTAACGGGAACATTTCTGTTGAGGCATTCAGTTTCATGGTACAAGAACCCAATGAAATCATCGAATGCGTTAATGAAATATCGCGACGCTCAAGCTTTTTAATGTAACGCACCATTTCAGCCTCTGAGCGATATTTTTTAAAGATATCCTGAGTTAAGAAAGAACTAGTACGTGCCAATTCTGACTTGATGGCTAATTCCTCATTAAAGTCGCCGATTACAGGCACATCTTTGCCTGCTGCTTTGGCAAATACTTCAACAATCCAATTCAGGTCAAACAAGTTCGTTGTTTCGTCGATACTAATACCCACTTCACCATTTTCGAAGTAGCGGAAGTTCATTTCCAAATCAAGACTTAACTGCTCAATATCTTCCACTTTAACACCTGCAGGCAATTGAATTCGGATGGTATCGAAGTAGTCGGCATTTAATTGTTTATATCCTAACTTTTCAACTTCCTGTGTAATCTGGTAAGCTACAGAATGGATGCGTTCTGCAATGCGCTTAATGCCTTCTTCTCCATGATAAACAGCATAAAATCCAGCCATGGTAGCTAAAAGCGCTTGTGCCGTACAAATATTGGAAGTGGCACGTTCGCGCTTAATGTGCTGCTCGCGTGTTTGAAGCGCCATACGCAATGCGCGTTTACCATTCACATCTTTTGTGATACCAATAATACGCCCCGGCAACTGACGTTTTAAGGACTCTTTGGTTGCAAAAAATGCAGCGTGAGGACCACCATAACCCATTGGAATACCAAAACGCTGAGTTGTTCCGAAAACAATATCAGCTCCCCATTCTCCAGGAGGCGTTAATAAAGCCAATGACATTAAGTCGGCAGCAACAGCAATACGACAATCGCTGGCATGTACTTTCGCGGTCAATGCTTTGTAACACTCAACTGTACCATTGGAATTTGGATATTGCACCATCACACCAAACACCTTGTCGTTACATTCGAATGAGTGGATGTCGCCAAATTGAAGTTCGATGCCCAATGGTTTAGCACGAGTCATCAGAACCTCTTTGGTTTGAGGCCACATATTGATGTCAGCAAACATTACATTAACACCAGCCTTGGCTTGTTTGCGACTACGCGAGTTATAAAGCATAATCATTGCTTCGGCAGCAGCCGTTGCCTCATCAAGCAAAGAAGCATTGGCCAGTTCCATACCGGTCATCTCAGTTACAACCGTCTGGAAATTCAATAAAGCCTCTAAACGACCTTGGGAGATCTCAGCCTGGTAAGGCGTGTAAGAAGTATACCAAACCGGATTTTCCAATACGTTACGAGTAATAACAGCAGGTGTAATCACATCGTAATAACCCATACCGATATAAGTATTGTATACTTTATTCTGCTGGGCAATATCATGTATTTTTCTAAAATACTGACGTTCGGTTAATCCTTTACCAATGTTCAGCGGTTTTTCCAAACGTATGGCAGAAGGTACTGTTTGTTCGATGAGCTCATCTAATGTTGATGCGCCAATTTTCTTTAGCATAGTGTCTATCTCATGATCCCTTGGACCAATGTGACGAGAGACAAACTTATCGGTTCCCATATGCTTTAGTGTTTATGTTATCGATTTACTTTTTATATGTATTTGATGAATCCAAATTGAGTGATAAAAACCCAAAAAGAAAATGATATTTGCTTGGTTATTAGAAAATAATTATCAAATAAATCTGAGGCCCATCTTTGTTGGGCATAAAAAAACTCTTTCATCTGAAACGAAAGAGTTTTGTATCTAACTTAAAAAAGGATTATTAGCGCGCTCATGCCCAATGGTGGAAGATGGTCCGTGTCCCGGATACACATTTACATCATCATCGAGCACCAGAAGTTTCTGCTTTATGTTCGAAACCAGAGTGTCAAAATCTCCTCCCGGCAAATCGGCTCGACCAATGCTTTCTCTAAACAATACATCACCAACGATGGCAATTTTCTCTTCTTTGCTATAAAACACAATCCCTCCCGGCGAATGTCCTGGTACATGAATTACTTCAAGCCTTGAGTTACCAAACGAAACAACATCACCTTCATTTAAATAGTTGCCGATGGCTGGCGGATTGGAGTCGAGCTGCATACCAAAATTTGCTGCGTACTCCACAGTTTGTTCACCCCAAAATTCATCATCTTTGTGAGCTTCCAGCTTTAAATTGTATTTTTCGGCAATGAACTTACTTCCAAAAACATGATCAAGGTGCATGTGGGTTTGCAATAAACGAACCGGTTTATAGCCTTTATCTGTTATAAAATTCGCTACAGACTCTCTTTCTTCAGGCGATAAACAGCCCGGGTCGATAATTACACACTCCATGGTTTCATCCGACAGAATGTAAGTATTTTCCTGCCAGGGATTAATTGGTAAAATGTCAATATTCATTGGATATTTGATTTATGATGGATGATTTATGATCCATAATGTTGGATTTATGATGTTAGAACACTACTTCTTTTGCATCAGGGTTTTTCGACTAATAATAAAAATTGATGCTATTTCATGTGATTCCTTCAATAATATATTCACTTTGCCTTCTGGCAATAATCCATTTTCAATTATTAGTTCTAACCAAAACTCTGATTCATCAGCTTCTTCAATTACTATGCTTAGTTTAGCTATGTATGCAGCTTTTGACTGAGCAAGACATGCAGCCCTGTAGTTTGCAGCTACCGATGATGAACATCTTATGAGTTGCCCTTTGATATGTTTCCCAAGAAAAGTTGCTGGTAAATGCTCGCTAAACCCAATAACATCTAAAGCAAACTTTTTTGTTCTATCCTTTAGCTCTTGCTTATTCATAGTGGATGTTGGATTTATGATCGATGATGTTGGGATTATGATGTTTGGTTACAAGATATTTAATTTTAATAGTTCATCAAAATTACTAAATAGCACCATCATAAATCACAAATACCTATGTCATAAATCCCTACGTCATATATCATCTATCCTTAACAATTCCATTGAGCATTGGCACAAAAGCACATTCTTCAATTTGCTCCTGTTCAAACTCGTCCTCATCAATACGGATTATTCGGGTCAACACCTGTTTTTGATCCCCTAATGGAATCACCATTATACCTCCAATCCTAAGTTGAACTAATAGATTACGCGGTATAACAGGGGCACCGGCCGTGACAATAATTTTATCAAAAGGCGCCTGAGCTGGAATGCCTTCGTACCCATCACCCAGAAAAAAACGCCCCTGATAACCTAATTCTCTCAACAAACGTGTTGAACGCTGATAAAGTTCACCCTGTCGTTCAATCGAAAAAAGTTTCACTCCCATCTCTAATAATACAGCTGCCTGATAACCTGACCCTGTTCCGACTTCCAATATTTTTTCTCCCTCATTCACTTCCAGTAACTGTGATTGAATTGCCACTGTATAAGGTTGTGAAATCGTTTGACCTGCACCTATTGGAAAAGCTTTATCCTGATAAGCAAACTTAATAAAACTACTTTCTAAAAATAGATGTCGGGGAACTTTACCAATGGCATTTAGCACCCTCACATCTGTTATATTTTTTATTCTCAGCTCTTGCACAAGCCTTTTGCGCATACCCATGTGCCGAAATGAATCAATCCGCTCCATGCTGGCAAAATTAACCTTTTATTCTAATTATGTCCCATCGACTTTAAATCACTAATTCGTTAAAAAAGTTTATAATTAGTTATGATGTATTACAAATACATCAACACCCCACAATTGACTCATTTACAGATACAAATCAAACACCCATAAGCAAAAGTCAGATAAAAATGTAACAAGCACCAGCATTTAAAGTAGAAAAAAAGGATGTAAATTGTAATAAAACGTATTGTAACGCGTTTTTTGTACAGATGTAATTTGGGAAACGTTGAAAGAAAGGGAAACACTAATGCAAATCGCACCTGGGTATACTTATAGTTATGAAATTGAGTTAGAGGAATCGTTAAAGAGGCAGCAAAACTTAATTTCTTTACCTGTATGGTCGAGAACCAAAACTGCAATAAAAAGAGGAATTGATATTGGCATTTCATTTGCTGGCATATTATCAATCGCCCCATTTTTACCATTTATTATATATAAAATTAAAAAGGATTCGCCGGGATCAATTATTTATAAACAAGAACGCATTGGAAAAAATGGCCAGCCATTTATGATTCTGAAGTTAAGAACCATGTATACTGATGCCGAAAAAAATGGCCCGGCTCTCTCTTCTTCAACGGATGAACGTGTAACCCCATTTGGTCGTTTCCTTAGAAAATGGCGAATTGACGAGTTTCCTCAGTTTATAAATGTTCTTAAAAATGAAATGTCGGTAATTGGCCCTCGACCCGAACGTAAATTTTACATCGATCAATTGGTAAAAAAAGAACCGGCTTTTATTGAACTTTTAAAAGTTAAGCCCGGAATTACTTCATTGGGACAAGTATTGTTTGGATATGCAGAAAACAAAACAGAGATGTTGCAACGCTTGAAGTTGGAATTGTTTTATATGCGTAAATACTCATTAAAGCTTGACTTTAGAATTTTTATCTATACAATTAAGACTCTATTGAATGCAGAAGGAAAATAATCTGTACCTATAATTCTAATAAAATAAAGGCCTTAAGATTATATTCATCTTAAGGCCTTTTATTTAATTTTTAATCAACTTTTTAATTACTGTTTGATTTTTAGTTTTTACCCGCAATAGGTAATGTCCTTTGGGCAAATCCTCCCAGTTAAATGACTTCTCCTTACTAAATAACTGCCCTTTCCTTACCAAAGATCCGGAGATATTATAAAGCTGGTATGAAACCATCAGCTCTTCTCCCTGCAAGTTCAACTCTGATGTGAAAGGGTTTGGATATATCGAGAAATTCACCTCTTCGGGCATTTTACCGCTTGAGGTATGGGTATCAAAACCACTCAGTTTTTTCTGACTATACATTACATATTCACCTGGTTGCAATGTAATAGAAACATTAGTATCGCTTACTTCAAGACTATCCTGTGGAAAAATATTGTACCACTTACCTTTTGAACTAAAGTTAGGCTGAACAGTGGCTGGTTTAACATCAAAGTTACCAACAATGCGTACATCACTGCCACTTAGGTTCAGTTCGATGCGCTTAACGGCGCCATCTACATCCATTACAAAATCATCGGTGGAGAAAACAGCTTCGTTCTTTTTCATTTCTATCAGTCGCTGGTAAACAGCAAACAAGCGCATCCGGTTTTCATTATTCATATAATTCCACTTTGGCGGCTTTTGCGACAGTCGACAGTTCTCGCTAATAGTGCCATCGGTACAGCGGTTAATACTTAAATCGAAGCCAAGCTCGCCAAACTGCCAGATCATTTTTGGCCCTGGAATTGGGAAAAAGAATACGGCTGCCGCTTCAGTTCTTTTCAAAGCTGTTTCCAATTCTTTAGCACTGTAGTTTCCATAAACCTTACCAAACTCCTGGTTTTTATACATTAAGCGTTCCTCATCATGACTCTCCATGTAATTAACAATCCCAGGTCGATCCCAGCCTCTTTGTTGATATGAGGTCCATGAAATATCTGACTTATTGTCTTCGGTATATCCCATGGTTGCTTCATTGTAATTGTGATTGGCATTGCCCCAAAACAAAATCCCATTGCCATGATTAGACAATTCCTTTTCCTCGCGATTTTCTGATAGATGCTCGAAAATAACAATGGCGTCGCTCTTTTTTGCCCAGATAACAGAGGCCATGCGCTTTAATATCCCAATTCGTGGAGCATCATAAGCACTGGCCCAATTGCCTTCCGGATAAGGCGTATTTGTAAAACCTTTGGTAAAATCGAAACGGAATCCATCAATTTTATATTCACTCATCCAATAGCTGCAAATGCTATCGACCAACTGCTGAGTATGCGTACTCTCATGATTAAAATCGTACCCCCATTGAGCAGCCGGTTCAGCCATGTTGTGGTTGGTATTGTACCATGGGTTGTTCAAGGGTTTGCCATTTTCGCCCATGTACATACGTGCAAATGGCGATTGTCCGTAGGAATGATTTAAAACCATATCCATAATAACGGCAATACCTTCTTTATGACATTCATCGATAAATGTTTTATAATCTTCGATGGTGCCATAAGCCTTATCAGTAGCAAAATAAAATGAAGGATTATACCCCCAGCTATCGTTTCCTTCAAACTCATTAAAAGGCATTAGCTCAATCGCATTAACTCCTAAACGCTTTAAGTAAGAAATGGTATCTGTAACCGTTTTAATATCCTGATTTGCTGTGAAATCACGTATTAAAACTTCATATACCACGAGTTTTTCAGGATCGGGTGCTACAAAATTATTTACCTCCCAATTAAAAGTTTGATCGGCGGTAGTAAATACACTTACTATTTCATCCTGACCTGCCGGATACTCCTTTAAATTCGGGTAAATACGTTCCGGTATGTATTGATCATTCCAAGGATCCAGAATCTTGCTGGCATATGGATCGGCTACTTTCACATCGCCATCGATCCAGAATTGATAAGCATATTCTTCGGAACTATCCAGGCCAGTTAATGTGGTCCAGAAATAATCGCCATCTTTTTTCATCATGGCTTCTCCCGATGGTTCCCAATCATTAAAATCACCGACTAAATAAACATACTGCTTATTGGGTGCAAACAACACAACTGTCGCACTGGTTTCATCAACAATATTAACTCCTCTTCGCATGCCTTGAGGCATAGGCTCTGTCACAACATCACCTTTCACAAAAAACTTGCTTTCGCTTTCAACCGACTGCGCGCCGCTTGTAGCAACAGCTCTTAGCTCATATGTACCTTCGGTAATACTGCTTATCGGATAGGAAATCGATTGACCTGCAGTTTGTGCTACTGAAGCATTATTAACAAATAATTCAAGGTTGTCATTCATTATTGAATTCACATTAACAACAACCGTTGATCCTTTTTCATGTATGCTATTGTTTTTGGGACTGGTAATGGATACGGATAAAGTGGCATCAGATACGTCTACATAAATATCTTTTCCTCCTGTATCTTTTCCCTCCAATGAATTATCTGCACTTCGGAAAACAAACGCCATTTGTTTGATATTCTCACCATCGGCAACACCATAATATTGTCGAATATCAGGACTAATCTCCAATGTATAAACATCCGTTGCAGTACGTGTCAGCTTGTACTTAGCAGCATTATCGCCCCATGTAGGTGCATACTTCCAGTCGCTGCCACCAGAACTTTTATCGGTAATGACACCGGTGTGAGCATAGACATCTCCAGTGAAACCGGCCAGTCCGCCGGTTCCCCGATCAGCATAAAAAGTAATGATTACTTTATCTGATTCGGTAGGAATGGCCGGATTAGATGTTACTACTTGTGCTGAAATGCCATTCACATATAGTATCCCAATAACAATCAGGCCTAATATGCGCATAATAGATTTATCGTACTTATCTCTCATAAGAATTGCCATTTTAGAAAAAAAGCCGCCACAATGGGCGGCTTTTGATAAATATATAACAATTAGTTTTGCGTTACTGTTGCAACTTTTGCTAAAGGATCAAAAGTTATGGTATAATTCCCCGCAGTTGCAATTGGAATATTGCTTCCACCTGGTTCCAGGTTATCAAGAGAACCACCATAGTTTAACCCCCAATCATCATTGGCTCTGAATTTAAACTCACCTGCGGTCATATCTGCGGTTATAGTAAATACCTTATTAGTTGCATCCCAAGTAAGATCAGTATCTGCATCCCATCCTCCAGGAGTTGCATCACCAATAATACCCCAACGGTTTGCCTGATAAGTGTATTTATTAGGCGTACTTAAATCTAAAATAAACTCATAATCAGCTTCAGTGTCGTTTGAGATATTATCTCCACCCGGATTAAGGTTTTCATCAGCAGTGCTACTACCATAGTTGATATCCCAACCGTCGTTAGCTCTAAACTTGAATGAACCAGCTGTTAAATGTACTGTTCCTCTCCAGGTCTTAGTTGCCGGATCATAGGTTAAGTCAGTGTCGTTATCCCATCCGCCTGGAGTTGCATCGCCAATTACGCCCCAGTCAGTTTTAACTGCTTTATAAGTAAATGGTGAACCTGATAAATCTACATTAACTTTATAATATCCAGCATCAGAAACAATATTTGCCCCTCCTGCTTCTAGGTTTCCATCAGCTCCATCATCACCATAGTTTGTTGACCATGAATTATCTGTTGCAAATTTCCACTCATTACTTGCATTTGCCATATAAACATAGCCTTCTAACTGATCACCAACAGCAATCGTATTTTGCACGAATGGTGAACTTTCCGGAGTCCAATCAGCATAATCTCCTACTGGATAACTCGCTGCCACATAACTACCAGGTAAATACCATGTAATAATATCAGGAACAGTAGTAAATTCAACGTTCTCGCCATAGGCAGTACCGGTTGCATTAATTGCATATGATCTTACATGATAAGTTACACCTGCCTCCAGTTCTGTCAGTTCAGCATTCATGATACCAACAACATTATTCGCATCAATAACTTTTGTATCATCTACAGTTGGATCTTCTGTTAATCCATAAACGAAGCCTCTTTCAGTTAAATCAGAACCACCATTATGCTCTACATTTCCATTTAAAGTAGCAGTGGTTTTTGTGATATTTGTTACCTCAGAAGTAGAAATTACAGGAACTCCGGCTAATGTTGTAAAGGTAGCCTCAGTACTATAAGCTACACCCATCTTATTAACAGCATATGCTCTAATATAATAAGTTGTGGCGGGCATTAGGTCTTTCAACATTCTGCTATATTCACCTGTACCTTTACCATCTTTGGTTGTATCATTTTTAATGGTTGGCTCTTGAGTTTCGGCCCAACAGAAACCTTTTACTGTAACCTCGGCTTTACCATCATATGGCACATCACCTGCCATATCAACGGTTCTGTCCGTGATATTTGCCGGAGCATCCATTGTAACGGTAGCAATATTAGCCAATGTCGTAAAGGTCTTTTCCTCACCATATGTCACTTCACCTCCTGTTTGAATCACATAGGCTTTGTAGTAATACTTGGTCAAGTGCTCCAAGCCATCAACGGTTACCCAATAAACGGCACCATCAATTTCTTCTGCTTCTTTTTTATTGGTGTCAACTGTAGGATTAGTCGCAGTACCCCAACAAATACCCTGCTCGGTAAAACCATCTCCCTGAGCAATTACATATCCACTAACCTCAGCTGAAGTGGAAGTAATACCATCGGTATTCCACGACTCCATGTGAGCATCCAGTTTTATCTGATCATCTTTTTCGCAAGCAACAAATGCAACAATTGCAGCAAAAAAGATGGCTAATATATTTAAGGATCTTCTTTTCATAATGCTTAATTTTTTAATACAGTCTGAATAAATCCAGACTGCATTAATAATTATTAGTTTTTAATTAATTCATAAGTTCCAGCATCATCACTCAAGATTGTGAAAATAACTCTGTAATTTCCACTTTCAGCGATAGGAATATCATTACCTACACCACCTTGTTGCAGGTTACCAGATAATCCACCTTCTTCGCCATCGGCCAGACCCATGTTCCATCCCCAACCATCGTTTCTTCTGAACTTGATGAAATTGCCATCACCACCAACAAGATCAATATCAATGTACCAATAACCTCTTTGAGGATCATAATCCATATCAGTATCTGAATCCCATCCTGTTGGAGTGGCTGAACCAATAATTCCAATAAAGTGAGGTTCCGGATTATAAGTTAATCCTACAATGTCGGCTGTAAAATCGTACCAACCAGTTTCATCTACCACTATACCAGCACCATCAACAGATAAAGTTCCACCTGCACCACCGTAGGTTGTGCTTGTTTCTGGATCAAACAATTTAAAGGCGTTATCAGGTGATAGTTTTACAAAACCATTATAAACACCATCACTCAATGGAGATGTTATTTTCTGGTCCATACCTGAATCAATTAAATCAAGGCGCATAAATCCAAAAATGGTAACATCTTCTGTAACCGTTTCAGATGTATATTCAAACGGCTCGTGAGCACCTGTTCCGGCATCAACAGTTAAAATACTTCTTAAGCGAAAGTCAACTGATGAAGTTGCATCTTCAGGAAAATGCTTTAACAGAATTGAGTTTAACTCACTAACTGTTAATTCAATTGAATTTACATCAATACCAGAATACACAGGTATTACTTTTGCAAATTCAGTACCTGCTTCACTTGCTTCTAAATAGTAGGTAGCTGATGCTGTAAAACCAGGATCAACTGCTGTTGCATTAAATTTCAGAGTTTCGCCCCCCTTATCACGTGTAAGGTTTAAGTCGGGCATACTCACTAACTCAGGAGCAACCGGTGAATCAAGCATGATTACCTTATCCCCTTCGTTTTCACAAGCTACTAAGAAGGCAAATAAGCCCATTAGTAGAAATATAATCGATTTATTCATTGTTCCTGATTTTTTGATTAATAACCGTCGTTCTGATCAATGTTTGGATTTGCAGCTGTTTCATCTGCCGGAATTGGGAAAAGGTCTCTGTGTGCTCCAACTGTAGCTCCATCTAAAGAATTACCTTTCCATTGCCATAAATATGTTCCATCAGTAAACTGGCCAAATCTTACAAGGTCGGTTCTGCGCTGTGCTTCGTAATAAAATTCACGAGCACGCTCATCTAATAAAAACTTATCAGTCAAATCTGATTCTGCAATGTTACCAGAATCATCTCCATAAGCTCTTTCTCTTACTTCGTTAATATCAGGTACAGCATCAGCTCCGTTACCTAATCGATAATTAGCTTCTGCTCGCATTAATAATGCATCTGCATAACGGAAAATAGGAAAATCAGTTGAAGCATATGCCGGATGATAGTTATCAGCAGTTGATCCATCATGATTTCTAGCTGTAAACTTATATACTCCAATACCATAATCACCGCTTGCTGAAGGAGCTGGAATATTAATTGATCGCTTCTGCTTCAAGTAAACACGACCATCTGCAGCTTGTGTGAATTCAGCATCATCGGCTGGAACTGCACCTCCACCATAGGTAGTTAAGGTATCTACTAAAATATTCATAAAATCTTTTCTTGACCTGTTACCGTTCCAGTTAGTATTTTCGGTCAATCCGTGATAATCTTCAGCACGAATATAAGTTGCATCACTACTTGACTCAATCAAGAAAGTTGTTCCAACATAACCTTGTGCATTTACACCATCAACAGCCCATGCAAAGATCATCTCCGGGTTACGCGGATAATCATTATCTGCACTAAAATTCTGACGATAATCATCAGCTAAGTCATAAGCCTCACTCTCAATTACTTTTGTAGTGTAAATTCGACAACTATCCCACTTAGCAGTGCCGGTAAATACTTCTGCATTAAGGTAGGTACGTGCCAATAACATCCAGGCAGCACCTTTATCAGCCTGAGGATATGAAGCTCCTGGTTCACTTAAGTCTGCTTCAATATCTTTTAATTCGGTTACAATGTAGTTAAATAACTCTGCCCGCTTAATTTGCTTTGGGTAGAACTTACCAACTCCATCAGCTTCAGTTGTAAATGGAGGATTTCCAAACAAATCCATTAGCCAATAATAAGCTAAAGCTCTCAAAAATCTTGCTTCCGCGATATACTGGTCCTTGTTAGGGATACTTGTTTTGCCTGCCTGATTGATAAAATCATTGGCATAGGTAATACTTAAACTTAAGCGCTGATAAAGAGCTGTTAAGAATGGATTTGATGGGCTCCAAGTTTGTGTGTTCAAATCAGCAATACCCACATCACCCCATGCACAAATTGCCTCATCGGTAGTGATCTCCTGTAAGTTCCATAAAGCACGCATGGTAGTAAAAAAGTTATCATCCGGTGCCGATATATCTGAACCAAAATCTCCATCTCCTCCTTGACCTGCAAGATTAAAACTTGCATAAATTTTAGCTAAAGCCTGATCCATATACTTTGGATCATCTCCTAAATTATCCGAAAGGATTATATTAGGATCTTTTGGCTTGATATCTAAGTCTTTCGTACATGATGTCAGCAACAAAACCGAAAGAAGAATACTTGATAATATATATTTTTTCATGTCAATCAAATCTTAAATGATTAAAAGTTCATATTCAACCCAAATGTAAAAGTCCTTGGTCTTGGATAGAAGTTATTATCAACCCCTGGATTATCATTATTCGAAACTTCAGGATCAAGACCAGAATATTCAGTGATTGTTAACAGATTTTGTACAGTAAAGCTTAAACGTAAACCTAGTTTATCATCCATCGCTTTAAAATTATATCCTGCACTCAGGTTATCAACTTTAAAGAAAGACGCATTTTCTACAAAATAATCACTGGTAAATTGACGCTTTACAAATTGTGTATCATTCAAATACTTTGGCATATTTTTCCAATATCCGATTTGTTGCATTTGATCATATGAGGCACCTGCTGCCACTTGATTATATACGTAATTACCAATATTAGCTCGCGTAGATGCTGATAAGTCAAAATCTTTATAATTAAATCTGAATGAGAAACCGATTAAATAATCAGGAGCCGGATTGTTGTATAAATACTTGTCTTCGTTATCTCCATTAACTGTTCCTCCATTGCCCGATAAGTCAACATACATTCCCTCAATCGGACGCCCGTTTGAATCATAAACCTGCTTGTTCACAAAATATGAATAGGCGGCATCACCAACACGTGTTACTTGTTTCTGTCCTGTAAATGCATCTCCATATAAAATACCAATATAATCAGGATCGTCTGTTAACAATAGCTTGGTAATCTTATTTTTATTATAAGTGAAATTGGTTCCAATATTTAAAGACATATCAGGAGTTGACAAGGCAACCCAGTCTAATGAAAATTCGAAACCTTTGTTTTCTAAGCTACCAACATTTGTTAACAATGAATTGGAGAAGTTACTTCCACTTGGAATTGTTACTTCATTTAATAAATCATCAGTAACACGCTTATATGCTTCAATAGTACCTCTGATACGATTATTAAGCAAACCGAAATCAATCGCGATGTTTTGTGTGGTTGTTTCCTCCCATTTAATATCAGGATCATAAGCATCTGGTCGAAGTGTTGGAATCCATTGACCATTGATCATGTAGTAAGCACCTGGTCGTGCTTCACGATAAAGTGCCAATGCCGGATAATAGCTATCTCCGATATCTTGCTGACCTGTGATACCCCAACCTAATCTTAATTTTAAGTCAGAAAGGAAATCAACGTCGCTCAAGAACGACTCTTCATTAATTTTCCATGCAAAAGCAGCTGATGGAAATAATCCCCATGGATTATTGGTGAAGCGTGAAGAACCATCATATCGAACAGTACCTGTAAATAAGTATTTGTTCTTAAATGTATAGTTAGCTCTTCCAAAGAACGATACTAAGTAATATTCATTAATGTAAGAATTATCAATCGGCTTAACATCATCGGCAATACCTTCTGTATGGCTATCGCCTTCTCTTTCGAAATGCTGCCATGAATAACCACCAACAGCATCAACTCGGTGATCTTCATTAAATTCCTTATTGTAACTTAAGAAAAAATCTAACAGATTATTTATCCTTTTACTGTTATATGTATTTAATTTACCAATAAATGGAGTTGTTAATGTTGAAGGCGAAGTAACCGGACGATTATTGTGTCCACTTCCATCAGAATAATCTGTAGCCAGATTTAAGTTAGCTTTTATATCCGTAAAGAATGGTAATTCATATGTGAATTTGGCGTTACCAACAAAACGATACACCTCTGACTCATTATCTATTGCCATCGCCTGTTCAACAGGATTTGGTGTTCCTAAGTTAGCCCCGTATGTAGGCCACTGAAAATAACCATCTGTTCCTGTAGTACCATCTTTAATTGGTTGAGTCGGATCCATATTAATTGCAGAACCAATTGCACCTTCATCACCATAATTCTGTTTGGTACTCATAAATTTTGCATTGGCATCAATTTTTAATGTATTATCCAAAAGAGAAGGATTAACATTTAATGAAGCAGTAACACGCTGCATATCTGTATTCTTTAAAATACCACGCTGATCGGTATACCCAACAGATACACGATACGGCAAACTTTTATAAGCTCCCGAAGCCGAAACATTATGATCTGTCGATACTGAAGTTCTAAAAATCTCTTTTTGCCAATCAGTATTTTCTGTTCCTAACAGATTAAACAATTCCTGATCGTAAATATCTCTTTTCTCCCAAGCGATTTGTCTAAACTCATCACCTGAATAAACATCAATATAATCTATCGGTGTAGAAACAGATACATTACCACTGTAATTAAACTTTAAATTTTGTCCTTCACGACCTTTCTTAGTTGTAATAATGATTACACCATTTGATGCACGTGAACCATAAATAGCAGTTGCAGAAGCATCTTTTAATACGTTGAAAGTTTCAATATCGTTAGGATTAATAAATGATAATATATTTGAACTACCACTTACATTATCATTTGAAATTGGAACTCCATCAACAATAATTAAAGGATCATTTGAGGCATTTAATGAAGAACCTCCTCGAATTCGAATCGTTGCTCCACTTCCAGGAGCACCTCCACCAGGAGTGATAACAACACCAGAACTTTTACCTACGATCAGATCTTGTGCTGAAGTAATATTTCCCTGGTTAAAGTCTTTAGAACTGATAGCAACCACAGAACCTGTTGCATCATCTTTTTTAACCGTTCCATATCCGATTACAACCACTTCATCCATGCCAATTACATCTTCTTCCAATGCAATATTTATATTAGAACTGGTAGCTACTACTTCTTGAGCCTTATAACCGATAAATGAGTAAACAAGGGTTTGCCCTGTTTCAATATTAAGTGAGTATCGTCCATCAGGAGTCGTAATGGTACCTTGGGTTGTACCTTTAACAGCAACTGTCACGCCAGGTAGTGGCATTCCATCAGCTGCATCTGTTACTGTACCCGACACTGTTATTTGTTGCGCATACATCGTTGAAAAACTAAAGAGGGCAACAACAATAAACAGTAACTTAAAAAGATTTGACTGTCTTTTCATAAAAACTAGATTTTCATGTGTTGATAAAACAATTTTATTTATCATCGAGAATGAATCACCATAAGGCAATGCCATTCTTATTAAACATCTGTTATCCGTTTCAAAGGATTTTCGTTTTGTGGAATAATTGAGAAGAAATACTTGTTAATACCTTTAAAACAATGCTTAATTTGACCACTAAGACCGATACAAACATATACATTTTCCACCTATCTGTAAACATTTATTAACACACAATTACACATTTTTGCAGAAAAATTATTGCAATCGTTTGCGATTCCGTTTGCGATTCCGTTTGCATTGAAAACACATGCTGTACAACATGTTTTCTAAAAAGGTCAATTATTTAACTATTCAAGCATATTCACTGTTATTAAACTGTTTTTACTATATTTATTTTTTATCAGCTTACAAGTCCATTGCAAATAGTTATGAAGTCACAGCCAATAACCATAAAAGACATAGCACGAATTTTAGGAATTTCTCCATCAACGGTTTCACGAGCTTTAAAGGACCATCCTGATATAAGCCCGAAAACCAAGCAGTTAGTACAGACCTTTGCAGAAAAAGTAAACTATCGTCCTAATGCTTTGGCCTTGAGTTTACGCAGTAGTAAAACCAATACAATAGGAATCGTAATACCCGAAATTGTACATCATTTCTTCTCCACCGTTATTAGTGGTATCGAAGATGTTGCTTATGGCCGAGGTTATAATGCTATTATATGTCAAACCAACGAAAACTACCAACGCGAAGTAATTGACCTTCAAGCATTAGTTGACAACCGGGTTGATGGCATTCTAGTATCGATGAGTAAAAACACACATGAGTTTACACATTTCGAAAACTTAAAAGAAAATGGCGTTCCGGTAGTGTTTTTCGATCGTATTTGTGAACAGATAAGTTCTGACCGCGTTATTGCAGATGATTTTGAAGGGGCTAAAATTGCAACGCATCACCTAATAGAACAAGGTTGCAGGAAAATAATGCATCTGGCTGCACCACAGCATTTATTGATTGGTAAAAACCGTAAAGAGGGATATACCAGTGCGCTTAAAGAACATAAGTTAAGCTGTGAAGATCGCCTGATTATCAAATGCGATACCAGAGAAAGTGTTTTTGCAAAGGCGGATGATATAATTCGTTTGGCACCAGAGGTGGATGGAATCTTCGCTGTTAATGACAGTACCGCCATTGCAGCTATGCAAATACTGCAACGCAATGGATATAAAATACCTAAAGATATTGCAGTTGCCGGTTTTGGTGATGGCCCCAATGCCAACATAGCCTATCCTCCTTTAACAACCGTAGAACAAAAAGGATATGAAATTGGCCAGGCCGCCATGCGCTTGCTTATTGGTCACATTGAAAACAGTGTTGAAGAAGAAGAATATGAAACTAAAATCTTCACACCTGAATTGGTAGAACGCAGCTCTTCACAATTGGGCAAAGAACTCTAATACCAGACTCCTTGTATTAAAGCAATACTCTTAAGATCTGAAGCACACGTAATCAAAAAGCGTGTTCAATACCTATTTGAGCACAACAAGGATTCTTTGTTGTATATCTTACGAATCAAAAGCTTACAACTTCAATACGATTAATCGTTCTGATAAACTATTAATTATCAACACTGTGAAAGATTACAGTTTTCCGAAAACGTTTGCAGAAATGTCATGTAAAAAATTCCTTAAGTATTTTAATAATTTTATAATTGTTTCGCAAACGTTTGCAATAGGTAAAAGCACTGATTATATAGACTATACAAACAATCACCGCAACAAAACTTATTAGGGTCACTGTTAATTTTAGTTTAAATTTGTTGTGGAAATAATTGAAAAGATACTTACCTGTTAATGCCTTTTATTAAATGCTTATATTCACTGTATAAGTAAAAGGTGTCTATTGTACCACTATTATTAAGCGAACACTATTTGATTGTTGCATAACACTTTATGCATTATGCATTCAAATGGCTGTTACAACTAAATTAAAAGTAATTATGAAACAATTACCAAGGTTATCGTTTTGGCAAATTTGGAATATGAGTTTTGGTTTTCTGGGCATTCAATTTGGATTTGCCTTACAGAATGCCAATGCCAGTAGAATATTGCAAACTTTTGGTGCAGATGTAGAACACCTCTCATGGTTTTGGTTGGCTGCTCCTTTAACAGGTATGATTATTCAACCCATTATCGGACATTATTCTGACCGCACATGGACTAAATTGGGGCGACGACGTCCTTATTTTCTTGGTGGTGCTATTTTTGCAGCAATTGCGCTAATCCTGATGCCGAATTCAGCGGCCATGGCAACCTATCTCCCACCGATGTTTATAGGTGCGGGACTGTTAATGATTATGGATGCCTCCATTAATGTTTCGATGGAACCATTCAGAGCTTTGGTGGCCGATCTTCTTCCAGATGATCAGCGTACTTTAGGCTTCTCAATTCAAACCTTTTTAATAGGAATTGGAGCGGTTATCGGTTCGTGGTTGCCATACATTCTCGCTGAATGGGTTGGAATTTCAAAAGTTGCTGAACCCGGTGAAATACCTGATAATGTAATATTCTCTTTTTATTTTGGTGCCTTTACTTTATTAGCAACCATCATCTGGACGGTTGCCCGAACAAAAGAGTACTCGCCGGAAGAATACAAAGAATTAAAAGGTATTTCTGATTTAGATGAAGAAGTAGAAGAAGGCAAACACAATGGCTTAATTCAAATCATTAAGGACTTTAAAGCAATGCCTAAAACCATGAAACAACTTGGTTTAGTGCAGTTTTTCTCCTGGTTGGCCTTGTTTGGAATGTGGGTATTTTCAACCCCGGCAATTGCTCAGCATGTCTACGGCTTACCCATTGATGATGTAGATTCATTGCAATTTAACGATGCCGCCAACTGGGTTGGAATTTTATTTGGTATATATAATGGTGTGGCTACAATTTTTGCACTGTGCTTACCAACAATTGCCAAACTTATTGGCCGCAAATCAACACACGCTTTATCATTGGCATGCGGAGGCCTGGGTTTACTTTCTATTTATTTCATCAACGATCCCAACCTGCTCATTTGTTCAATGGTAGGTATTGGTATCGCGTGGGCAAGTATTTTGGCTATGCCATACGCCATACTAGCTGGTTCCATCCCACCTAAAAAAATGGGTATTTATATGGGACTATTCAATTTCTTTATTACAGCACCACAAATCCTTAACGGCATTTTTGGTGGCCCAATTGTAAAACGTCTTTTCGAATCGCAGGCAATTTATGCAATCCTGTTTGCAGGTATTAGTCTTTTGATTGCTGCCGGTTCGGTAATTTTTGTAGAAGACAAACATAATTAGTGATGATTAAAGCTTGTTTATTTGATTTGGATGGTGTAATCGTTGATACCGCAAAGTATCATTACATCGCGTGGAGGGAATTGGCCAACGAGTTAGGCTTTGAATTTACAGAAACAGATAACGAACGTTTGAAAGGTGTTAGCCGGATGACGTCGTTAAATATTTTGCTTGAAATCGGCGGAGTAAACTTAAGCGATGAAGAGAAACTTCGTTTAGCGGAAAAGAAGAACGAAAATTACCGCACATTCATATTGAAAATGCAACCAGATGAAATTCTGGATGGCGCAAAAGAGCTTCTATTGGAGTTAAAAGATAAGGGCGTTAAGATTGCCTTGGGCTCTGCCAGTAAGAATGCCATGACAATACTGGATCGTCTGGAATTAACCCACCTGTTTGAAGCCATAATCGATGGTACCAAAGTGAGCAAAGCCAAGCCCGATCCGGAAGTATTCCTAAAAGGGGCCGAAGCACTTGGTGTTAAACCTGAAGAATGCGTCGTATTTGAAGATGCTGAAGCTGGTGTTGAAGCAGCTCTTGCCGGACAAATGAGATGTGTGGGTATAGGCTCGACCGATGTACTTGGTAAAGCCAATTTGGTAATCGATGGATTGCACCAAATGTCCTACAAAAAATTGATGGAATTGAACTAAAAAATTACGGTTTTGATGAGAGGTGATTCCGATCACCAACTTAAAGATCTTAAACCAATTACGATGAAGGAGTATTTAAAACACGATGAGTGGTGCATTATAGAAGAGGGCTTCAACCCAGATAACCATCAATCCTCTGAAAGTATTTTCAGTATAGGTAATGGGAAAATGGGACAACGGGCCAATTTTGAGGAAACGTATTCTGGTCCTTCACTACAAGGCAGTTATGTTGCGGGAATTTATTATCCTGATAAAACCCGTGTAGGCTGGTGGAAGAATGGTTACCCGGAGTATTTTGCGAAAGTTCTGAACAGTCCGAATTGGATTGGAATTGATGTACAGGTAGATGGTCATTACCTTGATTTATATACCTGCAAAACAGAGAACTTCAAACGCACACTCAATATGAAAGAGGGTTATCTGTTGCGCGAATTCACTGCGACAATGGATGACGGAAAAAAGATTGAAGTTCGTGCCAAGCGATTTGTGAGCATGGCCGATACCGAAAATGGAGCCATCCGTTATTCGGTAACCCCCCTTAACTTCGATGGAAAAATTGCTTATACAGCCTACCTGGATGGAGATGTGGAGAACGAAGACTCCAACTACGATGAAAAGTTCTGGAACATCCTTGAAATGGAAGCCCACGCCGGTGAAGCCTATTTGGTTACAGAAACTAAAAAAATTGGTTTCCGCGTTGGATTTGGCATGAAGATTAGTGCTAAAATTGGCGATTCGGATTTAAACATCACTCCCGAAGTACTCAAAAAAGAAAGTTGGGTTGCCAACCGGATAGAGCGGAATGTTAAAGAAGGAGAATGCTTTACAATCGAAAAAATTGCCGGTGTTACCAGTTCGCTTAACTATGATAAAGCTGAAATATTAGCAGCCACCAAAAATATTACGGCAAGTGGTTTCACCAAAGGTTTTGATGCCTTGCTGGAAGATCACATTAAGGTTTGGGCCGATAAATGGATTCTGAGCGATATCCGCATTAAAGGTGACGTGGCAGCTCAACAGGGCATTCGCTTTAATATATTCCACCTAAATCAAACTTACACTGGCGAAGACGAACGCCTGAACGTTGGTCCTAAGGGGTTTACAGGCGAAAAATATGGCGGATCAACCTACTGGGATACAGAGGCTTATTGTGTGCCATTCTTTATTGCAACAGCACCGCCACAGGTTACACGTAACCTATTAATCTATCGTTACAAGCACCTGAACCGGGCAATTGAAAATGCTCAGAAGCTTGGTTTCAATAGTGGCGCTGCACTTTACCCAATGGTTACCATCAATGGCGAAGAGTGCCATAACGAATGGGAAATTACTTTCGAAGAAATTCACCGAAATGGTGCCATTGCCTTTGCTATTCATAACTACATTCGTCATACCAACGATGAAGCCTACCTGGCTGAATATGGATTAGAAGTGTTGATGGGTATCTCTCGTTTCTGGAGCCAGCGCATTACTTTTTCAGAAGAACGCCAGCAGTATGTTATGCTTGGGGTAACCGGGCCTAACGAATACGAAAACAATGTTAACAACAACTGGTACACCAATAAAATGGCAGTATGGTGTTTAAAATACACCATTGACGCACTAGCCAAAGTAAAATCAATGGATGCCAAACGATACGACGAGATTATCGCTAAAACATCCTTTAATTACGATGGAGAAGTACCACGTTGGCAAGATATAATTGACAAAATGCACTTTCCATATAACGAAAAGCTGGAAGTATTTATGCAGCAAGATGGTTACATGGACAAAGAGCAAATTCTTGTCGAACACCTTAATCCTGCTGAAAGGCCAATTAACCAATATTGGTCATGGGATCGCATATTACGTAGTTGCTACATTAAGCAGGCCGATACACTGCAGGCCATCTATGTTTTTGAAGAGGAATTTGATTTAGAAACCATCAAACGAAACTTTAAATTCTATGAGCCTCGAACAGTACACGAGTCATCACTTTCACCTTGCGTGCACTCGGTATTGGCTGCTAAAATTGGCGATTACGAAAAAGCCTATGAAATGTATTTACGCACATCGCGCCTCGACATTGATGACTATAACCACGAAGCTCATGAAGGGCTGCATATTACTAGTATGGCTGGTACATGGATGTCAATTGTTGAAGGATTTGGCGGTAAACGTGTTCATGACGGACAGCTCTTTCTAAACCCAATTATACCAGAGCAGTGGCAAGAATATTCATTCCGCATTTCATTCATGGGCAACGACCTTGAAGTAGTTATTAACAACCGAAAGGTCAGCATCATTTCACATGCTAAGGATCAAATCGATCTGAAGGTATACAATCAGGCTGTGAGTGTTGCACCCGGGCAAACAACCATTGTGGATGCCCAATAGAAAATAGAACATTTAAATAGAAAAGGAGCTTATCGGCTCCTTTTTTTTATGCTGTGATACCTAATATTGACGCCACAAAAAACTAAACAATCGCCTAGCTTATTGGTTGCTAAAGTTAATAACCCGAATTCGGGTTAATAGTCCAATACTCAATAAAAAATCACAACATGCCCACACGTAAACTTATTTCATCAGGTTCCATTTATGAAGAACAGGCAGCGTATTCACGAGCAGTAGTTGACGGTGATTGGATATTTGTTTCGGGAACAACCGGATTCGATTACTCTACAATGACAATCGCCGATGACATTGAATCGCAAACAGAACAGTGTTTTAAAAACATAATTACCTGCCTGAAAGATGCTGATTCAGACTTAAAGGATATTGTTCGGGTTTTATACATTGTTCCTAAAACAAATGAATTTGAACGTTGCTGGCCCATCCTTAGAAAATACCTGGGAAACATTCGTCCTGCCGCAACGATGCTATCATCGGGATTAGCCGATCCCAGAATGAAGATTGAAATACAGGTGACGGCCAAACGAAAAAAGCAAGATTCTTAAACCTTCTAAGGCCAAAATATATAAAAATATGGCAAGAGCATAAGCCTGAAAAGGGACGGTTAGCTTAACACTCTTGCCATAAACCAAGAAAAACAATACTAAATTGATCCGAATATCAATCGTATTAAAAGAACAATTATTGTTAGTACCAAAACGCTTATCCAGGTAAACGAAATCTCAAACTTCGCACCCGCGTTACTATTGTATGTTAATTTTTCTACTTGCATTACTAAATCATTTTTAGCTAAAACTTACTACCTGAATAAAATAGGCCAAGGCCCCTGCCAAATAACCAACCAAAGCTATCCAGCTTATTTTTTTCAAGTACCATAAAAAATTAATCTTCTCTAAGCCCATGGCTGCAACTCCAGCGGCCGAACCAATTATAAGCAGGCTACCTCCTGTTCCGGCACAGTACGCCAGAAAAGTCCAGAATTGACCATCTTTAATGAAATGAGCTGCATTTCCAATAGCTGTTACGGCTTCGATCTTATACATACCCATCGAAGCTGCCACAAGAGGAACATTATCAACAATGGATGAAATAACTCCTATCAGTAGGTTAACAGCGTAAATATTGTGAACATTCTTATCCAACCAGCCGGCCATTAAGTCCAGATGACCGGCAGATTGCAAAGCAGCCACCGCACTCAACACCCCTAAAAAGAACAGAACAGTTGGCACATCAACAGCTTTCAGCGCTGCTGTAACTGTAAGTGTTCGCTTATCTTCAGCACTGCGCTTTTTGAGGTAACGGTCTGTCATTATCCACAAGACCGATAAGCCCATCAGCATGCCCATGAAAGGTGGCAAATGGGTTATCGTTTTAAAAACAGGAACAGATATGAGGGCAAGCGTACCAACTACCAACATAAAAGTCTGCTCCTGCTTAGTTGTAAATTCTTTTGTTTCATGGTCAGGAAGAATTGGTTTCACAGCGTCTCCCTTAACTACAAAGGCACTAAACAATGCGGTTGAAACAACCATATTTACCAAACTCGGCAATATCAATGCCCCAATAATATGACCTGATGATACCTGACCTCCGATCCAAAGCATAATGGTTGTTACATCGCCAATGGGTGACCATGCCCCTCCAGCATTGGCTGAAATAACAACAACACTGGCAAAAATCCATCGGTTTTCCTGACGGGAAATTAATTTTCGAAGAACGGTGATCAGAACAATTGTGGTTGTAAGATTATCCAGTACGGCCGACATAAAGAAGGTCAGTAAACTAATCATCCACAATAACTTTTTGGCATTGGTACTCTCGATTTTATTGGTGATCACTTTAAAGCCCTGGTACTTATCCACCAATTCAACAATGGTCATAGCTCCAATCAGGAAAAACAAAATCGAAGCAATTTCTGATAAATGATGAAAGAGTTCATGATGAGTTATGAACTCCCGAATACCACTTAAGCCATTCATCGAATAATTCACCCACGAGATGCTTGCCCCACGAGCCAAAATTTCTTCCCCTCCCAAGGCATAAATACTCCACATACTTGCTCCTATAAAAAGAGCTGTTGCTGCCTTATTTATTTGATTAACGTGTTCAAATACAATAAATACATAGCCTACAACAAAGACTACAAGCATTAAATAAAACATAGTACAATTCGCTTAAAGCGTAAAAACTTTAATTACTTATTTGATATTAAAATGAACGGATAGAAATCGACAAATGTCGATATTAACAAGTTGGAGGCGAAGTATCGGCCTCGAATAAAATTAAAGAATATAAAGAGTAATACTTACTCCAATCATCATTACAATTCTTGCGCGAACAGATTGAGTTTTCTTGCGTATTCGCAATAAATCCTGTATCAGTCTCTGTTTCGTCCTCACCTTCATGCCCCAAGTCGATATGCGAAAAGGCGTTGTTCGAATTTATTATTGATGATAAAATGTCCTGCGATTCACAATTAGCTTTAAGCGTAGGCACCACAAATCCTTCACTCACTTTTAGGAAACCCAAAGCAAGCAATCCGATGAATAAAACTATGTGATGGAATTTGAACATTCGCAGATTTTAAGCCTGCAAAAGTAGAATTATTTTTATAAGTCAATCACATATTTTTGGAAAAAGCTTTAATTATAAACTTTGCCAATATTTCTAGCTGCGAACATGAAACTTTTCAACTCACTCCGCGTTAGTCTTTTGCAGATTTATAAATGCATGAAAGCAAAATTTAAATATTATCCAGAAAACCAATTGTTGGCAGAGGCTTTTTATGGCCTTATCAAGCTTGATGATTTACACAAAATCAATCAACAACAGGCCAAACAAATAAATCTTGAAAGTGTAAGAAAAACCTTCTCTGATATTAGAAATGCCAACCTGGTGTTAAGCCTTAATGAGATTAACAGCTATACAAAGGAGCTTAAAAAGCTTATGCAAAAGATGAACTTTCAGTGGGCTATTGTTACAGACCAACCGCAAACAACCGCCTTATCCTTACTAATTAAAAATGATCCATTCTTCGATAACCGCATTAGGGTATACAGCACAATTACAGCAGCATTTGTTTTTCTGGGAATCGAATCGCCGCCAAATTCGATCTTACATTCTGATTATTTCATTGTAGAATAAGAAATCAATTAAAGCCACTTCAGGCTCAGTGACGAATACTTTCAACAAACAGGGTTTTCATTAATCAAAAAACAGATTACTCGCTTTTTAACATTAATATTTGCCATTCTGTACGTTTCAATTTTATTTTTGTGAAATGAAGCACTTCCTGAAATACATGCAAAGTCAAACCCAATTACTTATTTGTTTAAGTGTTTGTTGTATGCTTTCAAGCAATGGCATTGCACAGGAACTGGCTGATTCTATAAACATTGTTTTGCAACACCGCATTGTCAATCACGATACGATTCCGCATGTTAATCTGCAAGAAGTACCGGTAATCCCTCCTTATCATTTTAAAAATAAACGACATAAAAGACGCTATGGCAAACTAGTCCGAAACGTTAAAAAAGTCCTTCCCTTTGCTCGCAGTGCCGGTCAGAAGGTTAATGCCATTAACGAGCACCTGGCCAACATTAGTTCTGAAAAAGAAAAGAAAGCCTATTTGAAACAGGCCGAAAAAGAACTTTTTGATGAATTTGAAAAACCATTAAGAAAACTTACGTTTTCGCAAGGACGGCTTTTGATAAAACTTATCAACCGCGAAACTGGCGACACAACTTATGAGTTGATTAAACACTTTAAAGGTGGATTTAGTGCTTTCTTTTGGCAAGGTATTGCCCGCTTGTTTGGTTCCAACCTTAAAGCCGAATACCATAAAGACGGTGATGATCAGATGATCGAGCACATCATTCTCCTCATTGACAATAACATTATCTAATCTGTTTCGTAAGCAGGAGTTCTATCAGCAATCTTTGCTATCTTTACAGCTCATTACAACACTGAATTAATGACGTCTTCAACATATCCATCCAAGCTGCTCGAAAGTGCAGTTAATGAATTTGCAAAATTACCAGGCATCGGTAAAAAAACGGCATTGAGGCTGGTTTTACACCTGCTTAAGGAGGAAAAAGAGCATGTGTTTAAGTTTGCCGATACCATTCATCATATGCGTCAGGAAATTATGTATTGTAAAAGTTGTCATAATATTTCCGATAGCGAAATATGTCATATCTGTTCCGATCCGAATCGAGATCAGGAACTTATCTGTGTTGTCGAAACCATTCGCGACGTTATGGCCATTGAAAGTACCCAGCAGTTTACAGGCATCTATCATGTTTTAGGTGGCGTAATTTCACCAATGGATGGCATTGGTCCCGATGATTTAACCATTGGTCCCCTTGAAGAAAAAGTAAAATCGGGTAATGTAAAAGAAGTTATATTTGCGTTGAGCACAACCATGGAAGGCGACACCACCAACTTCTATCTGTATAAAAAGTTTGAGAAATATGGCATTGCAACAACAACTATCGCAAGAGGCGTTTCTATTGGCGATGAACTGGAATATACCGACGAAGTAACTTTGGGGCGCTCACTAATTAATCGTTTACCATTTGAAAAAACACTCTAAATGACACCACAAAAAGCTTTAAAACAAATTCGTCTAATATATTTTATTGTTACCATTCTACTGGCCTTGTTTGCTATTTTTTCATTTGTCTTTATAACAGTCAATGGTCAGGTTTACCAACTCGATCAGGCAGGGGAGCAAAATCTTAAATCACTAATAATTATCCTGGCCTTGGCAGGTATTCCGGCAAGTTACATGTTTCATAATCGTAAAGTGAAACATATCAATTCGGAATTAAGTACAATGCAGAAACTATCACAATATCGAATGGCATACTTTGTTAAGGTTATGACCCTGGAAGGTATATCTCTGTTGAGTTTGCTCGGATACCTGATTATTGGTGATGTGAATCAAATAATGGTTTTTGGCTTGGTTTACCTTTTTTTGGTGCTCAATTTCCCAAAGAAAAGTAACATCCTTGAAGAATTAAACATTGACCAAACAGACTTATAACACAGGTAACATATGATAATTGCAGTTGATTTTGACGGAACCATTGTAGAGCACAAATATCCAGCCATCGGTAAGGAAAAAATATTTGCTTTTGAAACATTAAAAGCCCTTCAGAAGAAAGGGCACCTGTTAATTTTATGGACCATTCGAACAGGTAAGGAACTGGATGAAGCAGTTGCCTATTGCAAAAAGAATGGTGTTGAATTTTATGCTGTTAACCGAACTCACCCAGAAGAAGAAATCAATGAAAATATAAGCCGAAAAGTGAATGCTGATTTATTTATCGACGACCGTAATGTTGGCGGCTTTATGGGATGGGGTGAAATTTGGCAATGGATCAATAGTGATGCCACCGATCAAGAGAAAACAAGGTATCAGGAACAATACATGAAAGCTAAAAGAAGAACATTCTGCGGTTTTTTACAGGCTATTTTCTGCGGCAAATAACATTTTTTAATTTATCACGTTCATAAAAATTGAGCATACAAAATTTATGGACAAAAAGGGAATCGACTTATCAATTATAATTGTTGGCTACAATGCTGTTGACTTTATAAAGTTAACTCTTGACTCCGTTGAGTTGGCAATAAAACCAATTAATGCAGAAGTTTTACTGATAGATAATTCCAACAATAGTACTTTACAAAAGATTGTTAAAACCAGCTACCCTTTTGTTAAAATCATTGATAACAATTGTAACCTTGGATTTGCCAAAGCCAATAATAAAGCCTTGCGACTAGCCAAAGGCGATAGGGCAATACTTTTAAATCCAGACACCATTGTTAGCGAAGATGCCTTCGTTAAGCTTATCCAATATTGTAAGAATCACCCGTTGACGGGGGGTATTGGTGTTAAAATGATTGATGGAACCGGCAACTTCTTAAAAGAATCCAAAAGAGGCTTTCCGTCATTAAGCACATCATTTTATAAAATGTGTGGACTCCACAAATTGTTTCCTTCATCCGAGAAATTTGCCAAGTATTACGAAGGTCATTTAAATCATAATCATCAGCAGGAAGTTGATATTTTAGCCGGTGCATTTTTAGTGATTCCCCGGGATAAAAACAATCAATTAACATTGTTGGATGAACAATACTTTATGTATGGCGAAGATATTGACTTATCCCATCGCCTTAAACTAAAACATGGCGCAAATATTTACCTGCCCGATATTCCCATAATACATTTTAAAGGGCAGTGTACAATTAGAGATCAACACATCGTCAAACATTTTTATCTCTCGATGTGGCTGTTCTATAAACAGCATATCGCCAAAAACAATTCACTCTTTGTCAACACTCTGACAAAACAAAGCATTTATCTACTGATGAGAGTTGAGCATATGTTGTCGTTTTTAAAGAAATTCATTCCTAAATCGCCAAGCCATACTCATATTGATACTTGCATGTTAATCTCTAATAATAAAGAAATAAAAGAAAACATTCAGCAAGCACTAAATAAACCAGTTGGCACTGCCCTAAAACCCAATAGACGAAGCAAAAAAGAACTGATTATTTTTGACTTAAATTTTATTCCCTCAAAAGATATCATAGCGTATATGGATGAGAATGTCGGTTTTTACGGCTTCCTGACAAAAGATTACACTTCTATGGTAATTAATGTGCACCCTTCACAAAAGGGACAAGTCATCGATCTACAATAATCATACATTCGTAAAATTCAACACGCTTTAAACATATGATTTCTTGCCAGTAAGCAATGATTTTTGCAAATTTAATCCAAAATATTGCAGCCATAACAAATAACCTCATCATGTTAAAGATTATTATTACATCCCTATTGATAGCTTGTCTTTCATTCCATTCCTTTGCTCAAAAAATTAAGAAAAAAGATATTGTGGCCGTCGAAAGTTTAATGCAATCAGACGATTACAAACAAGCCAACATACTGATCAATAAATTACAGAAAAAGCATCCGAATGATGCATACCTGAATTTGCTTGAAGGCATTTGTCTTTTAAATCTGGAGGGAAATACCAAAGCGGCTATTGATCCGTTGGAAATGGCTACTCAGCATTATGGTATTTATTCTACTAAAGATGATTATGCCATTGAGGCCAATTATCATCTGGCACAGGCTTATCATCTTAATTACCGTTTCGATGAGGCACTTCAAATATTCAAACAATTACAAGACACCATCCCTCAAAAAAGAACCAACCTTCACCAAGCCATTCAACAAGAAATTACGTTCTGCAACAATGCCATAATCCTCAAAAAAAATCCCGTTGATTTCAGAATTACCAATCTTGGGAAAGCCATTAATACCGAATTTGATGAACACAGCCCGGTGGTTTCGGGCGACGAGAATCTACTGATGTTTACATCTAATAAACAAGGCGTAGGCAAAGCCAACACCGAGCAAATTTTATTTCCAGAAGACATCTATTATACCCAATGGCGCGATGGTGGCTGGTTGCCATCTTCTAATATAGGAGCTGCTATCAACACCAATAATTACGACGCCACCTGTAGTTTAAGTTCTGATGGTAAAACTTTGATTCTTTACCGGAACACAAACAAAGGCGATTTATACATTTCAAATCTGGAAAACGAACAATGGACAACACCGAAAAGGCTCCCCAAACCAATCAATTCCGTTTATGAAGAATCTCATGCCAGCCTTTCATTGGATGGGAATACAATGGTTTTCACAAGCGATCGCCCCGACGGAATGGGCGCCAAAGACATCTATGTTGTTCATAAACTACCTGATGGAAGCTGGGGAAAAACAAACCTCTTAAATGATAATGTAAATACTGAAGTTAACGAAGAAAGTCCATTTTTATCCTACGATGGCAACTCTTTGTTTTTCGCCTCCGAAGGGCATAATTCCATGGGAGGATTTGACATTTTCAAATCAGAGAAAGATGAAAATGGCAACTGGCAAAAAGCTGTTAACATTGGCTATCCGATTAACACACCGGGCGATGACCTTTTCTACATTCCCACACTCGATGGACAACGGGTGTATTTTGCTTCTGAAAGACCAGGAGGATACGGCCGAACGGATATCTACATAATCGAATTTCCAATTCACGATGATCGATCTCTTGCTGTTGTCTCCGGATATTTATTTACTGAAAAAGGCATGCCTTCGTCTAAATCAATAATTACAATTACTTCCAAGGAAACAAATGAGCATATCGGCACCTATAAGCCACAAACCAATACCGGCAAATACACCATGATACTGCCGACAGGCGTCAACTACCGAATGCTAATTGAAACGCCGGGAATGGTAAGTATCAATAAAGATATTGAGTTGCCCTACCGGGTCGACTACAAATCTCGCCACACGGCAACATATATCGACCCAATGGTCATTAAAAAGCAATAATTTTAAGCATCGATACAAGCGATACGTCAATTTTGATGGTTCATTCATAAAATTTAAAGACTGAACGCTCGCTAAGTACACATTTTTAACTATTTTGCACAGTCATTTAATAACCAAACATTAAGTTCATTAAGGTATGAGACAAGCAAACGCATTTCTAATTGTCGTAATTCTTTTTATTTCACAACTTGCCCTTTCACAATCCGATGATAAAATAGATAACAAGAAATTTAATCAGGCAGCTAAATTAGCCGATGATAAAGCTTTTGCTGAAGCCATTGAACTGTTTGCCGACATATTAAAATCCAATCCGGAAAATATTCCTACACTTTACAATATCGGAAACTGTTATCTAAACACCTCTGATGGACCGGATACAGCCATTGTTTTCTTTAAAAAGGCTTATGACCTGCTTCAGGAGGAAGAGAAAATAAGTAACCTGGGAGTTGATATTCAGTTATCAATTGGAAAATCATATCAATACTTGCTTAAGCAGGAAGATGCCATCAAGATCTATGAAGATTTGATTGAGATTTTAACGGCTGAAGATAATGAATTACGAACTGAAGCCAGACGTGAAATTGAGATCTGCGAAAATGCCATTGATCTAATGAAAACGCCGGTTGAGTTGGTTGTTAAAAACCTTGGTCCAAATATCAATTCTAAATACGATGACCACAGCCCATTAATTTCAGCCGATCAAAGCATGTTGTTCTTCACATCACGCCGAGCATCCAGCTATAGCGAAAAACTATTTGACGGACAGTATGCTGAACGTATTTATGCGTCGGACAGAGGTAATGAAGAGTGGAAAAAAGCAAAATCCTTACAAGAACTTTTTCGTAAGCCTGGTCATGAAGCAGGTGTTGGCCTGACAGCTCAGGGAACAGAATTATATATTTATCGTAACGATGTAGATGGTGCTAATTTATACACCAGTATGTATGATGGCAGTAATTGGAGTGAACCAATGAAAATGGAAAAACCCATCAACTCCAATTATGAGGAAACACATGCAACCGTTTCTCCAGACAAACAAACACTTTATTTTACCAGTAACCGTCCGGGTGGAATGGGTGGATTGGATATTTATCGCGTTAGACGTTTACCAAACGGAGAATGGGGAAAAGCTGAAAATATGAAAGCCTTTAATACCCCTTACGATGAAGAAACGCCAATTCTGCACCCCAACGGTAAAGTGATGTATTTTAGTTCTGAGGGACATAATACCATGGGACAATACGATATTTTCTATAGCATTATGGACAATGATGGTGAGTGGGGACCGGTTGTTAACATGGGCTATCCGATTAACACACCGGATGATGACTTTTTCTTCGTACCAACCACAACGCCTAATATTGCTTATTATGCATCGGCACGATACGATGATAACTATGGTGGATCAGACATTTACCTGATTGAATACGAAGAACCTGAAATTAATCGATTGGCAGTAATCAAAGGTTGCATCAATGCAACGGATGATGCCCCAATTGAGAATGTCGAAATTACAGTGACCCGCAAAGGAGAAAATGAACCGGTAGGACAATACAAACCGCATCCTGGTACCGGTAAATATATTTTAATACTTGAAGCAGAAGCTGAATACGACATTGTTTTCTCAGGTGTTGGCTTTGAATCACAATCACAAAATGTAAATGTTACCCGGGCGATGACCTATAAAAACACTAACCAAACCAGTAATCTGGATGATGTGTTAATGGCCCGATTAGCTACTGCGAAAATTGAAGAACCTAAGATTGTTGCCACCGATATGGATACATCAGATGGTATTCCGTATTATACTGTTCAGATATTATCGCTTAAAAAACCGGTATCAACATACGATGTATTTAAGAATTTAGAGCACGATTTAATCGACGAACACAAATGTTTGGATGGTTTCTATCGTTATTCATACGGAACCTTTAAAGGCTACAAGGCTGCACTGAAAGGAAAAGAAAAAGTATTGAAAACCGGCTTATGGCAAGATAGCTTTGTCAGAGACACCAAGCAATACGAGAAATTAGAAGGCAAATAATGCAGGAAGAAGAAATTGCACTGAGAGCGCTTGAGCCTGAGGACATCGACGTTCTTTATCAGTGGGAAAATAATATGGATATATGGGAGGTGAGCAATACGCTCACCCCTTTTTCTAAGTACCAGTTAAAAAAATACATTGAACAGGCGCAGCTTGATGTTTTTCAAACCAAACAGCTGCGCTTGATTATTGAATTGGAAACATCGAAAACAATCATTGGCATGATTGATCTCTTCGATTTTGATGCTTTCCACCAGCGCGGTGGTGTCGGAATTATCATTCACAAAGAATTTCGCCAAAGAGGATTTGCCAAAGAAGCCCTTTCCCTATTCGCCAACTACTGTTTTAATAATTTAGGGTTACACCAGCTGTACGCCAATATATCGATCACCAATACCGCCAGCATTGCGCTATTTGAATCTGTGGGTTTTGAATTATCGGGTACTAAAAAACAATGGCGCAAAACCAAAGATGGCTTTATTGACGAGTGTATATATCAATTAATCCGATAATCAAAAATTTAGCTCGTCGGCCCTGGGTATTTCTTTTAAAAGCTCATAATTGCCTTCTTCATCCAAAAGGCGGGCACAATAGTGTTGCAAGCCATTGGTTACAATCAGATATTTCACATTTAAACGTGTGTTATACCTGGCTGCCTGATTAAAAACAGCTCGCGTAACAGGCACTTCAGGAGCCTTGCATTCCACAATTATGATGGGTAGTCCCTGACGGTTATAAAGGACAATATCTGCCCGTTGACTCAAGCCATTAACCTTAACCAACATCTCAACTACTGTTAATCCCGGTGCATAATTCAAATGCTTAATCAAGTAGTGAATAAAATGCTGCCTCACCCATTCTTCCGGTGTTAACGCCACATATTTTTTTCGTACCTCATCAAATACTTGCGGTTTATCATTTACCTGGCGATACCTCAACTGTGCTGCTGGAAGATTAAGCTTTTGCATGCCTTTTGTTTTTTTGAGCAAAATAAATCAATTTCGCCAGAAAAAGTTACCTTAGCGAGAAGAATAAATTCCTGCTTTCTGCACTTTATTCCTATTGTGCCGGCGAGTTGCCTTCGCACTAAATCTAAAATTTTATTTGCATGAAGACAAAGAAAGAAATTGTTGATAATTGGCTACCCCGATATACGGGTCGTAAACTTGAAGATTTTACTCCTTATATTCTCTTAACTAATTTTAATCATTATGTAGAGCTGTTTTCGAAATGGTACGATGCACCAATACTTGGCAGTGGTGGCAATATGCCCAACTGTAGTGCCAATGGCATTACCATCATTAACTTCGGAATGGGAAGTCCCAATGCTGCTACCATGATGGATTTGTTAAGCGCTGTTTCGCCCAAAGCCGTATTGTTTTTGGGCAAATGTGGTGGTTTGAAACGTAAGAACCAATTGGGCGATTTTGTTTTGCCAATAGCAGCCATTCGCAGCGATGGTACATCGGATGATTATTTGCCACCAGAAATTCCGGCACTTCCAGCCTTTAGTTTGCAACGTGCTGTTTCAAGTGCCATCAGGGATAGCGAACTCGACTACTGGACCGGAACGGTTTTTACAACCAACAAGCGTGTTTGGGAGTACGACGAGCGTTTTAAAAAATACCTTGAAAAAACGCGTGCCATGGCTATAGATATGGAAACAGCCACTATTTTTACAGTCGGATTTTATAACCATATTCCTACGGGTGCTTTGCTACTGGTTTCTGATCAGCCAATGATTTCTACTGGTGTAAAAACATCGGCAAGCGATAAGGTGGTAACAGAAAACTATGTAGAAAAACACATTCAATTGGGAATAAAAGCCTTGTCGACAATTATGAACAATGGTAAATCGGTAAAGCACCTTCGGTTTGGCAGCTAAGGTATGTTAAAGAACAGGCAGACCATCGGGTAAGGTATAATGACAAGTTGTGTAACAAACTTTTAGAATGACTTTTGAGCAGATAATACAAGAATTAAAACAAAAGAAGTATCGTCCGATCTATTTTCTGATGGGCGATGAAGGTTATTACATTGATGAAATAACCAATTACATTGCCAACAATGTATTATCAGAAGAAGAGAAAGGATTCAATCAGTCCATCTTGTACGGAAAAGATGTAGAAACAACCGAAATCATACATGCGGCTCGTCGCTTTCCGATGATGTCGCAACACCAGGTCATCATTGTGAAAGAGGCTCAAAATATCGCCAAAATTGAAGATTTGGAAGTGTATGCCAATAACCCTTTGCATTCAACAATTTTGGTTGTTAATTATCGCTACAAAACACTTGATAAACGTAAGAAGGTTTATAAAAGCCTTGCGAAGAATGGCGTAATATTCGAAGCAAAAAAACTCTACGACAACCAGGTTCCACAATGGATTAACAGTTATTTAAATAACAAAGGAAAAACCATTGACCCCAAGGCCTCGGTTTTATTAACCGAATTTTTGGGCAGCGATCTGTCAAAAATAGCACACGAGTTGGATAAGTTGGAACTGGCCATTGGCAGCTCAACACAACAAATAACGGCAGCTCACATCGAAAAAAACATTGGTGTAAGCAAGGATTACAATAATTTTGAACTTCAGGATGCTATCTTAAATAAAGATATTGCAAAAGCTAATAAAATCATTTTAGCATTTGGTAAAAACCCCAAGGCGTATCCAATACAAGTAACCACTTCTACCCTATTCGGGGCATTCCAAAAGTTATTAATGATATACTATACACCTGACAAATCGGAACGTAATTTAGCAACTGTACTTAAAGTTCATCCATTTTTGGCGAAAAGATACATAACTGGAGCACGCCACTACCCGGCTCGTAAAGTGGTTCAGATTATCAGCCTTATTCGCGAATACGATATGAAGTCGAAAGGATTTGGCAGCGCCACAACGGAATCGAGTGAATTATTAAAAGAGCTGATTTTTAAAATCATGCATTAACTTTTATAATCATTAATGATAAATGGTTAATGATTAATTAAATACAAATATTCATTGAACATTAACCATTAATAACCAACCATTAACAAAAACATGGATATTTCAATCATAATTATCATAGTCATTGGCTTAATAAGCATAGCTGGCTTTAGTCAGCCCGAGCTTATCTACAGGTATCAATTTAATGCCTGGCAAATTAAAAATCGCAAAGAATATGTCAGGTGGATCAGCAATGGGTTCTTTCATGCCGACTGGATGCACTTGCTTCTTAATATGTTTGTACTTTGGTCCTTTGGCGGGTCAGTAACGAGCTATTTTCAGTATTATTTGCCAGTTAATAGCAACTTGCTGTTTATTCTGTTTTTCTTCTCTGCGATTGTTGTTTCAAGCATTTACTCCTATATAAAGCATCAAAACAATTACAATTATAATGCAATCGGTGCATCAGGTGCTGTTTCTGCGGTAGTATTTGCCAGCATATTGTTTGAACCTTACCATATGATTCTTCTCTATTTTATACCAATTCCAGGTATTGTTCTGGGAGTTGGCTATTTAATATATTCGAGAATAATGGCCAAACGTAATGTTGACAACATCGGTCACGATGCCCATTTTTGGGGTGCCGTGTATGGTTTTGTTTTTCCAATACTTATTAACCCCTCTTTATTAACCCGGTTTTTTCAAAAATTATTATTTATCTTTTAAGAATGAGTCACAAAGCAGTATTTATCGATCGCGATGGTGTAATCAACAATGATGAAGGCCATTATTACATACACAAGGTTAAAGATTTCAAACTCAACGATGGAATTATCGAAGGCTTAAAAAAACTTCAGGATGCCGGTTATAAATTGTTTGTGATCACCAACCAGGGAGGGGTAGCTAAAGGTGAATATAGCGAAGATGATGTGGAAAGAATACACGGTCATTTTCTTCAGATAATGTTTGACAACGATATTCGAATAACAGACATCTATTACTGCCCGCATCATGACTCTCTTGAAGCATGCGATTGCCGCAAGCCGCAGCCTGGTATGATATTACAAGCTATTGACGAACACCAGATTGATGCTTCAAAGGCCTATTTAATTGGTGATTCGGAACGGGATATACAGGCCGGTGAAGCAGCCGGATTAAAACAGTGCTTTTTGATTGATAAAAACACGTCGATACTACCAGTCGTTGATACAATTATCAAACAATGATCCCAAACACGTATCTATCGCTCAATGGCTATCAACTGAATGCCGATAAGGAGGTTTTTAAATCAACTAACCGGGCATTCAGATATGGTGATGCTTTGTTTGAAACCATCCGTTGTATTCAGCAAATACCCATGTGGTTTCACGATCATTATCAGCGACTGATCAATGGCATGAGCCTTTTACAGATGGATATAAAAAGCCTGCCTCCTTCAGAGGTATTGCAGGATCATATTATCAGCCTGATTAAAAAGAACCGACTCTATGGAGATGTGCGGGCCCGCCTGACCATTTATAGAGAAGATGGCGGTTTGTATACCCCAACAAGTAATAAAGTTAATTATCTGATTGAAGTGAGTCCGCTTCAGTCAGATGGTTACCAACTTAACTCGAAAGGCTTATTTGTTGATGTTTATACCGAAGAAAAAAAGGCTGCTTCTCAATTCAGCCAGTTTAAAAATGCCAGTGCATTATTATTTGTTTTAGCGGGTATTTTTAAGCAACAACAGAATAAAGATGATGTATTAATCCTCAACTCAGATGGATGGATCATCGAAGGTTTGGCTTCCAACCTTTTCTGGATCAAAGACGAGCGTATTTACACCAGCATGCGCTCATCGGGATGCGTTAATGGCATCATGCGAAAGCAGGTAATCAAACTATTAAAAAATAAAGGTTGGACCGTTAACGAAACATCCGGTGCAGATATGAGCACCTTGTTTGATGCCCAGGAAATATTCATGACCAATGCCATACAAGGCATTCAGTGGGTGGTTGGCTTACAGGACAAACGTTTCTATTGCAAACTAACAAAGGAAATAAACCAGTTATTACAGAAAAGTGCAATTAGTTATAGGTCGGATTTTCAGGAAAGTTAGTCCAGGCCTTAAACTCTTCTCCCAAGCCTTCCATGGCATTTTTCCAGATATGGTCGATGTCATCATCCATAATTAATGAATCATCTACTTCAGCAACGATCCATGAGTTTTCATCAATCTCACCTTCAAGTTGTCCGGGAGACCAGCCCGAATACCCGGCAAAAAACTTAACCTGTTTGTAATCGGCAACTCCGGAATTAACAAGTTCTTTTATCACTTCAAAATCGCCTCCCCAATACAGCTTGTCGGTTATTTGAACCGAGTTAGGTACTTTATCGCCCAAGGAGTGAATAAAATGTAATGTATTGGACGAAACAGGTCCGCCAACATATAACTCGCCTTTGAAATTAAACAAGTCTTCAATCACCTCATCGGGGTATAATTCAGATGATTTATTAAGAACAAAACCAACAGCTCCTTCCTCACTGTGCTCCGTAATAAAAACAATTGAACGATTAAAATATGGTCCCTGTAAAAACGGCTCAGCAATCAACACCCTCCCTTTGCCTGGCTTAAGGCTGGGTTTCTGCACTTTAAATATGTCAAAATCCAAACTCTTCATCTGCTAAACTTCTTGTAATAAATGTAGTACTTTTCAATCTATTTTGTAACTGCCAAGCATCGTATTCCTCAACGAAAACAATGCGTTGGCCAAAAGTACCGTCCGTTTTAAGCCCCTTTATTATCATTCCGCTCTGTTAATTTATAACATAATTACTAAAATGCCAATAATTTTCAGTTTAAAATTCAAGATTGCAAAACGAGGTGTTATTCTAAATTTACATCACTACATTTGCTTATGATTTAATTCCGATCGACTTCGATAAGCAACACCACTTTTTAAGTTGTAGAAGTTATACCAATATAATTAGCGAAATGGCTTTCAGCTCATTTTGTAATACATTTGGTATTAGATATCTTCACGGTAAAATATTTAATATGCCAATTGAATTGACTCATCGTTTAAAATCTGTTATCGTTATCTTCCTGCTACTTTTATCATTTATCAAGGCTGAGGCTAAAAATGAGACCGGCATTGTGCTGCCACCGGCAGTTATGAAAAATGTTACCACAACCATTCGGGTGCAGGATTCCGGCTCTGAAATTTTTGAACCAATCCTGTTAATTGGTGGCACCAAACGCGAGTTGGAAAGTGATGATAATGGCCTATTTTTTGAGTACCAATTCAAAGAGAAAACTGAAATTCAACTGATCCATCAGGACCGAATCGATAAAAAAACAGTCAATCCGATCCCCTTGTGGTTATCCATCCTTCCTCCGCTCATTGCCATTATTATGGCGCTCATCACCAAAGAAGTTTTCTCTTCTTTATTTGTTGGCTTGCTAATTGGCACATCGGTCATCTATAAATATTCGGGCATCAGGTTTTTTGTGGCTGTTTTTAAGGGGGCTTTTGCCATTATTGACACCTACCTGATGCAAGCCTTACTGAGTCATGAGCACATTTCTATCATTATTTTTAGTATGCTTATTGGTGGTATGGTTACTCTGATTTCATTAAACGGCGGCATGAAAGGCATCGTTAATATTTTATCGCGCTATGCCAATAACCGACGATCGGGACAGTTTATTACTTACCTGATGGGATTATTGATTTTCTTCGATGATTATGCCAACACCCTGGTGGTTGGAAACACCATGCGCCCGGTTACCGACAAACTCAAAATATCGCGCGAAAAGCTGGCTTACCTGGTAGATTCCACATCAGCACCCATTGCTGCCATTGCTTTTATCACAACCTGGATAGGTGCTGAGTTAAGCTACATTCAACAAGGTATTACTGAGGTTGGCCTCGACTCTTCTGCCTATTCGGTATTTCTCCAATCGCTTAAGTACTCCTTCTATCCAATCCTGACACTGGCCTTTGTGCCAATGTTAATCTGGCAAAAAAAGGATTTTGGCCCAATGCTGAAAGCTGAGCAACAGGCGCGCCAGTTAAATCCGGCCGAAATAAAACAAAAAGGACGATCGCCACAGATAATGAAAGAACTGGAGGTTGGTGAAGATGTTAAACCTAAGTGGTTCAATGCGGTTATTCCGGTTTTAATTGTTGTGTTTGGCACCATTGCCGGACTTATTTATACCGGATGGAATGTCGAAATCTGGGGAAATTCCAACTTGTCTTTCACCACTAAACTATCTCAAACCATCGGTGATGCCGATGTTTTTAATGCACTTATCTGGTCATCACTGGCAGGTGTTTTTGCAGCTCTTGTTCTAACAACTGCCCAAGGCATCATGAACCTAAAAGAAAGCATTGAAGGACTTATTAATGGTTTTAAAACCATGTTTCATGCCATCCTTATTTTGTCGCTGGCCTGGTCTCTGGCTTTATTAACCGACCATTTGCATACGGCTGAATTTATCACGGGAATATTAACCGCCATCAATATTAGTCCGGAGTTTATTCCCGCACTTACTTTTGTATTTGCTGCCGCCATTGCTTTTAGCACGGGTTCGAGTTGGGGCACCATGGCTATTATTTATCCATTGATATTACCTGCCATCTGGAAAATTGGACAGGAAGCAGGTATGGATACAGATGCGATACTTCCTCTATTCTATAATGCGGTATCCTGCGTTTTAGCAGGTGCTGTTTTAGGTGATCATTGCTCACCCATATCAGATACCACCATTCTGAGTTCCTTGGCATGCTCCTGCAACCATATACTGCATGTTCGCACACAAATGCCCTATGCACTCTTGGTTGGCTCTGTTGCTTTAATTGTGGGGACATTGCCATCCGCTTTTGGTGTACACGTATCAATATCGTACTTGATAGCAGTTGGTATCCTGTTTGCTTTTATTAAGTTAAAGGGGAGAACTGTATAAAGTTATCGGTCAATTTCCTTTTAATAGGCAAACCTTGTTCCTTAAATAATTTGGCTTGCACCAAAGTGCATCGGGACCTTTACTCGATTCTAAACAAATTGAAGTCTGTTATACCGATCTAATCAGCAAAATGGCTTTCAGCTCATTTTGAATACTTTTGGTATTATATGATCAGACCTAAAAGGTCGACACGTGATAATACCTTCGTGCTTTTTAAACGTGTCGACCCTTCAGGCCTCTTGTTCTGTTGGGATTTTACGCAGGCCATAGACCTGCGCTTTTATGTGTGGCTCTTTCAGTGCCTTTTTTTAACTCCAGTATTAATAAGCTCCCATCACCCAAATCGGACTCGGGTTAATAGATCGGTGGAAACCTTTTGGGATCTGATTCGGCCATTAATGCATAAATTGCTTCGTACACATCTTCGGCATTCGGATTACTAAAATAATCCCCATCAGTACCGTAGGCCGGACGGTGATCTTTGGCTGTTACCGTTTTGGGTGATGCATCCAGATGATAAAAACCACCGTGCTCTTCCACCACTTTGTGCATCATATAAGCGGTTGCACCACCAGGCACGTCTTCATCGAAAAATACTACCCGATTGGTTTTCTTGATCGACTCCAATATCACTTTATCAATATCAAAAGGTAATAGGGTCTGAACATCAATTAATTCAACAGACACACCGATTTCGGCCAATTGCTTAACGGCGTCCTCAGCAATGCGCACACACGATCCATAAGTCACCAAAGTCACATCCGTTCCCTGCGTAATAATTTCAGGAACACCTAATGGCACTTTGAACTCACCCATGTTGGACGGCCGTTTTTCCCTTAAACGGTAACCGTTTAAAGGTTCGATCACCAATGCCGGATCATCGGCAGCCAGCAGGGTATTGTAAAAACCGGCAGCCCGGGTCATATCACGCGGCACACACACATAAACTCCTCTAATGGAGTTGATCACCATGCTCAATGGCGAACCACTGTGCCATATACCTTCCAAACGATGCCCACGGGTACGTACAATAACCGGTGCTTTCTGTCCGTTTTTCGTTCGGTAGCGCGTGGTAGCCAAATCATCACTCATGGTTTGAAGGGCATACAAGAGGTAATCGAAATATTGAATTTCTGCAATCGGACGCAAGCCTCGCAAGGCCATACCAATTCCTTTACCCAATATGGTTGTCTCACGAATACCCGTATCACGCACGCGCAAATCGCCATATTTTGACTGCATGCCTTCCAATGTTTGATTCACACCACCAAGAAAGCCGGTATCTTCGCCAAAAGTGACCACAAGGGGATTGGTGGCAAAGATATGGTCGAAATTATCGCGTAAAATTTCTCTTCCGGGAACTGACTGTGCATCCTCATTAAACTCCGGACGAACAGCTTCTACCTTTAAGGCTGAATATTCATCTTCGCTATACAGCCATTTGCTATAGTGCTCCCACCCGCTTTCAAAATATTTTTTGACCCATGCTTTTAGCTGAGCCTTCATGGTATCGGGCTTTTCACAGGCCGCACAATAATGGCGCAGTACCTTACGGGCTGCACTCAATATTTCTTTGCGATTTAAGGAAAGTGAAGAATTTAATTGCGCAACAATGACATCAATCTTATCCTGCTTTATTTCGCTGCATACACAGCTTTTTTGAGTAATAATATCAAGCAATTCCTGTCGCTCGGCTTTAAAAGCATCGTTAAATTCTTTGAACGCTTCCTTCTGTGCAGCTCTTATTTCGCTTTGAGCTTCTGCTTCTATTTCATCCAATTCTTCATCAGAAGCCAGCTTACTTTTTATGATCCACTGACGCATCTGTACCAAGCCATCGTATTCTTTTTCCCATTGCAGGCGCTCTTCTGATTTATAGCGCTCATGCGATCCACTGGTGGAATGGCCCACCGGCTGGGTAAGTTCTTCCACATGAAACAATACCGGTACATGTTCTTCGCGGCATCGGCGGATACCTTCTTCATACATCTGGCAAAGACCGGCATAATCCCATCCTTTGGCCGTATAAATCAACATCCCCGTTTTATCTTTTGGGCCTTTTTCGAAACCCTTAAGAGCTTTGCTGATACTTTCTTTAGTAGTCTGAAATTTCTTCCGCACCGAAATACCGTAACCATCGTCCCAAACCGAAACCGCCATTGGTATTTGCAGTACTCCGGCCGCATTGAGGGTTTCAAAGAAATGGCCTTCCGATGTACTGGCATCGCCAATGGTACCAAATGCCACTTCGTTACCATTAATGCTAAATTGATCGAAAGCGTTCAAGTCGGGATTATTACGATATAGTTTGGAAGCCATGGCCAATCCAACCAATCGAGGCATTTGACCGGCTGTCGGTGATATATCTGAAGAAGTGCATTTTAAATCGCTTAAACGTTTCCAGGCACCTTTCTCATCAATGGTACGTGTACCAAAATGATTATTGAACGAACGGCCTCCATTATCCGGATTAAGATCGGTACGCGTTTCTCCGTATAATTGTGCAAAAAACTCCTTGGGGGTAGTCATTCCTGCCGCCAATATAAAAGTCTGATCTCGGTAATAACCCGATCGCCAGTCTCCTTTCTTAAATTGCTTGGCCATGGCAATCTGGGGGATTTCTTTACCATCACCAAAAATACCGAATTTGGCTTTGCCTCCAAGCACCTCTTTACGTGCCAGCAAGCTCATATTTCGGCTAAGACATGCTGTTTTATAATCTGTTATTACTTCTTTCTTAAACTCTGAAAAACTGAGTTCACTACGTTCTGCTGACATAGATGATTGTTTATTGTGTTTTTGCTCGCTCACAAATTTACTAAGATTGTGGCATTATTTATTGGGCATCTATCAAACATATGAAAGCCGTCGTTTGTTTGCTTAATAAACCAAATTCGGTATAATTTTAGTAGTTTTGTACCGAATTAAAATAATTAGCATATGTGGCCGGTATTATTATTGAGTATAGCCCTGATGGGAATTGTGTTTGTGTTGATGGCAATACGTATCCTGTTACAAAAGAATGGCAAATTTCCGAATTCGCATATTGGCGGCAATAAAGCTTTAAATGACAAAGGTATTTATTGTGCCACCACGCAAGATAAACTTGCCCGAAAGGAAGCCATTAAAATTAAACCACTGAAACTGGATGGCGATTTCGAAAGCCAGACGACAAGTTGTTAAAACATAAAAAAGAGGTTTTCTGATAACGAAGACCTCTTTTTCATTCACAATATTACATTCCCAACCCAAAGTTTTTATCCTTGCCTTCTCGCAAAAAACAATTTATAACAACTTTAGATTAAAGATAAAAACTGTATCAGTGATTGTCAATAATGAATTGCTCAAAGCCCTTTGACATTTTTATTTCATACGCATCATTTTCTCCATCCAAAATAAAGTAGGCCTCCAGATCGGAATGCTGATCAACAATGGCCATGCTTTTTTCAAAGCCCAATACCATAAAGGCGGTAGCAAAAGCATCAGCCGACATACAGTCGGGTGCCAGCACCGAAACGCCCAGCAAGGAATGGCTCACCGGATAACCGGTAAATGGACTGATGGTATGGGCATATTTTTTTCCGCCTTTAATGTAAAAGTTGCGGTAATTACCTGATGTAGCCAGGGCAATATCTGAAATACCTATAATCTCCTGCAACTGGCGGTTCAATACTTCCGGATCGTCAATGGGTTTATCGATACCTACACGCCAGGGTACATTTTTCGGATTATGGCCTTTTACCCTCATTTCGCCACCAATCTCCACCATGTAGTTATCAACACCGCAGGCTTCGAACAAATCGGCAATCACATCTACAGCAAAGCCTTTGGCAATGGCACTACCATCAAGCATAATACCGTCACGGTCCTTCACCAGCTTTTGGTCAACCAGTTGTACCATGTCCATGCCCACATCGTTCATAATCGAATCAATCATACTGGCTGTAACGCTGTCCTTTTTCGAAAAACCAAACCCCCAGGCATTCACCAGTGGTGCCACTGTCATATCGAATGCACCGTTGGTGGCCTCGGTAATTTCTTTGGCTTTGTTAAACACCTGTCGGAAATAAACGTCCGTGTCTGTTGAGGCATTGCGATTAATTTTACTGATGACTGATGCCTCCTTATAGGTTGACATGGACCAGTCGAAGGCATTTAAGGTACTTTGAATGGTATCCGACAGATCTTCGGCACTCTCGTAACTCATGTGGTAAATGGTGCCAAATATCAGCCCCTCTGTGCGTATGTATTCTTTATTTGGCTGGCAGGCCCAGGAGAGCGTAATAATTGCTGCCAGCAGGACTATTTTAATGCAATGCTTCATTGTGTGTTTTCTTTTTGGCAAAGGTGAGAAAGAGTGATGGATTATCAAAAAAATAAACACAGAGACACGGAGGCTTGTAGTTTTTAAATCATAAAAAGCCGATATACAATCATCTGCTAAAGCAATCAAAATCTACCTTTAGTTGTAATACCGTTTCAAACAAAGGAACACCCGCTCAGCACATTTAAAGCGCTTAGTGAATAAGTGACTCCATAAAAAAAGCCCCATCCAGGGGCTTTTAAGTATTATTTATGATCCGAAATCATCGAAGTCAACCATCTCATCCGGTACTCCAAGATCGTACAGCATTTTGGTTACTGCATCGTTCATCATCGGAGGTCCACATAAGTAGTATTCGATATCTTCCGGCTCTTCATGCTTGCTTAAGTACTCGTCATGAATCACCTGGTGGATAAAGCCTGTAGCTCCTTCCCAGTTATCTTCCGGCAATGGCTCAGAAAGGGCAATGGTGAACTTAAAGTTCGGAAACTCTTTCTCAATCTTACGGAAATGATCTTCATAGAAAATCTCTTTACGCGAGCGGGCACCATACCAGAAAGTAGCCTTACGACCTGTTTTCAGAGTGTGGAACAGGTGGAAGATGTGCGAACGCATTGGCGCCATACCGGCACCACCACCAATAAACATCATCTCACGTTCCGTTTCCTTAATAAAGAACTCACCATAAGGACCTGAAACGGTTACCTTATCGCCTGGCTTACGCGAGAAGATAAATGAAGAACAAACACCTGGGTTCACTTTCTGGAAACCACCGGCTACGCGATCCCATGGTGGGGTTGCGATACGGATGTTCAACATTACAATGTTACCTTCGGCTGGGTGGTTGGCCATTGAGTAGGCACGGTAGGTTGGTTCCGGATTCTTCATCTTCAAATCGAACATGCCGAATTTCTCCCATTCGCCGCGATACTCCTCTTCGATGTCCATATCCTTGAAGTCAACATCAATCTTAGGCACATCAATCTGAATGTAACCACCCGATTTAAAGTCTAAGATTTCACCTTCCGGCAACTTCACCACAAATTCCTTAATAAAGGTAGCCTGACCATCGTTAGATACCACTTCACACTCCCACTTCTTGATACCCATTACTTCCTGAGGAATCTGCATGGTCATGTCTTCCTTCACTTTTACCTGACAAGCTAAACGCCAGTTATTGGCCTGCTCTTTACGGGTAAAATAACCGGTTTCGGTTGGTAAAATTGAACCGGCACCGCTATCAACCTGACAGCGACACATGGCACAAGTACCACCTCCACCACAAGCCGATGGAAGGAAAATTTTATTTTCACCCAATGCTGAAAGCAAAGTTTGACCTGGATCAACCACCAATTCTTTTTCACCATCGTTAATGTTAATGGTTACTTCGCCCGATGGCATCAGTTTTTTCTTAGCGTACAATAGAATCGACACCAAAGCCAGGATTACCAAAAGGAAAATCGAAACACTGGTAAAGATTACTGTACTATCAATTGCTAATAATGTCATTTCTAATACTTTTTACTTTTTACAACTGAATTCCCATGAAACTCATAAATGCCACACCCATCAAACCAGTTACAATAAAGGTGATACCCAAACCACGTAATGGAGCAGGCACATCTGAATATTGAATCTTTTCGCGGATAGCAGCAATACCAACGATGGCCAATAACCAACCAATACCCGAACCTAATCCGAATACTGTTGCTTCACCAAGGTTAGCATATTCGCGCTCTTGCATAAATAACGAACCACCTAAGATGGCACAGTTTACTGCAATAAGCGGTAAGAAGATACCCAGTTGTGAGTAGAGTGCAGGTGCAAACTTCTCAACGATCATCTCTACCAGCTGCACCATTGATGCAATTACGGCGATAAACATGATGAATGATAAGAAGCTTAAGTCATAAGTTGCAAACTGATTTTTTAAACCCAGTAGATTATCTAACCAAACCAATGCACCTTCGCTCAACACATAATCGTTAAGCAAATAGTTTACCGGTACGGTGATACTTAATACAAAAGTAACAGCCAATCCTAAACCAAGTGAAGTGTTCACGGTTTTTGATACTGCCAGGTATGAACACATACCAAAGAAGTAGGCAAATACCATGTTATCAATAAAGATTGACCGGATAAATATATTTATATAATCCATTTTTCTTCTTTTTTACAATTACGATTCTATCAAATCTTTATTACGTGAACGCTGTATCCAGATGATGATACCTACTACAACCAAAGCCATTGGAGGTAAAATCATGAAACCGTTGTTAGCATATCCCAATTCATAGAAGATATCTGGTACAATTTGAACAGCTCCTAAACCTGGTAAAGTTAAACTACCAGTTCCTAATAATTCGCGGAAGAAAGCTACTATTACAAGGATAAATCCGTAACCGGCACCGTTACCAATACCATCCAATACCGATGGCCAGGGGCGGTTACCCAAAGCAAAAGCTTCCAGACGACCCATGATAATACAGTTGGTAATAATCAGACCAACGAATACAGATAATTGCAAACTCACTTCATAAGCGAATGCTTTCAGCACCTGGTCAACTATGATTACCAATGAAGCTACAACCACCAACTGAACGATGATACGAATACGTGATGGAATAGTATTACGCAACAATGATATAATCAGGTTTGAGAATACTGTTACAAACATTACAGAGATCGACAATACAATGGCCGGCTCTAACTTAACTGTCACCGCCAAAGCAGAACAGATACCCAATACCTGAATGGTAATGGGGTTTTGTGCTCCCAGAGGAGTTGTAATCAGCTTCAGATTCTTAGCTGAGAACAAAGGTTCTTTTTCACTACTCATCGTCACAATATTTTAGTTCTTTAAAAACTTTTCATAACCCTTCAGGCAATCCTTAAGCATCGCCCCAACTCCTACACTGGTAATAGTACCTCCTGAGATACCATCAACTTTGTGAAGGTCGTCTTTCGATTGTCCTTTTTTAACAATCACAATCGACTTAAAGCGTCCTGTGTTGTCGAACAATTGTTTACCTGTAAAAGGCTTCTGGAAGATATCGGTGGTAATTTCCGCACCCAATCCTGGTGTTTCACCTTTGTGACCAAAAGTGGCACCATAAACGGTGTTTTTATCTTCATTCAACGAAATGTAACCCCATACAGGTCCCCAAAGACCTTTTCCACGAAGTGGGATAATGAATTTCGTTTGTCCATTATCAAGCTTACATTCATAAATCGGATAAGCACGCTCAGCACGGTCTTTCTTTACCTCTTTGGCCATGTCTACCAAAAACGCATCTTCTCCACCTTGCTTTTCGCCATTTGCATTTAATACATAGGCATTCTTACCGATATATTTCTCGTATTTCTCTTCTGCATCAGCAGCTGTACTTTCAATCTGCACCGATTTCAGGATATCCATCTTTTTGGCAACTGCCTCATTCTGATCCTGCATTGGTTTTAATGATTGTGCTAAAAAGGCCAAAATTGCCGCTACCACAATTACCATAACAGCTGCGTACAGATAAGTATAAGTATTTCCTTGTTTATCCATTTTACTAATTATTTAGGCAGCTACTTTAGCTCTTTTTAAACGACGTTTAATATTTCCTTGTACCACGTAATGGTCAATCAGTGGCGCAAATGTGTTCATCAATAAGATGGCCAACATCATTCCTTCCGGGAAAGCCGGGTTGAACACACGTACTAGAACGGCTAAGAAACCAATCAGGAATCCGTATATCCATTTACCTCTTTCGGTACGCGTTGCCGAAACCGGATCGGTTGCCATAAACACTGCACCAAAGGCAAACCCACCTAAACAAAGGTGTTGCACTGCATCAATATCCATTAAAGGATTAGCGCCCCATAGGTTAAATAATAATCCCATTACATAACCACCGGCAAATACTGATGTCATAATCTTCCAGCTACCGATACCTGTATAAATAAGAATGGCTGCACCAATTAAAATGGCCAAAGTAGATGTTTCACCAATCGAACCAGGAATGAATCCCATAAATGAATCCCAAAGGTTTGGCAAGGCATCAACAACAGAATCAACTTTTGCCTGAAGCTCGTTAACAGCTACCATATCGCCTTCAATCATTGCTTCTGCAATATCTTTTTTCATAGCAACAGTAGAGGCTGCATCACCAAGTGGCGTTGCTCCTGTAACACCGTCAAGTTTGCTAACACCTGAAACCCATACCTGATCACCCGACATTTTTGAGGGGTAAGCAAAGAAAAGGAATGCACGCGCTACCAAAGCCGGGTTCCAAATATTCATACCGGTACCACCAAACACCTCTTTACCAATAATAACGGCAAAAATAGTTGCAACAGCCACCATCCATAATGGAATATCAACCGGTAATACCAATGGAATTAACATACCCGACACAAGGAATCCTTCCTGCACCTCGTGACCGCGAATTTGAGCAAACATAAATTCAACACCCAAACCAACACCATACGATACTATCACAATTGGTAATACTTTAAGTGCTCCGTGGCCCATCATTTCCATGAAAGTTGCATCCTGACCGATGGCCAGAAAATGCTGGTAACCTGTGTTCCAGATACCAAATAGCAATGCCGGAATTAAAGCCTTCACAACAATTGCCATGGTACGTTTCAAATCAACCGCATCGCGCACATGAACCCCATTTTTGTTCGTTGTATTCGGAACAAAAAACAGTGTTTCAAGGGCATCGAAGGTCGAATGAAATTTTTCAAACTTCGCGCCCTTTTGAACGTGAGGTTTGATGTTATCTAATAAATTTCTTAACGCTTTCAATGTACTATAGTTTTATAGTTATTAGTCAGTGGTCAGTAGTATTTAACTACTCACTACTGTCTTTCGACTACTGACTAGCTTAACTCTTTAATCATTAAATCAATACCCTTACGCAAGGTAGCTTGCAACGGCTGCTTCGAAGTACACACAAACTCACAAAGAGCAATGTCTTCCTCGGCCAGTTCGTAGATACCTAATTGTTCCATCTTATCGATGTCTTCAACCAAAATGGCTCTGAATAAGAATTCAGGAAGGATATCCATTGGTAATACCTGATCGTATTGCCCCGACACAACGAATGAACGCAGTCCTCCGTGCATGTTGGCATCCAAACGGTACTCTTTCTTTTTGCATAACCAGCTAAAGAAAGAACGTGACATACTGAATTTACCAAAGCCAGGCATGGCCCATCCCATAAATTCGTAATAATCACCTTCAGGAATAACCGTTACTTGTGAGTGATAAGCTCCAAGATAACCGTCGTCCTCAAGCTGAGTACCAGTTAGTACGTTACCACTGATAAAGCGTAGATTATCGTCTTTTTTAACATTGTTTTTCACCAATGTAGAGATGCTGGCGCCTAATTTAGTGCGGTAATAGCCCTTCTTCTCAACTTCGCTACCGGCCAATACTATGATACGGTTGGCATCATAAACGCCTTCTGTAAATAGTTTACCAATAGCAATAATTTCCTGCGGTTGAGCTACCCAAACAACCTCACCTTTGTTAATCGGCATGGTGTGGTGAATCTGAACACCTACATTACCAGCCGGGTGTGGGCCGTTGAAGGCGTGAACAGTTACCCCTTTAAGCTTATTGAAAGCTTTTGAAGCAGTGTCGTTTGGTACACCAATGTGCACATTGTCGCACAATTGCTTAATAACATCGATACCTGACTGCAAAGCTTCTTCCTGACCCGAAAGGATGAAATCCATATCCGGTGCCAATGGCGCAGTGTCGAAACCTGAAATGAAGAACGCTTTAGGCGTTTCATTGGCATCGGCAATCACGTCATACGGACGCTTGCGGATAAATGGCCAAAGACCACCAGCCTGCAATTTCTCGATGATTTGTTCTTTTGATAGGTCAGCTGGATTAGCACTTCCGAATTGCTCTTTTTCATCAGAACCATCAGCTTTTACAACCACTTCAAGGATTTTACGGCGCTCGCCACGGTTAACCGCGGCCAACTCTCCACTAACTGGAGACACAAATTTTACTTCCGGACGATTTTTGTCGAAAAATAAAACTGTACCCGTTTTCACCTTGTCCCCTACTTTTAATGCCATTTTAGGAACCACACCATGAAAGTCGGTGGGCTTCACTGCAAATAGCTCGGGTAATTGGGCCTGTCCAAAAACTTTATCGGCTTTACCGGCAAGTTGGATATCAAGACCTTTTTTAATTTTTATTACCTCTGACATGTTTGAAAAACGGTTTTTTTATTTTTACGCGCAAAAGTACATAAATTTATCACTAATCCATATATATTGCGTTTGTAAAACATAGGCTGACATGGGGTATTTTAGGAAAATTAACGGTTTACAAGGATTAAAAAAGATTTTTAGCTCTCTTTTACCCAAAGAAAATAAGTATGCTAGGGCATTATTAACCTGCTGGATAATATCTTTTCAGCTGGTTTTAGCTAATAATCCGGTTAAAACAGCATCAAATATAAAAACGGTCCAACTTTATAAAAAAGGTTGGAACATGTCGTACCCGATAATTAACCTGCGGCCTCAGGAGCAATTAACTTTGGAGTTTGACGATTTTGCCTACGAATCAAAAAATTACCAATACAGCATTGTGCATTGCACCTCCGATTGGGAAGAATCAAACCTGATGCAAACCGAATATGTAGACGGTTTTATGCCCAATAATATCGATGATTATCAATATTCTTTTAATACCACTTTCGACTATATTCACTACACGCTTGATTTCCCCAACCAGGATATTAAGCTAAAGCTATCGGGCAATTATATCATTAAGGTTTTTGAACTGGGAAAGGAAGATACCCCGGTGCTGATTCGTCCTTTTTATGTGAGCGAACAGTTAGTGAGCATATTTCCGCGTATCAAATACACCTCAAATGCCAACTTCAGGGAATCGATGCAGGAAGTTAATTTTACCATTCAACACCCTCATTTCAGAATTAACAATCCACGCGACGAAATTAAAGTAGTGCTACAACAGAATGGTCGCCGGGATAACCAGATTGATGATTTAAAACCCCTCTTTATTCGTCACCAGGAATTGGATTACTCCTACAACCGTGAGAATTTGTTTGATGGTGGTAACGAATACCGCTGGCTGGATATACGGAGTACGCGCTTTGCTCCAGAGCATGTTCAAAACATTTCATTTTTTGATCCGCATTACCATTTCACCCTGTTCCCTGATAAATTCCTGAGTCAGAAACCCTATTTCTATCGCGAAGATTTTAATGGTAAATACTACATCGAAGTAAAAGAGAATCGTGATCCATACATCGAAGCCGATTATGTGTATGTGCATTTCAAACTACCTGTGCAAGCGCCTTATGTAGATGGCCACATATATGTATCAGGCGGATTGGCCGACTGGCAACTATCGGATGCCAACCGCATGGAGTATAATTTCAACACCCATACCTACGAGCTAACCATGCTGCTTAAACAGGGCTTTTATAATTATCAATACCTCTTTCTGGAAAACAATCATCAGCAAGCCGAAGTAGAAAGGTTTGATGGCAATTTTGGTCAGACAGAAAACGATTACATCATCTACGTATACTATAAAAGTGTAAGCGACAATTACGAACAACTGATTGGAGTTAACATTACCAATTCGTTGAAATATAACATGAGTGGAAAATAATAGTTAATGGTTGATTATAAGATAATACCTGAATTAAGTTTGATTATTGAATGCTATTCTGGTAATGTTAATTCGAATGAGGTTATTGGCTTAAAAAGAAAGCAAATTAAAGATAAGGACTACAATTGTAATTTAAACACCATTGCCTATTTGAGTGATATTGTTATAAATCAATATAGCCGACCTGCAACAAAGCAATTTGTTAACTTGCTCGCCAGTAATGTTAACTATGCTGGTAACAGAAAAAGTGCCATCATAACCAAATCTCCAGTACAAGTCGTTGTGAGTACATTGTACCAGTTGGAGTCTAAAAAGCATCCCATGTGCTATAAAACTGTCAGTACTATCGCGGCAGCTATGAATTGGTTGTTATTACCCCAAGAGTGTGAACCCATCATTAGTAAAAATCTTGAATCGTTAAAAAAACAAGCTAAGAATAAAGTACAGACAATTCTCGAAACAACCATTTCATCTCATAGCTCTGGTCTAACATGATATTCTAATCACATCAAATTCAAACCAATATGGTTTGGCATTAACAATCTGAAAGCATAAAAAATCAAATCCTGACAAATCACATATATATTTCCCTACAAACCCTGATAAATTTCATATACATCAGCTTTTTTATTTCATAGATTTGTTTCAACTCGATGACCTGATCTTTCATTGAGCTAATATTCCGTTCGTTAGGGTCATTATTTTGACTAAGTAAGAACCAAATAAAATTGAATCTATGCCAAAAGGAATTTTTCAAGTACCGCCGGCCGTTAATGAGCCGATTAAAAGCTACGCTCCCGGAACCCCAGAGCGCGCTGAGTTAAAAGACATGTTGAATAAGCTTCGTTCTGAAGAATTAGATATCCCAATGTTTATTGGTGGTGAAGAAATCAGAACAGGTAACAAAAAACGAATTCATCCTCCTCACGAAATTGCACATACCTTAGGTCATTACCACCAAGGTGATGAAACACATGTGCACATGGCGATCGACGCTGCATTAAAAGCTCGTGAGCAGTGGGTAAACCTAAGTTGGGAGCACCGTGCATCTATCTTCTTAAAAGCGGCAGATTTATTAGCTGGTCCTTATCGTCAGTTAATCAATGCAGCTACCATGTTAGGTCAGTCGAAAAATGCATTCCAGGCAGAGATTGATTCCGCTTGTGAGTTGGCCGATTTCTTCCGCTTCAACGTGCAGTACATGACTGAGATTTACGCTGGTCAGCCAGAATCGGCAGCTGGTATCTGGGATCGTGTGGAGTACCGTCCGTTGGAAGGTTTCGTTTTTGCCTTAACGCCATTTAACTTTACATCAATCGCTGGTAACCTTCAAACAGCACCTGCTATGATGGGTAACGTTACTGTTTGGAAACCTTCGAAGACGGCTGTTTATTCGGCTTATTTCTTAATGAAATTATTTAAAGAAGCTGGTGTACCTGATGGCGTTATTAACTTAGTTTATGCTTCGGGACCTGTTGCTGCTAAAGAAATTTTCTCTCACCCTGATTTCGCCGGTTTCCACTTTACTGGTTCAACTGGTGTATTCCAGAGTACCTGGAAAGCGATTGGTGATAACATTGAGAAATACAAAACTTACCCACGTATCGTTGGTGAAACAGGTGGTAAAGATTATATCCTCGCTCACAAATCATGCGACACAAAAGCGGTTGCTACAGCGATCGTTCGTGGTGCTTTCGAATACCAGGGACAGAAATGTTCAGCTGCTTCGCGTGCATACATGCCTGCCAGCTGCTGGGACGAGATTCTTGGCTATGTAAAAGAGCAGATGAAAGAAGTGAAAATGGGGCCTCCTGAAGATTTCAGCAACTTTGTAAACGCTGTTATCGATGAGACTTCGTTTGATATATTAGCCGGTGCTATTGATGAGGCTAAGGCTAGTAACGAAGCAGAAATTGTTGTTGGTGGTGGCCACGATAAGACGGTTGGTTACTTTATTGAGCCTACAATCATCGTTACAACCAATCCGATATATCGCACAATGGAAGAAGAGTTGTTTGGCCCTGTATTAACCATTTATGTATACGACGACAACAAGTTTGAGGAAACAATGGATATCCTTGACAAAACGTCAATCTATGCATTAACAGGAGCTATTTTCGCTCAGGATCGCTACGTAATTGAGCAGGCCACTAAGCGCTTGGTTGATACAGCAGGTAACTTCTACATCAACGACAAACCAACAGGTGCCGTTGTAGGTCAGCAGCCATTTGGCGGATCACGCGGATCGGGTACCAATGATAAGGCAGGTTCGGCCATTAACTTAATGCGTTGGGTAAGCCCACGTACCATTAAGGAAAACTTTGTTCCGCCACACGATTTCAAATACCCATTCTTAGCGGAATAAATTTAATCTTCAGTAAAAAGGCATTTGCAAATAATAAGTTGCAAAGCCATACAATAACAGAAAAGGCTCCTATAGGAGCCTTTTCTTTGGGGAACCATTTTGAATTACGCATCCATTCAAAATAAGGTTTTCAGGGTATGTAATAGGCGTTTTGTATATCGTCGCTTAAAGCGTTTTAAAGCCTTTACCAGTATCAACTCATAAATGGTATCGTCTTCATCAATATTCTTTAAACTGGCATAATGCCTGGCCAGCTCTGTCAGGTAAGATGGATTGGCACTGATCTGTTGCATATTTTGTAAGGCCTTGTGCTTATTGATCGACTGCTTAAAAGCAATTCGATTTAAATCTACCAATTGATAACGATAGCGTTTATAACCTGTTTTTTGAACCAACACATTTGAACCATTAAAATCTTTGTGGTACACCCCATTGGGATGCAAGCCATTGGCAACCAAGTTGACAAATCCGCGAATAATCAACTGCTTGTCCTCAACATCGCCGGCCAATACCTCTGAAAGGCTGTAGTCGAAAGATTCATAACGACAGATATAATATGAGTTCAAAAGAAAATGCCAACGATTATAGATTTCAACATAGGCGATTGGCTCCGGTGTATCAATGCCATAACCTGTGAGCTTTTGTGCATATTCAAATGAACGTCGGGCTTTTGATTTCCGAAAATAGGAATACATCCACCGATTAAAAACAGTGAGTTTACCAAACGATTTTATACATAGATTTTGTCCCTCAACCGTAAATTTTTTAATCTTATTTCGAGCCTCTTTAATTGAGTACCCTCCATTTTCAAAATTATATGCTACGTCTTCAACAAAGTCACCAAGCTCTGAATGATCTTTTAATAATACGACTTTCTTCATGTTAATATTTCTTGCAGGGTTACATCTGCAAACTTAACACGCGTTGTATAAGTTATTAATAACGATTTGGATGAAGTCGACAATTTGATGCCTCAAAAGCACAAATGCGCCAATAAGCGACTTTAAATTTAAGCTGCCTAACCTAGAAATTTACACGATAAAGCTTACATTTGTAATAAATCTATAACGATGAATTGGTCAAATTTTAAAAAATACATTCAACCACTGATCAGCAATAAATTCTTTTTGGCAACATTAGCCTTTGTTGTGTGGATCACTGTATTTGATCAAAATAGTTTGATTGACAGATATCGCTTAGGGAAAAGGATTACGCAACTTGAAAAGCAAAAAGAACACTACACACAAGAGATTGAGCAGAACAATCGTAAGATGAAAGAATTGCAGAGTAGTGCAGATAATCTTGAAAAGTTTGCCCGGGAAGAATACCTGATGAAAAAGGAAAATGAGGTAATTTTTGTTGTGGAGGAAGAGTAAAGGATGTTAGATTGATGAGGGATGATTGATGATATATGATGTTGGTGAGAGTTTGGAGTTTGGGATTCCGGGTTTTAAATAGCATTAGATCGTTAAAATTTTAAAGACGTTAGATTTTCAGCAGTTTAATCTTTATTCATGTATTTATTGGTTATTAAATGATTAGTTACTAAACTACTGCCTTCTGGCTTAGAAACTAACAAACTATTGAATATATAAAGTACAAATGAATTTATACAAGTTTTTAAGTGCCATCTACTATGTTGGAATGGCGCTTGTTTTTTTAGGAGTCCTAATGCACATCACTGACCTTCAATATGGTGTTTGGGCATTTTCTGCAGGGGCATTAGTAATGATTGGTATCCGCTTTTATAACCGTACAATTGGCAAAGCCGAAAACAAACGGGTCAATAGCATTTTATTCTACAGCTCGTTAATGTTAGCACCAGCTGCCTGGGCCATGCTAACTTATCGTCGCTACTGGATTATCTTTATTGTGTTAACAGCCATATTGGATACCTATGCGAGTTTTCGCCGGATAAAAAAGTAATACCAAACGTATAAACGGTATAAGTTAAGATTTTTCCAATTTCCGGTATAGCTCAAGTATTTCATTGCTTTCAAATACATCCGGCTCAGTTCCATCTATTTGTTCGAAAAGGCTTAAAGCTGCATCGAAAACTGGTGTTCGCTCTAGAAAGTGATTATGTGTATAGTTAAGGTATTTAACTACTCTGAAGGCATTAAATACTTCATAGAATCGTTTGCGAAATACATCGATAGAACTGCAGTTATCCTTTACCGGTTTTAGAGCTTTAAAAAAATCGGAGTTAACCAAGTAACTACGAAAACGCCCACTTAACTGATGAACAAAATCATCCACCTCGTCATCAGCTAACTGATAGAGTTGATCTTTTATACTAATAAATTCTTTTAAATCAATAAAGGCCTGCAGGTTATAAGTCATATATTCTCCTGCGGTGGCCAACAAATTAGTAATTGAAGGTCCTGTACCAAAAGGCACCCGATCCGATGGACGCGACGATGGATAAACACATGTTTTATTAATCTCTCCAAAATTCCCTTGAGGAATTACCTTCTGCAGAAAATAAAAATCTTCACCAGCCTGTTTACTGGGCATCCCTCCCGCTTTCACATAGGCTTCTGCTGTTGCGGCCAAACATGAACCAACCGTATGATATGCATAAGGAAACCCGGCATATCTTAAGGCTTGTAAATAATACCTCAGATGAAGTTCATACTCTGCAATGGCCTGATAAACTTCGTGCTCCAGTTCTCCGCTTAAGGGATGTTCGAAGTAAATGCTTGCTCCTATATACGAATTCGTCTTAAATGCCCTGTAAATGGCCTCCAAATAGTTTTCCTCAACCTTGGTGTCGGCATCTAAAGAAATCGTAATGCCATCGGGCTTATCTTGCTTAAAAAAGGAATATGCAGCATAATCCATACCACACTTACGGGCATATCCCACGCCAGCATGTTTTTTGACAATATTAAAAGCTTTCAGAATCGTTATGGATAAACCTTCTGTACACCATTTAACTTTGTTTTTAATGACCCAATCCAATAATCGGTGCTGACGGCCGATTACTTCTTGTGAAGCATCCTCAGCATAATTAAATACAAGAATTACTTCCACAGTCAGTTGAGTTGAAAGCTGCGACTCTGCAACACTTTTAAGCATCATTGCTATAGTATCTTCCTCCAAATAGACAGGAACGACCAATTTTAAATCAGACTCAATAATCTGCTCATAAGCTACCTGATGCTTGCTGAAGTATTTTGTAAAAACCTTTTCCATATAAAGCAAAAAAGGCAGAAGTCACCTGACTCCTGCCTCCTTTAAATATTTTTTAATTTACTGCTTAGCTGCTTCGTGTCTTGCATTTAATGCTTCAACAATTTCGTTGGTGATGTCTACCCCTGGAGCTGCATACAATACGTTATCGCCCAGTGTATTGCTTAGAATAATCTTAAAAGGATTAATTTTAGCATATTCATCCAAATAGTTCATTAAAGTATCACGCAACTGGCGGTTTAATTTATCCTGCTCAGCCATTAATTCATTTGTTAATTGCTGATTTAATTGCTGTAGTTCCTGCTCCTTTTGAGCTAAACGCTGCTGTTCCTTCTGAGCACGTTCCATACTTAAAAAACCATTGTTTTGAACTTTACGTTGAAACTCAACAGCGTCCTGTCGGAAAACATTTGCTTTCTCATTAAAATCAGCTCTGGACGCCTCTTCTTTACTCATCAACTGCTCATTTGCCTCTTTGGCAAAGGTGTAGTTTAATAGTAGCGAATCGGTGTTAATATATGCAACCGGGAAAACACCATCCGATTGAGCAGCACCTGATACTGCTTTTGCATTTTCATTTCCTGAGTTGGTACAATTTGATAATAATATAATAACAGCAACTAATACTACGCTTTTCAACACTGTTGATATTTGTTTCATACTCTCCCTAGTGAAATTTAACCTTTATTTTTTACGGAGAACAAATATAACTGATTACCCTTCATATAAAAATATTTGCTCCTTTTTTTTACATCTGGAATGCTCCTTCTATTCAAGTATAAACCTACCTAATTAACAAGTTTGAGCTTAAAGTGTTAATTATCATTATCAAGAATATTTTAAAAGAAAGAACGTGAGCGACGACGATATTTTGAGCCTGTTCCATCAATACCCGGTGCACTACAAGGCACAGCACCACGAGCTTTTCTTCGCTTACTACCCTGATTAAATCGATAGATCAGAGTTAATTCATTCGCTCCATTACTGTATCCGCTTAAATCAGAGAGTGTCCAATCATAGCTGTAGGCAAAGCGTGCAGGGCCTACATTAATTCCCAATATAAAAATTAAACCGTCGTTATTAATCAATCCACCGTTAGATGCAAACGGAATTCCCCGGTACCATAATCCAATTTCCATCGGATTGATGTACCAGTAGGTGCCAATATCCAGCTGGTTAAAATCCTGCTGCATCCGGTAGTTAAAAGCAAGTGATATACTTTGCTCATCATTACGTCGCATTTTATCGCGATAACGGTATTTATAACCACCGTAAACGGACGTTTTGAATGGGTTGTAAGTCTCGATATCCGTTGTCCCCTGATTGCTTTTTACAAGATTGTGAAGTGCCAATCCAAACCAAAAATCATTATTGTATATCATTGCCGAAGCAGCTGCATCAAATTGTTTATGGTTGAACTGCTGGTTTCCGGTAGATGACCCCGGAATTACAGTACCATTATTCCCCTGATCCGATGGAAATATAGCTCTCATAAGATCCAGGTTACGTTCTTTGTAAATAAATTCAATACCCGGACGAACAAAAATATCACGAGCAATTTCGATTTCGTAAGCATACAAAGCACTAATGTCCTGACGAACCAATAAGCCATTACCACTATCGTCACGCATCACTAAAATTCCAACCCCACTGCTGTATTCATCAAAAAAATGATCGGCCGCTAATGCATAAGATCTGTAGGTATTGGGTATTCCGGGCCACTGATCCCGATAGGTCAAACTCATTCGTGTTCCCTGGGTCAGACCGGTAAATGACGGACTGAGATACATTGGTGTAGCATACATCTGCGAAAAAGATACATCCTGAGCATTACTGCTGTAACTATAAAAACACAGCAACACCAGGATGCTTTTTCTAAGTTGTCGTATTACTTTTTTGAATGTATACTTCATTTTTAACATGCTATCATTATCTCACTAATAGTACACTTCCTGCTTTATTAAACTCTCTGCCATTTGTAAACTTACCTGCGACCTTGTATACGTATACCGCCTGAGGTGCCAACTGGCCTTTAAAATTACCATCCCATCCTTCATCAATCTCTTTCGATTCATAGATGAGCTGCCCCCAACGGTTAAAAATCTGTATGTGGTATTGTTCAACATCGTCATGTTTTGGTTTGAAGATGGCATCATTACGTTCGCCAATTGTTCCTGAATTACCTGCTCCGCCTGGTCGAGGCCTGAAGGCATTCGGAAACTCAACAAAACCGCTCATGCGTGCATCCACAGCATCACTTTTTGTGAAACTGTTTTCACAACCAAACAAGTTTCGTACGGTTAAGGTAATATCATAAATACCCTCGCGACTATAAGTGTAAGCCGGATTCTGCAGGTCTGATGTTTGTCCGTCGCCGAACTCCCATAACCAGCTAATGGCATCAATAGACAAGTCATAACACTTGATTTCATCCTGTGGTAAGTAAACCACTTCCGGTCCAACATTAAAATCAGCCACCGGATGATCATGCACTACAATTTTATGGGTATAAACTGCGTCATTCCCATCTGGTCCGGCTATGGTAAGAACTGCTGTATAAACACCTGCATCTTCATACGTATGTTCCGGTCCGGCTACATTGTTTGTAGTGAATGAATCACCATCACCAAAGTCCCAGGTGTAATTATTACCTCCAACCGAATAGTTCGTGAACTTCACCTCCAAAGGATAACATCCCTGCTCTACATCTACTTTAAATCCAGCTTCAGGTACTTCTTTGTACTCAATGGTCACTTCATCATAAGCTTCACAACCATCCGTGGTAATCGTCCATCGGAATGTACTCTTACCAACAGGAAGATTCCTTACCGTTGTATTAAAGAAGCCAGCATCGTCGAAAGTTCCGCCTCCGGCAACAATGGTCCACTGACCTTGTAACTGACCAGGATTTTGTGCCTGCATCGCATAATCGGGTTCATATGTCACATCGTCCTCACCTGCATAAGGATTAGCTTTGTTACTCACCACAGTTACTTTATCATCCGTTGTACAATCACCATAAGCAATCGTCCACATATAGATGTTTTCACCATAACCAATATCTGTTACCATGGTATTGTGTTGGCTGGCATCTTCGAAGGTTCCGCTACCACTAACCACAGACCATGTTCCTGTTCCATCCACAGGATCATTGGCATTCAGTACGATGTAATCTTCACAGGTTGTGCGATCATCACCGGCTGCTGACTGATCTGGAATTTTATTAAATATGGTTACCTGATCGGAAGTAAAACACGAACCGTTAGTGATGGTCCACATTAAAATATTCTCACCGAATCCAAGGTTCCGTATTGTTGTTTTAGCATCTGTTGTGTTATCAAAATCACCTTTACCCGATACTAAGGTCCATGCTCCGGTGCCCAGTCCTGTTTCAGGAATATTGGCATCTAATTGCGACCAGTCGTTACAATCTTCAATGTCCGGTCCGGCATGTGCCAGATCAGCGGCATTATTGGTTACCTTGATCAACTTGTATAAATCACATTGACCTTGAGTAATTGTCCATCTTAATGTGTTTTCACCAGGTTTCAGGTTGCTTATGGTTGCTGTTGGATTCGTCGGATCATCAAAATTACCCGCTCCATCATCAATTGTCCATAAACCAGTTCCGAACTCCGGTGCCTCGGCTTTAAGTTTTAAAGTATTGTAACATATTTCTTCATCGGCTCCTGCATAAGGAATAGAAGGTTCGTTATTAATAACCCTGATTTCATCCACCGAAGAACAGATACCATTTGTAACAGTCCATCGGAATACATTATCGCCCTTAGACAATCCTGTAACGGCCGATTTTGGATCATTGGCATTGGCAATGGCGGCTGATCCCATCAATACCTCCCAGGTTCCAACTCCAATAACCGGAGCCGTTGCATCCAATACCGTATTATCTTCACATAGCTCCTGAAGGTTGCCGGCATATGCTGTACTTGGTGAATTATTTGTCAGGTTAACCTCAGAGAAGGTTTCACAACCACGATAATTAATGGTCCACCGAATCAAATTAGAACCTTTAGCCAGGTTAGATACCTTCGAGTTTGGATTATTAACATCTTCGAATATGGCCTGACTGGTACCACCTACCACCGTCCAGGTTCCAACACCCGGATTAGCCGTATTTCCTTCCAATTGAGTTTCGTCACTACAAAGCTCCTGTGCCTCACCTGCAATGGCTTCAACACGGTTGTAACTAACCTGAACATCCGATACAGATACACAGGCATTATGGGTAACAGTCCATCTAAACAGGTTATCACCAAAGGCCAGGTCTGTAATATTCGGGTTGGCATCCGTCATACTGCTGAAGTTGGCTGATCCGTTTCGAATACTCCATTCACCCGTTCCTTTAGCAGGAATATTAGCATTTAAAACGGTGTTGTTTGTTACACACAACGATTGATTATCTCCGGCAAAAGCAGGCGACGGACTATCATTGGTAATAACCAAACTACTGGTATGCGAACATCCACCATAATTAATGGTCCACAATAAAGTATTATCACCTTGTTGCAATCCTCGCACTTTCGTAAATGGACTTGTCGGATCATCAAAGTTAGCAGATCCTGAGCCAGCCAACACACCCCACGTTCCGCTACCCGGATGTGCAGAATTTGCTTTCAAGACTGCTGTATCGGCACAAATTACCTGATCATTGCCAGCTATCGATTCAATGAAATTATTGGAAATATTCACTTCATCCGTTGAAATACAGCCATTGTTATCAACCACCCACCTGAAACGGTTAACGCCTGTTCCAAGACCTGTCACTTCCGATTTTGGATTAGCGGCATCTGTAATGGCTCCTGAACCTGCCACTAACTCCCAGTGACCAACTCCTCTGCCAGATAATACCGGCCCTGCATCAAGGAAAGTATGATCCACACACAAGCCTTCCACTACATCCTGTCCGGCATTGGCTTCATCCGGCTCATTGTTGATAATGATGATTTCGTCGGAAAGTTTACAGTTATTATTATTAATGGTCCAGATTAACTTGTTTTCGCCAGGCGATAGTCTCTTGGCCCAGTTCTCATCCAGTGCATCCGGATCAGCATAACCATTTTCAACAGTCCATTCACCAATTCCATATGTTGGTGTATTTGGCTTAAGTTTTAATGAATCGGTACAAATAACCTTATCCTCACCTGCATCTGGTGTAGTTGGCGTGTTATTGGTGATCGTTACATATGCTTCACTGTAACACTTATCCAATGATATGCGATACTTCAGTGTATTTACTCCCTGACTTAATCCTCTCACGAAGGTTGCCGGTGAAGTTTCATCATCAAAGGTACCACTACCACTCACTACAGACCATTGAACAACACCTCTGCCCGGCATTGGCTCAACGGCACTCAGTTCATACTCATCAATCGCACAAATTTCATCATCATCTCCGGCATTGGCTTGTGCCACAATATTGTTGACAATAATTACTTCATCGCTTGAAGTCGTACTTCCGTTATACAGTGTCCAGACAAACCTGTTTTCACCTTCATCCAAACCACGCACCCAGGTATTAAACTTAGTCTTGTCGTCAAATACTCCAGATCCCTCAACCACACTCCATTCACCTAAGGCATTGATTGGTTCGTTAGCTGATAAATGAATGGCTCCCACACAGGTCGTATCATTTCTTCCTGCATTGGCCTCTTCAACCGATCCGTTGGTTACTGTTACATCTGAGAAATAACTACACACACCATTGGTAACTGTCCATCGGAACACATTTTCTCCACGTCTCAGATCAGTCACTACGGTTCCGGCTTTTGTTGGATCATCAATAACACCACCACCGGAAATTAGCGACCAGAATCCAGATCCTACTTCAGGATCAATGGCAGCCAATACTGTACTTGATACTGTTACTGAAATTGGATCACCGGCAGACACTTCTCGCCTGTCACCTTCTGAATCGGTATAATATGGATTATCATTTGAAACATATACTGTATCGGAAGACACACATGTTTTATCATTCATTTCATGGGTAATGGACCAAACAAAGCCATTTCGGCCGTAATCCAAGGCACCAACCAAGGCATTTGGTATGCCATGTTCACCTGGCTTGATGGTACCACCACCAACGCCTGTTAATGTCCATTCTGCAATGTCTCCCGGTTCAGGAGAATTGGCGTTTAATGTGATCGTTTTACCACAAATGATGGTATCCTTACCCGCATATACATCCACATGCAGATTGACGATTTTAAGATCGGCATAGGACGTACAACTTTCGTTATGAACAATATTCCAACGAAGGATATTCTCGCCATGCGCCAGTCCTGTTACGTGGGTATCCGGCTGTTCAAAATCATCGAACTGAGCCGAACCTTTGATAACCGTCCAATAACCTCTTTCGCTAAACACTGTTGATGGTGCATTACCCGTTAAGTCGGTTTCATAAGCACAAATTACCTGCTCAGCTCCAACTGTTGCCTGAGTTGCGGCATTATTGGTAATTACGACTTCATCATAGCTTTGACAGCCATTCTTTGTTAAAGTCCAACGTAAGGTGTTAGCCCCTCTACCCAATCCTGTGATAGTAGCATTCGGGCTTGTGCCATTGGTAACCACCCCAACGCCCATACCTGAAGGAATTGACCATTCACCAGTCACTCCAGGTCCCGGTATTGTTCCATCCAATGTATATTCATCGCCACATAAAATGGCATCATCGCCTGCATCAACGTTTAAAGCATTATTTCGAATGGTTACCGATGCTACACGCGTACAAGAACCATTCTGGATGGTCCAGGTTAATACGGTTTCACCTTTGGCCATATTTGTCAAATTAATGGTGCTTGCATTAACATTTGGTGCAATAGTAGCCGAGCCTGCTATGACTTTCCAGGTTCCTGTCTCTCCAGCAATTGCAGGCACAGTTCCAGAAATAGTCGTAAAATCATCCTGACACGGTAAATCAATTAATGTAACCGCAGTTCCGGTATTATTGAATATTTCCGGCTCAGTAGGCACATTGTTCATCACATTAACGGAAGCCTTACTTTCACATCCATTTTTAACCACTGTCCACTCTACGGTATTCAATCCCGGAGCCAGATTGCTTATGATTGCTTTGTGAGCATCAGTTGGTGTGGAAATATTTCCGCTTCCGGCAGTAATTGCCCAAGTACCACTTTGTGCATCAGCCGGTATTGCAGATCCTGTTACATTGACGATTCCATCACAAGTTTGTGTTTTATCGGCATACACACTTACAGATACCTGATCGTTAAAGATGCTAACATCATCGTAATCTTCACATAAAGTAGCATTATTTCGAACCGTCCAGCGGAATGTACTAACACCTTGCGAGATGCCAGTTATGGTCGCATTTGGGTTATTTTGATCTCCTGGAGCTATTTGTGCCGTACCGCTTATAACCGTCCATGTTCCGGTATAACCTAAACCAGGATCAATGGCATTAAGAAGATGCGTTGTACTGCATACACCAGATTCATCTGTTCCTGCATTGGCAATCGGTAAAGGATGAACTGTTACAATTAAAGCATCTGAAACTTCACCAGCACCACAGTGGTTGCTGGCAGTCACTCTTATTTCACCTGTAAAGTTATTATAGCCACTCTTCACATTTAAAACAATCTCAGTACCATCGTTATCGCCAACGAACTCAAGTCCTTCAGGAATTGTCCAGGTATACGAGCTGGCATTGGCGACTGCATTAATGCGGAAACGCATTCCCTCTTCACCTTCGCAAATATTAACTGAACCGATTGCAACCGGCGTAATAGGCTTCGCAGGCAGCGGATCTGCTGTTATCGCTAATGTTGAGGCCACTCCCGAGTTACAGGCATTTACTCCTTTTACCTCAATGTTAGCATTACCTGTAAACGATTCAGAGATTGCCACTGTAATTGTGGTGGTTCCGTTTCCTGTTAGGATATTACCCATGGCAGCCGGAACAGTCCATTCATATGAGCTGGCACCTGTAATCGTTTCTATCGAATAAGTTTGTGTACTTCCCTGACAAACGATCATATCACCGGTAATCGCTCCGGCGTCTTGAGGATTCTGTTGTACATTAATCGTAATCATCGTTCCGTCAGCAATTGGCACATCACATCCTTTACTATCTTGAACTGATAATAATTGATAAACAGTTGTTTCCAATGGAGAAACCGGTAAACGGAACTCAATACCCAGTGCACCGGCAAGTGGAATGGCATTTACGGTCTTAGCAATTCCATTTTCAGAATAGCTCACCTTATAATCCGGTGATCCCGTTGGGAAAGTGAAAATAAGTTCTGAAGAAGCTCCGTAACAGATCGTTGAATTGGCCGGATCGATTGACATGGTCGCACTTGGTAATTCATTCACTGTAATACTTACACTTCCACTTACCGAACCATCGCAATTACCATCATTAACAGATACCAAACTATAAGTTTGGTTAACAACAGGGGAGACTGTTATTACGGTATCCATCGCTGTAATATTCAAAGATGTATTCACTGATCCATCCGAATAAACCACATTCCAAGGACGTTGTCCGTCGAGCAAACTAATACGGAACTGAGCACCTTCTCCGTTACATATCTCATCACCGCCAACCAATGTTATGCTGGCACTTGGTAATTCATTCACCACAACGATGGCTTCGCTACCATCGCTGGCACCTTTTGTACATCCGGCGCCATCCGTAACTGAAGTAATCTGATAAACAGTTATTCCAACAGATGGATTGACAGTAATATTTGTGCTGGCTGTTGTTAAAATATGAGTATTACCATCACTCAATGTTACTTCAATAGGATTAGCAGCACTAACCGGATAATCGCTGACTGTTAATAATAAACTGCTCGATTCGCCATCGCATATCTCCGCATCATTGGCAATTGAAACAATGGCTTCTGGTTGTGAAATCGTTACTGTTGTTTCGGCATCACAATTATTTCCCAGATGATAAGTACCTGTTCCATCGACATCGTCAATCACTTGTAATTTATAAGTGCCCGATTCTAAACCAGGAACAGTAATATCACTATCCGCCACAACAGCCGTAAACTCCTGATAATATGACCCTCCTGATACAATCACTTTGTAGAAATTATTCGGAGCGGTAACCTTTCCACCAGAAACCCGGTAACGAATTTGTCCTGTATTACCTCCTGTACACAAAACATCATTGACTACCGAAGCAGTAATTGATAATGGTACAGGCTCAAGTATAGTAACTGATTGATTAATGGTTATTCCATTATCATCTTCGATAACGATGTTGTAAACACCCTCATCCAAGTTCGTAACACGCAATGCATCAGCAGTGGTATTACCAATAACAGTACCTCCTGCATTGCTAATCGTAATATCATAAGGGGCCAAGCCTCCCAATGCAGTAACAGATATTTCACCATTATCATCACCGTTACAAGGTTGCACATCCTTCTTTAGAACAGTCATGTTTAAGGCCATATCCGGCTCAGTAACAATAATACCATCGAGTGTGACTATACAATTGTTATCGTCTTCTATAACTGCGGTATATATACCAGCTACCAATCCACTTGGATTTACTGTATTTTGCGTAATACCAGCAATTGGCGCACTGGCGTGATCAACACCTGTCCATGTAATTTCTTTATTACCGGTACCTCCAGCAACTGCAATCTCAATGGAACCATCACTACCACCTTGTGCACTAACGTTGGTTACATTCACCACACTTGCGCTTAGTTCAACAGCTGGTTCATCAATCGTAACGTTAAAAGTCGCGCTGTTGCAATTATTAGCATCACTAACAATAAGGGTATAATCACCCGCTAATAAATTACTTTGTGTGGAAGCATCCTGCACCAAATCGGGATCAGGACCTGTCCATAGATATTTATAAGCACCTGTTCCACCAGTCACCGAGACTTCAATCTCTCCTGTCTGTTCTCCTTTACAAAGAACATCTACCAGTCTATCAAGTGTAATTACAATCTCATCGGGTTGATCAACCGTATAAACCTGCTCAACAGAACATCCACTCGCCACATCACTAATGGTAACCCGGTATTCTCCGGCGATAAGACCCGTTTGATTACGTTGCCCCTGTATAATATTACTTCCTACAGGACCACTCCATAGATATTGGTATGTTCCATTACCTCCCAATACCTGTGCTAAAGTAATTGCACCATCGTTACCACTGTAACAACTGGCATTACTTATGTTGGCGTTAATCTGTAAATCAACATCCAGTCCAAGCAGCACTGTTTGCTCAACGAAACATGCAACTGGTGTGCGCGAATCGGTTACCCGAACACGGTATTCTCCGGCTGACAAGCCAGATTGATTTTGTGAATTAGGTATTATTTTGGCATTATTTCCGGAAATGGTTGTCCAATTAAAAGTATATGGTCCAACACCACCTGAAACATTCAAATCAATTTGCCCATTCTCCGTTCCACCACATCCCTGGTTAGTCACATCAATATTCAGAGTAATACCTTTAGTCAGTACGATTTCTTTCTCAATATAACAAGAACTGCGGTTCTCAGAAGGATCTGCATCCCACACGCGAAGTAAATAAGTACCTCCCGGTAATCCTGTTTGATCCTGATTATTTACATTAGCCGGATCAATCACTCCACCGTCAGAAGCACTCCAATAGTAATCATATGTACCTGAACCTCCAGTTGGTGTAATATCAATTTCACCATTTGTTCCATCGCAACTTGTTGGTGTTATAACATAAGTAAAATCAACGGCGTCAGGTTCTACAACCGTAAAGTCTTCAATCGAAGATAAACATCCGTTACCATCCCTTACCTGAACGGAATAAGTGCCACCGGTCAAACCACTCTGATTTTGATTACTTGCAATCAAACCAAAGCCATCAAGCGTCGTCCAACTATAGGAATAATCGCCTGCACCACCGCTAACATTAATCGCTATCTGCCCACCTTTATCGCCATTGCAAATTAAATTGCTTACCGAACCGTTAATTACGATCGGTGTAGGTTCTATAAGCTCATAATCCCAGGTATACTCACAATTGGTACCTCCATTTGCTTCTACATTATCAATTACTGTTAACGTGTAGATACCAGGCCCCTGACCACTTAGGTCGATATTAGTGATATCATTATCTGGTCCTTCAACAATATTAGTTGTTCCGGTAGGATATTCTCTTTCCCAAGTATATGTAAAATCTCCTGAACCTCCGGTAATTGTCATATCGAAGGCGCCGTTATTACTTCCATTGCAATTAAGCTCCGAAACATCAGCCAGAATAACAAGTTCTTCGGGAACCACAATTGATTTTGTCACACCACAATAGCTATCAGCTACAGTAACAGTATACGTTCCTCCAACTATTAAACCTGTTTGATTTTGACTATTGGCTACTAAGGAGGCATCTGGCCCAACCCAGGTATAAGTATAATCGCTGGCAACCGTTCCATAACCACCTTGTGGGTTAACAATGTTAATACCACGACGGTAAGGAGCGCAACTTTCCACTAAATATTCAAGTGTATACGTAATGGCATCAGGCTCTGTAATCGTCCACTCCTTCGTGAATGTACAAGCATTGTCACGATCGGTGATTGTTAAACTATAAATTCCCGGTGCCAATCCAGTTTGTGCATCTACACGAGAATTATCAACCGTACCCGGCCCACTCCAAAGAAAATCATAATTAGCTGTACCGATAACAGTTACCCCGGAAATCTGACCATCATCAGCTCCATGGCATGTCACAGGTGTAGCTGTTCCGAGTATATCCAGTGTCGTTAACGTTCCTATTGTGAAAGTCTTTGTAACCGTACATCCACGTTCAGCATCAACAACTTGCAAGATATATGATCCTGCCGGAAGATTTTCCTGGTCCAATTGAGCATTATCGGTTACGGCATCACCATTAACTTCATCCCAGCTAATCACTGCCGTTGGAGATGCTCCTGTAATAGATATATTACGTATGGCTCCAACATTACTACTAGTTGATGTACAGGAATTTGGAATAGCATCCCCGGTAATCGTTAATAATTCAAGTACAATAGTTTGTTCTGCCACTGTACAAGTTGACGGCGAACTGGCCTGTTTATCAACAACTGTAATGGTATACGTATCAGCATCGAGATTATTATAGGTAAATGTACCTTCTGAATCAATATCTGTTCTGGCAGTCTCACCTGTCACAAAAATGTCGTAAAGTGGTTTCCCAGCTACTTTGTTTCCACCAGTAACCGAAAATTGAATCTGACCTGTACCATCCGTTTCACAATCAATTGAAGTATTAGCATTATCGATTGTAATTACCAATGGATCTGGTTGATCAATTGTAACTGTTTCTTCAATAGGATCAGTCTGACATCCGTTCGTATCACTTACACGTATTTGGTAATCACCAGCGTTTAAATCATTTACTGTAAAGGTTCCAGTATTCGAAATTAGATCAGTAATATTATCACCAGTATAGTCAAGGTGATAAGTTCCACTTCCACCAGTAACAACTACAACAATCTGTCCCTTATTATCACCATTACATGTCGTTATATCTGTTTTAGTTATAACACTAATATCCAGTTCATCTGGCTCAGATATGGTAATGTCCGGTAAAATTTGAGAACATTTACCATCTTCACTCGTCACGGTTACTGACCATGTACCAGCCACAACCGGATGAGCTGAACCAATGGATGGAACCGTATTTGTTGAATAGGTATCTGTACCATTACTCCAACTGTATGTATATAAGTGACCTGGTTCTTTCCCAACTGCACTTACCGAAATATACCCGTCCGATCCACCAAAGCAACTTACATTTCGTCGTTGCGAAACATTTTCAATGACCGTAAATGAAGGCTCATCCACTATAATCGAAGTCGTTTGAGTACAGCCGGTGTTTTTATTTTGAACGGTAACGATGTATTCTCCTTTGTCCGAGATGTTAGGTCGAACCACCTGATTACCATTAAAGTCAGTAACAGGAATTGTTGTTGCTCCAGCAGGCACTGTCCATGTAACCAGGTAATCATCGACAGGTACCATATCTACTGTTAGTTCCGCCAAGCAATTATCATAGCTAACTGAACCGGCAACTGTAAATGCTGTTGGCTCATTAATCTTTTCTGTATCAGTAACTATCCCATTTAATGCATCAACAACCTCAATGTTGTAAGTAGCAACATCCAAATTCTCAAAAAGATATGTACTATTAGTCGTACTTACGCTAACAGCAGCATAACCAGGTTGTTGAATTGTAATGGCATAAGGCGGTGTACCCGAAGTCATGGTAACACGGATGCTTCCAGTTTCACCATTACAAGCTGCATCACTGTGCGTTACATCAATTGATAAAGGTTTAGATGTATCTCCAATGGTAAAATCAATTCTTTTCGTACAGGTAGCTGCATCACCAGTTATAACAACATAGTAATTACCTGGATTCAAACCATTTAAAACCGTAGTAGTTTTGTCCGTTGATAATAAAGTTCCATCAGCCTTGTACCAGTCAAATTCATAAGTGGCAGGAATACTTCCCCCTGATACCGGACTTAAAGTAGCGGTTCCATTACCAGTTGCACCTGTATCTGTATTCGGAATATTATTATCAGTTGTACTAACCGAAGCTACCCAATCGTTTGGAGCTGTAATTGTCTGTTCTAAAGTAATGGAACAAATATTGTTCTTATCAACAACTGTTAAAACATAAGTACCAGCCGCTTGCAATGTAATATCTTTTGTATTGGCTACAATGGCATTGGTGAGTTTATTCCGCCATTCATAGCTATACTCTGTATCATTAGCTGCCCATCCGCCACTAACATTTACGATAATAGAACCATCGGTGTCTCCATAACAATCTAATGCTAAGTTACTAGCTGCATCAACACTAAGGGATAAGGCACCATTCGTTGGTTCGTCAACCACAAAATAATCAGCCCGATAAGCGGTACAATCCGTACCCTTTCGGCGTACCCATAAATGATAAGTACCTGACCCTAAGTTAGTGAACACCGGACTATCCTGATAAATCGGTTGACCCATACCATTTAATTCAATGGCATACTCAAATAAAGTACCGGCCACTCCATCATTGGCAGCCACGCGGTAGGAAGCATCACTCTCGCCCTGACAAGAAATATCAAGTAACTTTGTAGCCGCTGTTATACTAATCTCAGGTGATTGAGAAATGATAATTGCCTGATTAACAGATTCGCAGGCATAATCTAAATCTCGTACTTTGGCCTGGTAAGTATTGGCCTGTAAACCAACAAACACATTGGATGATTGCCAATTCGTTCCACCATCTATCGAATAAACATAATTACCTCCCACTGGAGAAGCAGAAATTTCGATACGCCCATCATTACCATTATAACAGCTGACATCTGACTTAAGGAAAGACGAAACCACTAAAGTATGTCCGTTATTAATCGTAAAGTCGGTCACTACGGAACATCCACCTTTATCATTATCAGTAATTGTTAATTGGTAAGTTCCTGGTGCTAAACCTGTTCTATCAGTCAGATTAGCAACAGGCGCTACTAAGTCATTCCACTCATAAATAACGTTGGAAGACAAACCAGTAACAACAAAATTAGTAATGGAACCATTATCTGATCCGCCACTACAACTAACATGCTCTATATCTGCACTTACATATATCTGCTCCAGAACAACACTTTGTTCAAAAACAGGAATTGGACAGGTAACATTAGTACCTGCTGCAGCATTTGCATCCCACAACTTAACAGTATAAGTCCCCGCAGCTAGACCAGTTGTGCCGTTAATCACATGATGGTAAGGACTGGCTTCTGTATCCCAATCAACATTTAGCACTTCACTGTCACTATATCCATTATCTCCTTCTATAATAATGGCATAGCTACTTATGTTATTTAGATCTTGTAATCCTCCAGTTATATCAAATGTAATTTGACCATCGTTTGTTCCCGGATTACAATCAATTGTTCCAGTGAAATTTGTAACGATAATTGGATCCGGTGAAGTGATACTGAAATTATCAGAATCCAAACCACAATTGTTGGCATCCTCCAATGTTACGGTATAATTTCCTGATAATAAATTGGTAAACGTAAAACTTGAACTACTCAAAGTTTGTGATTGAGCGTTAGTACCGTCCGTGATAGTAACTGTATAAGGCATGGTGCCTCCCTCAACTTCAATTAATACTGAACCTGAATTATCCGTATCACAAGATTCAACATTCTGAGTAGTTATATCCGTTATGTTAATTGGTAGCGTTGGTTCAGTAACCTTACTTAAAGGAATTGTTACACTACATGTATTCGGAGTGGTTTCAACAGTAACTTCCCAAAGTCCGGCATCTACATTTTCAGCATCTCCCAATGTATTTCGATTACCTGTAGAAATTGGTGCGGCACCCGTCGTTTTATTCTGCCAAACATAATTAAAGACATGCCCCGGCTCTCTACCCACCACGTCGACTGACAGGTAAGCATCATTTCCACCATTACAGCTTACATCCTTATGACGAGTTAAATCTTCTGTAACTGTGATAGTTGGGTCTTCAACTGTAATTGTAAATGTTTCGAAACAACTTTTACTATCATGTTTTACTGTTATGGTATAATCCCCTGGTATTGAGACATCATGAGTTATTGCTGTGCCATTATCGGCTGAAGTTCTTGCAACATCAAGCAAGGCAGGTGCACCTGCCGGAACTGTCCACGAAGCTGTATAGTTTTCACCAACGCCTGCCGGCACGACTGGTGTTACACTAATTCTTGATTTACAGCTTGCTACAAATGAAGTAGTTCCTGTAATGGTAATTCCGTCCTGTGGATTAATTGTTAATGTTTCCTCAATAACACCTCCATTGCTATCTTCAACAATTATGGTATAAGAACCTGGTGTTGCCGCAATTACAGTATTGGTTGAAGATGTGTTGATTATTTGTTGTGGATCGGCATTGCGTTTATACTTGATTGTATAATCCGGTACACCACCTAAAACCGAAACTTCAATTCGACCATTATCTCCAGAACATTCCGGTTGGAAGAAATCCACATTGACATTTAACGGAATGGTTGTATCACCAATTGTAAAATTTCTGGTTTCGGTACAACCATCTGTCAGGTCAGTTATCGTAATATAATAATTACCCGGATCTAAATTATTAATGCTTGTTGCATTTTCGGTTCCGGCAATTTCGGTTCCCGGAGTAACTGCTCCCGCAGCAACAGTTCCGGTAAAATTATAATACCATTTGTATCCGAAATTTTCAGAATTACTTCCACCACTAACAGCTGCCAGGTTGGCAGATCCATTTCCTTGAATGGCAGCATCGGTTGCCGCATTGGTAATAGTGTTTGGCGAAGTATTAATTGTAATGTTCCAAGGTAGTGGTTCAGTAATTGATTCTTCAAAAGTTGTCGAACAACCATGATCATCCTGAACTGTTAAAATGTAAGTTCCTCCGGGAACAGCTTTATTGGCACTTGCTGCAAGTGAACTCAGATCCTGAGCTGTTCCATAATTTTCGTGGGTATTTTTATCACGCCATTGGTAAGAATAATTTCCCCATCCTCCAGAAACATCAACATTGATTTCTCCATCTCCATCTCCAACACAATCCAAATTTGATTTATTATCAAGTGTTACAGAAAGTACGCCGTTAGTTGGTTCTGTAATTTCAACAACAGTTGCATAATCAAACTCGCAATTTGTTGATAAATCCTTAACACGGATATTATAAAATCCAGAACTTAATCCTGTTAGTGGAGAAGTTTTCCAGGTTGCCCCACCATCAATTGAATATTCGAAAGCACCGACTGAAGCATCGGCATATATTGTTGTTAATGTTATTGAACCATTTGATTCTCCTGAACAAACAACATCTGTTTTTGTATGGGTTGTTGAAAAACTTTGTGGCTGCTTAAGCTCAATATCAATTGATGTTGATGTACAACCTTTTACATCATCCTTAACCTGGAAGGTATATACTTTTGTTAAATCAGCTTCCGAATTTAATCCGGCAAATTCGTTAGATGCTTGCCAAACCGGTGCTTGTACAACTCCATTAATGGCCACAATACTGTAAACATAATTAACATTGGCAGGATTTGCTGTAAGAACCACTCTACCATCATTGCCCGAATTACAAGACACTGCTGTTGCAACACCACTTAAGGTAATTGGTGTCGCCGGATCAATTCCAAAAGACTTAACAATCTGACAATCATTAACATCATATACTATAACCGTATAGGCTCCAGTTGCTAAACCACTGATAAGCGGAGATGGTGTGGGAACATTATTAATTGTCGCTCCATTGTCTAAACTATATCGATACGGACCAACTCCTCCAGAAATTTGTAATTCGATAGAACCATCATTAACACCTGAACATGTCTGATCAGTTTTAACAACATTTAAGTCCAATGCTGTGGCCGGTCCACTAATATTCACATTAACAGAAACTTTACAGTTTGGATGAGCAGCATCTCGAACCCAAATAGTATGTGCACCAGTTGGTAGAATCGGAGTGACATAAGGATCTGCACCTGTTAACCAATTTTCATCACTGTTTAATGAATATTCATAATTTCCAGAACCACCATTTGCATCAACCGTAGCAGTTGCTTCATCAGTACCATAACATTTGTTATTAGTCTGATTAACAAACACTAAGCTCAGTGGTGTTTCATTCTCAATTGTAAGCGTCACTGTTTCAGTACATCCCAAAGCATCTGTCACAACAACAGAATAAGTGCCGACTGACAGATTACTTGCTAATAATTTATCCGCACTTAAATTTGTCACTGTTGCCGGCCAGATAATATCATAACCACTTGGGTAGGTTGCCAAGTCCGTAAACTTTGTTCCTCCATTAATCGTAATGCTTCCAATTCCATCACATTGTGTCGGATCAGTAGCACAATTACAACCAACCTTCTGAATTTGAGCTACTCCAAGCGTCAAAGCATTTCCAGGCTCGAGAATTGTCACTTCTACATTTCTTGCTGCATCCAATACACAAGAGGCATCCACATCCATATCAATAATACGGAAATGATAAGTATCTGCGGATAGATTTACAAATTCGTTTGGAACGGTATTCGTATTTAATGTCCAGGTTGCTCCAGCGTCATCCGAAATATAATATTCGTAAGCACCACTACCACCCGTTCCTCTTAAATTCACCACTCCATCATTGCCGCCATTACATGTTACATTAGTGATGTTATTGATTCCCAGGTTTAAATCATAGGTTTCAACATAGGCAGAACCAAGCATCACACGTTCACAAGTTCCCTGACGTGCAACTATGGTGTAGGTACCTAAATCGGTAACTGTATTAAAATCAATTTGTCCACCACCTGCAGGACCAGTAATTGTTCTGGCCGGCACCATTGGATTTCCGTCCAGGTACAATTCATAAACGACACCTGCTGTTGAACCATCCAGACTAACAGTAACTCCAGCGGGATCGCCTAAACAATAAGGGCCACCACCGATGACTGAATATATTCCAACGGGTCCATCAACAATATCGAAAGAACGATCCCTCGTGTTTGTACAGTTCTTTAAAGGATTTATCCGCTCGTAAGAATATGTAATTGTATGATTGCCAACTGCCAATACAGCTGGATTCACCTCTGCTCTACCTCCACCTAAATCTGTTAAGCCAGCACCCCAAAGCACTCCATCGATATAAAATTCGCCTCCTGCTTCAGAACCTGCAATCTCAAAGGTGGCATCACTCTGACAATAAATCGCTTCGGTCAAACCACTGTAATCAATAGCTTCGTTGCGATAGATGGTTACAGGTTTAGTGACTTCACTTCTACATGTTGCACCGAGTCCGGCTGGTGTAAATGTATAAGTCACATAGTAAGTCCACGACAACAATGATGGATCGACAGCTGGATTAAAAGTTCCATCCTGATCTCCTCCCGTATAAGTCAATGGATTAGGATTAGTCGCTGAAGGACTAGTTGTTGAACTAAAACTATATGTTCCTGCATCACCTGCATTGGAAGCAGATATTAAAACAGCTGCATCATCGGAACAGTAGGCTTCATCCAAATTAATAATATCAATATTTGGAGTTCCAACCACCGTTACGTCCTGTGTATAAATCGACTGACAGTTACCTGCAATATCAACCGAACAAGTAATCGTATGTGTACCAACCCCAGCTGCAGATGGTGAGAAAACACCTAAATTTGAAATAATACCTGGGCCGGAGAACATAATTGTTGGCGTTGCCGCTCCTGCGTAATTTGGTGTTAATGTATAAGAACCATCGTTTTCACAAACATTAAGAGGTAGTCCACTAAAAGAAGCATCAACCGCACCTCCAATTGTAGTTGTCCAGGTTTGTGTGGTTATACAACCTGCGCCATCATCAATAATATAACTAATTTCATAGATACCGGTTTTACCAACACTTGCCAATCCTGACGGATCAAATAAAAATTGCTCGGTTCCTGCCGGTGCACCAACCACATTAGGCGGACTGGTAATGTTACCACCCGGTTCTTTAATTCGGAAAGTACCTCCATCGGGTGTTGCTGTAATGGTCTGAACAGGTACTCCTTCACAATAAGAAGAAACCAAATCAATGGTCATATTAATTCCCACATCAATGGTCATGGTTGTTGAACTGGAACAACCATTATTTGTGTATGTAAAGGTAACATCATGTTGACCTGGTCCTGCGGTAACAGCATTAAAAACAGCCGTTCCATCCCCATTATCCGTTACTCCTGGTCCGGTTATAGTTGCAGCTCCACCCGAAGCAGCAACAGTTATACCACCAACTAATCCTGTCAGGTCATAATCGGTATTATCATCCGGACAAAGTGGCAATGTCATTACCGGATTGGAAGTTAGTGTTAAAACACCAACACTATAATCAATAATTTCAGTTGTTTGGGACGCAGTAACCGTACAACCAAAACCATCAGAATACTCATATTCGATCGTATAAGGAAATCCGGCTGCACTTGCCCCAGGATTTATGGTTAACTGATTTCCTGTCACTGTATAATTAAGCCCTGCACCAAGCACATTAAACGTTCCTCCAGCCGGTATTCCATATACAATCTGTGCTCCTGCATCTGAACAGATGGTTAATGGCAAATTATTGATTTGTGGTGTTGGCAATGGTTTTACATTAACAGGACTAATGGAAGCCCGATTGGTACAACCATTCAAATTAGTAACTTCGTAGTAAATCGTATTATTATCCCGTAAAAAGGCAGGATTACCTGGATCGAAAGCTGTAACACCAACTCCAAGAGGATTTCCATTCACATAATAAGTACCTCCTGTTGGCGTCGCATCCATCGCAATTGGAGCATCATTTTCACAGAATGTATTATCATTTAGGTACGGATCTGGCAAATCTGAAAAAGTGATATCAGGTAAAGGATTAACAGTGACTGTATGGGTCGCAGTTGAAGTACATCCGTTACTTGCAGTTGCCGTCACATTATATACTTGCGTGCTTATAGTATTAGGCGGAGTTGAAGGCGTAACCGTAATTGAATTTGTAGTCAAATCATTTTGCCATTTAACTCCCGTAATGGAAAGACCTGCACCTGTAATATTTGGGTTCGATGTTAATAATAAAGGTTGGTCACTACATACCTCAGAATTTCCTAGGATAGTAACTGTTGGTGATTCGTTAACAGTAATAGTAGCCGAACCAGCTCCTACACCTTCACATCCATCAATTCCTCCTCCCTTGACATAAGTAACAGTATAAGTTGTAGTACTATTTGGATCAACCTTAAAGCCACTATAAGTATACCCAGGAGATACCATTGTCCATGTATTGGCCGGTACCTTATCGTCTGACACAGTAAATGTAAAAGGTGCAACCCCATCAGTAAAAGTAATGACCGGATTAAAATCTTTAGTAGTTCCCGCACATTTAGAATTATCAGCACCAATTGCAATTGTTGCCGTTGGTGGAAGAGTTTCTGTTATCTCCACATTTCCCATCGTTTCGGTACATCCTTCAGGAGTCGTTACCAAAACTTCATAAATTCCATGTGGCACATTGGTCCATTCAAGGGCTGCACCAACACCACTACCCTGAGCTGTACTATAATCAGCAAAGCCAGTGCCAGTATCTCTCCTTAATTGATAAGAGTTCCCAGGTTCTGAGCCTGCCAAGGTAACCTTAATATTTGAGGCAAATCCTTGACAATACCTATCATCATCCGCAGTTAATGCGTAACTCATAGGGTTAATAACGGTGAGCGTAGATGATAGAAATATGGAACAATTCCCAGAAGGTGATTCTGCTTCCACAGTATAAATACCATCATCCAGCTGAATAGGAAATGTAACAGTTCCTCCATCACCTGTTCGCGATATACCAGAATATATTCTAACACCTGTTTTTCGGTCCTCTCGGTATAAATTATAGCTTACATTGAGTTCTGAATTATTGAAGCGAACCTGGGGATTGGTATCTGCACAACGCTCTCCGGATACAATAAAAGTCTTATCGGTTGGTAAATTTTCCAAAGAAAATGCACCATTCATCTTGACATTTACTCCGCCACATGGATTAACTGCATACACCTCATATAGACCAACAACACTTTCTGTCCAAGTAAGTGTTCCTCCTCCGGCAAAAATTCCTCCTACCTGAACACCATTTCTTGTCAGATAATAATTTACTCCAGCTTCAGAACCATTGAGTGTAATCGTAATATCATTAGGTGTGCAAGTATTAGCACCTGTTATATTTTGAACAGTTGGAATAACAACTGGTGTAAAGGTAAAGTCTTGGGGTGTACCTAATGTTGTTGCAACACATCCATTGGCATCTTCAACAGTTATAAGTGTATAAGTTTTATCGGTAGTTTGTGTTCCTAGACTAATTGTTGTATTAATAGTTGGATTGGGCATGGATGAGCTAAAGTCAACGGCTCCTATTCCATCATCAATTTCAATTGTATAGCTACCTGTTCCGCCAGAAACATCTAATAGCACTTGAGGAATATATGTGGTTCCACACGGATTTGGATTAACCGCGGTAAACGTATTAACAACCGGACCTCCGGAAACATGAATAGTCACATCATAAACGGCTCCACTATTATGTCGCCATTGAACGGCGTAACTATTACCAGCAACAAAACCCGAAATGATATCATCCGTCGCTCTATTATTTCCACCGGGATCAGTAATTGTCAATCCAGAAGTAATTGTCCAGGTACCATTATTAACATGTCCATTTGTATTCGGATCAGGAATAGCATTCTGCAACACTTCAGCACCAGTTAAGTTCGCCCTACCACAAGTATGTATTTCCTGACTTAATATACTTTGTGATACCACCAACAAACTAAGGATTAGCATCAATGATGCAATCCTTCCACTTAATCGCGAATTGATTAATATTCGGGTATAACCGACCATGCCCCCAATGTTTAGTTTTTTACTTCTACTCTCCTTGCTTCTTAAAAAAACTGTACGCAAAATAGTCAAATTTGTTCGCTCTGGCATTGACTTTTTGCTTTAATTATTTAAAAATTCAGCATTTTCATTACTTTATTATCCTAAATGCATTGCCGGGCAAACATTTAACGGCTCCGGCAAATTCTAAGGATAACATCTTCGCGCTAACTCTGCTTACAGGCAAACCACTTTTTGTGCAAAGTTCATTTGCCGTTAATTCTTTATTTTCCAGCATCAGATTATACAACACCTCCTCTTCCTTACAGTCAAATGACTGAAAAAGGTTCGTTTGAATAGCGTGGTGCTTGCCTTCACTCTCCCAGCTCAAAGCATATTCCAAATCCTCAACATCTTCGATTAAAGCAGCTATATTTTTCTTAATTAAATAATTGCCTCCCTTAGATAACTCTTCGGATGGATTGCCTGGAAAGGCCAACACATCGCGACTATATGATTCAGCAATACGTGACGTAATAATAGCCCCTCCTTTAATTCCCGATTCTACCATTACAACGGCATCCGCCAGGCCTGCCACAATTCTGTTTCGTCTTACAAAATTTGGTCTATCAGGGTTCGTCTCTGAGGTAAACTCGGTGATTAATCCTCCACTGCTCAGCATTTCTTTAGCAATATTACGGTGCAGGGATGGATAAATGCGATCCAAACCATGGGCCATTACTCCAAAGGTTGGTAAATTATTTTTCAAGGCCGCTTTATGTGCACAAACATCAATTCCATAAGCCAAACCACTAATAATGCCCGTATCCGGATATCGCTCAGCAATACCCTTAATTAATTTCTCACAATTCAGTTTAGCATCATTCGAAGCCTTACGTGTACCAACAACTGCCAACATCTTTTTCTTCTCCAACTGTACATTTCCCTTTGTGTACAGCATTATTGGTGCATCGTCACAAAAAGACAAACGTTTCGGATATTTATCGTCGGTAAAATATAAAACCGCAATATCGTGCTTCTGAATAAACTCCAGTTCATGGTCGGCTCGCTGCATTACATCAGCCGATTTTATAACCTTAGCTAGGTTAAGTCCAATACCTGGAATTTTCGAAAGAGATGCTAAACTTTGAGAGAAGACAGCCTGCTCATCGCCAACATAAGCGATCAGATTTCTGGCAAGCTTGGGGCCAATGCCCTTAATAAGGCTAATGGCAATTTGATATTTTAGTCGTTCAGACAATTTAAGGTTTGATTATCAACAACTAAAAGTATAAAATAATTCTTATTATCGAACCAGATTAAGGGATAATTTTATATTTAGCAGAATTCGAACTTTTGCTGTAAATATTCTATACCCTGCTAATACGCATGTGGAATCCTAAAAGTAAGACCTGTTGTAAATAAGCCGAGGTTGCCATGCCCCACTTCTACCAACATGGTTATGTTATCGTTAAGGAAATAACGGACGCCCACAAGCGGTCGGATTTTAACATTAAATGATGACTCACTAAAATCCTGTAATTCCTTCAGCTCTTTGTTCCACACATCCGTTTCGTCGGTACTACTCCACTTAAAAAGTGTACCTAGCCCGGCATAAATATCCCAATCACCCAGATAGATGGAATAATTACTCCACTTTTCAATCCAGCCGGCAAAATGGACATTTGCAATCGCGCCAACAGCAAAATCTGAATACTTATGAACATTGGTTGATAAGGTGTCATTCTCATATTTATCGCTGTTAAAACCTGCCAGGGCACCGATACTCAAGAAATCAGTCACGCCTTTTTCGACCGACACTGAGATGGGTGGAATTTTATTAATGCTATAACCATTCCAGTCGTTTCGGTTACTGTAGTCGGCAAACGATATTTTAGGAGTTATGTACCAATCTTTATTCCGAAATTGTGCCGATGCGACCTGATAAATACTCACTATAAATAAAAACAATACTACTCTTCGCATCATGACATTTTATTGGTTGATATTTCTTTAGCGTATGATTGTAATAACTCAATATCCTTTTTACTTAAGGCACTTAAACCAATGGTTGGAAACATGGCAATTCGTCCCTTAACCCGACCACAAATAATTAATCCGCTGCCAAACACTCCAAGCCCTTTTCGTACTTTCACATATTTGATGCGTTCGGCCGGAAGAACAACCCGCTTATATTCGCGCCAAAATGGAAACAAGTTGTAATATTTCACATCCAGTAAGCGTTCACTGGCCTCCACCTCAACGTAACAAAAACCACCTATATAATAAAGAACTACGATAACGATCAGAAAAAGCCAGATCAACATCTCCATCATCTTATCCGTCGTTTCAATCCAAAGATAATTCACCCCAATGGGCACAATGGCCAGCATCACAATAATTCGCAATACAGTACTTAATCGCTTTGCTTTTTCTTTATTATTAAATTTCAACTTCATTTACGAAATATTACTCGGGTAAAACCAATACAATTGTTTCAACATGATATTTATCATCGATATTTACTTACAATTTATCAGTTTTTCTCAAAGACAAGTAAAAACATGTTTTCAATCGCTAAAAATAACTATTTTTGCAGGCACCAAACAAACTAAGAAGGGAGAATTGTTAAGATCAACCTTATTTTAAAATAAAATTCGCTTGTTTCATCATTAATCATTCGAAATGTTTCCATTATTATCGAAAGAATCAAATGTTTTTATTGCCGAAGATTTAAAGAAAGATATTGAGCATTTTATCAGCAACTTTCCGCACGATAAAGTCTTTTTATTATCCGATGAAACAGCCTATCAACTATGCTATCCTAAAATTAAGGATGTTGCTGGTATTTCAAAGGATCGAACTGTTATAATCAAATCTGGCGACCACAACAAAGGCATCGAAGCTTTATCGGATGTGTGGCACCTTTTGAGCCATGGTGGCGCCGATCGCAAATCACTTTTAATTACCTTGGGCGGTGGTATGCCTTGCGATTTAGGTGGCTTTGCGGCTTCAACTTTTAAAAGAGGCATCCAGTTTATTAACATCCCAACCACATTGTTGGCACAAGTTGATGCATCTATTGGTGGTAAAACCGGTATTAATTTCGAAGGCTTTAAAAACGAAGTAGGTGTTTTTAACCAGGCCACCGCAGTGTTGATCGAAACCAGCTTTCTGGATACACTCGACAACGAAAATATTATTTCGGGCTTTGCAGAAATGATTAAGCATGCCTTTATCTACTCGGCAGATCGCTGGGAGCAATTAAAGGCTTTCGATATTTTGAATCCCGATTACGATACCCTAAAGGAATTGGTGGCCGACTCGATTCGCATAAAAGATCATTTCGTACAAAACGATCCGCTCGAAAACCACATTCGTAAGGCGCTGAATTTCGGTCATACTTTCGGTCATGCCTTTGAGAGCCTGGCCATGCACGAAAACCGGGGCATGTTGCATGGTTACGCTGTAGCCTACGGTATTATTTGCGAGTTATATTTGTCGCACGTTCGCCTAGGATTTCCAATGCCATTGGTGATGGAAGTGGCCAACCAGCTGGAAACAATCTTTGGTCATTTTGATTTTAGCAAAGATCACTTTGAGGAATTATACCGTTTGATGACGCACGATAAGAAGAATGACTCCAATCGGATTAACTTCACACTTCTGGAAGAGATCGGTAAAATCCAGATTAATTGCCAGGCCAGTAAAGAAGAGGTGTTTGATGCCTTGCATTTTTACTGCAATATTAAGTAGGAAGATTCAAGACGTAAGACATAAGATTTAAGACTTATTTACAAGGCGATCAAGCATAAACAGGGGACATTATTTATTGATTCAAGAAGTATACTACCATGCAATATAAATTATCACACCAGACCAATAACAGCAAAATACAGGTGCAATTACCATCATCGAAAAGCATCAGTAACCGCTTACTCTTACTGAACGCTTTAAGCTATAGTCCGTTTGAGATTAAAAACCTGTCGGACAGTGACGATACACAAGCAATGCTGAAGGTATTAAATTCGAACAGCACCACTTTTGACATTGGTGCCGCTGGTACTACCATGCGCTTTTTAACAGCTTTTCTTTCAAAGATTGTTGGCGAATGGGTGATAACCGGATCGAGCCGCATGAAGGAACGCCCCATTAAAACATTGGTGGATGCTCTTAATCAGCTGGGTGCTAAAATTGAATATATTGAGAAAGAAGGCTATCCGCCCTTGCGCATTTTTGGCAGCAACCTCGAAGGTGGTGATCTGGAGTTACCCGGTAATGTAAGCAGCCAGTATATTTCGGCTTTATTGATGATAGCTCCTACCATTGAAAATGGTTTGCGCTTAACTTTAAGGGGTGATATTATCTCGCGACCTTACCTGGAGATGACGCTGGCCCTTATGAAAGACTTTGGCGTGACAAGCCATTGGAAAGGCAATGTGATTACCGTGCCCGAAGGCCAATACCAACCCAAGGTGGTAACAGCTGAATCGGACTGGAGTGCAGCCAGCTATTGGTACGAGATTGCTGCCTTGAATCCTGACATGGAAATAAACCTGAAAGGCTTGAAAAAAATTAGCCTGCAAGGTGATTCGAACGTAAAATTGATGTTCGAAAAACTGGGAGTTAAAACTAAGTTCTCGCAAAAAGGAACCATCCTGACCAACACTGGCACAAAACCATCCAAGTTTAACTACAACTTTATTAATGAACCCGACCTGGCACAAACACTTGCTGTTACCTGCTGCTTGTTAGGCGTACGTTTTCATTTTACCGGCTTGCAAACGCTGAAAATCAAAGAAACCGATCGCATTACAGCTCTTATTAATGAGCTTAAGAAGATGGGCTACATCCTTAATAGCAATAATGTTGACGACTTATCGTGGGATGGCGAAAAAACAGCCATCGATGATGAAGCGATTGTTATCAACACCTATAAAGACCATCGCATGGCCATGGCTTTTGCACCAGCTGCTGTTAAATTCCCGAACCTGGTGATTGACGATCCAATGGTCATAACCAAATCGTATCCTAATTACTGGGAAGATATTGCAATGGCAGGTATTGATAAAGAGTCTGTAGAATAAGCCTAATCAATGTAGATCAGGTGAACTGCAATAGACTATTGGAAAGTAGTTTGCCAATTAATTTTATAAGTTTATTGTCAATCCCGATCGGGAAAAGATAAAAATAAACCAGACTACTACGAGCACATAGGTTAGCCAAACCTTCCGCGTAAAACCGGCAAGTAGAGTGAGTGCCATTGACACAATACGACCAATAATGGTTATTTGACTTTCGCCAAAATCATAAAAGAAGCGGGTACCCATAAAAACGGCCATCATCACACAAAAGTTTGGCATTTGCTTATCGAAATAGGTTTTAGTATCTGCTCCTTTATCGGGCGTAAAAGCATTAACGGTAAGCATAAATAAGAATGGAGGCAGCAACTTCACCATGTAATCGTAATACTTAATTCCACTTAGGTGACTGACCAGCTCGGCATAAACAAACACATTGTAAACGGCAATTTCGGTTAACACGATGGTAAACAATATGTATGGCAGGTACAAACCTTTGGGTTCCAGCAGTCGTTTCCATTCGCCAAACAGGTCGGCCAGGGCAATACCATAAATTAACAAGGGCAAAAAAGCTAAGTATTCGGTTACATCCATTGTTTTTGATCTGTTTAGGTAATTGAAGCAGACAAAAATAAGGAAGGGTTCGGTTTATTCAAACCAAACCCTCCACAATCGGATATTAATGAATCAGAGTTGGAACAGATTAATCATTGGCCGCATATTGTATACTTAAGCTTTCTGCCGTTTTCATCAGGCGTACCATCTCGGCTTTAAAGCCTTGTTCATCATCGCCCCTCGCCTTTTTAGCGATGCTTTGCAGTGAATCAAAAGCAAGCTCACCCATGTATGGCGAATCGCGCAATACCATACCAAAACCAGCTACTGAAGCTGCAAAACGGAAATCATCACTGGCTTTATTAAAGTCTTTAACTTTACCTTCAAGTACTTTCTTCAGCAGTATGCTCTTGTCTTTATTGGGCTTTTTGTATCGAAGCTTTAAAGTCAGCCATTCGTTAGAATAGTCATCTTGAACGGTATATTTCTTTTTCTGATATTTCAGAGGGTCAACCGACGAAATCCAGTCCTTACTATCTTTGGCACCCACCGGAATAATCTCGTACAAAGCCGTCACCGTATGTCCGGCACCAATTTCTCCGGCATCTTTGGTATCGTCGTTAAAATCCTCATCGTTTAGCAAACGATTTTCATAGCCAATCAAACGATAGGCCAATACTTTCGAAGGATTAAACTCAATCTGAAACTTAACATCTTTGGCAATGGTAAACAAAGTGCCGCCAAATTCGCTTACCAAGGTTTTTTGAGCCTCCTGAAGATTATCGATGTAGGCATAATTACCGTTTCCTTTGTCGGCAATAATTTCCATGCGATCGTCTTTGTAGTTACCCATTCCAAAACCCAATACCGTCATGTAAACTCCATTATTACGTTCTTCCTCCACCAAATCCTCCATACCTTGGTTGGAGCTGATTCCAACATTGAAATCACCATCGGTTGCCAGAATTATACGATTGTTGCCATGCTTGCGGTAATTTTCTTTCGCCAATTTATAGGCCAGTTTTAATCCTGCCCCTCCAGCTGTTGATCCGCCTGCTTCGAGTCGATCCAAAGCATCCAATATTTCCTTTTTCTTATTACCGGAAGTAGGTTTTAACACCACTCCTGCTGCTCCTGCATACACCACGATCGACACCCGATCTTCGGCCCTTAGTTCATTCACCAATAAACGAAACGATGATTTTAATAGGGGAAGCTTATTCACACTGTTCATCGATCCGCTTACATCGAGTAAAAACACCAGGTTTGATGGAGGCAAATCCTCTTTGTCAATCTCCATCCCTTTCAATCCCACTTTTAGCAGGTAGTGTTCATCGTTCCACGGGCAAGTTGCCAGCTCGGGATTTACCGAAAAAGGATGTTCGCCTTCGGGCCGGGCATAATCGTAGTCGAAATAATTCACCATCTCTTCAATTCGAATGGCATCTTTTGGTGGTAACTGACCATTATTTAAAAACCGACGAATATTAGTGTAGGATGCCCGATCCACATCTACCGAAAAAGTTGAAAGCGGCTCTTTAGTTACTTCCTTATACCCATTCTCTGAAACCGAAGCATATTTCTCGTTGCTATAATCAAGCGTATAAGCAGGAGGGGCAAAATAAGCTGCTTGTCCTTTTAATGGCTTGTTTCGTCTTCCTTTTCGCTTACCTGTAACACAAACTGCACTCCCGGTTAAACTAATTTTCTTTTGACTTGCATATCCTGTAACAACCACCTCTTCAATGTTCGAAACACTCTGTTTAAGCGTAACATTAATAACTGTTTTTTCTTTCACCTTTACCTCCTGGCTTTCAAAACCAATAAACGCAAATTGAAGAATCGCATTTTCGTGGTAAACTTTAATTTTAAAATATCCCTCTGAATTAGTAATCGTGCCGTTGACCGTATTCTTCTCGATAACATTTACACCTGGCATAGCTACACCTGATTCATCGGTAACATAACCTGTAATGGATTTTTGCTGCCCCAAAACACTAACTGACAATAACATTAAACCTGTTATTAATAATAGAGCTATCTTTTTCATCGTCTTATGGTTTTAAATGAAACGTTTACCCTAGGATGCAGCTTCCACAAAAATTCCATAAAAGTTTTTGATATTTTTTCTACTTTTAAAAATTCCCAAAAGATAGTATGGCATTTAATTGGTTTAAAAACAAAGAAAAGAGTGATGAGGAACTACTGAGTGAGTTTCGTCAAAGTGGAGATATTGATGTGTTGGGATTATTATTCGAACGCTACATGCACCTTGTTTATGGTGTCTGTTTAAAATATTTAAAAAACAAAGAGAATGCACAAGATGCAGTAACCGATATTTTTGAAAAATTGGGCAAAGAGCTACTAAGTAAATCGGTTGATAACTTTAAGCCCTGGTTGTATGTGGTAACTAAAAATCATTGTTTGATGTTTTTACGCACCCAACAATCACAGCTTCGCAAAGAAAAAGAATTTGAAAAAACTGAAGCTGATTTTATGGAATCCGATTTCATTCTGCATCCTGATAATAACGACTGGGAGCCCGAAGAAATGGACAAGCGCCTTCAGCAATGTTTAAAGCGCTTGCGCGAACATCAAAGGGCCTGTATTGAATTATTCTTTTTTAAAGAATTGTGCTATCGCGAAATAAGTGATAATTTGAAGCTGGACATTAAAAAAGTGAAGAGTTATATTCAGAACGGAAAGCGAAATTTGAAAATTTGTATCGAATCGTACAGTGAGTAATAAAAAGAAACATATCAAAACCAACGATGCAGATGCCTTTAAAATGTATCTTGATAATAAGATGCCTCCATCTGAAGCTCATCATTTCGAGCGCCAACTGCTAAACGATAGCTTTGAACAAGAGGCATTGGAAGGTTTTGCTTCGATTGATACGAATTCGCTCAACAAGGATTTACAAAGCATCCAGGCACGACTTGGAACACCATCAACACCTTTCTGGAAGCGACGTGCAGTTTATATTGCCGCTTCGTTGGCTATTACAATTGGAACAATCAGCACGCTTTGGTTAATCGCTCCCAACCAGCCAACAACAATTTCCGAAAACAGAGATTTGCAACCACTTGCTAAACAAGCACCCCCGACTGTTAAACACGATCAAACACCTCCATCATATCTTATTATTGAGCCGGCCGATGAACGCAATGCACCTCAAAAGGAAGAATTAGCGACCATGCCTCAGGTAGCCAGCAAGCCAATTGAAATAAAAAAAGAAGCTCCCTTAAAAAGGAAGGCGAAACAAATTGAAACGATCGACGAATTAACCATTGCCGATGCGGAGAGTACTGAAGTTGAAAGTCGTAAAATAATGGGTAATAAAGGCGAATTGGAACAAAAAGCCTATGCCATCGATTACGGAACCATTGAGGGCACAAAAATGCTTGGGTATGCTTCATCTACCGACAGCGATTTTAAAATTATAAAAGGCCGGGTGATGGATCAGAACAGAAAACCACTGCCCGGTGCAAACATTCAAATTAAAGGCACCCAACTGGGCACAGTGGCCGATTTGGATGGTCATTACGAAATGACAATACCAGCGCAGGATTCTTCAAAACCACTTACGGCTAATTTCATTGGTTTCCTGGCACAGGAAGCATCAAAAAGTAGTGAGGATTCAATCAACTTCATCCTCGAAGAAGACATGATTACATTGAGCGAAGTAATCACAACTGAAACTTCGGATGAAGAAAATAGACGGATGACTGAGTTTATTAATGCCGAACCAGATGGTGGCATGGAGAAATACATGCTTGATATTGAGAAATCGCTTCGTTATCCTAAAAATGGTTCTGGTAAAAAAGAGTTGGTGGTATTGCTATTAACCATCGACCAAAGGGGCGACATTAGCAAGATTGATGTAAAACGAAGCCCGGGAGAAAACTATTCCATTGAAGCTATTCGGGCCGTCCAAAGAGGTGCCGACTGGATTCCGGCCAGCAACAAAGGTTTTCCGGCTGATGATACAGTGAAACTAAAAATAAGATTTAATCCCGAAAAATAATCTCGCCGAAGCAACCTTTTCAGAAAAGACCTGTCATTACTTATAAAACCTAACAATGCAAACCAAATTAACCCTCATTGGCATCTTTATCGTTTTAATTAGCGGGTGCCGCGATCCTCAAAAATTCGTTAGCAACAAACATTATTTCAAAAAGGATTACTCAGTTAGTAATATTAATGCTCCTAAATATCCCTTCAAATCGAAGCCCGAAAAGAAAACGATTACCATTTCGTTCCCCAAACAAGGTGAGTATACGATACATTTAACAAATACAACTTGCGGAGGAAGGTATACCGCCTCAAAAGACGGAACCATTACTTTTACCGGCACAAACTGCACGGCAGAGCAGGTTAAGGGCTGGGATCACTATATTCTAACTTTATTAAGAAAAGCCAGGCGATACGAAGGAGGTGATCGAGGACCACTTTATCTGTACATCGATCAGAATAATTACATGGTCCTCAATGTTGACCTTCAGGATAGCATTATGCCAAGTGATGAGTAGTGTCTAGTCAAGCGTACTCTTACGTGCCAAGACTTCATTATTATTTTTTCATTATAAAAAGACTCACGGAGTTAAGGCGATGCTTACTTTTTCAAATATCGAAAAATTCGAAAAGTAACGGCGACTTACCTGTCATTTCACGATTGTCATTACACTAGAGTGCTTCCAGTATTTCCTTCACCGTCATTCGATTCTTGTAGTCTTTGTCAAAATGGCGGGTGGCAATCTTCCCATCTTTAGAGATGATGTAAGTGGCCGGAACCGGTAATGCCCGATCATTATTGCCATTGGCTTCATTAATATCGATGCCATAGGCTTTATAAGCCAAATGCTTGCTTTTACTCATTGTAAAAGTCACTTTGTAAGCATCCATTATTTGGTGATTTTCATCGTGAACAATAGAAAAATTGGCATTGGATTTTTCAACCGTTTTACCAATTTCTTCACTCTTCTCTGGAGTAATGGCAATTACTTTAGCTCCTTTTTCATTTATCATTTGCAGAGAATCCTGCAAAGCCGACATATGACGATTACAGAAAGGACACCATTGACCACGGTAGAATACAAGCACTACCTTATTGTTTTTAAGCTCCATAGCTAAATCCACCAACGCTCCTTTTTGATCATGCGCCACAAAAAGAGGAGCCTCTTCATTCACTTGTAATCCTTCTTGTGCAGATAGTTTAACTCCGGAAAGAACAACAAGTGCCAACAAAATCAATATTTTTTTCATCTTATAAGTGTTTGATATTTTATACTTTATCCACTTAGTCGTTAAGAATAAAAAATCCTTACTAAAAAAAAGTAAGTGTATACGAGTTGAAATGTGTCATAGAATTGAGATATTCGGAAACTTTAATAAACCTATAATTGCGATTAGATCGGTACATTTGTAGTTTGAAATGCATAATTTGAACTAAATGACACCGAGGTACATTTAGCAGCAATTAATAGTAAAACTTAACGACATGAAAAAGACTTTATTAGTACTATCTCTTGTAATAGCTGTAATGAGTGCATCTGCTCAGGACAGAATAGCCATCGGTTTAAAAACCGGGTTTAACTCGACAAAAATTAAGCTTAGTGATTTACCTAGTGAAGCAGATATTAAAAACGAAGCCAGTAATGGTTTTTTAATTGGAGCATACGGTAAAGTTCGATTACTTGGATCTCTATCATTGCAACCTGAGATTTATTACGCAAAGAAATCTACAGAAATGACCGTTGAAGATTTAAGTAAAAACACGTTCCATACCTGGGATATTCCAATCTTGGCCAACTTACAGGTATTAGACCTGCAAGTACTCAAGGTATATGGTGTAGCAGGACCTGTTGCTTCGTTTATTGCCAAAACAAAAACAGACATTCCAGAATGGGATGAATACAAAAACACTAACTGGTCTTTCCAAGCTGGTGGTGGTGTTGAATTCTGGCGATTAACTGCTGATGTACGATACGAGTGGGGTTTATCAGATATTTCTGACTTAAAAACCTTCAACATTGGTCAAAAAACAAATGTTGTTACATTCTCAGTTGGATTTAAAATCTTTGGTATCTAATAAAAAATTACCCAAATCTATGAAGAGTCGGTTCCGTATGGGCCGGCTTTTTCATTGCTTTATAACAAGGTCGGTTTTGACCAATCACGTTCTATTGCTCGGCCAAATACAAAGCCAACATTCACTCACCCTTTACATTTAAAATGCCTTTAGCTATTTTAGTACTTATTAAAAATCAACTTAATACAGTAACTATGAAAAAAGCACTTTTTTTATTGATGGCTTTTGCCATGCTAATGATTGCACCCCTGGTAAAAGCCGACGAAGGACCAGATGGTAAAGGAATTCGGGCCGGATACCAGAATAGTTTCTTCCGCATTGATGGCGATAAGGCTTTTGATGATCCTTACAACAACTTCTACATCGGATTTTTTAAGAGCAATAATATTGTTCCTTTGTTGAAACTCAATTCGGGCATTGAATACTTCCAGGTTGGTGGTAAAAGCAATGATGCAGAACTGAAATTACATTACCTAAGCGTTCCCTTATCCTTACGACTTAAATTAGGACCAATTTATGGACTGGGTGGTTTTAACGGAGCCATTAAACTGGGTGGTTCATCTGACTTTGCTGCAATAGGTGCTGATACAGGGGACTTTTCAACCATTGATGCCGGAGCACATTTAGGCGTCGGCTTTAAATTTTTAATGCTGGGGATCGAAGCCAAATACAATTGGGGATTAATTGAACAAACGGATAATAACTTAAAATCAGAATACCTGCAGGTGGGTGCAGTATTGTTTTTCTAATAACCTGATTTCACTAAAAAACCCGTCCTGATTGGTTTCACGACGGGTTTTCTTATCTTTTTTAGAATCACATCTAATGCAATCTGGAACTTATTATTTTCATAAATTCCTCGCGAGTAGCCAGATTTTTTTGAAAAGCTCCGGTAAAATCTGAAGTTGTGGTAACCGAATGCTGCTTTTGAACGCCACGCATTTGCATGCACATGTGTTGTGCTTCAATCACAACTGCAACGCCGAGTGGATTTAAGGTGTTTTGAATACAATCTTTTATTTGAGTAGTTAATCGCTCCTGAACCTGTAAACGACGGGCGAATGCTTCAACTACCCTCGCCAACTTACTCAATCCGGTAATATGATGGCGTGGAATATAGGCAACGTGAGCTTTACCAAAAAATGGTAACATGTGGTGTTCACACATCGAGTAGAGCTCAATATCTTTTACCACCACCATTTGCTGGTAATCTTCCTGAAACATGGCCGATTTAATTATCTCTTCCGGATCCATGTGATAACCTTGCGTTAAAAACTGCATGGCTTTGGCAACTCTTAGTGGCGTTTTTACAAGTCCCTCACGCGAAGGATCTTCACCTAACTCTTCTAATATTTTATGATAGTGTTCAGAAAGATTGTTGGTTGTTTCATCGTCGTACGATTCTACCTTAGAATATCCTTTCTTTCCGTTTAAAGTAAATTCCATTGTTTTGTTTTTGATAGAACAAGCCTTTACAAAGTGCAAATGTGCCTATTTTCTTTTAATTTATAACTGATATTTATCTGATTTTCGCATCCAGCTCAGTTCCACTAAGGTATTGGAGCATTCTTTTGGGCCCTTTCCTCATAAATCCTCAATATTAAATCCAACTCATTCCGATTGAGTGGCTGCTGCGTTACTTCCATAATTTTTTGCTTATTCTTCGGCACAAACAAACGCATCTGTGCAATATTTTCAGAGCTTACACCAATGGTGCTACTGGGCGGAATCTGTGTTTTGTAGATGGTACTCCAAACATGCTCCTGCAATACCATTCGATGATTGATCTCGGCATCCATTTTTAGGGGTGCTTGTGTTAGAGCCTGCCGGGTCGACGAGCGGATATTGTTGGTTGCATAAGCCATTTCAGGTTTAATCACCAAGGGCATCGTTTTGGCTTGCAGCGAAATATTTTCGTAACGCGGCATTACAATTACTTCACTTATTAAGAAGGTATCGCGTGCCAGAAAAACGCCCACCATGTAATTCCGATGCAGCAATGAATCATTAATCTGAATATAGGTATCCTTGTAACCTAAATGCGTGAAACGAACAACCTCGCCCTGATGTGCCCAAAAAGAAAAGCGCCCTTTATCATCCGAAATAAAATCCGTTTTTTCAACATTATACCTGGCATAGGGTAAGGTATTAAGACTGTCCATCTCAAAAACCACGCCTGTAATGCGAATGGAATCATTATCCTTATTCTGAGAATTTACATTTAAAAATGAGATTGCACACAGTAAAGCAATGATGATTGATTTGTTCATAGCGTTGTACTTTCAGGTTAGCAATAGCGATTACCTTTTAATAACAAATCAAAATACCATTTGGTTGGATTAAAGTCAAATAAAAACCCGATGTTTGTTTTAACACCGGGCTCCTCTTTCTATATAATATAGGCTTAAACAATAATGTCTTTCAAATCCCTCTTTGGAACATGATGCACTTGCTGAACATCACGCCAATACTTAATATCTCCTTCTTTCATCTCTTCGATGGCCACTTCTTCCTTGGGCTTACCCAACGCAATTATATGAACAATTTTCAGGTTATCTGATAAGCGCAATTCACGCTGTAACTGCAATCGGTTAAGCGAACCAATAATACATCCACCCAAACCTTTCTCAACAGCTCCAAGCAAGATGCTTTGAGTAGCAATGCCATCATCGCAGAAATAATTGGCCGAAATTTCGGTGTCGTTTAAAACGATGATATAAGCTGCTGGTTGTTCTCCTTTTTCCGGACCAGCCCAGTCCTTCAGGTAACCAGCCCATGATAAGTGCGGAAAAATCTTATCATTTAATTCAGGTGAGTTTGATAAAAAATATTTTAGGGGTTGGGCATTACGTGCAGACGGAGATAGACGCGCTAAATCAACCAGCTCCTGTAAAGTCTCTACCTCAACCTTCTCATTCTGATGGAAACGTCTGTAACTCCGATTTTTAAGAATTAAATCTTTCAGCATAAAATCAATTTTTAGTTATTGTTTATAGGGTACAAAAAAGCGAGACTTAAGATACAAAAAATGTCATCAAGTCTCGCTCTAATCGTTTACAATTTATTTATTAAAATCTTGCCGAAACCACATCCCAATCAAGGATGCTAAAGAATTCCTCAATGTATTTCGGACGAAGATTTTGTTTATCAAGATAGTAGGCGTGTTCCCAAACATCACAAGTCAGGATTGGTGTTAAACCATCGCGCAAAGGATTACCCGCATTGCTTTCTTTAACTATAGCCAAAGATCCGTCTTCCTTCTTAACTAACCAGGCCCATCCTGAACCAAACAGTGTAGCGGCGGCAGCAGCAAACTCTTCTTTAAACTTATCAAATGAACCAAAAGATGAATTGATGGCCTCGGCTAAAGCACCTTTAGGCTCACCACCGCCATTGGGTTTAAATGACATAAAATAGAATGTATGGTTCCAAACCTGAGCTCCATTATTAAAAATGCCTCCCTCTGATTTTTTTACAATTGTCTCCAGGTCTGCATTTTCAAATTCTGTTCCCTTAATCAGGTTATTCAGGTTATTAACGTAAGCCTGGTGATGTTTTCCATAGTGAAATTCCATGGTACGTTTTGAAATAACAGGCTCTAATGCATCTAATGCGTAAGGTAATTTTGGTAATTCAAAGTTCATATTTGTCTGTTTTAAATTATTTTCTTGAGATTAAACAAACTTAGCAATTTTATGTTTTCAAAATCCTAAAAAAAACAAAAAGGGAACTCACGTTTGAATTCCCTTTTTTCCCAGACAAAATGAACAAACTAAACTTTAAAACGTCTTGTTACTTCGTCCCAGTTGACTACGTTCCAGAACGCGCCAATATAATCAGGACGTCTATTTTGATAGTTTAAGTAATAAGCATGCTCCCAAACATCCAATCCTAAAATTGGTGTTCCTTTTACATCAGCAATATCCATTAAAGGATTATCCTGATTTGCAGTTGATGTTACAACAAGTGAACCATCATCTTGTTTAACCAACCAAGCCCATCCTGAACCAAACCGTGTTGCAGCTGCTTTATTAAAGGTTTCTTTAAAAGCATCGAAAGAGCCAAAGGCCTTATTGATGGCTTCTGCTAATTCACCTGTTGGTTCACCTCCTCCATTAGGTGACATCACCGTCCAGAAAAGATTGTGGTTATAAAAGCCACCTCCATTGTTACGCACTGCTACTGAGTGTTTCGATACATCAGCCAAAATTGCTTCGATGCTTTGACCTGCCAAATCGCTTCCATCAACCGCTGCGTTTAAATTATTGGTGTAGCCTGCGTGGTGTTTGGTGTGGTGTATTTCCATTGTACGCGCATCGATATGTGGTTCCAATGCGTCGTATGCATATTCTAGTTTTGGTAATTCAAATGCCATATTTATTTATTCTTTCAGGTTAAAAATTTGAATAACGATTCAAAACTAAAAACTATTTGGAATTAGTCCAAATAAAATAAGGATATTTTTATCTTTTATTTCGAATTAATCAAACTTCCCCTAATACAATTCTGATATTCTGCATATTATACCAAGACAAGATTTGTTAGCAAATTAAGCTATCTTCGCACTAGCGTTTGATCAGCTAAATCCAAGGGTAGAGAAACAGGCCAGTTATTGAAACAATCTGCCGTTATAATTCTTTACATACGTGATCATAAAGCAACTTGAATAATTGATGAATAAGGATATACTTAAACTAGCCATACCTAATATACTAACCAATTTAACCGTGCCTTTACTGGGTATGGTCGACATGCATTTAATGGGTTACCAGGATTCATCCGTATTTATGGGAGCGGTGGCATTGGGTGGTGTTATTTTCAATTTTGTGTATTGGGGATTCGCTTTTTTAAGAATGAGCATCAGCGGGATGGCAGCTCAGGCTTATGGCAGCAAAAATAATCAGGAAATGGCCATGATGTTGTTTCGTGGATTATTCTTATCAGTTACTGCCGGCATTTTATTACTCCTACTGCAGAAAGGCATCGTATTTCTTAGTCTTAAAATTCTTGAAGGCAGTCCTGAAGTGAAAGCTTTGGCCAGTCAATATTTTTACGTTCGCATATGGGCGGCTCCACTGGCCATCTCTTTAATGGTTATCAATGGTTGGTTTTTAGGCATGCAAAATGCCATTTATCCAATGATTATCTCCATCAGTATTAATGCGGTCAACATTGCCTCATCTTTCTTTTTTGTAAAAGTATTAGGCATGAAAGTGGAAGGCGTAGCTTTAGGATCGGTGGTGGCAAATGCTGTTGGTTTTGCATTATCAATTATCCTGTTTCTGAAAAAATATCGTTTTATCTTAAAGGAATTTCATCTCAGAACGGTTCTTGACAAGACTGGGTTGTTGCGGTTTTTAGATGTAAGCGGTGATATTTTCCTGCGTACCTTGTGTATCATTGTTGTTTTTACATTTTTCACCTCCAAATCAGCCGGAACCGGCAATTTAATACTAGCCGCTAACAGTGCTCTATTGCAATTTTTATTTCTCTTTTCTTACTTTCTGGATGGCTTTGCTTATGCCGCCGAAGCACTGGTTGGTAAATATACCGGAGGTGGTAATATCTCAGGAGTAAAAAGAGCAACCCGCTATTTGTTTGCCTGGGGATTTGCGTTCGCTATATTATTTGTGGTTCTATATGCCGGCTTAGGTCGATACCTGTTACTACTTTTTACAAATCAGAATGACGTCATTGAGGTGGCTATGGAATTTCTCCCCTGGTTGATGATTCTGCCGATTACAGGTTTTTCTTCCTTTATTTGGGATGGTGTTTACATTGGTGCTACAGCCTCAAGGTTGATGCGCAATACCATGTTGCTGGCAACTCTCGTTTTCTTTTCTCTATTTTACCTTCTTAAAGGAAATTTAGGCAACCATGCCCTTTGGCTGGCCATGAATTGCTTTATGCTTGGAAGAGGAGTGTTTCAGACATTCTTTTATAAACAGCTTAAGATTTTTAGATAGCCGAGAAATAAAAATGGCATCCTATAAAATAAGAATGCCATTATTATAGTAGATTAAAAATTTAGTTTATCCTTTAATAAACAGAGATTTGATAATATGATTCGCCATCTTAGGATTCTCCTTCAATCGTCGTGTACTGTAGCCGAACCAATCCTTGCCATATGGCACATAAATGCGCATTTTATAGCCCTGATCTAAAATCTCTTTTCTTAATTCCGGTGTCACACCATACAACATCTGAAACTCAAATTGCTCCTCCGGAATATTGTTTTCCTTAATGATTTTTATCGCTCCCTCAACCAGTTTCCGGTCATGTGTAGCAATGCCAACATACACTTTGTTTTTAAGCAAATATTCAAGGTCTTTCAAATAGTGCTCATTTACCTCATGGTAATCTTTGAATGCAATCTCCTTGGGCTCCACATAAATACCCTTACACAAACGGTAATTAATTGGCGTTTCTTCTGTGTGAATATCCATTAAAGCTTCCAAATCATCCATTGTGCGCTTGAGATAAGCCTGAAAAACCAAACCTACATTTTTAGGAAACTCGGCTTTTAATTTCCGGAATAAATCAATCTCCAGATCCACACACTTGGAATCCTCCATATCCACTCGCACAAAATTATTGCAGGAAGCTGCCTTAGCTACAATTTCGCGGATGTATTCATAGCATTTATCCTGATCGATCAATAAGCCAAAACTTGTCGGTTTTAAAGAATAATTACCCTTAATATTTTCTTTTTCAAAACGCTCAACAATACCAAGATATTCATCCTTGTTGCTTTTTGCCTGATCCATATTGGTGATAAATTCACCTAAAAGATCAACCGTGATAAGCATGTTATTATCGTTCAATTGGCGCGAAGCCATAACTGCCTCATCAATCGTCTCTCCTGCAATATATTTTTTGGAGAAAATCCAAACAAACTTCTTCGGAAAATAGGGCAACGTTCGTGCAATTAACTTATTCATCATTGTAGATTTCCTTTTAGTTAGTTTTTTAAAAATTTGCTATTAATCGGAACTAATTCGCATAATCATGCGTAGTACCCACATAAGTTAATAGCAACATAATGAGTTCCCAGGGAGCGATACTTGAATTCAGATTCGTAAATTTTGGAACACTTTCGTACAAAAAAAATGACTAAACTCACCTTTAATTTAAAACCTATTGAAACATGACATAAATCATCAGATCTGGAGCAAATAAGACATACAGAGAAACAATATTATAACGATTGCCTGTAAATTAACAAAACAGGTCAACGCATATTAAAAGGGCTTATGGACGGTAAAATAAAAGCAATTTTAATAATGATGTCGGCGATTGTTAGCTTTCAATGTTATTCGCAAACCTGCAACATAACATCAAAGGCCAATGATATCGTACCCGACAAATTATGCGCCCCGGTAACTGTTAACTGGAGCGTGGTTTACCGTGGTGTAAACGATGGTGGTACAGGAAATGTGAAGATGCAATTTGACTGGAACGATGGTTCTCCCATCGAATTGGTCGATGCCACATTGACCAATCCTGCCCTTAATGAATGGACAGCGTCGAGCAATCATGTTTATCCTATTGGCGGCGATGAATGTAACTACCATCCAACGGTTGCCCTGGTGGTGGCCGACAATGTCTGCACCAGTTCCATTCAGGAACAAATTGTTACCGTTTGGGATATGGACGACAAAAATGGTGGAGAAATTTCCATCGATCCACGAGTTTTTCCCATCTGTGTGGGCAACAGCGGAAGCGTTACTTTTATTGACAATAGCCAATGGAATTGCGTTCCGCCGGATGAAAATGACTTGCCCAATGATCGCAAACGCTGGATTCAATGGATCTATGGTACCAATAACGGAGCGCCTAATTTCATCGACAATGCCCATGTAAATGGTGTGATTCGAACCTATCCTTTTGTTGGCTCAATTGATGTAACCTCCGAACCGATACTTGGTCCGACGGCGCCATGGAACGAAGCGCTGCCTATTTTTGTGCCCGATGACCGGGCTGTTGGCGACGAATTTGAAATTACTCTTAACAACTGGAATTATTGTAATCCTTACGATCAGGGATATGATCCGGTAACAAATACAGCCATCGTTCTAATTGTTGATGACCCGGATGGCAGCATCGCACCTGTTGGTCCTTTTTGTGAAAATGACGCATCCATCATCCTAACACCAGCCACACCGGGTGGTCAATGGTCCGGACCGGGTATTATTGATGAATGGACCGGAGAGTTTGATCCTTCTCTGGCTGGTCCTGGCACACACACCATTAACTACTATGTTGAAGATGGAAACAACTGTAGCGCTACCGGCACAACAAGTATCACTGTATTGGATTCGCCTTTGGCTGATATCCTGCCCGGGCCCGAAGCTCATTTATGCCCCGGAACCTTAATCACTTTAGACGGTAACCCTTCGCAAGGGCTTGTTCCATATATACACATCTGGACTGGTGATACCAGCCCTTTAAACAATACCTCTATAGTTAATCCAAGCTTCGAAACCATTACAGAGGGTTTATATGAGCTGGTTTATCGCGTTACCGACAACAACGGATGCTATGATGAAGATACTATTGTGGTCGAAGTTGATTCGGTAAGTATCCACTTTCTGAACAAGAATCTGGAGCTTTGTACCGACATATCTCAACAACTGGAGCCAAATCCGGTTGGTGGTTCCGGTACCTTTGTATGGCATGAGTGGACGGGCGACCGAACAGATCTTTTATCATCCACCAACATCGAAAATCCGGTTTTCACCAGCTCTACACCTGGTATCTTTGGTTTTCAGTATACTGTTCGTGATTCATACGGTTGTGAAGATGTGGATAGCATTTATGTAACTGTTTCGGAACAACCCATAAGTGAGGCCGGTGATGATGCATTGGCTTGTGGTCTTACATATGCGCTTAATGCCACTGCATCTGTTGGTAACGGACAATGGACTTTAAATGCCGGCCCCGGAGCGGTTAATTTCACTGACCAAACAGATCCCTTATCCGAAGTAATAGTTGATACCTATGGTACTTATACCTTTACATGGGCTGAAGACAACAATAGCTGTGCAGACAGCGACGATGTTAACATCACATTCAATAAAATACCCCAACCTGAAGTTATTAATGATGCCGATACCTGCGGGCTTGTTTATAAGCTATCTGCAATCCCGGACATTGGTGTTGGCAGCTGGAATCAAATAACAGGAAGTGGATCAAGCATATTTAGTTCTCCTGCTAATGCGAACAGTACGGTTACGGTTGATACTCCGGGCAGCTATGAGTTTGCCTGGATCGAAAACAACAATGATTGTATTACCGGAGATACTGTTGAAATCGTTTTTTATCCTATTCCGGCAGCATCCATCGGCCCCTATGATGATGAAGCTTGTAGTCCGCATAAGTTAACATTCGCAAATACCTCAACGGATGCCGACAACTATCTTTGGGATTTTGGCGATGGTTATATTTCCAACCAGAGCGATCCCACACATACTTACATCAATAATACGTTTGATCCAATTGATTACAATATCGAATTAATTGCATCTAACACGTATGGTTGTATTGACACGGCTTACTTCGACCTGTCTGTTTTACCGGCACCCCTCGCACAATTTGATTACAACGACGAACCGGGATGTAGCCCGCTTGCTGTTGAATTTGATAATCAATCCGAAGATGCCACCAGCTACGAATGGATTTTTGGCGATGGCAACAACAGCACTGAAGAGGATGTAAGTCATACCTACATTAACGAAGAACTTTATGTGCAATCATATAAAACCACACTGGTTGTATTAAACGATTACGGATGCCGGGATACTTTAGACAACTTTATTACCGTTTATCCTTTGATTAATTACGATTTTGAACTTACACCCGAGGAAGGTTGTCATCCGCTACTGGCCGAGATGGTTTCCGCCCCGGGAGCTTACTCTTATGTTTGGGATTTTGGCGACGGACAAATCGCCGAAGGAGCCAATATAACATCACATGTATTTGAAAATACCGATCCTGTAGCGAAGGAATTCACTGTAAAACTATACACCAGTTCTATTTTCGGATGCCGCGATACTTCTGAGATGAATGTACGGGTATTGCCTTCACCCGTGAGTAGTTTTAATCTAAACAATAATGAAGGCTGCTCACCGTTTATTGCACAGTTTAATAATCAATCGACCGGAGCCAGCTCCAGCAGATGGTTATTTGGCGATGGCGAGGAGTCAAGCGGCAATGGAAGTGAGAATGCAGAACACGCTTACATCAATTCAGAACTGGCCTCGGCAACTTTCCAGCCGTGGCTAATTGTTAGCAATGATTATGGTTGCCAGGATTCCACCTCTCAGTTTTTAAATGTCTATCCCAAAGTTACGGCTTCAATATCCGATGGCGGAAGCGGTTGTACACCCTATTTCGAGAGCCTACTAAACAACTCGGCAGGTGCCAGTGAATTTACCTGGGATTTTGGCGATGGCAATGTATCCAACAGTTTCAACGGGCACAACGAATACATCAACCCAGGCGTCGAAGATCAAAGTTATGAAGTACAAATGATTGCCCGATCGATTTATGGATGTAGTGATACCACTTATACATCAGTCACCGTTTATCGTCGACCAACACCTGAATTCACAGTAAGTCCAAAAGAAATGCAAATGCCTGAGTCGACCATTAACCTGTTTAATAATACCCAAGGCAATAATTGGGATTACCGCTGGCTCTTTGGCGATAATAATTCATCTACGCTAAAAGATCCGGGGACACATACCTACGGAACTTCGGGCGAATATGAAGTATGGCTAAAAGTGGATGGTGCTAACTGCAGCGATTCGCTACGCCAGTTCGTAACAGTTTATCCTACCTTACCTGCCATTGACTATGGTCCCAATGCAGAAGGTTGTCCGCCCCTTGAAGTGAACTTTTATAATAATACAATTGATGCTCACACCTATTTCTGGGACTTTGGCGACGGCAATGTATCATCCGAAAAAGAACCGGTACACACCTATCATACCCCCGGAAAATACAAAGTTAAACTGACAGTTGAAGGACCTGGCGGCCTGGCCGAAGCAGAGCATGTTGAAATCTATGTTTACGATACGCCAATGGCCGATTTCGAAGTACGTCCTCCGAAAATTAAAATTCCTGAAACTGTATCGTTTATCAACAAATCGGAAGGTGCTACCAGCTATTTATGGAATTTTGGCGATGGCAACACTTCAACCGAACACTCGGTGCAATATGCCTATAAAAACAAAGGTATCTACGATGTGCGACTGGTGGTGACAAATGACCTGGGCTGTACAGATGAACATGTTATTCGCGAAGCCGTAATTGCCGATGAAGCTGGTAACATCAGTTTCCCCAATGCGTTTACACCTAACCCGGCGGGCTCATCTGGTGGGCATTACACTCCCGGATCACCGGATAACTTCGTATTCTACCCCTTTGTTCATGAAGGCATTGTTGAATATCAACTGCGCATTTACACCCGCTGGGGCGAACTAATTTTTGAAAGTAATGACATTGATATTGGCTGGGATGGTTACCACATGGATAAAATCTGTGCAACAGGGGTTTACATCTGGAAAGTCCGATGTAAATATTCAAATGGAAACATTGAAATCAAAACTGGTGATGTAACGCTATTCAGATAATGAGAAAGATAATTACCATATTACTATTATTCTTCAGCCTGATATTAAAGGCGCAAGATCCGCATTTTTCGCAGTTCTATGCCAACCCTTTATATCTGAGTCCTTCCTTAGCCGGATCGACCAATGGCGGTCGCCTGATTATGAATTACCGCAACCAATGGCCAGAGGTTTCAAAAGCTTTTTCGACCTATTCGGTTTCGTTTGACAATTTCTTTTCAAAGTTTAATAGTGGTATCGGTTTTTACCTGATACAGGATCGTGCGGGAAGTGCCGGGTTAACAACAACCAATGCAGCCTTTCAATATTCCTATAACTTAATTTTATCGGATTATTGGCAGGTGATTCCGGCCGTGCAATTTGCTTATGGTAATAAAGCCGTTGATTTTTCAAAAGCCATTTTCCCCGATCAGCCACCTAAGTCGGGAGGTGGAAGCGGTTCATTCGACCGTTTGTCCAACGAACAAGTGCATTATATTGATATAGCCAGTTCTGTTTTCCTATACAGTCCTAAGTATTGGATCGGCCTAACCGTTGATCACCTTGCCAAACCCAATTATACCTTTATGAATGAAGATGCCAAGGCCGAGTTGAAATACACCTTTTTTGGTGGTATGAACATTTGGAGCGAAAGACGAAGAAACGTAGCCGAGAGAGCTTTTTCGGCAAGTTTCAGGTATCAGCGGCAAGATAAATTTAACCAGTTCGACCTGGGCGTATACTGGCATAACTCACCACTTGAAATCGGCGTTTGGTACAGGGGTTTACCTTTGTTTAACAATGCCGAAAAAAGTAGTGCGGTTAATCAAGATGCCATTATTGCTTTGCTGGCCTACGATTTAGGTCCTGTTCGGGTTGGCTACAGTTACGATATTACCATTGGAAGCCTTGGCTGGTCAACCGCAGGGGCTCATGAACTTTCATTGATCTTTGAATTTAATCAACGGGCCCGTTTTAAAACTGGCGGACGACGGCCGGCTGTTCCTTGCAGCGAAAGTGCCAATCCCCTCAATAGCGTTGGTGGCAAATACACCCGTAAAAAACGACGATTGTATTGAAAGCTGTTAGCTGTTAGTTTTATGACTGCCTTTAAACAAAAAATTGTCCACAGACAACAAAACAGCATTGTATCTATGTACAAGAATTGTCAGAAAGCATGTTTAAGGATAAAACAAAAAAAGCCTCCAAAGGGAGGCTTTCCAGCATCATTATGAAAAAGAAATCACAAATTAGAATATATCAATTAAGCGCTTAGGCTTCGCTTTCGCTTCTTCCTTTTTAGGAAGTTGAATGTTTAAAATTCCATTGTCGTACTTAGCCGAAATCTTTGAATCCATTACCTTATCTTTTGGCAAAGTAAAGGAGCGCTTAAACGAACCATAGTTAAATTCGTAATGCGAATAATTGTTCTTTTCAGCCTTTTCTTCCTTCGAAACTTCAATTGTTAATACATCGTTTTCCAATTCTACATTGAAATCCTTCTTATCAAATCCCGGAGCAGCTACTTCAATAGCAAAAGCATCATCCGTTTCGCGGATATTAACCTTTGGTGTGTTATAATAATGACCTCCTTTAAAGAAATCAGAATCGTTCATAAACTCATTTCCAAAAAAATGGTTTAATAAACTACCACTCTGAGGATACCTGTTGTTAAATCTTACTAGTTTCATAATTTAATCTCCTATTATTTTAAGTTTTTAATTGTTTTCTGTTCTGATTGGAATATTTCAATGATGATGCCAATCGCAAATACCAGTCAGACAGTCAGTATATTGCAATTACATACAGTCAATTTGACATTAAATCCTACAGGATTAATGCCATCTTGACACCCAACTAGATTTGACAACAGATAATCTTAATTTAAACTAGAAATAACGAAGAGGTAACCGCAAGCTTTGGGTAAAAGGAGACCTTTGGGGCGTTATGAGAGTTATTTTCCTCCCAACAATTCCTGTGTGTATAGAGGTTGCCTGGTGCAACCTCTTTTTTATGGAAAATAAAAAAGCGAGAAGCCTGTTCGACCTCTCGCTTTTTATCTAAAAGATATCTTTAAGTTTAATAATCCCAGCTAAAGCCGACATTAATACCTAACCAATTTTGCTTATCCAGATCGGATGTTTTAAAAGATGTACTGTAATCCAAACTCACCGCCAGGCTAGATCGATAATTAATCGGCACTAACAATCCGGCCTTAGGCGCTACAGACCACGACCACCCTTTATCACTGGTTGAGAATAATCCATTATCAACTCTTCTCTCCATGTAATAAGTACCAGCAGCCAATCCTATAAACGGACGAACGACTGCATCATCGCCTGCAAAATAATATTTACCAGTTGCCTGAATAGGAATCGCATTTAAATAACGAAATTGATTACTGGTAATGGCACCATTTTCCAATGGATAGGTAGCCCTGTCCTTTGCCTCATAGAAAGTATTCCATCCTACAAGAAAACCAACACCAACACTAGGGTTGACGAATTTCTCATATTCAAAGTTCATACCTCTGAAACTGGCTGGTTCAATATAATCTTTAGTATCGCCCATAGGCAAGGCCATACTATAATAAACATTTGTTTTTGTCTGAGCACTTACCTCTAAGCTAACAACTGCAAGTGCCACTATTATTAATGACTTTACTAATTTCATTTCTATCTGTTTAATAAGTTGAGGTAAATGTTAATTAAAACGGTGCCTGATTGAATAATTCATCAATGCCTCTATCAATTCGCTCACCAACATAGTTCTTGCTGCCTTGCAGCAGACCATCTAAGGCTCCTGAATAAACAAGAGGAATTGATTCTTCTGCCTCGTTTTTATTCTCATAGTCTCCCATCTCAATAATGATAGAACCAGTTTTGTAGCTGTAATAAACTGGATACCAAGGATACCAAGGGTCCCAGCCCCATCCTGGAGGGTAACCGGGATACCAGCCTCCCCACCAACCACCACCAGGAACCCAGGCAGCGCCACTATTATTTTGCTCAATTATTGCGATTCCAAGAGCTAAAGAAGTATCTGCATCAGCAACAGCTTCTTCCATTCCAAGTGCATTTAGCTCCTTACGGATCTGTGCCAAAATATCTTCATCATGCACTCGATCAGGATCATCCACAACCTCACCGTCTTCTACGTGTACAATTTCTTCTGGTAAGGAGTAAGTTTTTCCATCCAAATCATTCCAATTATACTTAGGATCATATTTGGATATGGATGTATCCAGTTCATCTACATACTCGGCTCCGCCGGGGTAACAGGCATAGACTGTAAAAACAAGTGCTATGCATACAAAAAAATTAAGTCTCGTCTTCATGTTGCATTAATTACTTTTAAGGTTAGATGAAATAATCTAAACCCAGTTGCTTTACTGGTATTATTTCATATGATTAAATTTTCTTTCAATTGTCATATGGAACTCGCCTGAAAAAGAATCATCCTCGCGTGTGAGAACTTTTACTCTTGGCTCGTTTCATGTGATTAAAAATTATATGATCGTTTCATGTTGTTAAAATATGAATTACCTTCAATTCAATTTAGCTTAATAAGTACAGCTAAAAACAAATATATAATCATTTTGTTTTAATCACGAACTTCATTAAACTTTTAAAAACTTAACTATGAAAAAATTAATTTTACTCTTGGGAATCTTTATTTACGCAACTTCGGCAACAATGGCTCAGGATGCCAATCAGGAAATGGGCTTAATCGGTTCAATTTTAAAATCTGAAATAAAGGTATTCTTTGCTCAAAACATTGAACTTAAAACCACTGAAACAGAACAATTCTGGGAAATTTACGATCAATTTGAAAATGAAGTAAAACCAATCAGTATTCAGCGCTTTAAATTGCTTGAAAACATCATCAACAAAGGAGGTGAACTTACTCAGGACGATCTTGACAATAAAATTGTAACACTTAATAAAAGTCAGGATAAAAGGAGAAAGGTGCGATTTAAATATTATAAAATATATAAGAAAAAACTGGGCGTTAAAGTAGCATCGCAATTTTACCAGATTGACAGCTATATCAGCACGCGTATTGCAGCCAGCCTAAATGAAGGTATGCCAATCATTTTGCCTAAAGATTAAATCAGGTATTTTTGGGGTTAAAGGGCGAATATTTATCAGCTGGATACTATTCGCTTTTTACCTCCATAGTTTAAACCGCACCCTGATCGATAACCGCTTCAGCCACTCTTTGGAAAGCAGCTACATTGGATCCCTTCAGGTAATTGATAACATTACCTTCTTCCCCATAAGATCGACACAAGTCATGCGTGCGCTTAACCATATCCTGTAAACGCTGCTCTATTTCAGCATCACTCCATGTCATTTTCATATTGTTTTGAGCCAGCTCCAGTGCCGAAATTGCCACACCTCCAACATTGGCCGCTTTGCTAGGTACATAACGCAAGGAAGTATTGCTAAACAACTGCACTGCTTCTTCGGTGCACGATTGATCCGATCCTTCTATTAGGTATTGGCATTTTTTGCTAATTAGCATTGCAGCCTCTTCTTCACCAATCTCATTTTGAATGGCACAAGGGATGGCAATGTCGCAATCTACTTCCCAGGGTTTTCTGCCTTCGAAATAACGTGTGCCCGGATACTCAATAGAATAAGGGCGAACCAAATCCTGTGAGGTGGCACGCAATTCGATCAAATACTCCAACTTGTGCTCATCAATACCATTGGGATCATACACATAACCATCGGGTCCTGAAATGGTCACCACCTTTGCTCCCAATGCAATAGCCTTTTTAATCACCCCGTGGGCCATATTTCCAAAACCTGATACGGCTATGGTTTTATCAGCCAGTGAATCATTGTAATGCGCCAACATGGCTTTCAGAAAATAAACAACCCCAAAGCCATTGGATTCAGCCTTTAACCGGGTCCCTCCCCATTCGGGTGATTTACCAGTAAAGGTCCCGCTATGCTGATGACTCAGCTTCCGATACATCCCAAACAGATAACCAATTTCACGACTTCCTACTCCAATATCGCCTCCCAGTATATCAATATCGGGCCCAAGCACATCCCATAATTGCAAAATATAACTCTGGCAAAAACGCATTATCTCAGCATCCGACTTTCCTTTCGGATCAAAATTTGCACCCCCCATCGCTCCACCTAAAGGGATGGCCGTGAGGCTATTTTTAAAAACCTGTTCGAATGCCAGCATTTTTACCGTTCCCAAGGTAAGTGCCGGATGAAAACGAACGCCCCCTTTGTAAGGCCCCAAAGCATTATTGTATTGCACCCGGTATCCGCGATTAATAATTACTTTACCCTCATCGTTGAGCCATGGCACTTTAAAGATTAGCACACGATCCGGCTCGGTTAAACGCTCCAACACAGCCGCATTGCTCAACCTGAAATCATCTTGCATGCGATCTTTAACGGATGAAAAAAACAACCTTACACCTTGAATAAACTCCGGTTCATTCGGGTTATTAAGCTGAAGCTGATACATAAACTTGTCTAAATTCATCGTCATAACATTTAGTTATTAATGCAAATTAAAATCTGAAGATAAATCATCATCATTCCGTTTATTACCGTCTGGAGGCAAAACCACACCGATACCCTTTTGCCCATCTATTTTAACACTGCAAACATCAGGTAATTGAACATGACGAATATATTCATCTTCGTAAACAGCCGGCAAGCCATCCAGGTATTCAGTGTTTACATAGCCATCGCCAATGGACGGTGTTACCGTGAAATAGCCAACGCGTAAACTGGTTAAATTCTGGAAAAAGTGCGTTCCCTGACTTGGATCGACCCGGTAGTTCTCCAAACCGGTTTCTACAATGACACGGGCAGCTGAAATTTGAGTCCATTTAACAGGCACCCCTAACCATGAATCCTGCGAACCCCATCGACCTGGCCCCATCAGAATATAAGATTTTTGCTGAGCATGAAAAGGAGCATTCAGTTTCTCAATTATGGGTACCAGTTTGGTATTATTTGCCGGATTAAAAGTATCGTTCTTGATATAGATTATATCCTTTATATCATCAATCACTCCATTACCCAAGGCCGACTTTGAATAGATCAAAGTTTCTTCAGGCTCTACTTCTTCAAGTTTTTCAGTAATCGATTCTTTGGAATCAACAATGGGGCGAATCTGTAGCAGGTAAAATACTGGAGGCTGACCAGGTGCTCCCTGCAAATCGACTGCAAACTCGACTTCAACCGGCTGATTCATTTCCTTTTGCCCAATTTCCAATACATTTTTTATAATCGGAGCCAATGGAAATGCATCGTACTTCAATACATTGGCGAAGGTTACTATACGCAAACCTTTAGCCGTTAAGCCATCACGAATCATATGATTGTTATAGTCGTACACCGATCCCAACCACCGCAAAGTACCATGCGATTCAGCTGTTTTTAGATCCATCTTAACGATGTTAATGGAATCATTTACGGATGGATGAAAACTGGAAGACTTCAAATCAAGGGCAAAAAAGTTCTTTTGAGTTTCCCTCACAGCCATATCGGTGCTCGACAGTTGCAAGATCTTCTGCGGGTATTTTGGCGAAAATCGCAGTGAAGCACTTCCCTCAACAATGTGCTTACCCAAACCCATTGCCACATTAACGGTTCCATCTTCAGCCTTTTCTGGCTCAATCGGATAGAAATTAACGGAACGGCCCACACCCGAAATCGTCGGATAAAACACATCCCCATGCTTTTGCCCCACCACTTCTTGCAGCACAATACCCATTCGCTCCTCGTCGATCACATTCATGGTGGCTTCCATGTAGCGCTTACTCGAATTATAAAATGCCGACGCATAAACACACTTAATGGCATCGCACAATTGATCCAATACAGTACTTTCGTTCTCATTATTGGCAATCATGTAGGTGGAGTAAATACCGGCAAATGGCTGATAGTGGCTATCTTCCAAAACACTTGATGAACGGACTGCGATTGGCCCCTGGGCGATGGAAATAAATTTTAGCAGGTCGCCGTATATACGCTCGGGCATCTTTGCGTTAACAAAAGCCTCCAGAATTGCTTCATCACTGATTTCAGCGAGTGCCGTGGGGTAAAGCTCATTGGCTTCCATAAACTCTTCAAACACATCGGTACTCAAAACTACCGTGCGCGGAATGGTCACCACCACATCATCGATGGCATGAAACGCATTGTATTTTTTTATTAACAGATTAAGAAATGCCAAACCACGCGCTTTTCCCCCAATGGTTCCATCGCCAATGCGTGTAAAGGTGAGATACTCATCAAACTTGTCCCGGTAAAACTGGGCAATAACTCCACGAGCCTTACTAAATCTGAAATTAGCGATGGTATCAAATAAGAACTTTTTGGTGGCCTCTAAATCTTTAAAATCCTCAACCTTTAGGTATTTAATCACCTCAGCAACGGCAAAAAGCGCACGGGCATTGAGCCATTTGGAAACATGGTCGCGCTGAAAATGATAAAGCAAAGAGTCATCCGGAATATGAAACAGTTTTTCCTGCAGCTCCTTCAGGTTACTCACCCGCTCTACCTCCTTTCCAGTTTTGGGATCTACAAAAACAAAATCGCCAAAGGCCAGATATTTATTGATAAAATGCTTTAATCGTCGTAGAAGCGATGAAGAGTGTTTAAACAGAAAACCAACTTTTAAATCCTTCGCATCGGCTTCCAAACTGCGGTTGGACGATTGCAAGAGAAAAGGCATGTATTTGTTGCGTTGCTTCACATGCCTGGCCAGTTTAAGTCCGGCCTCCGTATCTTTTACACCATCTTTATTGTATGAAACATCCGAAATGATGCCAAGCATATTTTCTTCATACTTCTCATAAAGATCAATGGCTTCTTCGTAAGTACGGGCCAATAATATTTTTGGTCGCCCACGCATCCGCATCATTTTCTGGTGTTCGTTCAGTCCCTCATCCATAAATTTTTTGGCCTGAGTTAAGATGATGCGATAAATCAAGGGCAGGTAACTCGAATAAAAGCGAACAGAATCTTCAACCAGTAAAATGGTTTGTACCCCAACCTCCTGCACATCATGCTCAACATTCATTTCATCTTCGATCAGTTTAATGATGGCTAGCATAATATCGGCATTGCCCAACCAGCAAAATACATAATCGATGGCACTAGTATCCTCGCGACTCATGCGAACCGATACCTCACGCGAAAAAGGTGTCAGCACAACAATCGGAATATTTTCATAACATTCCTTCACCTTCTTGGCCATCGAAAAGGGGTCCATCCCACCAATACTCAGCATGGTTATAACCAAGTCAATCTGCTCAATTTCCAGAATGGCCAATGCCTCCTCCGATGTCTCCACATGAATAAATTGCGGCGGATAACGCAAGTTGAGCGAAACATATTCGTTAAAAATCTGCTCATCAATACGCCCGTCCTCATCCAACATAAAAGCATCGTAACCACTGCAAATCAACAAAACCTTATGAATGCGTTTTTGCATCAGATGTCCAAAGGCTGTATCCGAAAAATATGATGTTTGCTGTGTATTTATAGATTTAGTCATTTAATCGATTTTCTGATTACTCAATGTTCACTTCAGGATTGCATCCTAAAACTACTGTTTAGATTTACCGGCCTAAAGTAACGATTGCTTTTCTTTTTTTACCATCCATTCTTAAAATCAATGCTTGTTTAAAGCGGGCATGTCTGAAAAATTTTGTTTGTTCGATCAAGTCTGCCTCCCGAAAATCGTCCCAACTGATAAACGAATCTTTATCGCCATTAACCACCGAACAATAGCCCACTTGCATAGTGGTAACATTATGAAAAAAATGTGATCCCCCGGATGCTTCTAATGGAAAATTCTCTAAATCGGTCTCCACAATCATCTTTGCCTGCGAAATCTGCGTCCACGATACCGGAATACCAATCCATGGATCACGCGTTCCCCATCGGCCCGGGCCGATTAATATATACTGACGGTTCTCACGCTTCATTTTGGCATTGAGCTGTTCAATTTCAGTAGCCATCTCACGTGTTTCGGCCTTATCAAATACTGAAAGGTCAACGTAAATTATGTCTGAAATTGTTTTGTTTTTTCCATTCCCCATACTCTGGCCCGATTGCAAAATCACCTTCTCTTCCAAAATGCAATCCATGTTAATGCTGTAATTCTGAGCCCCACCCAGTAATGGTTTTATCTGAAGTAAGTAAAAACTGGCATTCCCCTCTCTATCTTTGTTAAGATCAACTGCAAATTCAATTTCAACCGGCGCACCCATGGCTTCTTTCACCACATCCAAAATCACCTCCAATGCTTTCGACAATGGAATATAGTTGTACCTTAATATGTCAGCAAAGTTGATAATACGCGGCCCATCGGCAGCCAGACCCGATTCTATCGTATTATTATCCGGATGATAAACCGATGCCAGATGCATTAAAGTACCGTGCATTTCTGCCTCGTAAAGATCTAGGCGTGTTAAGCCAGCCGTTTCGCCTTCCAGCAAATTCAGATTCTTCTTTTGCAGATCAATGGCATAAAACTCTGTTTGTGAGTTTTTAAATTGGTCTTTGGCCGAATTATTATCCAAATCAGGATAGACCGGGCAAAAGCGCAAAGCTTTCTCGCCATCCACAACATATTTACCAAATCCCAGTGCCATCACCGCAAAACCATCTTCGGGATTCATGTGACCAAACGCATAATAATTATAGGACTGCGCCACGCCGCTAATGTGTGGATAAAAAGCATCGCCATACTTGTGGCCGACCGCCTCCTGTATAACCACGGCCATCTTTTCCTCCTCAATCTTAAAATCAACCGCTTCAGTAAATGCACGGGCACTATCACTAAACACCGAAGCAAACACTAGCTTGACTGCATTACATAGTTCAGCCAGACGCTCATCAATATTAACAGCATTATTGGGCAATAAGTAAGTTTCGAAAACGCCTGCAAAAGGTTGCTTTTGACTATCCTCCAACAAGCCGGAAGATCGAACTGCGATGGGCTCGGTAAAAATCGTTAACAAACGTTTGAGCCGATCTACCAAACTTAAAGACAGCTCACCTCCGAGAAACATCTTTTTAATCTGGTGGTAATTCAGATTCCGGAATATAAGCTCACGAAAATTATTTCGATCCATAAAGAGCTCAAACTCATCGGTTCCAATAACTGTCGTTTTAGGTGTTCGGATATTAATGCCAGGTACGTAGGTTCCAAAATCGAAATTAAACAACAATGTGTTGATAAATGATAAACCACGTCCCTTGCCACCTAATGAGCCACCTGACAGACGAACTATATTGGTAGCATCAATGGTTTCAGTTTCATCAAAATCAATCACCTTACCCTGATTTTTCTCTTCACGATGTCGGGTAATCACCTCCAATAAATAAGTCCGAATATGCTCGGCATCATCAAAATCCGATATTCGATAAGGTGCAATCTTGCGCGCAATTTTTATCTCGCCCCTGGCCATTAACCATAGTGAGAAATGATTTTTTCGCGCATGATAAACGATGGACTCCACTGGCACTTTGCGCATGGTACGCTCAAATTCTTTTAAATTTCGAGCCACAGCAATTGTTCGGCCATGAGCATCTTTGTAGGCAAAGTTGCCAAAACCCAGATAATGACTAATAAAAGTTTTAATATCCTGAATCAGGCTTTCGGAGTACTTATTGATAAAAACGGTTTTCAGCTCATAAGCGTCCTGTGAATATTCGATTTTGGATGACTGCAAAATAACAGGCAAATCCTTAATTTGCTTCTTAACGTAATTCACCAATTCAAAACCGGCATTGGCATCCAAACGACCATTTCTGGAAAATTCCACATCTGAAATTAAGCACAGCAGGTAGTCGCGGTATTTTTCAAATATTTCAATAGCCTCTTCATATGTGCGCGCCAAAAGAATCTTAGGCCGTGCTTTTAACCGGAGAACAGCATACAATTCATCTTCTTTAACATCATCAATCAGGCGCTTGGTTTGCTCCAATACACTGGCATACAATAAAGGCAGGTATTTAGAATAATAACGAACGGAATCTTCAACCAATAAAATGACCCGCGCCAATCCTATCTCGGTATCGTTCTCCACATTCACTTTATCCTCCAAATGAAAAACCATGGAAGAAAACACCTTTGGATCGCCATTCCAGACAAATATTTCATCCAATACGCCCAATTCACGCTGACGAGCCTGGAAATAAGGGATATCACTATCGTTATTCAATAGCATAAAAATCGGGATATAAGGGTATTCCTTTTTCACCATCTGACTCAGTGCCATGGGTGACTTCTTTTCAACACCCACCATCACAATGATCAAATCAAAATGTTTCTCATTCAACTTTGACATGGCTTCGTCGTAGGTTGTAACGCCGGTAACACGGGGCACCTGCGTTAGATGTAACTGATAAAAACCACCCATCACCTGCTCAGTAAAGCGCCCCTCATTCTCTATGGCATACGCATCGTAAAGAGTCGCAACCAACAGAATCTCTTTAACTTTAAAAGGCATTAAATCGTGATAAATATCCCGGGCAGCATTATTTCGGTGCATAAAATTTTGCAACAGGTGCTTACTGCTTTGCTGATTTTCATCCTTATCTGTCTCCTTGGCATTAAGTACAGGATTAATCATCGGCTTCCGTACCTGCTCCATTAAATTTCTTGCTTCTACGCCATTCAGATAGCCCACTACCAGATGAGACAGGTTTTTGATCAAGTCATTCTCCTCATTCAAAAACAACTCTTCCTGTGTTTTTGCCAATTCGTTCTGATAATATATTTCAATGGCACCGGCTTTCCCTTCAATGGTTTCAAACGAGTGCCGCAAAAGCCATGGGCTTTCGATAAAACCTTCACTCAAATATTCATGTTGTTCAAATACAATACGTGCCGCTGAATACTCCGGATGCTGCATGCCTGCCGGAATAATCTCAGCAATGTGACTTAAGGTATAGTCAATTGGCATTTTTAAAGCAATAATCTTTGATGTTTTGTTAATGGTCTGAAGCTCTTTAACGCGCTCCTGTCGCTCAATCTTTTCTCGTGCGGCCAGATGACTGTTTAGAAAATCCGTAATCAATCGCGACAAGTTGATCAACAAATCACGTTCTTCAGCTAAAAAGGGATCGTTATTAAGCGAGGGAAAACGCTTTGTATAAAACACATCAATGGAACCTTGCTGCCCGTCAATTGTATTGAATCGCTGCGTTTGCACCCATTCTGTTTCGGTAAAATATTCGCTTTGATAGATTTTATCACCAAGAATTATTCTCGCCACCGTATACTCTGCATATTGCCAGCCCAATGGCAACACAAAAGCAATCTGTTGCAGCACATCATCAATCGATTTACCTTCATTAATAATACGGGTTGTCCGGTTAATTGTAGAGAGTTCTTTAAGCCGCTCCACCGATTCGGAATGATTACGCTCAGCAACAATCCGGTTTATAAATCCTGTTAACAAACGTGCCAATTGATTTAATAAGGATCGCTCATCTCTCGAAAATGGTCCTTCATCCAAATCTGGATGAACTTCTGTATAATAGGCATCAATAATGCCCTTACCTCCATCAACCGTAGAAAAACGTTCCGTCAAAACATTAATCGTTTCTGCCATCACTTCGGTCTGGCATTCTATGGATTTATACCGAATTCGAATGTTTATATCGGAATATGTAAATCCTGCTCCCAAAGAGTCAACAATTTCTTCAATGGTTTCATCAATGGGATTCTCCAACTCAATAATATTAAGAATCTGGTTCAAGGTCTGCAGAACACGTTCTGAACTTTTATCTGATAAAGGAATTGAAGCCGACAACTTAGTCATGATAAAAAAGTTAAACCTATAAGTTACATAAAAAGCACAACAAGTGCTTAATAATGAACATCAATACAGAGAAGCAATCTTTTGAAATCGTTAAGATTACTTTCCTGACCTTTTAATCGCAATTCGAAAAATAATTGCGTAACTTTTTTTTGATTAATGAATGATTAACGATTAACCCTGATTTTGACTGAAAGTAGCTTTAAAGGGAACACCAGAGAGCAGTTATAAAAAAATGAGCCATTCATTCGATTTAATAACCCCTTAAATACTACTACTATGTCACACACTTCATCATTAAGCACCTCGGCTTTTATGGCTGAGTTGATGGCGAAGAATCCAGCTGAACCTGAATTTCATCAGGCAGTACACGAAGTGGTCGAATCACTTGATCATTTTCTGGAAGAAAATCCAAAGTACAAACATGCCCGTATCCTCGAACGCATTGTCGAACCGGAGCGCATAATCATATTCCGTGTTCCATGGGTAAATGACAAAGGTGAGATGTGCGTTAACCGTGGCTATCGCATTGAAATGAACAGTGCCATTGGTCCCTATAAAGGTGGATTAAGATTTCACCCAACCGTTAACCTGGGCATATTAAAGTTTCTGGCATTCGAACAGGTATTTAAAAACAGTTTAACCACCCTGCCAATGGGTGGTGGTAAAGGCGGTAGCGATTTCGATCCCAAAGGTAAATCAGACAATGAAGTAATGCGCTTTTGTCAAAGCTTTATGACCGAACTTTACCGACACATAGGCCCTAATACAGATATCCCGGCCGGAGATATTGGCGTTGGCGGACGAGAAATTGGCTTTCTATATGGCCAATATAAACGCATTGTTAATGAATTTACCGGCGTACTAACCGGCAAAGGTCTTAAATGGGGTGGCAGTCTTATTCGACCGGAAGCTACAGGCTATGGCAATGTCTATTTTGCCCAGGAAATGCTTAAAACAAGAAATGAAAGTTTCACAAACAAATCTGTTTTAGTATCAGGTTCGGGCAATGTTGCTCAATTTACAGTTGAAAAGGTCAATGATCTTGGCGGTAAAGTAATCACCTTATCCGATTCCAGCGGATATATCTACGATCCTGATGGTGTTAATCCGGAAAAACTAAAGTTCCTGATGTATCTTAAAAACAATAAACGCGGTCGAATAAAGGAATATGCGGATAAGTATTCAGTGAAGTATGTCGATGGTGCACGTCCTTGGGGCGAAAAAGCAGATATTGCCTTGCCAAGTGCCACGCAAAACGAGATTAATGAAACAGAAGCAATAACCCTGGTAAGCAATGGTTGCTTTTGTGTTTCTGAAGGTGCGAACATGCCATCTACACCTGAAGCCATACAGGTCTTTATCGACAAAGGTATTCTGTTTGGACCGGGTAAAGCAGCCAATGCTGGCGGTGTAGCAGTATCGGGCCTGGAAATGACACAAAATAGTATGCGACTTAATTGGACGCGTGATGAAGTAGATCAACGGCTACAAACCATTATGCAAAGCATTCACAACACCTGTTGCGAATATGGAACCAAAGACAATGGTTTTATCAATTATGTAGATGGGGCCAACATCGGAGGCTTTGTTAAAGTGGCCGACGCCATGCTATCACAGGGAGCTGTTTAATGTTAACCTTATTGATAAACTTTTGGACATAAAAAAAGGGAGACTCAAAAGCCTCCCTTTTCTATATAAGGATAGAATATTTTATCTATCTACCGCCAACTCAGCAGCTGAATAATTCAACTTCAGAGCCGCAGCTTTACGCAATGCCTGCTTGATATCGGTAATAACACCCATTGGACATTCTTTATCAGCCTTAATTGAAACAATCATTTTTGACTGGTTAGCTTCACTCATGTTATCACGCGATTGAGCGATATAACTCTGAATGTCATCAACACTTGAAAATGCATCATTTAGCTGAATACGTGGTTCACTACCATATAAAGACTGAAACTTTTTGGCAGGTACACCCACATAAATAAATGTTACCAACTCTTTTTTCTCAAGCTTAACAAGTTCGGTTGCTAGCGCAGGCTTAACTTCAACGTTTAAGTCCACCTCCTTCATGGTTGTTGATACCATAAAGAAGAAAAGCAACATAAATACAATATCAGGTAACGAGGCGGTATTAATAGCTTGCACGCCTCCGCTTTTCTTTTTTCGGAACTTTGCCATACTATTTTCCTCCTATGTTTTTAGGTTCTGCCTCTGAAATTTTTCTAGGATAAATCGCTCGAACAGCTTTTTGCTCCTCTTTTTCCAGCTCTTTATAAACCTTTCCAAATTTCTGTTTTGATAATTCATCCCTCAGTTCATTAATCGCTCTTTGAAGCTCATTCTGAACCATTAGATATGTCTGATATTCTGTATCACGGTCGTTTTGCAGAGATATTACCCCTTTGGTTACTTCTCTCGTTCCAAAAAACTCTACCTCAATGTCCTTTTTCTCAGGAAGATTCTCATCATCCATTGGATTTAAGATAAACTCTTTTGTTGCTTCTGTCAAGTCTCTTACCTCCATTGGCTTGCCCTCTACCAATAACTGATTCTGGCTGTTAATTAGCACCGTGAAAACGTTTCGCTCTTTTACAGGCGGAGTGTCCTCAGGTTCTTCTTCAACCGGTGGCGGAAGAAGCGTTGCTAAACCCGTATCAGTATCCATGGTTGTGGTTACCAGAAAGAAGATAAGTAACAAGAAAGCAATATCTGCCATTGACCCTGCATTAACTTCTTGTACTTCTCTTTTTGCCATAGACAATTAATTTTTATGATCCTTAAAGGATCGGGCCATTATTTAAACAGACGTGATAATTCTGTATAAAGAATTGAAACAATTACAATTCCAAACAGAATGTAAGTTCCGAACAGAATGGTACCGGCCATTTTTAATCTACCGGGAACATTATCTGCACCATCATATCCAGTTATTTGAAGTGGTGTATCGTCTGCCATACTATACGCTAACAATACAATTACACCAAGCACTCCGATTGAAATTAAAGAACGCACAGCATTCTTTGGATTAACAACCATATGGAATATTTCAAATAAAAGAGATACACCTGCTGCAATATAAATCAACAACTTACCCCAGTTCAAAAAAGACTCGGTGTATATTGGTGTATATCGCGCAGCTCCTTCAACTTCACCGCCAAAAAAGAACAGGCCGGCAAATACCAGAGTCACTGCAAGCAACAGGTACAATACAATATTTAAAATTTTTGAAAGCTTAGTCATAATGACAATTATTTTTTCATGTTATACTTTACCAAGATATCTAGTAGTGAGATAGAAGCATCTTCCATAGTATTTACAATACCGTCAATTTTTGACACAAGGTAGTTGTAGAATACCTGAAGGATAATTGCTACGATCAAACCAGATACAGTGGTAATCAGAGCCAGCTTAATACCACCTGCTACAGCTGTTGCAGAAATAGTACCCATTGCCTGAATGTTATCAAACGCCTCAATCATACCAAGTACAGTACCCATGAAACCAAGCATAGGAGCAAGCGAGATAAACAATGAAATCCAAGTTAAACCTTTTTCTAAAAGACCCATTTGAACTGAACCGTAAGAAACAACTGATTTCTCAACTACGTCGATACCTTCGTCGAAACGATCAAGTCCCTGGTAGAAAATAGAAGCAACAGGGCCTCTTGTGTTACGACACACTTCCTTACCAGCCTCAACACCACCGTCATTCAAAGCATTCTCGATGTTTTGAAGCAACTTCTTCGTGTTTGTAGAAGATAGGTTCAAGTAAATAATTCTTTCAATTGCTAACGCTAAACCGAAGATTAGACATAACAATACGAAACTCATAAAGATGGCACCACCTTCGATGAATTTCACTTTAATTTCTTTGTGAATTCCTTTTGGTGCTTCGGCTGTTCCTTCTTCAACAGCTGTCGCCTGGTCATCACTTGCGGCTGAGTTATCAACCATAGTTGTAGCATCGCCTGCTACATTTTCATCGTCCTGAGCATATACGGCATTGGCACCGGTACTCAGCATTCCAATTACTGCTAAAAACGCAAATAGCTTTTTCATAGTCTGCTAAAAATTTTGATTCGTATTAGTATTGTTAATACTCAAAATAGTTTAATGTTGTCCCCTTTTGTCTCCTTTTATTAAGATTCTAAAAAGGTTCAAACCCTTTAATTTTTCAGGGTTGCAAATTACAAAAAAAAAGTCAATTACAAACTTTGAACTGTTAATTTTCGTTATTCACAACACTTTGAGCCATTCATATGAATAAATCAATGATAGCTGTCATAAAAACAACAACAATTTACATTATAAGTTTCTAAAATAGAAGCAAAAAGATTATGCAATTAAAACACTACTTTATAAATACGACGAGCTCATATTTATATGTGAATCTCACCCTGTAGCGATTTATTCAAGTTGGCTTTTACTTCATCAACCGATGAGCAGTTAGCCAGTAAATACATCAACTTGGTTACAGCCGCCTCAGTCGTCATATCATAACCACTTACTACACCTAATTCTAACAAGTGAACCCCTGTTTCGTAGCGCCACATTTCAACGCTACCAGCCAGGCACTGGGTTACATTCAATATAATCAGGTTACGATCCAATGCCTCCTTGATGGCATCGAGAAACCATTTTTTTGTTGGAGCATTTCCCGAACCATAGGTTTCGAGCACCACTGCTTTTATGTTAGGAATATTTAATACGGCCTTAACTACCTCCTTATTAATACCCGGAAATATCCGAAGCAATGCCACATTGGTATCCATTTGCCGTGCTACACGAAAAGTTCCGTTTAAGGTGGTGTAGCGAATGTAGGGATAGTTATATTTTAGATGAATACCCGCTTCGGCCAAAGGCGGATAGTTATCAGAGCGGAAGGCATGAAAATGTTCGGCATTATACTTTGTGGTGCGATTACCTCTGAAAAGTTTATCCTTAAAATAAATACAGACTTCAGGTACGAGTGCCTGCCTGTTTTTTTGTGCTGCAGCAATTTCAAGTGCTGTAATTAAATTTTCTTTTCCGTCGGTACGAATGGTTCCCAAAGGCAATTGACTTCCAGTAAGCACAACTGGCTTTTTAAGATTCTGAAGCATAAAACTCAAAGCGCTGGCCGTGTATGCCATCGTATCTGTTCCATGAAGAATCACAAATCCATCGTACAAGGAATAGTTTTCTTCGATAATACCTACCAGCTTAGTCCATATCTCCGGGTGCATATCTGAAGAATCGATGAGTGGTTCGAAAGAAATACTCTTGACCTGAAAATCAAACTTTCGTAATTCAGGTACTTGCTTTGATATACTCTCGAAATCGAAAGGCACCAATGAATTGGTTTCCGGATCGATAACCATACCAATTGTACCTCCGGTATATATTATTAATATCTTTCTTTCTTCCATCTCTTCTTATTTTAATCTATAATGCAAATAATTGTTTGGCATTAGCCGTCGTTTGCTTTTTTACCTCATCGACTGAAACATTATGAGCTAAGGCAATTGTTTCAGCTATACGTCCCAGATAAGCCGGTTCATTTCGTCTGCCTCGCTTTGGAACAGGTGCCAGATAAGGTGCATCAGTTTCGAGAACCAACTTATTCAGAGGCACTTCTTTTAGCGTCTCACGCAGGTTGGTGTTTTTGAAAGTAACCACGCCATTTATTCCCAACATAAACGTTTGGTAATTTAATACGCGTTTGGCTTCTTCAATTCCACCTCCAAAACTATGGAAGACTCCTTTTAAATTATCGTCCATTTGCTTATCGACAACCTCGAACACCTCCCTAAAAGCATCGCGACAGTGAATCACAATCGGGATCTTTAATTCTTTGGCCCAGACTATTTGCTGTTCAAAAGCCTGCATCTGTTCTTGCCTAAATGTTTTATCCCAATATAAATCAATTCCAATTTCACCAACGGCAATGTAGGATCGCTTATCCAAATACTCCTTTACTTCCTTTAAAGCCTCCTGATAATCAGCTTTAACAGAAGTCGGATGAACGCCCATCATTGCATGACAAAAGCCTTGATTGGCTGACTCAAGCTGATGCATCGCCTCAATTGTTTCTCCATCAACATTAGGCAATAAAACAGCCTCTATCCCAGTATTTTTGGCGCGCTCTATCACATCATTTCTATCTTCATCAAACTCCGACAGGTAAATATGAGAATGTGTATCAATCACAACTAATAATTTTGGTGAACGGCAAAAATATCAATGTTTATGAAGATTGCAGCCTATATCTATATGATTTTCTTTAAACAAAAATTTACAAGAAGGCCGTCCCGGGGAGGAGACGGCCAATATTTGTTGCATTCAGAAAAATTTAAACAACACCTTGAGCGATCATTGCGTCGGCCACTTTCACAAAACCGCCAATATTTGCTCCTTTGATGTAATTTACTTTACCATTTGGCTCTGTTCCGTATTTCACACATGCATTATGAATACTGGTCATGATCTGATCCAAACGATCATCCACTTCTTTTTCTGTCCAGTTCAAGCGCATGCTATTCTGTGTCATTTCTAAACCAGAAACGGCTACACCACCAGCATTAACTGCTTTACCAGGTGCAAATCCAATCTTCTCAGTTGCTAAGAAAGCTGCTTCGGCTGTACATCCCATGTTCGATGCTTCAGCAATAACCTGACAACCATTAGCAATTAAAGTTTTTGCATCCTCTTCGTTCAACTCATTCTGAATCGCACAAGGGATAGCAATATCAACCTTTTGCTCCCATGGCTTCTTACCTGGGAAGAATGTTGCTTCTGGGTATCTTTCTGCATAAGGAGAAACGATATCCTGGTTCGAAGCACGAAGTTCAAGCATATAATCAATCTTATCGCCCGAGATACCTTCCGGATCATATACATATCCATCAGGACCAGAGATTGTCACTACTTTTGCTCCATACTCTACAGCTTTAAGGGCAGCACCCCAAGCCACGTTACCAAATCCTGAAACTGAAACGGTTTTACCCTTCATTGTTTCACCTTTGGTAGCTAACATCTCGCGAACGAAATAAATGGCACCAAAACCAGTTGCTTCAGGACGGATTAAAGAACCACCGTACTCAGCACCTTTACCTGTTAATACACCAGTAAATTCGTTGCGTAACTTCTTATATTGACCAAATAGGTAACCTATTTCGCGACCACCAACGCCGATATCACCAGCTGGCACGTCTGTATTAGGTCCAATATGACGGAATAGTTCGCTCATGAAAGCCTGGCAGAAACGCATGATTTCGTTATCAGACTTTCCTTTAGGATTGAAGTCAGAACCACCTTTACCACCACCCATAGGTAATGTTGTTAAGCTGTTTTTGAAAGTCTGCTCAAATCCTAAAAACTTAAGACCACTCAATGTTACACTTGGGTGGAAACGCAATCCGCCTTTGTAAGGTCCGATAGCTGAGTTAAACTCAACACGGAAACCACGGTTAACCTGTACCTCGCCACTATCGTCAACCCATGGTACACGGAACATAATTACCCTTTCAGGTTCACACATACGTTCCAGTATCTTAGCTTTTTTATAGTGTGGGTTTTCCTGATAAAAATCCCAAACTGTTTCTACAACTTCTTGCACTGCTTGCAAAAATTCGTCTTCGCCAGGGTTCTTAACCCTAACGCTATCCATGAATTCCTTCATCTTAGCGTCCATATTGAAAAGGTATTAAATGTTGGATCTTGTTAATTGTATTACTATGGTTCAAAAATAGATATTTTTATATAACCGCATTATAATTTGTAAGGAAATTTGATTTTTTTTGACTTTTACACAATTCCCTATATATCTGCATTTTATATTTTTATCAAACATGTTATTTAGCACTTCATGACATATATCACCAAAACAGATCACCTCTAATAGTCAAAAATTGTAAGCAATTGTCATTTGTCATGTTTTTCAGACCAGGTTCAGACCTTTATTTTGGCAATAAATCCACACTTACTATTTAATGCTCTTTTAAAACTCAAGCGCAAAGTTAAAAAAGCGCACGGCCAAGTTCAAGTATTATTTTAAAGCATCGTACAAGACCTGCGCCGGATGCATGGCTAACACATCCGTACCATCTTTAATCTGATGACGACAGGATGTTCCTGCTGCCACTAACAATGATGTATCTTTACTTTTTCTTACCTCAGGAAACAAGACCAGTTCACCAATTTTCATCGATAGATCATAATGTTCCTTTTCATAACCAAAGGAACCTGCCATTCCACAACAACCGGAAGGAATTTCTTCTACGCTATAATTATTTGGTATCTCCAATATCTTTTTTGTCAAGCTAGTATCCGAAAGCGCCTTCTGATAACAATGAGCATGAAACCTCACATGCTTCTCATCATTTGTAAAAAGATCAGAAGCAATGCATCCATTATCCAACTCCCTGGCAACAAACTCTTCGAATGTATAGGTATTATTGGCTAACAAATCTGCTTCATTCTTCAAATCTTCAGACACCAACTCAGGATATTCATCGCGGATGGTTAAAATAGCAGACGGTTCAAGGCCAATTAAAGGATGTTGCTCATTCACTAACTTTGCCATCTTAGCAACATTTTGTTTGGCTATTTTGGCAGCATCATGCAACAGCCCCTTGGATAAATAGGTTCTACCACTAATCATCTGTCGCATCAGAACCACTTTATAACCCAAACGCTCTAACAACAACACGGCAGCAATACCAACTTGATCATCGTTATAATTAGTGAATTCATCGGCAAACAGATAAACTATCTTCTTATTATTTGATGCTTTACGTTTTTTATCCCAGGTACTAAACGACTGCCTTGACAATAATGGCAAATCCCTTTTGCTGGAAAAGCCAAAATATCTTTCATTGAGCTTCTTCACCAATTTCGCATTGACACCTTTATTATATAGGTATGAAAAAGGCATTAATAAAAAATTGATTTTTGGCAAAGTGGCCACCATTCTGCTTCGTAAAGGAACTCCAAATTTATTGTGGTAAGTATTGAGGAATTCTGCCTTCAGTTTACTCATGTCCACATTACTTGGACACTCAGTTTTACAGGCCTTACAAGACAAACATAAATCCAGCACACTTTTCACTTCATCGAAACCAAGCTTGTTGGCAGGTATGGTTCCGGCAAAAAATTCGCGAAGCATATTCGCGCGTGCCCTGGTGGATTGTTGCTCATTGCGAGATCCCATGTAACTCGGACACATGGTTCCGCCAATCAAATGACTTTTGCGACAATCGCCAGAACCGGTACATTTTTCAGCTGCTCTCCCCATACCAAGGGTTGAAGACCAGTTAAAAACCAAATCATCTTCAATTTCATCATCGAGTTTCTTATACCTCATGGAGGTATTCATCGAAGGTGTATCAGTTATTTTTTTATCATTTAAAATCCCCTGTGGGTCAAACAGTTTTTTAACATCCTTAAAAAGCTGATAGTTATAATCACCTACCATCAAAGGAATAAACTGCCCTCGTAATCGCCCATCGCCATGCTCACCACTCAGTGACCCCTTATATTTCTTAACAATTAAAGCCGTTTCACGCGCAATGTTATAAAAAGCTTCAACATCAGCTTCTTTTTTCATATTTAAAACTGGTCGCAGGTGTAATTCGCCAGTACCAATGTGGGCATAATAAACACATTCTTTCCCAAACTTCTTAAGCATCACTTTTATTTCAGCTATAAAAGCGGGCAAATCAACAGGGCGCACAGCTGTATCTTCAATTACCGGAACGGGACGATCATCCCCGGGCATATTGGCCAATACGCCCAAACCAGCTTTTCTAAGATTCCATACCTTATTAATATCGGAACCATACAACACCGGGTAAGCATAGCCAAACCCTTTTTCCTGCATTTCTTTAATCATAGCCTCAGCAAGCTTATTTACCTCACTTTGACTATCGCGGGCAAACTCAACCAACAAAAGAGCTGCCGGATCACCTTCTACAAAAAAGCGATTCCTATTCTGCAGCACATTGCCTTTGGTCAGATCCATAATTGCCTTGTCCATTAACTCAATGGCACCAGGCTCATATTTAAGCCCGATCAGGTTCGCTTCCAAAGCCTCTTCCAGAGAATTGAAATGCACGCAGACCAACCCCTTGTCTCTAGGCGGCCTCTCCACCAGATTCAATTTTATTTCAGTGGTAAACATGAGGGTACCTTCCGAACCGGCCAACAACTGACACATATTAAAGGAAGCACCCTCTTCGGCAAAAGGATAACTATTAACCAGGTAATCCAGTGCATAACCTGTATTTCTTCGATGAATTTTCGAATGTGGAAACTCTTTAGTTATATTTTTTCGATTTTCCTTATTCGTTAAAATATCCCGAATGGACGTATAAATCTCTCCCTCAAAAGACTCATCCCGGCACTTTTTATCAAACTCCCACTTCTGAAGCTCCTTAAATACAACTTCATCGGCATTACTTAAATAGCCTTTCAACTCAAGCGTATGATCACGGGTACTTCCATAAATTAATGAATGAGCTCCACAAGAATTATTACCAACCATCCCTCCTATCATGCAACGGTTGGAAGTCGAAGTCTCAGGTCCGAAAAATAACCCGTAAGCTTCGAGGTATTGATTTAATTCATCGAGTACAACGCCAGGCTGCACCCTTACCCACCGCTCTTGTTGATTTACTTCCAGAATTTTATTCATATGGCGGCCAACATCCACCACTAAACCAGCACCAACTACCTGGCCGGCCAACGACGTACCAGCTGCACGCGGAATCAAATTGACTTGATGCTTTTGCGCAAATTGAATAATCTCTTTAATATCTATATGATCGCGAGGCGTTACAATTCCGGTAGGTTTCTCGTAATAGGCTGACGCATCCGTGCTGTATATAATGCGTGATGCTTCATCAAATATTAATTCACCTTTTATTTTTTTCGAAAGTTCATCAAATATATTTCCGACCTCGGGCATTGCTTCTATCTTATTTTTTTTGAAATGATTATTCACAAAGCTCAGAGGAATCATAAACAAATTCCTATTGGCTCTGTTTTCAAAGTAAGTAATAAAAATACTCAAATGGTAAAAACTAAATTACAAACACGAAACGATATAGAAAAATTAGTACGCGCCTTTTATAGTAAAGTGCAAAAAGACGATATATTAGGGCCTTTTTTTAATTATGCCATTAAATCTGATGAAGAATGGGAAAAGCATTATGAGCTCCTCACCGCTTTCTGGGAATTAAACTTAATGGATAAAAAAGGCTTTGATGGTAATCCGGCCAAAGCACACCATGGTATAGATAAAGCATTTAAGAGTGCCATTACCACCGCTCATTTCGATCAATGGGTCAGTCTATGGCACAAAACCATCGACCAAATGTTTGAAGGGGAATTGGCTGAGAAAGCAAAAATGCGTGCTCAAAACATGGCAAAAGGCATGTATAAAAAAATTTTAGACCAGCGCCCCGGAGGTTTTATCCTGCCTGGTGATGCATCTGGAATTAAATTTGGATAAAATTAATTTCGGTATTTTAAGTACCTGTTATTACATTCACTTGGTCAAGTCCAGTACCAATGCCCGCTCTAAAATCGATTAATTAAACAGATGCAAAACGAGTCATTTCAAATTGTTTGTACAATGTTGTAAAGCACATAAAACGCGATATCAAATTTTTATTTAATCTTAATAATTACTTATTTTTGCGCACCAATAACCAAAAGAAATCGCTTTTTACTGAATGAATTTCTACAATGAACTTAAAATATGATTCATTGTTAGATTGACGAACACGAGTTAAAGAACAGTATGGCTGAAGATCAAGATAAAATATTAGAAGAAGTAACCGGTGGAGAATATAAGTATGGGTTCTATTCCGATATTGAAATGGAGGAATTCCCCAAAGGCTTAAACGAAGACATTATCCGCAAAATTTCGGCAAAAAAAAACGAGCCTGAATTTATGCTTGAATTTCGTTTAAAGGCCTATCACCATTGGTTAACGATGGAACAACCGGATTGGGCACACCTTAATATACCGCCCATCGACTTTCAGGACATTATTTATTATGCCGTTCCAAAGAAGAAACCCGAATTGGAAAGCATGGATGATGTTGATCCGGAATTAAAGGCAACCTTTGATAAACTGGGCATACCTCTGGATGAACAAAAGGTGTTGGCCGGTGTGGCTGTTGATGCCGTTATTGACAGTATGTCGGTTAAAACAACCTTTAAGGAAACACTGGCTGAAAAAGGCATTATTTTCTGTTCCATTAGCGAAGCAATTCAGGAATATCCTGACCTTATAAAGAAATACCTGGGATCTGTTGTTCCACATCAGGACAATTTCTTTGGGGCATTAAATGCAGCCGTATTTAGTGATGGATCGTTTGTATACATTCCCAAAGGCGTTCGATGCCCCATGGAATTATCAACCTACTTCCGAATTAACGCCATGAATACCGGGCAGTTTGAACGTACCTTAATTGTTGCAGACGACGACAGTTATGTCAGCTACCTGGAAGGCTGTACCGCCCCTCAACGCGACGAAAACCAGCTGCACGCTGCCATTGTGGAAATCGTAACAATGGAACGTGCAGAAGTGAAATATTCAACCGTTCAGAACTGGTATCCGGGCGACAAAGAAGGAAAAGGTGGTATATACAACTTCGTAACTAAACGAGCCATTTGCAAGGGAGATTATTCCAAGGTGATGTGGACACAGGTAGAAACCGGTTCGGCCATTACCTGGAAATACCCAAGCTGTGTTTTACAGGGCGATCATTCCGTTGGTGAGTTTTACAGCGTTGCTGTTACCAACAATTACCAGCAAGCCGATACAGGTACAAAAATGATTCACCTTGGTAAAAACACTCGAAGTCTGATTGTATCCAAAGGTGTTTCGGCAGGTAAAAGTCAAAATAGTTATCGAGGACTGGTTAAAGTATCTAAAAAGGCTGAAAATGCCCGCAACTTTAGCCAATGTGATTCATTGCTATTGGGCGATAAGTGTGGAGCACACACCTTCCCTTATCTCGAAATCGCCAATAACACGGCCAAGGTTGAACACGAAGCAACCACCTCCAAAATTGGTGAAGATCAGATATTCTATTGTAACCAGCGTGGCTTAAGCACCGAAGATGCTGTGGGATTAATCGTTAACGGTTACGTAAAAGAAGTGATCAATCAGTTGCCGATGGAATTTGCAGTTGAGGCGCAAAAGCTATTACAAATAAGCCTCGAAGGCAGCGTCGGTTAATCAATTTTAGTTAAAGCAATTAAGTAACAAATACAGTATCAACATATGTTAGTCATTAAAGATTTACACGCCAAAATAGATGACAAAGAAATACTAAGAGGTATTAACCTGGAGATTAAACCAGGCGAAGTTCATGCCATCATGGGGCCCAATGGTTCAGGTAAAAGTACCTTATCATCCGTATTGGCCGGTAACGAAAAATTCGAAGTAAATGAAGGTAGCGTTACCTTTAATGATAAAGATTTATTAGACCTGGCACCGGAAGACAGAGCCCGTGAAGGCTTATTCTTAAGCTTCCAGTACCCGGTTGAAATTCCAGGTGTAAGCATGGTTAATTTCATGCGAACAGCCATCAACGAGCATCGTAAATACAGAGAGGAAGAGCCATACTCGGCCAGCGAATTCCTTAAGTTAATGCGCGAAAAGAAGAAATTGGTGGAGATCGACTCAAACCTGACGAATCGTTCGGTTAACGAAGGTTTTTCAGGTGGCGAGAAAAAGAAGAACGAGATCTTCCAGATGGCCATGTTAGAGCCTAAATTAGCTATTCTGGACGAAACTGATTCCGGTCTGGACATTGATGCATTGCGTGTGGTTGCCAATGGTGTTAATAAGCTTAAATCACCAACCACTTCTACCATTGTCATCACGCACTACCAGCGCCTGCTCGATCACATTGTACCCGATTACGTACACGTACTTTACAAAGGTCGTATCGTTAAATCGGCAGGTAAAGAACTAGCCTACGAATTAGAAGAAAAAGGCTACGACTGGATTAAAAAAAAGTTTGAAGATTAACATTTAGTAGTGAGTACAAAGTAGAGTTTCATTATTGTTTCTCCATTAATGACTAACGCTTACTCATTTTATAAAAAGAAAAAGGGTAAAACTTTGTACTCGATACTCAATACTAAATTGTAGGATTATGAATAAAACTTGCCGAATTGTAAATCTGCAAGAAGAATATAGCCAGATATACCGAGAAAATCTTTCTCTTTTAACAGATGGTGCTTCAGAAAAGATGAATAGCCTGCGTGCAGAAGCTTTTGAAGTTTTTGCAGCCAAAGGCATTCCATCGCACAAAGTAGAAGAATACAAATACACCAATCTTCAGCCTTATTTTAAAGGAACTTTCGACTTTGCTTTTTCCGCCGATGCAGCCATCAATGGATCAGTAAAATCTTTCAATTGCGATGTTCCTAATCTGGATACCTATAATATTTTTCTGGTAAACGGTTGGTACGCCAGCCAGGATAACACTTCTGAACTCCCAAAAGGTGTAATCATCGGAAGTTTAAAAGAAAAAGCAGCTGAACACCCTGAAATATTCAACAAATATTACGGCGAACACACCAACGGTAATTCTGATGCCATGGCGGCTATGAATACAGCATTTGCTCAGGATGGCGCCTTTATTTATATTCCCAAAGGCGTGGTTGTTGAAAAACCAATTCAGCTGGTCAACATCATGACCAGCGAGCAGGATCGCATGGTTTTTCAGCGCAACCTGATTGTCGTAGAAGAAAATGCCCAGGTTAAAGTGATGCTTTGCGATCACACCATCTCGCCACAAAAATTTGTAATTAACAACCTCACCGAGGTATTTGTGCAAGAGAACAGTGTGTTTGATATTTACAACCTGCAAAATCAGCATAACCTGACAACACAGGTTTCTGGGATGTACATCAACCAGAAAAAGCACTCGAACATTCTTACGAATAGCCTGACGCTTCATTCGGGTGTAACCAGAAACAACATTCGGGTAACCATGGATGATGAGCAGTGCGAAAGCCATGTTTATGGTTTATACCTCAGTGATAAAAATCAGCATGTTGATAACTATTCATTTATCGACCACGCGCATCCTAATTGTCAGAGCTTTGAATTGTTTAAAGGTGTTATGGACGACTCTGCTTCAGGTGCTTTCACCGGCCGTGTGCTGGTAAGACCCGATGCACAGAAAACCAACGCTTATCAAAGCAATAACAACCTTCTGCTGACTGAAAATGCAAAAATAAACAGCAAGCCTCAGTTAGAGATTTATGCCGATGATGTAAAGTGTAGTCACGGAGCAACAGTTGGTCAGCTGGATGACGAAGCAATGTTCTACCTGAGAGCACGAGGCATTAACGAAAACGAAGGTCGTATTTTATTAATGTTTGCCTTCGCCTACGAAGTGATTGAGAAAATACGGGTTGAACCATTGAAAGAAAACATTCGCAGCCTGGTTGAAAAACGATTCAGAGGCGAATTCGATAAATGCGATTCCTGTGTGGTATGCGGCCAGCAAGGAACCAGCGTCAGTTGTTTGTAAAATGATCTGAAATAAGATCATACATAATAATTACAGAGACACGGAAGAACTGATTTGATACCAATCAGCCCTTCGTGTCTTTTGTGCTAATAAATAAAGATGCCCCGGATGAATATTGACATTGACAAAATAAGAAGTGATTTCCCTATACTAAACGAAGAAGTATACGGAAAGCCTTTGGTTTATTTCGATAATGCAGCAACCACCCACAAGCCACAGGTGGTGATTGATGCCATTTCTGAAGTTTACAAAAAATACAACAGTAACATCCACCGTGGCGTTCATTATTTAAGCAATGTTTGCACGCATGCACACGAAGATGCCCGAAAGAAAGTACAGGAATTTATCAATGCAGCCCATTCGCATGAAATAATCTTCACGCGTGGAACAACAGAGTCGATTAACCTGCTGTCAACTTCTTTTGCCGATACTTTTTTAAAGGAAGGTGATGAAGTTTTGATCAGCCAGATGGAGCATCACTCCAATATTGTACCCTGGCAACTTCTTGAAAAACGGAAAGGTATTGTACTTAAATACATTCCCATTAACAAAACCGGGGAATTAGAGATGGATAAGCTTGATAGTTTAATCAACGATAAAACAAAATTGGTGGCCATCACGCATATTTCCAACGCCCTTGGAACCATCAACCGAATTAAAACCATTATCGATAAAGCACACGCAGAAGATATTCCGGTTATGATTGACGGTGCCCAGGCCGTGCAACACGTAAAGATTGACGTACAGGAACTGGATTGCGATTTTTATGTTTTCAGCGGCCATAAGCTTTACGGACCAACCGGTATTGGCGTGCTTTACGGCAAAGAAAAATGGCTCGACAAAATGCAACCTTACCATGGTGGAGGCGAAATGATAAAAACCGTTTCATTTGAAGGTACCACTTTTAACGAATTGCCTTTTAAGTTTGAGGCGGGTACGCCCGACTTCAGTGGCTCCGTTGGATTGGGCGCAGCCATCGACTATGTTAAAAGCATTGGCATTGAAGTTATCGACCAATACGAAAAAAAGTTACTGGAACATGCCAACAAGGGTTTGTCCAGCATCCCGAACATCCGTTTTTTTGGCACCGCTAAAGAAAAAGCAAGCGTTATATCTTTTCTGATTGGTGATATTCATCCATTTGACATTGGCACCATGCTCGATAAAATGGGAATCGCCATCCGAACCGGTCACCATTGCGCTCAACCCCTGATGCAATATTTCAATATACCGGGAACTTTAAGGGCTTCGTTTGCTATTTACAACACCAAAGAAGAAATTGATAAGCTGGTTGAAAGCACTCAACGAGTGGCACAGTTGTTTGGTTGATTCACTATTAATTATCAATTTTGCCACATTGAATACTTAGAACAAACGATAATGACAATTAACGAAATACAAGAAGAAATCATCGAAGAATTTGCAGCATTCGATGAGTGGATGGACAAATATTCGTACCTGATTGAAATTGGTAATGACCTGGACGGCTTTAAAGACGAATGGCGTCTGGAGCAAAACCTGATTGAAGGCTGCCAGTCAAAAGTATGGGTACATGCTGAAATGCAGGATGACAAAATCATCTATTCGGCCGATAGCGATGCCATCATTACAAAAGGAATTATCGCCTTATTGATCCGTGTGTTATCGGAGCGCACGCCCGATGAAATTCTAAATACCGAATTAAACTTTGTTGAAGAAATCGGTCTTAAAGATCATTTATCACCCACCCGGTCAAATGGTTTACTGGCCATGATGAAACAAATGCGTTTGTACGCTGTTGCTTTTAAAGCAAAGATGGGGTAATTAAGCTGATGGCTAATAGCCGGCAGCCAAAAGCTAAATATTAAACAAAATTAAAATATAACGAACAGCCATCAGCCAATAGCTGGCAGCTATTAGCAAAATATATATATACTATGGGCAACGAGTTTTTACAATTGGAAGGTGAAATCATCAATGTGATTAAAACTATTTTTGATCCGGAGATTCCGGTCAATATATATGACCTGGGTTTAATTTACGAGATTGATGTGGATGAGAATGGGAAAGCTCGCGTTGTAATGACACTAACATCGCCCAACTGCCCGGTTGCTGAATCTTTACCAGAAGAAGTACATGATAAAGTGGCAGCCATCGACGGTATTACCAGTGTAGATCTGAACCTCACCTTTGATCCACCATGGACCAAAGATATGCTATCGGAGGAAGCACTGCTGGAGCTTGGCCTGTTATAAACACATCGAAATAAAATCAAAAGCTCTCGTTTGAGGGCTTTTTTAATGATAATTATGGAAGGACTATATATTAATCTGATTAAGAAACAATCCATCAATTACCTTCGCCTGATTGCTGGGATTATAATGATTGGGGGCACCATCTATTTAGGATTTTTCACCGATCAGCAGCGCTTTAAAATCTATCATCTGGTACTGTTTTTTATCGCCGGTGTTTATTATGCCATAATGGGCGCAGGCATCAATCCATTTACTGCTTTTGGCAAAGCTTTTATCAAAGTCGATAAACAAACCATCGCAGTAAAAAAATCGATCTACTCCAAAATGACAGAAGTTGCCTGGAGCGAAATTGAAGAAATACAGATTAACATTACAGCCATTCGTATCAAGCAGAAAAGTAATGAAACTTTTGAATTTGAATACCAGATGCTGGATACCGATACTGTTCATGAATTAAAAACGCGCCTGGCTCTCACTGCCAAAAGTCTTGATGTGAAAGTAGCTTAATGAGCATTATCAACCAGGCATATCAACAGCAGATTAAAGAAAAGGCTATCCAATTGGGTTTTTCAGATCTTGGCTTTGCCAAAGTTGAAGCTTTAAATGGTGACAAAGATCGATTGGATCAATGGCTAAAAAGTGGCTATCAGGCCGGGATGAATTACATGAACAACCACTTTGAGAAGCGCACCAATCCGGCCTTACTGGTTGATGGCGCCCAAAGTGTCATTTCTGTCTTACTAAATTATACTCCCAAAGAACTGCAAAGGGATAAAAATGCCCCAAAACTAGCCCGCTATGCCTATGGTAAAGACTATCACTTTGTGATTAAAGATAAACTGCAGTTACTTTTCGATTTTATTAAATCGGAAATATATCCATCGCTGGACGGACGTTTATTCACCGATTCAGCCCCGGTACTGGACAGAGCATGGGCAGCCAAAGCTGGCTTAGGCTGGATTGGCAAAAACACCAACCTGATTCATAAAAAACTCGGAAGCTATACTTTGATTGGTGAGATGATCACCAATCTTGAAATAGAACCCGGAGAACCCATCAAAGAAGCCTGTGGTGGTTGTCAGCGATGCATTGATGCCTGCCCTACCGGCGCTTTAATGGCACCTTACAAGCTCGATGCCAACAAATGCATTTCCTACCTGACCATCGAACACCGCGACAGTATTCCGGAACAATTCAATGGTCAGTTTGACAACTGGGCGTTTGGATGTGACATCTGCCAGGAAGTCTGTCCCTGGAACTGGAAGGCTCGCCCAACAAAGGAAGAAGAATTTACACCAAATCCCGATTTAATCAACTTATCGAAAGAGGATTGGCACCAAATGAATGAAGAACAGTTCCGCACTTTGTTCCGTAAATCTGCCGTTAAACGAACCAAGTTTAGCGGACTTAAGCGCAACCTCGATTTTCTAAAATAAAAATTGCATAATAACTCCTCAACTTCTAGGCAAATAAAAAACCGGCATAAAGCCGGCTTCTTAAAATATCTAATAATCCTTTGTTATGCTTTATCCGGATAGTATCCTTTAATGATACCACGCTGCGAATTGCGAACGAAAAGAATAATTTCATCACGTTCTTTTGACGCAGGCATTTCAGCTTCGATACGCTCAATTGCTTCTGAATTATTAAGCCCCATCTGGAACAAATAGCGATAAATATTCTGAATATCACGAATCTGATCGTTGGTAAAAGAGCGACGTCGCAAGCCAATGGAGTTAACACCAACGTATGAAATACGCTCGCGACCAGCTTTGACGTATGGAGGAACATCTTTTCCTATTAAAGTTCCACCAGCCACCATTACGTGAGCTCCAATGTGAACAAATTGATGAATCGCAGACATACCGCCAATAATAGCAAAATCATCAATAACAACCTCGCCTGCTACCTGAACAGCATTAACAAGAATTACATTGTTACCTATTATTGCATCGTGAGCTACGTGAACATATGCCATTAACAAGCAATTATCACCAACGATGGTTTTGCCTTTCGCCTTTGTACCTCTGTTAACAGTTACAAATTCGCGAATGGTTGTATTATTACCTATTTCAACAGTCGTTTCTTCACCTACAAATTTCAAGTCCTGTGGAATGGCACCGATGACAGCACCCGGGAAGATATTACAGTTTTTTCCAATGCGTGTTCCTTCAAGTATTGTTACGTTCGAACCAATACGGGTTCCTTCTTCAATAACAACATTCTTATCAATGGTTACAAAAGGTTCAATAACAACATTGGGAGCAATCTTCGCTTCCGGATGGATATATGCCAATGGTTGTTTCATTTTACAGTTGTTTTAGTTCAATATTCCTTCCTGTGTTAACAAATCAGAATATACTTATTTGGTGTAAATTATTTATTCTTAACTACTTGAGCCATAAACTCTCCTTCAGAAACAATGGTGTCGCCAACATAAGCTGTTCCTTTCATATTGGCCATTCCTCGTCTGAATTCTGTCAACATCTCCAATTTAAAGATGATGGTATCGCCCGGCACTACTTTCTTACGTAATTTTACATTGTCAATTTTCAGAAAATATGTACTATAGGCACCCGGATCATCCAGTTGGTTTAATATAAAGATACCTCCGGTTTGCGCCATCGCTTCAATCTGAAGAACGGCAGGCATTACCGGTTCCTCCGGAAAATGACCTACAAAAAATGGCTCATTCATGGTCACATTCTTGATACCAACAATCGATTTTTCTTTAATGTCGATAATTTTATCAACTAACAAGAATGGCGGGCGATGTGGTAACATCTTCTTGATGTCGTTGATATCATAAACCGGCTCCTTACTTGGATCGTATACAGGAACTTCCGGTTTCAGCATACGCTTTTTGATTTCTTTGCGAATCAGCTTTGCAAATTCTACATTGGCCATATGCCCCGGACGTGTTGCCATGATACGTCCTTTGATTGGCATACCACACAATGCTAAATCACCAATCACATCAAGTAATTTATGACGTGCCGGCTCATTGGAATGTACCAGTTCGATATTGTTTAAAATACCTGTTGGCTGTACTTCCACATGCGGTTGATTAAATAAATCAGCCAGTTTATTCAACTCTTCCTGACTAATTTCCTTATCGATGATGATAATGGCATTATCTAAATCACCGCCTTTAATCAGGTTATTTTTTAATAATGGTTCAAGCTCATGCAAGAACACAAATGTTCGACATGCTGAGATTTCTTCTTCAAATTCATCCAGGTTATCCAGCGTTGCATACTGGTTTGAAAGAAGTAATGAGTGATCGAAAGAAATTTTCACATCTGCGCTAAAAGTATCATCCGGCAAGGCCATTATTTTAACACCACGTTCTTTGTCTTCAAACACCATTTTTTCCTTCACCACAAAGTACTGACGCTCCTCATCCTGCTCTTCAATGCCAACCTCATTAATGGCTTTTACAAAGAACTTCGAGCTACCATCAAGAATCGGTGCTTCAGGACCATCAACCTCAATCAGGCAGTTGTCTACTTTTAGAGCAGTAAGAGCTGCCAGACAATGCTCGATGGTACTTACTTTGGCATCACCCTTCTGAAGCACAGTACCGCGCTGTGTAAAGGCAACATTATCAGCCAATGCATCGATTACTGGCTGACCTTCCAGATCAATCCTTTTAAATTTATAGCCATGATTAACTGGTGCCGGCATTAAAGTAAAGTTAACATCAACCCCGGTGTGTAGTCCTGTACCTTTTAAAGTAACAGGTGCATTTATCGTTCTTTGTTTTTCAGTCATATTCTGTCAAAATTAATGCAGTTGATTCAATCACCTAATTGTCTAATCCATCAACTTTTCTCTGTAATTTATCAAGTTGCATTTTTAATTCTGGTAATCTTCTAAATACAGCGGAACTCTTGTAAAACTGCTTTACATCCATTACAGGTGATCCCATTAATATTTCGCCCTCTTTTTTAACGTTTCCGGCTACTCCGGCCTGAGCTCCCATTTTGGTATTCTTTGCAATCGTTATGTGGCCGCCAATACCTACTTGTCCGCCAAACATACAATCGCGACCAATCTTAGTAGATCCGGCAACACCCGTTTGGGCAGCAATAACCGTATTCTCACCCACTTCAACGTTGTGGGCAATCTGAATCAGGTTATCCAGCTTCACACCTTTCTGAACGATGGTTGAACCCATAGTTGCCCGGTCGATGGTTGTATTCGCACCAATTTCAACATGATCGTGCAGAACCACATTTCCTATTTGTGCCACCTTTTTGTATTCATTATTTTGATTTGGAGCAAAGCCGAATCCATCGCTACCAATAACGGCGCCTGCATGAATGGTACAATCTTTACCAATGACACAGTTTTTATAAACCTTAACACCGGCATAAATTGTGGTATTATCACCAATTTTTACATTGTCGCCAATATAACTTTGTGGATAGATTCTGACATTATCGCCAATTTGTACATTTTCACCAATGTATGCAAAAGCTCCTATATAAGGAAAATCACCAACTTTAGCCGTATCATCAACGAAAGATGGTTGTTCAATTCCTGTTTTTTTAGGTTGACTTTGCTCATACATTTCCAAAAGCTGCGCCAACGCTTCGTAGGCATCCGGCACACGAATCAAGGTGGCTTTTATTTCCTGCTCAGCAACGAATGAATCGTTTACGATAACCACCTCTGCATTGGTAGTATATATATACTGACTGTATTTGGGATTGGCTAAAAATGTTAAAGTTTCAGGCTTTCCTTCCTCTATTTTGGATACATTCCTAACGATAGCTTCCTCGTTTCCTTCTACTTTACCGTTTAATAATTCGGCAATTTGACCGGCTGTAAATTTCATCTATAACAATACTTTGTTAGTCAGCTCCTTATTATCTGATTTGCTGAACAATAAATTGATGCAAATATAGATGTTTAATGAGCTATACGTCAAAAAATTTGGTGCAAATCTAGTAAATATATTTACTTTAGAAAAGTACACCATTGCTTTGTAATTTTTGTTTAATAACCTTAGGAAAGCAGATATAATGTTTCCTGACTGTTTTGCCCAGCACCGAAAGGTTAAGCATATCCGATGCACTTGCAATATCTTTTAATTCATTGTTATTGAATAATATCTCTATTTTATCATCTTTAACACTGTAGGCATTATTCCTTATTGTATCAGAAAAAACAAAAAAGTTAGCCTCTTTCAACGACTTTAAACCGAAATGCATACGCACTTCTTCCTTAATGGTTTTAATAATTTCGGGCTTAAGCGGCTGTTCACTTATTTCAATACTCCACAACTGCCGGTTTACAAAGCCTTTGGCTAAAGTTGATAAAATTATATCGGGATGTCTGGTCCATACTTTTATGGAACACATAATATCATCATCATCCAGCAAGGCAAAATTATCCAGAACATCCTTATTAAGGTAAAAATCTTCGATACCGTGTTTTTGTTCCATAAAATAACGTAAATGTGATGGTGCGAACAATTCATCTCCTTTCGCAATTAACGCTCTTGCCCGTTTTAATAAATGCACCAGCATCTGCTCAGCCGCCAATGCAGTTTTATGCAGGTAAACCTGCCAATACATTAAACGTCGTGCCACCAAAAATTTCTCGATCGAATAGATGCCTTTGGATTCTATCACCAGTTTATCATTAACAACATTGAGCATTTTAATAATTCGGTCAGAGCCAATTACACCTTCAGAAACACCTGAAAAGAAACTATCCCTTTTAAGGTAATCCAAACGATCCATATCCAACTGACTGGATACAAGCTGATGCAAAAAACGCTTTGGATAACTATCATTAAATATGGCAATGGCCGTGGTTAACTGTCCATCGAACTCTTCATTGAGCTTTTGCATCATTATTTGCGAAATCGCTTCATGCGATACTTTTACAAGTGAATGTTCCAACACATGACTAAACGGGCCGTGACCAATGTCGTGCAGCAAAATAGCTGCATGAACAGAAATTGCCTCTTCTTCGCTAATGTCCATTCCTTTCGAAATCAGCGTTTCAACAGCCGAACTCATCAGATACATCGCGCCCAATGCATGCTGAAATCGCGTATGCATAGCTCCGGGATATACCAAATGCGTTAAACCAAGTTGCTTAATCCTCCTTAATCGCTGAAAGTATCTGTGTTCCGTTAGGTCATACAAAAGATCGTAGGGGATTTTTATAAAACCATGAACCGGATCATTAATAATCTTACGCTTATTCACTAAAATCTTTTAATTATCGATAAGTGAGCAATATACAAAAAAGGCTTATTCATCACTAATAACAGATTCCGAAACATGAAAAATCGCAGGTAAAAAGGCCAAATTAAATACTGAAGGTAATATGCAAAACACTTTTTAACTTAAACATTAAGCATTTGGATTAATGAGACCGAATTATTATCTTTGCGCTTGATTTACCGAGTAGATGACTTAGGGGACACAAAAGTCCCCTATTTTATTAATTAAAAAGATGATTAGAGAAACTCAGATACAAGAGATTATTGACAACAAGCTGTCGGAAGATGGGATGTACCTTGTTGAATTAACAATACAAACTGATAATAAGATTTGTGTTGTAATTGATCATGAACAAGGTGTACCAATCAATTATTGTATTGAGTTGAGCAAGCTCATTGAAGCAGGCCTTGATCGCGACGAGGAAGATTTTGAACTGGAAGTGGCTTCCGCCGGAATTGGACAACCATTTAAAGTTAAGCAACAGTATGTGAAAAACATTGGTCGGGAAGTAGAAGTACTTTATGCTACCGGTAAAAAGTTTTCGGGCAAATTGCTTGACGTGGAAGAAGATGGATTTAACGTTGAAGTTGAAGAAATGGTTAAGGTAGAAGGTAAGAAGCGTAAGCAATTGCAGGTAAAAACGGTAAATTGTAAATTTGTCGAAGTAAAACAGGTAAAAGACATTATATCTTTTTAAATATTCCTTTAAGGTATGGAAAATATTAATCTGATAGATACGTTTTCAGAGTTTAAAGAACTCAAAAATATTGATCGTGCAACCATGATCAGTGTACTGGAAGACTCATTCCGAAGTGTACTTATCAAGCGATTTGGTACCGATGAGAACTTTGATGTTATCATTAACGATGACAAGGGTGACTTTGAAATCTGGCGTAACCGAGAAGTGGTGAAAGATGAAGATTTAGAAGACGATAACCTTCAAATTTCTCTATCGGAAGCCAAAAAAATAGACGAGGATTATGAATTGGGTGAGGAAGTAACCGACGAGGTTAAGTTCCTTGATTTTGGTCGACGTGCCATTTTGAGCCTTCGCCAAAACTTATCTGCTCGTATTCTTGAATTAGAGAAAGATAACATTTACCACAACTATAAAGATCGTGTTGGCGACATCGTAACAGGTGAAGTTTACCAAATTTGGAAACGCGAGATTTTAATCATTGATGACGAAGGAAATGAATTGATCCTGCCAAAAGCAGAACAGATTCCTTCTGATTTCTTCCGCAAGGGTGATAATGTTCGTGCCGTTGTGGTAAAAGTAGAAATTCGCAATAACAACCCGTTAATCATCCTTTCACGTACCTCTCCTGTATTCCTTGAACGTTTGTTCGAATTGGAAGTACCAGAAATTTTTGACGGTTTGATTACCATTAAAAAGATTGTTCGCGTTCCTGGTGAAAGAGCGAAAGTGGCCGTTGAATCATACGATGAGCGCATCGATCCGGTAGGAGCTTGTGTGGGTATGAAAGGTTCACGTATCCATGGCATTGTTCGTGAGTTACGTAACGAGAACATTGATGTTATTAATTTCACGGCTAACACGCAGCTTTTTATCCAAAGAGCCCTTAACCCGGCCAAAATCACGAACATTAAAATCCTTGAAGATCAAGGAAGAGCTGAAGTTTACCTGCGTCCGGAAGAAGTATCACTGGCAATTGGTAAAGGTGGCTTAAACATACGCTTAGCTGGTCAGTTAACCGGATATGAGCTGGATGTTTACCGCGAGTCAGATGACGATGATGAAGATGTGAATTTGGATGAATTTGCTGACGAAATTGAAAGCTGGGTATTAGATGAGTTAAAAGCTGTTGGTTGTGATACGGCCAAATCGGTATTAGACCTATCTGTTGCAGACCTGGTTAAGAGAACAGATTTAGAAGAGGAAACAATTAAGGAAGTAAGAGGCATATTAAACGCCGAATTTGAATAATTCGCTATATTTGCCCGCAAAGAATTGAATCCGAACAAAATAAAACGATAAGTAGAGTCCTGTTATATGGCAGTTGGAAAAAGACTTAGTAAAGTAGCACGAGAGTTCAATGTTGGACACCACACCATTGTGGAGTTCTTACAGAAAAAAGGTTTCAAGGTTGAGACTAACCCGAATACAAAAATTTCTGATGAAATGTATTCGCTTCTGTCGCAAGAATTCCGTGGCGATTCACATGTGAAAAAAGAATCGGAGAAACTGGCTAAATTAAAGGAGAAACCGAAGAAAGAATCGATTTCACTTGAAGATATCCGTGAGGATGTTCAGCCGGTTAAGGAAAATAATCAACCAGCAGAAGAACCAGCTGCCAAGAAAGACTCTGGACCGAAAGTTGTTGGTAAGGTAGACTTAAATGCTTTAAAACCGAAGAAAAAGGAAGAAGCACCAAAAGCGCCTGAAGTAAAAGAGGTAAAGAAGGAAGAACCGAAGGCAGCCGAGCCGAAAAAGCCTGTTGAAAAGGTTGAGAAACCTGAAGAGAAGAAGGCTCCTAAAAAACCGGCTAAAAAGCCTGAGCATATTCCTACCAAGGTTGATAAAGTGGATGACATGAAGGTGGTTGGTAAAATTGACCTGAATAGTAAATCCACTCCAAAGCCAAAACAAACCGAACCGGTTAAAAAGGTGGAGAAAATCGAAAAAGTAGAAAAGGTGCAACCGAAACCTGAAAAACCAGCTAAGCCAGTTACTGAAGCTCCGGCTGCAAAAACAGAACCTAAGCCTGAAACCGAAGAGGGGGCTTTCCGTCCAACTCAGGTGAAGAAATTATCAGGTCCTACGGTTGTTGGTAAAATTGAATTACCAAAAACACCTACAAAATCAAACGATAATAAAGACGCTAACAAAAACGCCAATAAGAAGCGTAAGCGTAAACGTATTAAGAAAGATAAAGAGAAGGTTGACATTAACCAGAAGCAACAGCAGAATGCTGGTGGACAAGGTGGACAACAAGGTGGTGGTGAAAGAAAAGACAATCGCCAGCGTCAGCGTCCGGCTAAAGCTAAGAAGCGTCCGATCAAAGCTGAGGTTAATGAGGAAGATGTGCAAAAGCAAATTAAAGATACTTTAGCACGTCTGACTTCTAAAGGTAAGAGCAAAGGTGCTAAACACCGTCGTGAAAAACGTGAAATGCAGTCTCAGCGTCAACAGGCCGAGATGGAAAAAGCAGATCAGGAAAAGTCAATCTTGAAAGTTACTGAGTTTGTAACGGCCAACGAATTGGCAAACATGATGGAAGTACAGGTTAACCAAATTATTGCAACCTGTATGAGTTTAGGCATGTTCGTATCGATCAACCAGCGACTCGATGCCGAAACATTGGCCTTGGTAGCTGAAGAATTCGGTTACACCATTGAATTTGTAAGTGCCGATGTTGTTGAATCGATTGTTGAAGAAGAAGACAAAGAGGAGGATTTACAAGATCGTCCGCCAATTGTTACAGTGATGGGTCACGTTGACCACGGTAAAACATCCTTGCTTGACCACATTCGTAAAGCCAATGTTATTGCCGGTGAGGCGGGTGGTATTACCCAGCACATTGGAGCTTACAATGTAACAACTGAAGATGGTCGTCAAATCACATTCCTTGATACGCCGGGTCACGAAGCCTTTACCGCGATGCGTGCAAGGGGTGCTCAGGTAACAGATATCGCCATCATTATTGTGGCGGCTGATGATAATGTGATGCCTCAAACCATTGAAGCAATTAACCACGCTGCTGCAGCTGGTGTACCAATGGTGTTTGCCATTAACAAGATTGATAAGCCAGGAGCTAATCCTGATAAAATAAAAGAAGAGCTGGCCAATATGAACTACCTGGTTGAAGACTGGGGTGGTAAGTATCAGTGCCAGGAAATTTCGGCCAAAAACGGTGTTAACATCGAGGAGCTACTTGAGAAAGTATTACTTGAAGCTGATCTTCTTGAATTAAAAGCAAACCCTGATAAACGTGCTGTTGGTTCTGTAATTGAATCATCACTTGATAAAGGACGTGGATATGTAACAACACTATTGGTACAGAGTGGTACAATGCGTGTTGGTGATATGATCCTGTCAGGTTCACATTACGGTCACGTAAAAGCGATGTTCAACGAGCGTAACCAAAAAGTTGAAGAAGTTGGACCTTCTGAACCAGCATTGGTTCTTGGTTTGAATGGTGCACCTCAGGCAGGTGAGCGCTTCAACATTATGGAAGATGAGCGTGAGGCGAAAGACATCGCTACCAAACGTGAGCAATTACAACGTGAGCAGGGTATGCGTACCAAAAAGCACATTACGCTTGATGAAATTGGACGTCGTATTGCTATTGGAAACTTCCAGGAGTTGAATGTGATTGTGAAAGGTGATGTGGATGGTTCTATCGAAGCACTTTCTGATTCGTTAATCAAGCTTTCTACTGAAGAAATTCAGGTGAACGTGATTCACAAAGCCGTTGGTCAGATTTCGGAATCTGATATCATGTTGGCAACCGCCTCCAATGCTATCGTAATTGGTTTCCAGGTGCGTCCGTCAATGGCAGCCCGCCGATTAGCTGAGAAAGAAGAAATTGATGTGCGTCTGTACTCAATTATCTACGATGCCATCGAAGAGTTGAAATCAGCCATGGAAGGTATGTTATCGCCAGAGATTAAGGAAGAGATTACCGCTACCATTGAGATTCGTGAAACCTTCAAGATTTCTAAAGTTGGTACCATCGCCGGTTGTATGGTGAAAGAAGGAAAAATCAAGCGCACGCATAAGATTCGTTTGATTCGTGAAGGTATTGTGGTTTACACTGGTGAGCTAGGTTCTCTGAAACGTTTTAAAGACGATGCGAAAGAAGTTGCTGCCGGATACGAATGTGGTTTGAACATCGAGAAATACAACGACATTAAAGTTGGTGATATTGTTGAAGCTTACGAAGAAGTGGAAGTAAGCCGTAAATTGTAGGCTAGTTGATTCGTAACGAAGTGAAGTAGTAGAATAGTAAATACTATATATTGAAAAGCTCATCCTGATGGATGGGCTTTTTTATTGCCTCTATTGGAAAGGTCGATAGACTATTAGATCATTAGATGGTTAGACTATTAGAACGATTTCTCGGAAGCATATAGCAGACAAATAGATTATTTGGTCGATAGGTACTACATACAACGCTTTCACCTTTACATGCGCTGCTGTCATTGATACATACATGGCTGACGGGCTTACATATTACACTGGCACCTTTACATAGCGTGCTGACCAAATTACATACAGCGCTGTCGCCTTTACATACGCTGCTGTCATTGATACATACATGGCTGACGGGCTTACATACTACACTGACACCTTTACATAGCGTGCTGACCATATTACATACAGCGCCGTCGCCTTTACATACCCTGCTGTTATTGATACATACATGGCTGACGGGCTTACATATTACGCTGGTGTCTTTACATAGCGTGTAGACCTTATTAAATACTGCGCTGTCGCCTTTACATCCGACTCAGGCTGTGTAACATTAAATGCTGTTTGTAATATATACCCTATCATCGTTCCACTATTTGGAGTTAACAAGCTTCGTAAAATAAACTTCGATATAACACGCCTTCATCATTCTAAATGATCAGACTTCTGTTTTGCAGAAATTTAATCAAGGTACATCAACAATCCAATCTTTATTAATATCTTATAATATATATTGATAATCCATAAGAAACACTTCACAGCTCATTAGTCGGTGAAATTCTACGCTTTACATTCGAATTTTGAACATTCGTCACTTTTATTCAAAAACATGACTTAAAAACATGTTACGTTTTTCGTTTAATGCAATAAACTAATGAGTACTCATTAGTGAGGCTCTCATAACTAATAAAACTTATAAACTATGAATGCAAAACAACGAAACAGACTTGCCATGTTTATGGCGGTTAAAAATGTGTTTGGTGTTTATCCTACCGAACTAAGCGTTATTAAAGCCCTTGAAAATTTCATCGTTAAATTTAATGAGTTGATGACTAAGATTGAATCTGTACACAAGGTGCAGCAAGGCAATACCAGTGGTGCCCGAAAGTTAAAGCTCAAAGAAGAAGCTGAAATGATTGAGGCCACGGTAAAACTGGCAGCTACCATGTATGTATATGCTCAGGTTAACGACATGCCCGATTTACAGGCCAAATGCGCTATTTCGGCTTCGCAAATGGAGCGCATGTCGGATGAAAAAGTGAAAGCGACCAGCCTGAATGTATACGAAGAGGCTGTGAAATTAGGTGATGTATTAAGCGACTATGGCCAAACAGTTGAAGATGTAACACAGTTAAAAAAAGAAATAGATGATTTCTCTGCACTTATTGCTTCGCCCCGCTCGGCCATTGTAACCCGCTCGCAAGCAACCAAGGAGCTGGATACCTTGATGCAAGAAGCCAACGACTTATTACGTAATAACATTGATAAGTTAATGGAACTACTTAAAAGCAAACAGCCAAAGGTGTATAACACCTACCTGGCAGCACGCACCATTGTTGATTTACGTGCTGGTATGAAAGTGGTGGAAGAAGAGTAGGGAAAAGCTGATGGCTGTTAGCTAATAGCTGATAGCGATTAACAGGATGTAAAACAGGATGCGATCTTTATGGCCATCGCGCAAATAAAGATCGCATTCGTTAACGCAACCTTTTAATTATCAATTAATCTTATATTTATTAACACTTTTAAAATCACCTAACAAAATGAAACAAATTAAAATCAATGCCACTATTACCATATTGACAATAATGGTAATAGGCATCGGGTGTAAAAAAAACAATGATCCCCCACCCGACAACGAATTGAACGGGCACAGCACTGCCATTTTTAACCCGGATAAAGAATACGGTAAACTGACCGATATTGATGGCAATGTGTATAAAACCATTGTTATTGGTAAGCAAACATGGATGGCCGAAAACCTGCGTGTTACTCACTTCCGCAATGGCGATGCCATACCCAATGTAACGGACAACTACAAGTGGAGCATTCAGGAAGTAGCTGCCTATTGCAACTACAATAACACCGAGAATTTAGATACCATCGCTACCTATGGCCGCCTCTATAACTGGTATGCTGCCAGCGACAACCGCCATATTGCCCCTAAAGGCTGGCGCGTAGCAACGCCCGAAGATTGGAATATACTGGTAGATTATCTGGGCGGTGATGCCCTTGCCGGTGGAAAACTGAAAGAAGCTGGCAATGAGCATTGGGAATCACCCAATGAAGCCGATAATAGCAGCGGTTTTACGGCGCAGCCTGGGGGATGGCGACATGTCAATAATGATATGCAAGCATTCTCTCTTTACGGTGTTTGGTGGTCTACAGGCCAAAACGGACCTTCTTCGGCTGCCAATCTTCAATTATTTAGTTGGAGCACTAATGCTCTAAAGGGATTTAATTTTATGAATAATGGACATTCCATCCGTTGCATTAAAGAATAACTTAAAACCAAACAAGATGAAAAACCTAATACAAGTTTCAATTATTCTTTTCCTGATAAGTGCACACACAAGTGGTATTGCACAAAATTTCTCGGTACATGTTGAATCAACCTATCAACATGGCGACTATATTGTTCCCTTAAAACCGGGAGCTACCAAAACCTTTGAGGTAAAGGTAAAAAACAGCAGTACAAAATCGCAAACTGTTTCGGTTAGGAAATATGCCATGGGCAACATTGAAGATTGGATGAGTATTTCAACTACAAGTATGATTATTTCAGCAGGACAAACCGGCACTTTTCAGTTTACAATTAATGTACCTTCCAGCGCTTCCGAGGGGTATTACACACTCCCCTTATCATTTGATGCAAGAGATGATGATAATAATGTAACACCTTTCAGGGGGAATGATCAGAATATTATTGTTGACAGTTCAAAACCAAATACACCCACATTTTCGCACTATACTACCAGTAAATATATTTCTGTTTCGAACTGGTATAGCTGGGATTACTTTTCGAATACTTATACAACAAACAATTCAACCGCCGGTATTGGGGGTATAAAAAGCTATATTCTAACATTATCCAAAAGTGGATCTAGCGCTACTAAAACAATACCAGCTTTGGGAGCGAGCAGTCATCGATTTAATGCTACCCCCAATACTGCTTACACACTTAATGTTGCTGCTGTTGATATGGCAGGTAATTCCAAAGGCTCGTCGGTTAATGTATCTACACCACCTGCAAAGGTAACAGGCCTAAGCTTTTCTAATGTGGCTTATACTAATGTTAAGCTTTCGTGGAATGCATCTGCCGGTGCAACAAGTTATACAGTAAACAAACGCTACAATGATGAAACCACAACTGTAAATAGTAATATTACTTCAACATCGTTTATCATTCCAGGTTTAAATCCAAATGAAACCTATGATTTTTATGTAATCGCCCAAAATAGTGCCGGAGCATCTGATGTAAGCGACAAAGCAACTGTTACAACCCCGGTATTACCTATTATTACAGGAAACCAGGTAATGTGTTCTGGCAACTACAACTATTCAATTCCTAACCTGTTACCGGGGTATTCTATTTCATGGTCTTCTGTACATACCAGAGTGTCAGCTCAAGGTGCTAATCCATGTACTTTCAAAGCAAGTAAAATGGGGGCAACTACCATTAAAGCAACAATTACTGATAGTTATTCGACTAGTGTAGCGTTAAAAACTAAGCCTGTTTGGGTTGGAAAAACATTACCAATGGACTATCAATTAAAGGATGGGTTTACTGGTATGCCTAAGTGGTATCTTTGCAAATCAGATCCTAATGGTATTCATGCTGTTCATGTGGCAGGGGAAGCTCACATTGACGATTGGCACTGGTCTGTAACTGGTGGTGTTATTACCTATGACAACCCATACGCAGATAATTCACGAGTGACAATACGACCTTTCAATGAAAACTCCTTTAGTATTATATTAAAAGCTCATAATGCGTGTGGCTGGTCAGATTGGGCCGATATGAGTTTGGAAGTGAGAAGCTGTGGAGGTTATTATATGGCCATGTCACCAAACCCAGCATCAGAGACTTTAAACATTGAATTATTAGAACAAAATGCCGATAAGAATGCTACTTCACGGTCTAGCTTTTCTAATACACCAAATGATCCCGAATATTATGAAATACAAATATGGAGTGAAAGAAAAGGTTTAGTGAAAAAACAAAAAATGAAAGGACTGAAAAATCAAATAGATATTTCGAGTTTAACACCAGGCCATTATTTTGTGCATCTCATTTATAACGATACTGTTATTAAAAAGCAATTAATAGTAAAGTAATATATATTGAGCCGCTTTTAATAGAGCGGCTCTTTTAATTAGAACATCGCACTATATCAATCCCAACTTTAATAAACGTTCCAAATCCTCAGGCGTATCAATGCCATGCGATTCTTCATCTGTTTCCTCTACACGAATGGAATAACCATTTTCGAGCCAGCGCAACTGTTCTAAAGATTCTGCAGCTTCCAATTGACCAATGGCCAGCTGGGTAATTTCCAATAAAACATCGGCCCGATAACCATACAAACCAATGTGATTATAATATTTGTGTTTCTCAATCCAATGGGCTTCCTCCTCCCCCCTTAAATAAGGAATTGGCGAACGGCTAAAGTACAAAGCCTTTTTCGTGTTACTTACCACCACCTTGGGCTTGTTCGGATTAAATAAATCCTCGGTATTAGTAATTTCTTTAACAAGCGTTGCCAATTGTGTAGATGAATCTTTAAAACATTTGGCCACAGAAGCTATTTGTTTTGGACTAATAAAGGGTTCATCGCCCTGAATATTAACCACGGCTTCAAATGTTGTGCCTTCAATCGTCTGAATTTTAAGCAAAGCTTCAGCACATCGATCGGTTCCGCTGGTATGATCTACCGAAGTCATCACCACCTTTCCACCAAAAGCTACAATAGCTTTTTCTATGCGTTCATCATCTGTCGCCACATACACACAGTCCAGTTCTTTGCTGGCTTGCTCATACACGCGTTGTACCATAATTTTTCCACCAATATCGGCCAATGGCTTTCCGGGAAAGCGTGTAGATGCGTAGCGAGCAGGAATAATTCCTAATATCTTTTTTGTCATTGTGTTTATTTTTAGTTCTTCATGCATTTTTAATAGAAATTACCATCACAACCCTTTGACCTCCTTGAAAGAGTATTAAGTATGAAAGTTGTTGCTTAGAGAGCCCTTGAAGCTTCGAACTTGTTCGAAGATCACACGGCCGAACTTAGTAACAACAGATATATCAATTGCTCTTTCATGGTAGTCTTGACTTTTTTGTTTCGATTTTGTGTCAAGACATCCGAACAACTAAGAATTGATTATTCTTAATTGTTTCAGCATAAAAAAGCCCGTCCGGCCAGAGGATAAGGAATAGGATATTTCATTATCCACCTCAGAACATATAAAACCATTTCTCTTCCACAAATGTATCAAGTTATATGCAAATCATCGCCCATCATTAACCTCACATATATACAATCTTATTCTATTTTAACAAAATTTGTTAAGCTTCATTGAACTCAATTCATGCAGAATTGTAACTTTGTCAGGCAGGCCTGCAATTATTGCAGGTTTTTTATTCTAATGAATAGAATCCGCGAATTGGTTAAACGAAAGAGATCAGATTAGTCAGAATGGATATACAGCAAATCAAACAACGTTTCGGAATTATTGGTAATTCGTTTGGGCTAAACCGGGCCATTGATGTTGCGGTGCAGGTTGCTCCCACCGATTTATCGGTTCTGATAACCGGAGAAAGTGGAACAGGAAAAGAAGTATTTCCGCAAATTATTCACCAATCGAGTGCACGGAAACATGGTTCGTACATCGCAGTTAACTGTGGAGCCATTCCCGAAGGAACAATTGATTCGGAACTATTCGGACACGAGAAAGGGGCATTTACAGGTGCTTTGTCTGATCGAAAAGGTTATTTTGAAGAAGCCAATGGTGGTACCATCTTTCTTGATGAAATAGGTGAATTACCATTAAATACACAGGTGCGCCTTTTAAGGGTGCTTGAAGCCGGTGAGTTTATTAAAGTTGGTTCATCAAAAGTTCTGAAAACCGATGTTCGTGTTGTGGCTGCCACTAATGTTAATATGGAAAAAGCAATTAAGGAAGGTAAGTTTCGCGAAGACTTGTTTTATCGCTTAAACAGTGTTCCCATTAACATTCCGCCTTTGCGCGATCGATCTGATGATATCTATTTATTATTCAGAAAGTTTGCCAACGATTTTGCCACACGTTATCGCATGCCGGCCATCCGCTTATCCGACGATGCCAAAGATTTGCTATTGCGCTACCGCTGGCCGGGTAATATCCGACAATTAAAGAATATTACCGAACAAATTTCGGTGATTGAGCAACAACGTGAAATTAATGGTGAGGCCATATCCAAATACCTACCATTTCATTCGGGCGATAACCTGCCGGCTGTAATTACCAATCAGAAACAGCCCGAGTCTGACTTTAGCAACGAAAGGGAAATTCTGTACAAAGTGTTATTCGATATGAAGAATGACATGAATGACCTTAAAAAGCTGGTATTGGACATGATGGAAAATGGGCGGGTGAATGCAGAAGGTGAACATGCACAAATTATCCAAAAGCTTTACCAAAGTGAAGATGGCGACTACGTTGCAAGCAACAATAATGTGCAACCAATGACTTATTCTTCTCCAATTAAAGAAGAACACCACGACAGCATTCAGGATACCGAAGAATTTGTGGAAGAGTCATTATCACTGGCCGATAAAGAAATTGAATTGATCAGAAAAGCTTTAGATAAATACAATGGCCGCCGTAAACAGGCTGCTGTAGAATTGGGTATTTCGGAACGTACCTTATATCGTAAAATCAAAGAATATCAAATAGAAAGATGAGAACACTAAATATTATAACAATTGCACTTTTGGCATTGATTCTTCATGCCTGTTCAATAAGTGTAGGTATGAATGGTGCTTCAATTCCTGAAAACCTGAATACCTTTTCGGTACAGTATTTCGAAAACAGGGCGCCATTAATTAACCCGGTATTAAGTCAGAACTTAACCGAAGGCTTGAAAGATCGTATTTCGAATGAATCGCGCCTAAGCCTGGTGAATGGTACCGGCGATGTCCATTTCTCAGGAACAATAACCGGCTATAGCGTGCGACCAATGGCCATTCAGTCCGATGCTGTTTCAGCCGAAACACGTTTATCAATGACCATTAAAGTGCGATTTAAAAACTACAAGGACCCGCAGAAAAATTGGGAAAGTAGTTTTTCAGCCTTCCGCGATTTTCCATCAGAGCAAAACATTAATGCGGTTGAAACAGAACTAACCAATGAAATGATTGAAGAATTAACAGAAAATATCTTCAACAAGTCATTTGCTGATTGGTAAAATTGAAAGCATAAAAGTTTTATGAAGAAAACAGCGTTTTTTGACTTAGTAGCACAACCAGAATTATTGAATGAAGATTCGTTGCCTGCTTTGAACGAGATTGTGGATGAATTTCCATGGTTTCAGACGGCACGCATGCTGCTGGTTAAAAACCTACATGCCATCGAACATGTTCGTTTCAATGGAGAGCTAAAACAATCGGCAGCTTACATACCGGACCGTAAGCGTCTTTTTGATCTGATTCATGAAAATACCATTCCGAAGCTTGAAGAAACACAAGTTGAAACTTCGGAGGAATTACCTGTTGCCGCTAAAGAAGTAGAGGAGCCAAAGCCAGAACGTAAAAAATCAACGGTCGGTATCACTACCAAAGTTTCATCCATCAATGATTATTTTCAAACCGATGATACTTTTGAGACCGAAGATGGCAGTCAAATTGATTTCTCACTTCATTCCGACAAAAAGACGGAAGAAGAAAGTGCTGCCATGGTTATGCCCAGTGCTGATTTTCTGGGTTACGAGTCATCAGAAATTGTTGGTTATGAACTAAAAGACAGTGTGCGACCTGAAGAAAAAGCGGACGAAAGTCACTCCTTCTCCGACTGGTTAACCATGCTTCGTCATGCCCCGGCTGAAAGCGAAGAAAAACCAGTTAAGAAAAAGTCGCAACAAATTATTGATAATTTTCTGTCGATCGATTCGCCTCGAATTATCCCGACCATTAAAAATGAAATTAGCTTAAATAACTCACAAACAATACAAAAACAAGAGCCTGATGATGATGGTGATGATTTAATGTCCGAAACTCTGGCTAATATTTTTATTAAGCAAAAGCACTACGACAAAGCAATTGGGATATATGAAAAGCTTCGTTTGAAATATCCCGAAAAAAATGCTTACTTTGCACGTCGAATTAGTGACTTAGAAAAATTAACAAATTAAATAATTAAGCGAGATATGTATTCTTTTGTTTCTATACTAGTAATTTTAGTAAGCATTCTTTTGATCCTGATTGTATTGGTTCAAAACTCTAAAGGTGGTGGTTTAGCCTCTAACTTCTCATCACAAAACCAGGTGATGGGTGTACGTAAAACAACCGATTTTCTTGAAAAAGCAACCTGGACATTGGCCTGTGCTTTATTAGTACTTTCGTTTGTTGCCGTAATGGTTTTACCAAAAGAGCAAATGGGTGGTGCTGAAATTGATGAGAAAATCAGTACATTACCAGCACAACAAGAAGTTCCTGCCTTCCCTACTCCGGCTGAAGGTGAAAATTCTACAGAAACTACAGAAGAAGGCGGCAACTAATAGTCGTCAAATCGTAAGATATATAAAAGTGTCAGGTTCAAATCTGACACTTTTTTTATGTCCTGAATTTTGGCATCTGCAATTATGACCAATCACTTTGGCAGTTAATGTCAGGTGCCTGCAAAAAAGTCAGTGAATCTTATAAAAATATGTCATAAATTGCTTTGGCATACTTTGTGAGAAAAAAGCAATCGTTAAAAATTAAAACAACATTAAAAATTAATAGATATGTCAGAATTAAAAGGAAGAATCTTAGCCGGTAAAATTTTGGTTAAGCCACAGGCAGCTGAAACAACAACAGCAAGCGGAATTATCATTCCTGATTCAGCCAAAGAAAAGCCATTGCAGGGTACAGTCGTATTAGTGGGTGATGCTAAAAAAGACGAAGCTATGGAAGTTAAAGTGGGCGACGTTGTATTGTACGGAAAATATGGCGGTACTGAATTAAATGTTGAAGGCGAAGATTACCTGTTAATCTCTCAGTCTGATGTTCTTTACATCCTGTAATTATTAATCCTGAATATTTAAAATAGACATAAAATGGCTAAAGAAATAAAATTCAATATTGAAGCGCGTGACCTGTTAAAAGAAGGTGTTGACGCGTTGGCTGATGCAGTTAAAGTAACGTTAGGTCCTAAAGGTCGTAACGTGGTTATCGATCGTAAATTTGGTGCACCTTCAATCACTAAAGATGGTGTATCTGTAGCAAAAGAAGTTGAGTTATCTGATCCTTATGCAAACATGGGTGCGCAAATGGTAAAAGAGGTAGCTTCAAAAACTGGTGACGATGCTGGTGACGGAACAACAACTGCTACTGTATTAGCTCAGTCAATTATTAACGTTGGTTTGAAAAACGTAACAGCTGGTGCTAACCCAATGGAATTAAAAAAGGGTATTGACAAGGCTGTAGCTGCTATCGTAGGTAACATCAAATCACAATCTCAGGAAGTTGGTGAGCACAGCGAGAAAATTGAGCAGGTTGCGACCATTTCGGCTAACAACGATAATGAAATTGGTAAGTTGATTGCTGAGGCCATGGAAAGAGTAAGCAAAGAAGGTGTTATCACTGTTGAAGAAGCTAAAGGTACTGAAACAACTGTTGAAGTTGTAGAAGGTATGCAGTTCGACCGTGGTTATATCTCTCCTTACTTTGTAACTGATACTGAAAAGATGGAAGCTGACCTTGAAAATCCTTTCATCTTAATTCACGACAAGAAGATTTCTACGATGAAAGATCTTCTTCCTGTATTGGAGCAAACAGCTCAGTCGGGTCGTCCATTAATGATTATTGCTGAAGATGTAGATGGTGAAGCATTGGCAACATTAGTTGTTAACCGTCTTCAGGGTCGTTTAAAAGTAGCAGCTGTTAAAGCGCCTGGTTTTGGTGATCGTCGTAAAGAAATGTTACAGGATTTAGCCATTCTTACTGGTGGTACAGTTATCTCTGAAGAAACTGGTTTGAAACTGGAAGGTGCTACAATCGACATGTTAGGACAGGCTGAAAAAGTAACCATCGACAAAGAAAATACAACTGTTGTAAATGGTGCTGGTGAGAAAGAAGCGATTGATTCACGTGCTAACCAAATTAAAGCTCAGATTGCTAATACAACATCTGATTACGACCGCGAGAAATTGCAAGAGCGTTTAGCTAAAATTGCTGGTGGTGTGGCCGTATTGTACGTTGGTGCAGCTTCTGAAGTTGAGATGAAAGAGAAGAAAGACCGTGTGGATGATGCTTTAAGTGCAACGCGTGCTGCTGTTGAAGAAGGTATCGTTCCTGGTGGTGGTGTTACTTACATCCGCTCTATCGCTGCTTTAGCTGACATTAATGGTGAGACAGAAGATGAGCAAACAGGTATTGAAATTATCAAGCGTGCCATCGAAGAGCCATTGCGTCAGATTGTTTTCAACGCTGGTAAAGAAGGTGCGGTTGTGGTACAGAAAGTAGCTGAAGGCGAAGGTGACTTCGGATACAATGCTCGTTTCGACCGTTACGAAAACTTATTGGAAAGTGGTGTAATCGATCCTGCCAAAGTAACACGTATCGCTCTTGAGAACGCTGCTTCCATTGCAGGTATGTTCTTAACTACCGAGTGTGTATTAGTTGAAGAAAAAGAAGAAGCTCCGGCTATGCCTCCGATGGGCGCTCCAGGAATGGGTGGCGGCATGCCAGGTATGATGTAATAACCATCAATTATAGATATTTAAAAGGGAGCCATCTGGTTCCCTTTTTTTATGCGTATAAAACTGATGCTTAACCTTTATAATTTTGCATCACTGAAAATTGTTTCTATTTTTAGCAAGTTCATAATCAATTCCCGGCATTAATATCAGTGTTAATATAACATACAATTAATTTGGAGAATGATAATTTAATAAAAGCATCAGAAAGCTTCCTTTTGAAACATGATCTTGATTCCTTCAAGGTGATATATAATCATTATTACCGGAGTCTGTGTTTCTTTGCACATGAATATTTAAAAGATGGCCGTCTGGTAGAAGACACCGTGCAGGATGTATTCTCTCAAATTTGGGAGAAAGCACCCAAACTCAACGATTCAGCTAAACTTCAGGGCTATTTATATGCAATGGTGCGAAACCGCAGTTTAAATATACTTCGAAGTAATGATCATTTTCAAAAATACCAGGAACACGAATTAAACACAGATACCTGGGAAGAAGATGAATCCTTACGTTTGGTTAAATCGGAAGTGTACAGAGAAATCATGCAAAGCATCGAACGCCTGCCGCAAAGAGCACGAGAAGTGTTCGAATTGAGTTATCTGACGCAGCTTAGAGAGCACGAAGTTGCATTGCGATTAAACATCTCTGTTAATTCGGTAAAAACACATAAAAAACGAGCCCGATCAATTTTAAAAGACGAGCTCAAGCACTTGTTCTCCCTGATAATGATTCTTAAACTGTAAAAAAAGTATTTTTTTTCGTTTACGTTTCACCTCATTTTATTTTTCGCTTGTCATACTCAAAAATAGCAAGAAATGAATCTGTTTAAAATCGCAAAAATAATCAGCCGACACCTCAGCAATAATACTGCTGAGGAAGAGGAAATGTTATTAAAGAAATGGATTCTGAATAGTGAAAAAAAGCAAGAACTATTAAATCAACTGAAGGATAAAGAAAACCTATGGCATGATTTAAATATCTACAAACAATTTGATGTTGAAAAAGCATGGAACAATTTTGAAAACAACAAGCTTTCAAAAAAACGAAGCATATTACTTCCCGTGCTAAAGATTGCTGCCATTGCTATTTTATTATTATCCGTTGGTGTTACAATATTTTTCTTAAACGATACAACTCCTACTCCCCAAACGATCGCCCAGCAAAGAATAACGCCAGGTGTAAGCGCTGCTTTTTTACAGGTTGACAGCAATAACATTGTCAAGTTAAGCGATTCCGTTTCAACCGAAATTGAAAATAATAAAGAACTAATTGCTAAAGTTGAATCCGGACAAATATCCTATGCCGACAACATAGAACCTGTGCACATGACAGTGGAAGTACCATTACAATCTGAATATCAATTTGTTTTATCAGATGGCACAAAAGTATGGATGAATGCAGGCAGCAAAGTTAACTTTATGCACCCATTCAAAGCTAATAAGCGTCAAATACAAGCCGAGGGCGAAGTGTACCTGGAAGTGGCCCATGATAAATCCCGACCATTTATTGTACAACTGCCTGATAAACGTGAAATTGAAGTATTGGGAACACAATTTAATATTAAAGCTTATCCGGACGAAAACAATTTGCAAATTGTTCTTGTTGAAGGAAGTATACTGTGGAAGTCGGCCAATGGCAGAGAACGGCTTCTGGAACCCAATCATTTACTTATATCTGATAATCTTAACGAAAAAATTGAAGTTAAGAAGATAGATGTATACCCATATATCGCATGGAAAGAAGGTCGATTTGTTTTTGAAGGAGAGCGCTTGGAGGATATTATGAAATCCTTGTCGCGTTGGTATGGGGTAGAAGTTACTTATCAAACTGAGGTTATTAAAAACCTCCATTTCAGTGTTGATGTACGGCGTTACGAACAGCTCGATTCAATATTGGATATGCTTGAAATAACAGAAAAAATTAATTTCACGATCAACGGATCACAAATAGAAGTTATAGCGCATAAATAAAAAAACAGGAAGTGGTGCAACACTCCCTGCTTGAGCCTAAGAGATAATGTCTTAGGCTAATTGTTAATCATTCAATAACAAATCTATGAAAAAAAATCGGGAATTATTGTACCCGGATGAGAGAGGTACGCCTAAAATTTGGAGGATTATGAAATTGACCCTTTTCATTATGTTCGTTGCACTTTGGCAGATTTCGGCTAATACTTACAGCCAGGAAGCACGCTTAAAACTGGATCTGCAAAATGCATCGGTGAAGCAGGTTTTTAAAGAGATCAGGCAACAAAGTGAGTTTACTTTTATTTTTAATGAAGAAGATATTGCTCGTGTAGCAAGTGTTTCGTTAAACGTTGATAACGAAACTATCGAATCGGTATTAACTGCATGTTTGAAAAACAGTGGCTTAACATGGCGCGTGATTGATGATGTAATCATTATCAAACCAGCTAAACCTGATTTTATACAAAATGATATCATTGTAAAGGGAAAGATAACCGATGAAAAAGGCTTGCCAATTCCGGGGGTAAACATTATTGTAGTTGAGTATAATAATGGAACCATAAGCGATAATGATGGTAATTACGAACTAAAAGTAGTCGACAAAAATGCAACCCTGGCATTTACATTTATTGGTTTTGAAAAACAAACCATTGCCATTAATGGACGTACTGAAATACACATACAACTAAAAACCAAAGTCAGCGAAATTGGTGATGTTGTTGTTACAGGTTATTTTAATCAAACCAAAGAGAGTTTTACAGGATCAGCTGTTACCATATCTGCCGATGAATTAATACAGGCCAGCAATCAAAATGTGCTGCAATCTATTCAGTTAGTAGATCCTTCTTTTATGCAGATCGAAAATACCTTGGAGGGTTCAAATCCGAATGCAATGCCTGATTTTCAGATTCGAGGTTCTGCCAGTGTAGATATACAGGGAGAATATGAAGGAAAACCCAATATGCCAACCTTTATTTTAGATGGCTTTGAAGTGACCGTTGAGAAGGTTTATGACCTTGACCCCTATCGTGTACGTTCGGTAACCATTTTGAAGGATGCTGCGGCAACAGCTATTTATGGTTCACGGGCTGCCAATGGTGTAGTTGTTATTGAAACCTTGGCTCCCGAAGGAGGAAAAATGGCCGTTAGCTACAAAGGCGACTTTACATTCTCCGGTGCCGATTTATCCGACTACGATTTGCTCAATGCTACAGAGAAATTAGAACTGGAAGTTGCAGCAGGTTTGTACGATGCTGCCGGTTTGGTTAATGGTATTGAGCAAACTCAGCAGCGATACAATGAAAAACTTAAATTGGTATCACAGGGTTACAACACCTACTGGCTTAACAAACCAGTAGAAACTACAGCTCTTAGCCATAAACATTCTTTATTATTAGAAGGAGGTAATGATGAAATCCGCTATGGCATTGATCTGAATTACAATGATCAAAATGGTATAATGAAAGAATCGGGACGTGATCGAATGGGTATTGGCCTGAAACTACAGTATACCTACAAGAACCTGATTTTAAGAAACAAGTTAACCTATGACAATGTAAAGGCTGTTAACTCGCCCTATGGTAGCTTTAGTACTTATGCCCGGCTAAATCCCTATTATCGCTACAAAAATGATTTAGGCGAGTACGCATACGTATTAGAAAATTTCGATTATAGTAAAGTGTATAACCCTTTATACAATACTACCCTAAACACAATTGATGAGAATAAATACGATGAGCTGATAAACAATTTTGATATTGATTGGCGAATGACCGATGACTTTAGGTTAAAGGGATCCGTATCGGTTATTAAACGCTTTAACTCGCTTGATAAATTTAAGCCTGGTATACATACGGATTTTGCCAATCAGAATGATGTCAATAAAAAAGGAGAATATTATACTGAACGAGGTGAGCTATTCAGGTGGGAGTCCAATGTCGTGTTAAACTATTTCAAACAAATAAACAAACATGTTATTAATGCCAACGGGATATTTAATGCCAGTGAAGAGCATTTTGAAAACATGTCATTCCTGGCACAAGGATTTCCTAATGAAGATATGGATAATATTGACTTTGCTATTCAATACCAGGCCGACGGAAAGCCTTCCGGCTCTGAGTTTACATCGAGGTTATTAGGTATTTCAGGAAATATCAACTACAGCTATGACAACCGTTTTCTGCTCGATATGTCGTATCGTACAGATGGTTCTTCGGCTTTTGGTGCAGATAAACGCTGGGCTCCCTTCTGGGCGATTGGTACCGGCTGGAATTTGCACAATGAAAACCTGTTTAAAGAATCAAAATTAATCAATCAACTTAAGATCAGAGGATCGTATGGTTCTACAGGAAGCGTAGAGTTCAATCCTTACCAGGCTATGATGATGTATAATTACCGTACTGATTTAGTTCATCGATTCGAAGCTGGTGCAACTTTAATGGCCATGGGAAATGAATACTTATCGTGGCAACAAACTCTAAAGCGCAACCTGGGACTTGATATGGTTATCTTTAATAATCGTTTGTCGGCAACTGTTAATTATTACAATGACATTTCAAAAGACCTTTTGATTGATATTGATCTGGCACCTTCACTGGGTTTCTCGCAATACAAGGAAAACCTTGGAGAAGCTCGTAATGAAGGCATTGAACTATCACTACGTTATGATATTATTCGCAATAAAGGCGGATTTAACTGGTCGGTATATGGAAACGCAGTTCATAACGAAAACACTTTATTGAAGTTATCTGATTCACTGGAGGAATTTAATTCAGAACAGGATCAGGCCAGCGCGGGAGGTACTAAACCAAGAGTGCGTTATGTTGAAGGCCAGTCAATGTCCGCTATCTGGACAAATAAATCCTTGGGTATTGATCCGGCAACCGGCAGAGAAATTTTTGTTACCAAAGATGGGGGTACCACATTGGTTTGGGATACCGATAATATGATGGTTTGCGGCGATAGCAACCCTGATCTGTTTGGTAATTTTGGTACTAACATCGTTTACAAAGGATTTTTAATGAATGTTGTTTTCAGGTACCGTGTAGGTGGTCAGCATTACAACCAAACTCTTGTAGATCGGGTAGAAAATGCAGATCCGGCATACAATGTTGATCGCAGAGTTTTGGAAGCCCGGTGGGAAAACCCTGGTGATCTGAGCTTTTATAAGGATATTAAAGATGGTAGTTATACCAAACCAACGTCACGCTTTATTCAGGATTATAGTTTTCTGGAATTGGCAACGGTTAATGCGTCTTATGAGTTTAATAAGCGTATAGCTGAAAAGGTAGGCATGAAACGCCTCAAAATGTTGTTTTACATGAATGATATTTTCAGGGCTTCTACGGTTAAAGCTGAGCGAGGAATTAACTATCCATTTGCCCGTAGTTTTTCACTTGGTATACAAGCACGATTCTAAAAGAAAGAAACATGAAGAAATATATAGTTTATATAATGGTTTTGGTCTTCACGGCGAGTCTTGCATCTTGTGAAGACTGGTTTGATGTGCAACCCAAAACACAGGTAAAAACCGATGTTCTATTCGATACCGAAGGTGGGTTTATGCGCGCTTTAATTGGTATTTATACTCAAATGGCCGATAATAGTGCTTATGGCGCTGAAGGCACACTCGCTTTTATGGAAGTTTTGGGTGGATCTTACACCAGTGTTACGGTTAATAATCACAACTATCACAAGGCCTGGCTGTATGATTATGAGCACTCTGGTAACGAAGCAAGAATTAACAATTTATGGTCGGTCAACTACTCATCCATTGCCAATATTAACAACCTATTGGAGCACATCGATGATAAGCAGGCTATCTTTAGCGACGGTATCTATGAAATAATTAAGGGTGAAACCTTGGCCTTAAGGGCGTATATTCACTTCGACCTGCTACGTAACTTTGCTCCTGCTCCAATAAAGGGACTTGAAACGCCAGCCATACCATATGTGAATGCTGTTACAACCGTTCCATTTCCCCAATTAAGTGTTGGTGAGGTACTGCAGCGGGTTATTGATGACTTGTTGGAGGCCGAATCTTATTTAAAAGATTACGATCCAATTGGACCAGCCTTCGAAACCTATGAAGAAAATATATTGGGATCGACTTCAATCGATGAGCAAATTAGTGAATCCAGCTTTTTGTTATATCGAAAAGAGCGTCTGAATTATTATGCTGTATTGGGAACATTGGCGAGAGTGCATCTTTATAGAGGCGGTGAAGAAGATAAAACCGAAGCATACAAATATGCCAATGATGTAATTAATTGTCAACGCTTTGCTTTGAATGATTCACAAACCATTGGGGAACAATCAACCAGTTTCTTTGCCATGAACTATATGGCCCAGGAGTATCTGTTTTCATTATACAAAAGAGACATATTAGAAAGTGTCAATGAAAGATATTATAAAATAAGCCAAAACGAAAGCTCAAAGAATATACTTGAACTTAATGAAGCAAAACGAAACCAAATTTATGAAACAGATAAATATGGTGGTGTTGCTGACGTTCGCTTAAATAAGTTGTTTGCTCTCAACCAGGATGGGATTAATTATTATCTGGCAAAATATGATTACTCCCCCAATAATAATGTTAATAGAATTCCTCTGTTGAAAATAGCCGAAATGTACCTGATCATTGCAGAATGTGCAGATAGCTGGGAGCACCTGAAAACCTTGAGGCGAATGAGAGGTTTAAAGGCGATGGCACCAGGCAACACTCTTCAACAAGAAATTGAAGCTGAATATCTCAAGGAACTCGTTGGCGAAGGCCAACTGTTTTATTACTACAAACGTCTTAATCAGTTGGTAAATGGTAATATGACGGATGATGGAAAATTTGTTCTCCCTATTCCGGATGCAGAAAAAGAACGTGGATTAATTAATTAGAACAGTTATGAGAAATTATATATACCTAATGTTGGGCTTTGTATTTTTTTTAAGTTGCGAAGAATCCGACTTAACAAACTTTACAGAACCAGATGCAGTCTATTTTCAACTGGAGAAAACAGATTACAGTCTTTATCATACCAGTTGGTTTAATTGGTTAAAATACGAAGGTGATAGTGTAACATACTCCTTTGGTGGTCTTCCGATCGATCACCCTGACTATAAAGAAAAGGATACTATATGGTTGCAGGTAAATGTATTGGGGCGAATATCATCATTGGATCGCAACTATAAAGTGGAGGTTAATCCAGGTGAATCAACTACTGACGAATCAGTTCATTACGAACCTTTGGAGGGGCAGTACACCATGGAAGCAGATACGGTAAATACTTCTTTTCCTGTAGTTATACTAAATCATGAATCATTAGGTGAAGAGCCCCTCTCTCTATACCTTAATCTAGCAGAGAACGATGACTTTACACTGGGATTAGAAGGTAGAACCCATGCTCGGATACTTATCTATAATGATGTAACAAAACCTGAAATTTGGGATCAATTTTTATATGGACATTTGGGACCATACTCCAAAGCAAAGCACAAAGTTATATTGATGACCAATGGAGGAAAAATTGTACCTCACACAAGAAACGATTACTACGCTGTAGGTGGTTATTGGGAGATCCGAAGTTGGCGGGCTCCAATGAATGAGTACCTGGAAGCAAATGAAGTGTATGACGAGAATGGAAACCGTGTTGAACCTTGGTAAAACTGAAAAAATGAAAAAGATAATACAATCCGTAATCGTATTAATCCTGATAGCATCTGCATGTACAGAGGATAAAGGAACCTATGATTATTCACCTTTGAACGAAGTGATAATTAGCGATATCATGAGTGAGTATACAGCTTTAAGTGAAGCTCCTTTTAGCATCACACCAAGCATTGAACAAAAGTTGCTTGATGATGAAAGTGTGTTGGAGTATGTATGGTACGCCTATGAACCCAAAGCACAAATGCTTCGTGCCGATACTTTGGCTTTTTCAAAAGAATTGGATTTGGATTCATTAAAATTGGATCCTAACAATTACGTACTTGTCTTTAAGGCCACCGATACTTCAACTGGTATTTATTACGATTCTCGTTCCACACTTGATGTGAAGGGCTTTCCCGATGGATTGCAGGTTCTAAGTAATAAAGAAGGCTATGCGCAGGTTTCTATTTTACGCGGGGAAGCAGATGGGTTAAGCGATTTTGAAGCTTATAAAGTAAAAAATAACAATGATGCAGTGGGAACAAATCCTGTTAGCATTGTTGGTATTAACGAATATGGTAGAACGGGAAAACCTTATCGCGTTGCTATTTATTGCAATGATAATCAATTGGGTGCTTATGTTAAAGGCAGCAATTTTGAGAAAACTATTAATGTTGTGGATGCATTTGTGAGACTAACACCACCTACATCTGTTAGTGGTAAAATAGGTCAGCATACATCAGAATTTGGCTTTCCGCGCACTACAGGTATACATGCTAATAATCAACTATACACTACTTTTCAACCGGGAGGCTATTTTGGAGAAGAGTGTAGCTTTGTTTACTCCTTTGAAGATGTAAGTTCAAATTTTAAGGCTCCATTCAAATTCCTGGGATACATCTTATTTAATCCCACAACAACCGGATTTTGCGAAATTGATGACTGGGGGTCAAGAATCAGTCAATACCCGCCCGAACAGCCAGGACCGGATGATCCTGAACCTGCCTTTGATAGAAGTAATACGGGCTTAAGCGCCATCTATGGAAAAAAAGTAAGTGATTATGCCATGGGCGTATTTGAAGATGCAGCAACCAATCAAAAATTCATTCTGGGGCTTCTTAATAAAGAGGCCGCGTTCAAAAAGGAAATGACTGGTGAAGATTTGGATAATGCCACTACCTTCGAATTTCTTAATAGCAAACAGGTACTATTATATGCCTATGCTAATAAGATATTTACCTATGATGTGGTAGCTAATAAAGTTCTATACTCTTACGAATTGGAAGAAGAAGCAATCATTAACCATATGGAAGTATCAGCAGATGACAAAAGGCTATACATTGGGGTGAATGATGGTTCCAACGATGCTGAATCGGGAAGTGTCTACATCATGAACATTGATTTGGATGGTGAAGTTCTGGATGTAGTTGAAGCCTATGAAAACAAATTTGGTAAAGTCGTTGATTTCTTAGAAAATTATTAGTGTTGATATCTATTGCAATCAGAAGCATATTAAACTTCTGATTGCTATTTAATCTTTTAATTCTTAAAAAACTAACTGTATGAAATTCTTAGCAGCAATGGCTTTGTTTGCTCTAATACTAGCCTCATGCACAATTAAAAACACTGATTATGCAATTATTAAAGGTCAGTATTCAGGTGAAAAAGAAGGACGGGAAATACATTTATGCAAGGTACAGCACGGCTCAACTCAAACGGTTGCCGTAAGCCACTTAAGTAAGGACGGAAACTTTGGTTTTGCTCCTGTTGTTGACCAGTCGGGCTTGTTTGTAGTTAATGTCATTAACAGTAATGATCAATATAAACGTAAGTTTCGAAAAGATCATAATCTTAAAAGACTATACCTGGAAAAAGGTACGAAATTGGAAATTAAAATAAGTGAAGGCTCTTATGAGTTGCTGGCAAGTAATAGTGCTAAAAACGATTTATTATCAAAATGGAATCAACAGGTTGATACATTATTTACTTATTCACATGGCTTCGGATATAATTTTACAGACTACACCAATTTTTTTCCGGTACTGCCCCAGTTTGTGGAACAAAGCAAGGCATTTCAATCAATAATAAATACCGGTGATAAGAGCTTTGATGAGTTAATGACCCTACTGGTGGAAACCGATTTAAACCTGGCGGCATTGAATTTTATCTATACACCGCGAAATATTCATCCTGAGCCTAAAGATTATCCTGCTTATTATGACTATCTAAAAAAACAACGCGCCCCAAAATCAGCACGCTTGTTAGAGTTGCCAATCGGATATGATTACACCAATCTTTATTCCATGTTTGCAATTATGTCGTTGGCTAAAAAGCCAGCACGTTCCGAGTGGCTCAAAGTGGCAATTGATCAAATTCCAGAGCCATTGTTAAAAGGATATTATGGTGCCAATAACATCAATAAGTATAAGGCCTACGATGATGAATACATTTCATTTAAAAAGAAAATTGAACCATACCTTCTGACCGATTACCTTAAACATAAAGTAAAGGCATTTGAAATGACCATTCGCGACTTTGAAAAAGGCCTGGATGCCATTGACTTTTCCGGTAAAGATATCAATGGCAAAGAACATAAATTATCAGATTATAAAGGTACCCTGGTATATGTAGATGTATGGGCAACCTGGTGTGGACCTTGTAAAGGAGAAATACCGGCTTTAAAAGAATTAGAAAAGAAATTTCATGGTCAGCCAGTAACTTTTCTCAGCATTTCAGTTGATAAACCTAAGGACAAACAAAAATGGATTGACTATGTCAATAATGAGCAATTAAAAGGGGTTCAGTTAATGGCTGACAAAGCTTTTGACTCTGATGTGACGAAAGCTTATTCGATTAATTCTATCCCAAGATTCATGCTTATTGATAAAGAGGGGAAGATTATCACCATAGATGCACCTCGACCATCGGATGAAAACATCGCTGATTTTTTAAAAACAAATATTTAATACACTGGCGCTATAGCACCCGACATAAATTAATCAGGTCGGGTGTTATTAAATTATCTTTTAAACAGCACTTATTTAATAGCCACATTAGGCTACGTTACATATTCTCATAATAGGGTTTAAACTGTTCAATGATAAAATGATTCCAAACATTCTCAATTACTTCAGGCCATTCCTTATTAAATTCACCTGATCCATGAACTTCAACTTTCAAAATAGTTGAATCATTCTGCTCACTCAGATGGTAAGTTGTAACCAATGTTAAGGCATGACCTGCCAAGCCCAACGGGCCTTCCATTCTTAACATTTTACCACGGTGAGCTCCGGTAACGACAGCGTGCCTCACACCATCCCCAGACTCATCAAAGATCTCGTAAAAGCCACCACCAGGTTTTGCTTCAATATATAGTTTAGATGGATTATTAGAGAAAGTATGATCCCACCATGCGCTAATATCACCGGTTAGATGGTCGTATACTTTATTAGACGTACCTGGTAATATTGTTTCAATCACAAATGAAAAGGAATGAGCATGCGATTGTTCATTTGTTTGATGACTTTGACATGAACAAAGGAGGGTTAGCAGTAAAATTGGAATTAGTTTCATCGAATAAAAAATTGATTTAAGCTACTAAATAATGTATTCCTTTATTAAAGTCAAATCAAAATGATGAACTTCTTGTCAATAGAAACCCCCTAAACGCAAAAAACCCCTTATTCGAATGAATAAGAGGTTTCTCTAAAAAAAGGCGGCGACCTACTCTCCCACTTCTACGCAGTACCATCGGCGCTATCGGGCTTAACTTCTCTGTTCGGAATGGGAAGAGGTGGAACCCCG